>LNET01000035.1 GCA_001464055.1 Burkholderiales bacterium Ga0077543
CGCGGCAGGATTGAGAAGCTCTGCGTCTGGATGAACTCGCTGGCTTCGTAGAGCAGGGCGTTCAAGATGCCGGGCTCCACTGCGCCGGCGTACTCCTTGATGTCGACCAGCGCCGCGTAGCGCCGTTTGTCGCCTTGCCGCAGTTCGAGCTTGTCGCCGCCGAACGACAGGCGCGCGGTCGGCAGCGTCCGGTACAGCGGGCCGGCCGTCATTGGGATCGCCCGCCAGCAGCCGTTGACCAGGTAGCCGAGGAATTCGGCCACTTCGGAGTAGGTTCGGCCACGGTGTTCGCGCCTGCCGAGCAGTTCGGGGCCGAAACCGCGCAGCACCCGGCCGACCAGCGCCGTGCGCTCTTCCATGACTCGCAGTGCATCGGCCTGCGCTTCGGCGATGGCGGCCCGCGTGCGCTGCGTCGATTGCAGGGCGCGACTCACGCGCGAGACGTTGGGCCGATATACCAGCGTCAGGTAGAGCTCATTGCTCATCATCCGCCGCTCGCGGAGTTTGGCCTGGTAGGCCTGGGACAGGTCGCGCGCGAAGCCGGGCTGCGCGGGGTCATGCAGCTTGTCGCTGACGACGCGATGCAGGCGGTGCGTCCACACTGCCCACTGGCCGCCGGCCAGGTTGCGCAGCAGGCTGCACAGTGCCTCGTGCCGCTCGCTGATCTGGTGCTCGTCGGCGCATTCGAAGGCCACGCCGTCGAGGCGCCAGACGCGCAGGTAGTCGCCGCCGCGCGTGATCACGTCGTGCGCGCTGACCAGCGACGAGAACGGTACGAAGCGGGCCAGCGGGTTCTCCGCCTGGGCCTGCGCCCAGTGCCGGGGCCTGAAGCTGCTGCGGCCCGGCCGCGGGTCGGCGCCGTTGGCCTTAGACATGCCAAGCATCGCGGGCTCCCCGGTAGAGGGTGGGCGCGTAGCTGCGCGCATGCCAGAAGCGGCGGTTGCGGTCGTGCAGGCGCAGCTTCACGGCGACGAACATCTGTCGAAATCGCTGGTCGTCCTTGGAGGTGACGAAGCGCATCCAGAGCAGCGCGGGCACGAAGGCCACCACCACGCCGAGGGCGATCCACCAGCTCACCAGGGTGCCGCCCCACATGATCAGCAGCATGCCGGTGCCGAACAGCACCACCAGCGGCACCAGCGGGATGCCCAGCTTCATGGCCGGGCGCGTGGCGCCCTTGTAGATGGCTTCGCCTTGCATGGTCGGGCCCGCCGGTCAGGTCACGATGTAGCTGGCGAATGCGGCTGCACCGCCGACCAGCGTGCCGCCGATCAGCACGTTGGCGACATCGGCCAGGCGAGCGCCCTGGAAGATCATCTTGAAGCCGGCCCAGATGATCGCGATGGTCACCACCGCGATCGAGATCGTCACCAGGATGGTGTTGATGTTCGTGACCGTGGTGTTGATCTTGTCGAAGCCTTGGGCCAGGGCCGCTTGGGACACCGTCGCCAGCAGCACGGATGCCAGTGACGGCGCGGCGCGCCGGATCGATGCGAGGTGTCTCATGTCTTCTCCTTCGGTTGGGCGGGGGGAATGGCACGCGAAGCGACAAGCGAACTGGTGCCAGCGGCGGCCACGACCTTGCGCACGTAGCCATGGCGGAAGCCAGTGGCGAAGTTGCCGCTGTAGTAGCAGGACAGGGCCCGGCGCAGCGCCGCCTGGTCCACGGGTGGGGACGTGGCCGGCGTCGTGGCCGCGGTCGCAGTTGCGGCCGGGGCTCGGGCCCGGCCGAAGCACTCGGCCAGCACGGACTGCATGGCCGCGAGGTTCGTACACGGCTCGAACGCGGAGTCCAGCGTCAGGCCCAGGCGTTCGAAGTTGCCGACGTTGATCTGGCCCAGGCCGACGCTGAAGTTCCAGCCGGCGGCTAGCAGGGCCTTGGCCGTGGCCAGGGCTTCTGCCCGGTGCCGGGGTTGGCGAACCAGTGCACCCCCCACCACGCCGATCGCCCAAGGGTTGAAGGCGCTCTCGACGCTGACCAGGGCGTGCGCCGTGTCGGCGTGCACCTGGGGTGCGCAGGCGAGTGCCAGCGCGAGGAAGACGGAGGTATCCATGGTTTGACGCCTCAGGATCCCGAGTCCGTCGGTGGGGCCGGCGGCGGCAGGGCGGCGAGCCACGCGGCGTAGTCGTCGTCGAAGCGCGTGTCCCAGGTACCCAGCTGGGCTTTTGCAGCCGGGCTGAACTCGGTCACTGTGTCGCCCGCCATCGTCCACCAGGTGCGGGCGAAGGGCGCCCCCTGGACCGAGACGGACACGGCGCCGCTGTAGTCGCACGAATAGATCGGCCCACTTTCGCCCTCAGAAACCCGCGTGTACTGCGGCGGGCAGTAGCTCGGCGCGCTGGCCCAGGCGTGGCTGGCCGAATTGCCGCCACCGGCCATGCCGCAGGTCGGGAAGGGCTTGCCACGCGACAGGTCGCGCAGCACCTGCTTGATCGGCGGCACGCACTGTGGGATGGAGCGCCAGCTCGGTGCGGCGAAGCACAGCAACACCAGGCACCCGTCCACGGCCCGTGCCGGGGTTGGAGCGAGCGCCGCCAAAGCGAGCAACAGGGCGCTGATCGCGCTTGCCCAACTGGTGTGGGGGCGACCCATCAGGGAGGATTCCTGCCACTTGGCAGGGCCCGACGGCAGGTCTACATTCGACAGTTGGTTCATGTTCAGAGCCCTCAGTTCGGCGGTGGTTTGGAGGGGGCATCCCGTGCCGGCTCTTTGAACACCGTGAAGTCACTCTAGGACTCAAACCCCATCGGCCCGGCGCTGGATTCGGGCCGTTTTCCAGCACACCCGCTGCAGGTCGGACACGATGCCCACCCACTTGGCGTCTCTCGACTCGCTGGTGCATCCGCACCAGATGGAGGTCCAGGAATTCGCTTCCTACGCCCTCGTCATCGACGCCCGTAGTGCCGAGGCGTACCAAGAGGATCACCTGCCCGGGGCGGTTAACGTGCCGGTTGCTGCGGATCGCCTTGCCGGTACTCAGTTCTCGTCGATGGGAGGTGGCATTGCAGCAATGGATGGCGAAGCCGAACCCTCGATGCCGTACCCCCTTGCGGCACAGGTCGAGCGGCTCTCACCAGGCGACCCTGTCCTGGTCTACTGCGACCGCGGCGGTCTGGACGGCCTGGTCTGGGCCGGTCCGCTCAGAGTTGCAGGCTTCAGGGTCGATGTGCTCGGCGGTGGCTGGATCAACTACCGACGCTGGGTCAGCGCCGGCCTGGAACTCCTGCCCCGGGCCCTGACCTTCCGGCCCCTCTTGGCGCCTCCGGCAGGCGGCTTATGCCGCGTGGTCGACAGGCTCGTGCAGCAGGGCGAACAAGTCATCGACCTCACGGCCCTGGCAGGGCAACGCCTGGTGCCGGGGCTGACGCTGCAGGGTGATACGCCGCCTTCTCAAGCGGCGTTTGAGACAGCCCTACTCGATGCGCTGCGAAAGCTGGATCCACAGCGACCGGTGTGGATGCGCATGGGCCTTGCCGGCCTTGGTGGACTCGCAATGCCGCCCGCGCTGCGCGATGCGCTGTACCGGTCCATCAGCACAAGGCTGGAGGTTCCGGTGAGCGCCCGTGCAATCGCATGGTCCGACCGCCTTCAGGCCATGGGCACAGGCATCAACACACTGCTGCAGGCCATTTCGGCCTCGGGGATGTCGCCGGCTGCTGCTGTCATTGAGCAATGGCGCTCGTTGACCAACGCGGGGAAAGTGACCGACGCGTTGACGGAAATCATTGCGACCTACATTGACCCACGCACCGAGGTCTCCGGCTGGACGGGACAGCTCCGTGTCGTTCGGCTGGCATCCTTGACGACCGAGGCAGTGGCGACGGAGGTCGATGTCTGGCGGCGTCACGGATGACTCGTCGGGGCAACTTCAACAGCGGTGCTCAAAGGATGCCGTAGAGCCGCGCGATCCGAACCGCTGTGCGCCGGTCGGGCGCTTCGAGCTTGGCGCTGACCCGCTGGAACCGGCAGTCGACCGTCTTGGCCTCGATGTTCAATTCCAGCCCGATGACTTTGCTGCTGTGCCCAGCCTCTTCATGCCGCAGCAGTTCGATGTCTGCGGCGGTCAAACGTGACTTGGCCAGCAACTCCAGCCGGATGGCCTGCAGCATCCAGCGGTGAAGTTCCATCGCCAAGGCGCGTGCGAGCACACGCACTTTTGCGTACCCCTCGTCGTCGAAGAAGTCCGCATGTTGCGATCCCAAACAGAGCACGCCCACGCGTGAAAGGCCGACGCAGGTTGGTGCAGGTGCGATGACGGCCGAGGCGAAGCCGAATGCGGCTGAGGCGGCCGCGAACGCTGCTTCGTCGGCCGACACCAATCTCAGTTCACTAGAGCGGATGGGCTCGGTTTCATGGGTGGCGTGGCGCAACCAGGGGTCGTGTTCGAACCAGCCCTGACGTGCGTACTCCGATCCCCATACCGGGTCGCAGGCCAACAGGGATCGGTACGACGCTCGGGTCGCATCGTCTCGCAGGTAGCTCATGAACACGCCGGCGTCCGCGCCCAGGCCGGCGACAGCCGCTCGGAACAGCGACACGACCGACTCGGTGGAATCGGCGTCGCCGATGACGGGCAGGATGTCGATCACGCGCGCGCCGTAGTCCGGCGAGCGCGTCAGCGCGGCCGGGCTCGTCGTTTCACCGTTGGCCGCCGAGTGCTTCATGGCCTTCACGGCGAAGCCGGTCGTACAGCATCGGATCTTCGAATCGCATCGGCTCTGAATCGCACCAGCGGTCGAACGTCGATTGGTCCTCGAACACCATGGTCTGCACAAGGCGGGTGCCGACGGCTTGGCGTTGCGTTCGCTCGATCAGCAGGCCAAAGGCCGTTGCGCGCAGGGCGAACTCGACTGTGGCGTCCCTCGACGCCAGAGTTCGCTCACCAGTGCTGGTGCGCTGGGCTTTGGCCTCAGCAGCAAGCGGCGCGCTCTGGCGACGCAACTGCAATGCTGCGCGCTTGGCGCCAAGTGGGCGCGCCGGTTCGTCGATCCGATCCACGCGCCGTTTGCTGAACGGCGGGGACACCTCGATCGCCGCCGATGGCGAGGCGGCGGGTGGTTGGCAATCAGTGCTCATCCGTGCTCCAGCGGGTCTTGAAGACCGTTGGACCGCTCGGAGCGGCGGCTGTGCAACGGCTTGCCAGGATGGGCGGCCGCTATAGCCGAATTCGAGAACATAAGCACGTGCTTTGTCCACGACGCGCCTGTATCCAACTTGTGACGACAGTTACCGTGGCTTGCGGAGCGCAGCAGTCCCAGAACGTCTCACCGCTTCGCGCCGGTGATGGAGGTCGCGCTGATGTCCATCTCGGCCGGGCCGACCTTCGAGGCAGTGCTGTAGATCCTCGGCGGCTTGTTGGCCGCGCCCGCATTCATCGGTCGCCCCTTGTGCGAACCGTAGCGCCGCGCGCACGAGCGCGAGAGCCTTTCGCGGCATAAACGGCCGCCTTCCCGCCTCCGTTTCACTCTGGCGGGCCCCTTCCATTTATTCCACGGTGCCCTTGCGCTCGCGCTTCTCCGCGGCGCTTTCGGTCTCGCACGGCGACCGACGAATGCGGGGCAGAGCTCAGCTCAACAACGCACCTGACGCCGAGGGCAAACAGCCCTTCCAGTCAAGGAAGCGGCTCCCTCGGAAATTAGGGCAGGTGCCTTGTGAATGCAGAAGGGCAAGAACGTGCGAAACCGAATCGGCATTGCGAAGAACCCTGCGGGACGACAGTTCTTACGAACGGTTGCCGTGCAGTCCCGGCCATGGAGCCTGCCATGGCCCGGTGCGCCGCCCTGAGCGTGTGTCGCGATGTCTGCGGATTGTTGTCTTCAACCAAAGGAGTTCAGGTCATGGAACACACAAAGGAATTGCTCTCGATCGGGCTTTCGGCGCTTGCGCCGTCGCCGTTCAACGTTCGGCGTCACTCGGTCGGACAGATCGAAGAACTGGCCGCGCTGATCGACGCGCAGGGCCTCCTGCACAACCTGGTGGTCACCGAGCAGGTGATCGGCAAGGGCAAAGCCCGCAAAGTGAAGTTTGCCGTGGCGGCCGGCGAACGTCGGCGGCGTGCGCTGCTGTTATTGCAGCAGCGCGGGCGCTTACCGAAGGGGCACGAGGTGCTGTGCGAACTGGTGCCGCCCGAGCGTGCGCGGGAGGTCAGCCTGGCCGAGAACAGCGGGCGCGAGCCCATGCACCCGGCCGACGAGTTCGAAGCCTTCAAGGCGCTGATCGACGAGGGCAAGGGCGTCGAGGACGTGGCGGCGCGGTTCGGCGTGTCGATGCTCACGGTGCAGCGCCGATTGAAGCTGTCGGCGCTGTCGCCGAAGCTGCTGGCGCTGTACCGCGAGAACGGCATCAACCTGGATCAGCTGATGGCCCTCACGCTGAGCGATGACCATGCCGTGCAGGAGCGCACCTGGTTCGACGCACAGCCCTGGGACAGGACGCCGGCCGCGCTGCGGCGTCGGCTGACGGTCGGCGAGGTCGAGGCTGCAGGCAGCGCGCTGGTGCGCTTCGTGGGCATCGAGGTCTACGAGGCGGCGGGCGGTGCCGTGCGGCGCGACTTGTTCGACGACGAGCAGAGCCGCTTCCTGTCGGATCCGACGCTACTGGAGCGGCTGGCGACGGAGAAGCTGGGGGCTCTGGCCGGCGCCGTGCGCGATGAAGGCTGGAAGTGGGTCGAGGCGCGGCTGAGCGTGGACTCGCAGGCCCTGCGGCAGTTTGCGCCCTGCGCGCACGTCAACCGCAAGCCCACTGCGGCCGAGCAGGAGGAACTCGATGCGCTAGAGAGGCGCGCTGCTGAACTGGAGCAGCAGGCGCGGGCGATGGACGACGCGCCGGAGTGGTCGCCCGACGAGGCCGAGATGATCGGCCTGGAAGAGCAGGACATCGCGGCGCGGCGCAAGGCCATGCACGAGGCGCTCAAAACCTGGACGCAGCAGCAGAAGGCCCATGCGGGCGTCATTGTCACCATCGGCCGCGAAGGCGATGTCGAGGTGATGCGCGGGCTGGTGCGGGACGAGGATCGCAAGGCCATGGCCACTGGTGCGCGTTCGACGGGTGAGGCGGATCGCGGCAGTCAGGACGGCACGGGCAGCGACCACCCGGGCTCGCCGTCGTCATCTGCAGCACCGGAACGCCGACCGCTGGGTTGCAGCGAAGCCCTGGCCAAGCGGCTCGCCGCGCATCGAACGATGGCCTTGCAGGCGATGCTCGCGCAGAACACTGCGGTGGCCCTGGCATCGATGGTGCATGTCTTCGTGCTGCGTACCTTCGGGGCCGACTACCCGCCCGAAGCGTCGGCGCTGCAGGTGTCGCCGCAGTTGTCGGCGTATTCCCTGGAGGCCGTGGCCGATGACCTCAAGACGAGCCGGGCATGGCAGGCCGTGCAGCAGGCGAAGGAGGCGTGGCAGGCCCACCTGCCCGAGCACCAGGGCGAGTGGTTCGGATGGTTGATCGGCTTGCCCCAGTCCGAACTGATCGACCTGCTCGCGCTGTGCAGTGCGTTGACGTTGAACGCACCGCCGGGCGCGGGGGCAGCGGCCAGCGCCAACGCCCTGGCGGCGGTACTCGGCCTGGACATGGCCGACTGGTGGGAGCCGACCCCGGAGGGCTATTTGAAACACGTGCCCAAGGCGCAGATCGTCGCGGCGCTGAAGGAAGCCGGGTCTGACCTCGCCGGTGGCGGCGTCGAAGCAATGAAGAAGGACGCGCTGGTGACTGCAGCGGCATCGCGGCTGGCCGGCAAGCGCTGGCTGCCGGAACCGCTGCGGCAATCACCAGGCTGAACGAGCCGCGTGGGCGGTGTGAACCCATCATGTGGCTGCTGGTTGCTCGCGAACCCCGGCCGGACGCGCCTGACTGGCCCGGCCGGCGCATGCTCGCGGCCGTCGATGCAATCGTTTGGCCACTGCTGTGGGTGCTGCTGATCCAGCGCGCGCCCGAGCCGGTGGGCCTGATGGGCCCGTTCGTTACGGCCATGGCGGTACTGCTGGGTCTGGGGCGCCTGCATCGCGCCATCTGGGTGAACCAGCGCTACTGGTTCACGACCTGGCGCTGGGGGAAGGTGATGGCCACGATGCTGTTGATCGGTGCCGTTCTCAAAGTCACGATGACCGCCTGAGCACCCGCGGTGCCGAATGCCGGCGTGGTGCGCCACCCTGTTGTGTGCTTATCGATCGACGAGCGCAGCAGTCGCCTTCTATCCGGCGCCTTGCTCGGGACGATCGCTTGCCGCAGCCGCCGGCGAGGACGGATGTCTGCTGTCGGGCGGCTGGTCGATGGTCTTTTCCCGACCCTGAGCGGACATTGGCTGACCCGATCTCGCCGCCACGAAGGCGCCGGTCGTACACGCCAGCAGTCACGCGAAGGATGCCCCGCGACGGCGGGTACACCCTCGATAGGCAGCAATCATGGCGATTGATGCGCAGGACACGGCTTGAGACCCTGCGGGCTCACCACTTCGGGAGCCTTGCGCGCAAGCCATCGACGACATGACCCAGCATAACGCCGCGCTAGCGCGACGGCCGAGGCTGCTTCTGTCCCTCTTGCGGCGGTATGGGGCACCCAACGCCAGACAGCACCCACGGATTGCGCTTCAAGATCCAGGGCGGCCAGGGGTCAAGAATTGACTGCCTGCAACGCCTATCCTCCCGTGGTGCCCACTCAGGTCCATGCCTTCATGCCAGCCCTCGTTTCTATCACCGGGTTGTACGCCGCCGCGCTGGCGCTGCTCTATGCGGCGCTGGCCCTGTGGGTGGTGCGCCTTCGCGTGGCGCTGAAGCAGCCGCTGGGCGATGGGGGCCATACGCGGCTACAGCGTGCGGTGCGGGTGCATGGCCACTTTGCCGAGTACGTTCCGCTGTCACTGCTGCTGCTATTGCTGCTGGAACTGGCGCGCCTGCCCGCAGCGCTGCTGCATGGCTACGGCCTGCTGCTGCTGGCCAGCCGGGCAGCCCATGCCATCGGCGTGGCCCGGTCGCCTGAACATCTCGGCTGGCGCCTGGCGGCGATGGTGATGACGTGCAACCTGCTGGCCGGTGCCGCTGCGCTGCTGCTGTGGCTGTGGCTGCGGGCCTGAAGGCGACTGCAGCGGGCCAGCGGCCTAGTCCTTGTGTCTATTGGCAGGTGGTCCCTATTCACAATGGCGAATAGGCGACTTGGCGCACCTCCAGCGCGCCGAACTGTGCCAGCGGGCACTGGCCAGCCCAGGCTACCGCCGCCTTTTCGTCCACCACGTCCAGCAGGTAATAGCCGCCGATCTGTGTATCGCCGGCCAGCGCCGGGCCGCGGGATTCACGGGCCTGGCCGCCGACATGGCTGACCAGCACCGCCTCGTGCGGCATCGCCAGTTGCCCTGCGCCAGCCAGTACGCCGGCGCCAATCAACTGTTGGTTGTAGGCCTGCATGGCCTGCTGCATATGCTGCTGAGCGGCTTCAGGCGCATGGTCAAACGCGGCGGGCTGGATCTGGCACAGCAGGAGGAATTTCATGGCGCTTGCTTTCTGAACGGCGCCGGAAGAGCCCGGTGAAGCCAATGTAGAAGCGCTGATACCTACGAACAACCGCCCCTTTTCTTCATGCAAAGTAAACTTTTGGTTTGCAGTCGGAGGGTGGTATGGAGAGTCTGCGGGGCATCCTGAACTTTGCGCGGGTGGCCGAACTGGGCAGCTTTGCACAAGCGGCGCGCGAATTGGGCATCTCGGCCGTGGCAGTCAGTCAAAACATCAGCCGGCTCGAAAAAGGCTTGGGTGTGCGCCTGCTGGCGCGCAGCACGCGCCAGCTCAGCCTCACCGCCGAGGGCCAGGCGTTTTTGGCGCAATGCCGCGAACCGCTGGCCGAATTGGAGCGAGCCTGCCGGCAGGCCAAAGACGACACACAGAGCGCACGCGGCCGGCTACGGGTGACTGCGGTGTCACCGGTGGCCTACCTTTACCTGATCCCGGCGCTGCCGCTGTTCTTCGACCGCCACCCCGGCATCGAACTGGAATTGGAGCTGAGCGAGGACGCCAACCCGCTGATAGGCCGGCGCTTCGATGTCGGCATCCGCGTGGGCGCATTGCAGGACGCTGCCTTTGTTGCACGCTCGCTGGGGCCGCTGCGCATGCTGACGCTGGCTGCGCCGGCCTACCTGGCCGAACACGGCAGCCCGCTGACGCCCGATGACCTGGCGCAACACCGGCTGCTGGTTGCCCATTTCACCGACCGCGAACAGCCCACCCCGTTCATGGTGCAAAGCCGTAGCACGCCCGATGGCCCGGCCTTGCCCCGCATGCTGCCCACCACCGGCTCCCTGGCTGGCCGCTTTGTTTGCAGCGACTACCGGGGCCTGCTGGCCGCTTGCGAGGCCGGACTGGGCATTGCCCAACTGCCCCAGCCGATGGCGCTGCCCGCGCTGCGAGCCGGCCGCCTGAAGCTGGTGCTGGCCGAGCACACCCTGGCCGGACTGCAACTGTTCTTGCACTACCCCAGCCGCAAGCAATTGCCGGCCCGCGTGCGAGCGTTTGTTGATTTCGTCATCGAGCAGTTTGGCGGGCATCCGGACTTGAGCGCGAATCCGGCGGAATGGGCGGCGTGAGGTCGGCCAGCTGAGAGCACAGAACACAGCAGGGTGCACCAGTGCTGACTGGTTCCCGACCCAGGACAACGGCTGTCGCCACCAACAGCCACCAACGGCCGCCAGCAGGGGTCAAGCAGAAGGCGCCCTCGGTGGCGGCAGTTCGGTCCAACTCGGCTTGCCCTCGGCCAACGGCGGCGGTGCCCCTGTTCCGCAGGGGTGGGTCATCGGCCAAACGCCTTTGGCTACGGCATGAGCAACGGCCCCCCGCGCGCACACGCACACGCACATCAAGCTCGACGATCTATCGCGCCCCAAAGTTCACGTCCTGCTCAAGGAACTTCTACTGAGTGTGCTCATGGGGCTTCGCCTGCGCAGTCACAGGCTGAAGCCTTCGTCAGGCGAAACAAGGGCTGAGCGAGTTCGAAACACTGCGGCAGTGGCGCGGACAGCCTTGCCGGTTGTGCCCGATGGGTGTCATTCACGATGCGGTCCCTGACTTGCACAAGAGGCTCCCTGTGGGGTGAACCCGAGTTCGCCACAACCCGACAGCCATTGCAAACCTGGGCTTCGGGCTGCACGAAGCACTGGCTGCGTTGTGGCGGGTCTGTGCGGTCCCTAAAGTGCATTCATCGACACACCACCCCACGGCCTCAAACACGGCCATCACTAGCCGCAAGCACCATGACCTGACGCAATTCGTAGCTTCCCCCTGCTTTGCCACCCTGGGCAAAAGAACCCAACCCAAGCGAATCCAAACCCTTCCCATCCGAAGCCAACCACAACATCATGCCGACCATCACCATCAACCCGCTGGGCGTCGTCGCCGCTGCCGCTGTCATCTTCTTCATCAGCTTCGTCTGGTACACACCGCTTTTCGGCCGGGCCTGGACGCGCGCCGTGGGTCTGCCGGCCGACCACATCCACGCCGGAGCCGCCTTGGCGCGGGGTCTGTTGCTCACGGCCCTGAGCGCGTTGCTGATGGCCTTTGTATTGGCCAACACCATGGCGGTGTGGCTGCCCACCAGCTGGGGCCTTGCAGGGCCCGGGCCAGGCGCAGTCGAGCACGTGCTGTCCGCGGCTGGGTTCACCTGGCTGGGCTTCGTGTTGCCCGTGCTGCTGCATCGCCTGGGCTGGGAGAAGCCCTCGCTGGGGCTGTTTGCCATCAACGGTGGCTACTATCTGGTGTCACTGCTGGCGGCAGCAACCGTGCTGCGGCTGACGGCCTGAGCGCTGTCGCGGACGGCATACCGCACCACCGCAAGGCCCACCGTGCGGCGCCACCACCCGGCCTCACTGCCGCCTCCACCTTTGACCATCCCATGACGACGCACTTCCGGGCCCTGGCCTGTACCCTGATGCTGGCAGCTACTGCCGGGGCCCTGGGCCAAGTCAGCCCGGCTCAACCGGCCAACGCTGTCACCCAGGCCCTGGAAGACGCGCTGGTGGCGCAAATCGTGGCCGACCTGCCCGGTAGCCTGGTCACCCAGCACAGCCAGCCGCAAAGCCTGCAGGCGCGCATGGCCGCCGTCGGCGTGCCAGCCGTCAGCGTAGCGGTGTTCCGTGACGGCCAGCTGGCATGGGCCAGGGCCTGGGGCCGGCGCCATGCGGCCGACGGCGGGCAGGTCGACACCGGCACCTTGTTCCAAGCGGCGTCGATCTCCAAACCCGTCGCCGCATTCGGTGCCTTGGTGCTGGCCAACGGCGGCCAGCTTTCTTTGGACCAGGACATCGGATCCATGGTGCCGGGCTGGCAGGCAGCCACCGCGATCACGCCGCGCCAGCTGCTCAGCCACACCGCCGGCTTGGGCGTGTCGGGGTTTCCAGGTTATGCCGCAGGCCAACGCGTGCCCACTGCAGCGCAGGTATTGGCCGGCGCAGCCCCGGCCAATACCGCCGCCGTGCAGGTCGACGGGCCGGTAGGGCAACAGGCGCGCTACTCAGGCGGCGGCTATGTCGTGCTGCAGGCCCTGCTCGAAGCGCAAACAGGCCAGCCGTTCGCCGACTTGATGCATTCCCGTGTGTTGGCACCGCTGGGCATGGCCCTCAGCAGCTTCAGGCCACCGCTGCGGGCAGCCGACGCCAGCCAAGCGGCGTCCGGCAACTTGATTGCGGGCAACTCGGCCACAGGCCACGCAGCCACCCGCAACGTGGCCAGCGGCCACCGCCAAGGCCAGCCCGTGGCGGGCGGCTGGCACAGCTACCCCGAGCTCGCCGCCGCCGGTCTGTGGACCACGCCGTCTGACCTGAGCCGGGTGGCCACCGCTCTGCAAGACCACCTGGCCGGCCGCCCATCCCCGCTGCTGTCGCCTGCTATCGCCCGGCAGATGCTCACCGCGCAGGCGGGCGGCTTCGGTTTGGGCTGGGTGCTGGACACCCGCGCCGGTGAGCGCGTGTTCGGCCACACCGGGCTGAACGAGGGTTTCGAAGCTCTGCTGGCCGCCAGCGCAAGCCCGAGTAGCCCACAACATGCTGTGGTCGTCATGACCAACGGCCAGGGCGGTACCGCCCTGGCACAGGCGCTGCTGCGCGCCGTGGCCCGCGCCGTGGGCTGGGCGGCCTATGCCCCGCGGCAGGTGGTGGCGCAAACCTTGCCGAGCGCGGATCTCGCGGCACTGGAGGGCCTGTACCGCGGCCCGGGCCGGTCGGTGGCGGTGGAGGTGCTCAACGGCGTGGCGCACCTGCGTGATGGCGGTTGGCAGCGGGCACCGCTGGTGCCGCTGTCAGCGACGCGTTTCGCCGTAGAAAACCGCAGCATCGACCTGGTGTTCGGCCCGCCTGGTGTCGATGGCCCGCGCGGCCTGGTCCTGGACGGCGACGGCCCGGCCGTGTCGCTGCAACAGCAACCCCTGCCGCTGGCCGCCGAAACCAGTGTGCCGCTGCTGCTGCGCGGGAGCATGAACAACAGGGGTACCGCCCACGCGTTCAGCCCCGAAGGCAGCGCTCGCTGGGCATTGACGCTGACCCTGGACGCGGGCTTGGCCGAATTCAAGGTGGCAGCCGATGACTGGAGCCGGCTGAATCTGGGCGCCGCCTTGTCGGCACCGCCTCTTCAACTGGGTCAGGACGCGCGACTGGCGCCAATGGGCGACAACCTGCGCCTGATGGTTGGCCAGCCCGGCCGCTATCGCTTCACCGTGTCGGGCGCCGACCCGCAGCGCCCGCAGCTGCAGGTGCAACACCAGCCCAACTGACCCGGGTCGCCGCCCGGCAGCCGTGTGAGCCTGCTCAGGCCAAGCCTTTCGCCGTGATGCCGCTGATCGGCAGCCTGGGCTTGCCGATGCGCAGCAGCAGACTGGAGCACAGCTTGCTGCGCGGGGAGGATTTCGGCGGCCGTCTGGTCGCTGGGCTCCCCGAAGGACTGGTAACGACGCTTAGGCGCTTTTGTGCTGCGCACGCGATGCGAAGTTGTCTGCAAACGCGAGGCCGGCCAACATCATCGCCACGGTGGAGGATTCGGGCTGCGCCGTTGCGGTCAGCAAGCTTTTCCGCAGCGTGCATATCGCGCCGACCGTGGACAAGCCACCCACCCACAGGGCAAGCCTGTGGATTGCCACTGCGAAGCGCGTGCCTGTGACCACTACTCCCCGACTACCGCCGCAGGCCTGACGCGCTTTGGTTGCAGAACAGCCGTCTTCGTAGGTGTTGATGCAATGCAAGACAAGAACAAGCGCAGCGCTTCCGTCAGCACGACCGACGTGCTTGGCGCTTTGCACAAAGGCTGCGCCCCTCCAGCTGCGGGGCCCGCGCCCTTGGGGCGGAGCCCAGAAGAGAGCGGTGCGGCGAGACAACGGGTCTTCGATCACGACTCCCGTCCTTGTCTACTGACCTTGGCGACGAAGTTGGCCACGCGGTCCCGGTGGCAGCTCCAGCCCTTGCACACGGAGACCCACAAGACGGTGATACCGGTGCGCACCTGTAACCTCAGACATGAAGCGCCGGGTCTTCGTTGGATACAGTCTGTCGGTCATGGTGCCTCGAGCCGGTCAGACGATGTAGGCGGGCGCGGCATGGTCAGGGTCGAAAGGCCCGGCCTGCAGTTACCTGGTGTCGTCGGCATAGACCTCGACCCAGAGTCCTCGTTGCAAGGAGGAGCGCGCTGCTCGGTTGGCGGTCGAGCGGCGAGTGTGCAGCGCGCGATCAGTGAGTTCGTCGCGCTCGTGTTGGTGCCGGGTCGCCGGAGCGATGTTGCCGGCCTTCACCACAAACCGGCGGTCGCCGGCTGCACAGGGCGCTTCGCGTGCAGGCCATCGGCGGGTAGCCCCAGTGGGCATGCCATTGAACTGGCTTGACGGGCAAGGACGTGGGTTCGCATCAATCCGGTACGTTTACCATCCACAGCACACTTCAACACTGCAGTTCGACCTGTGACGGCTTCTGAAATGACAGCGATCCAGAGCGCACTGGCACTGCCAGCCACAGCACCTGTCCATGCGCAAAGCACCGCCAACCCCGACCTGGCGCTGGGCGGCACTGACGAATGACGATGGACTTCTGGCGCTGCCCGTCTTGCGGCTTTGAGTCCGCAGTCGGCTTCGGCTGGTGCGCGCAGTGCGGCGAGCAGCACCTGCCGCCCGATAGGCCGGTGTGGCGCAGCACCTTGTCGCGGTGGATGGATACCTTGAAGTGCTTGGTGCTGTCGCCGGGCGAGCTTACGGCGGCATGGCGTGATGGCCGGCGCCGCGGCTTTGTGGCGCCGCTGGCGTTCTTCTTGGCTGTCAACGTAGTCTTCTTCATTGCCCAGGGCTTGTCGGGGTTGGCAGTCTTGTCAATCCCGTTGAAGGCGCACCTCAGTGGGCCAGCCTATGGCCAGGCGGCCCTGCCGCGCCTGCAAACCCAAGTGGCGGCCAGCGGCTTGAGCCGCGAGCGCTGGGATGAGCGCTTCAACCAACGCCAGCAGGTTCTTGCGAAGGCCAGCGTGCTGGCCATGGTGCCGGTGCTGGCGCTGGCCGCGGCGGCGCTGTACTGCCGCAGGGGGGCACGCTGGGCCACGCACTGGACCTTTGCGCTGCACTTCTACGGTTTTGCGCTGCTCTTCCTGTCGCTGCTGTTTCCGCTGCTCGGAACCGCGTTGGCCGCACTGGCTGCACAGGGCCAACGGGTGAGCGGCGACACGATCGATCTCGTTGCCAGCGGACTGCAGGCTTCTGTCCTCGGCTGGTACATCTCGCGCAGTAGTGGCCGCGTCTACAGCGTGCCGCTGTTCCAGCGCATGGTCCTTTCAGTGCTGGCTGTAGGGGCAGTCTTTGCGGCGTTATTCCTGCACCGCGTCGCCGTTTTTTTCGTCGTCATTGCGACGACTTGAACCCGTAGCCCGCTGCTACCCCGGCCAACGGGCGCTCGCGCGCACCAGGGATCGACGACGCCACACCCCCGCGCTGGCTCGAACGACCGCTGTGTCAGGTTTGACAGGTCAATGCCGACCCTGAACGGACATTGGCTGACCCGATCTCGCCGCCCCGAAGGTGCCGGTCGTACACGCCTACAGTCACGCGAAGGATGCCCCGCGACGGCGGGTAAACCTCGATGGGCAGCAATCATGGCGATTGAGGCACGGCGTACAGCTTGAGACGGTGCGGGCTCACCACTTCGGGAGCCTTACGTGCAAGCCATCTGTCGGCAGCCCCAGAGGGCGCCGGATGACGCCTCGGTTCACTACGAGCGCCACCGCCCGGAACAGACCACGCTGCACCGCTTGGTGCAGCGGCACGCCGCGACCTTCATCGCCCAGGCCGAAGACGCTGCAGGTGCTGCATCGCGTGATCACGCGGCACCTGCTCGGTCAAGCGTGTCTCAAGGCAGTCGAGGCCAACAGCTGCGCCGTCATGCTGACAGAACGCATTGGCTCGGCGGCCAATCTCGACATCCACCTGCACTGCCTGGGGCAAGACAGGGTGTAACGGCGCGGTGCCGACGGTATGCCGGAGTTCATCGAAGTTCCGGCGCCAACCGACGAAGCGCTCCAGACGTTGTTGCACAAGATCATCACTCGACTGATGAAACTGCTCACCCGTTCGGGGGTGTTGGTCGAAGAGGAGGGTTCGGCGGCGGGTGAGGCGGGCGCGGCAGTGTGGCTTCAAGCTTGAGCCACCAGGCACGCTGCTCTCGATCCAGCGCCTGGTGTCTGCAGTTGCGGTAGACGCTGGGCCACTGCAGGGCGGTCGTCTTGCGTCGCCCCAGCAGCATCTCGCGCTGAGCTGACACCATTTCGCGCCGCGCCGGCGCCATCTGGCGCCGTGGATGCACGCTTTATCGCATCACCGGGGACCCTGCCATGGCCTGGAAACAAGAATTGAAACGCGTTCGACATCGAACGTCCCCAGAGCGGGCTATTTGTGTGTTCTTGATGGAGAAGATATGTACGGTAGGAAATCAGGTTCGGAACTGTTGGCTACAGGCTTGCTTGCGGCCCTGGCCGCAACGGCCCTGGCCGCAACGGCGCTGCCTAGTCATGCCCAGACGCCTGCGTTTTATGTCGCTGGCGATCTGGGTGCAAGCCGCTACCGAGTCGACTTGACTCTGAACAATGTCCGCATCATCGACAACAAGGTGTTTCAGAACAGCGTGTCCACCGGCGTTGCGTTGGGGTGGCAGTTCATGCCATCGCTGAGCCTTGAGCTTGGCTACATTGATTTTGGCAAGACCGATCTGGTTGCACCTGCCCAATTGCCGTGCCTGCCTGCACAGGGGGGATGCAACCCGATTGGGGCCAACCTGTCCGGGGATGTCACGGCCACCGCCGCGCATGTTTCATTGGTCGGCAGGCTGCCCATTGCCGAGAAGTTTGCCCTATTGGGCCGGGCTGGCATTGCGCGCGCTGAGTATTCAGTGGCAACGTCGGTGGCGGGTGTGAGCGGCCAATCCAAGGAAAACAGAACCCAGGGAATTTTCGGCATCGGCGCTTCCTATGCGGTCACCCCGGCCGTGGAAGGCCTGATTGAATGGAAGTGGGTTGGCAGTGCCCAGGTTTCGACGGCCGGCGTCGGGCTGCGCGTGCGTTTTTAGAACTTCGGAGAATCAAAGCTAGGCAAAACCGCCTGGCTCGGATTTTGAGTGGAAGCAACTACCGAGTGATTGCTCAACAAACCGGAACTACCAAGCATGATGGACAAAGCAGCCCAAGCCATGATTGACAACCTGAAAGAAAAAACCGGCCAGTCGCTGGACGAGTGGAAAAAGCTGATTGCTGCACTTGGCCAGCTAAAGCACGGGGAGATCGTCAAGTTCTTGAAGGAACAGCATGGCGTTACGCATGGCTACGCCTCCGAAATTGCGCTTAAGGCCTTGGGCTCGGATGCTGCCTCCGCCAGCGATACCGGGCAATTGATCGAAGCCCAGTACAAGGGCAAAGAGCATCTGAGGCCGTTTTACGAGAAAATACTGACCGAAGTTCGAGGGTTCGAATGCGATTTCGAAATTGCACCGAAAAAATCTTATGTCAGCCTGAAAAGAAAAAGGCAGTTCGCAACGCTCAATCCAGCCTCGAAGACGCGTTTTGAAATCGGCCTGAACTTGAAGGGCGTGGCGGCTCAAGGCAAACTGCAAGCCGAAAAGCCCGACAGCATCTGCTCCCACAAAATCAACCTTGCCGACATCGCAGAAATTGACAGCGAAGTCATCGGTTGGGTGAAGGCAGCGTTCGACAAGGCCGGCTGAACGGTAAAACCATGCCGCACGGCCGCATACGCCGGCCGTTCCTGCCCAGCGGGCCTCGTCGAGCAAGACCCCCAGAGCCGTTCCAGATCAGCCTGGGCTGCCGGAGACAGCTCCACCGCAAAGCTTATCGACGCAATTGCTTCCGCTTGGCGTCGAGCCTGGATTGCAGTTGCTGCAAGGCGGTGGCCACCGGCACCCAAGCGGATCTATCGAGCGACCATGCAGTGCATAAATCTCCCAATTCACCGAAACAGCATGAACGTTAACCTGCGCCCCTGGTCACTTCCCACAACCCGACGCTCTTGGCTGACAGCTGCGGCGGCCCTGGCGGCATGCGGTTGGGCGGAGGCCGGCCGAGCCGAGGCACTCGACGTTGCCGTACCTTGGCTTGGCCGCTGGGATCTTCACTTTGAGCGTGAGGGCGGCGACATCGCTACGGTATCGTTGATTGAGCGTCACGCCGATGGGCGCCTCTTGGCCTCCACCATCGGCCCCAACCCGGTCGCGTTGAGCCTGACCCAATTGCAGTTCGCCGGGTCGCAGGCGCGTCTGTCGGGCCGGACCGCGTTAGGCCCGGTGCAGCTTGAGTTGCTGATGACCACGAGCAGCGGTGTGGCGCCGCAGCAGGCCGAGGGCCGTTGGGTCCTTGGCAGTGGCCAAGCGGAGGGCCGTCTGGTGGCACGGCGGCGAGTCGACCCACGGCGGCTGTCGCCGCTAGAGATTTTCGAACTCACGGTCACGCAACTCGAGTTCGACATCTTCAATCGCCAACGACTGCCCGCTACATGGCCGGACGCCGTGGCCACCGCGCGCGCTGCAGTGAAGGCCGCTGGCAGCGAGCGCGAGTTGGTTCAGGCGGTGCGGGGCCTGCTGCGCGCCAGCCAGCTGTCGCACATGGGCTTCTATGTACGACCTGGGGCTGGGCGCGAGCCCAACGTGGTCTTGGTGAGCCAGTTGCGCATGGTTGCTCCGGGTACTGGGGTGCTCACCGTCTCCAGCTTTGCGGAAGGTCCCGCTTACAGAGCGCAACTGGACGCCGCCCTGGCTAGCGCTAGCGGCCTGCAGCGACTGCTGATCGACCTGCGCGGTAACCCGGGCGGTTCGCTCAACCTCGCGATGCGGCTGAGCGACCATCTGTTTCTCGATCGCCGCGCCTTCGGTCTTTTCGCGACACGCCAGGGCCTGGACCGTTTGGGCGCGGGCTCGATCGAGGCGGTGGACGCCAAGCGGCTGCCGGTCTTTGATGGCTACGCTGTCGACGATTTCCAGGCAGCGCTGCAACGCGAGGGCGCATTGCGACTCGAGGCTGGCGGCCGCGCGCCACACTTTGCCGGTCCGGTGGCTGTGCTGCAAGACGAAGCCTGTGCCAGCACCACCGAGGCTTTGCTGGCGGTGCTGAAGGAAACCGGCCGCGGGCGGCTCTTTGGCGCGCGCTCGGCTGGTGCCATGCTGTCCTCCGCTGAACGGCCCGTGGCCGATGGCTATGTGCTGCGCCTACCCTACGCCGACTTCCGCACCCTGCAAGGCCGCAGCCTCGAGGGTGCAGGCGTGACGCCTGATGTCGAACTGAGCAAGAGCCTGTTCGGCGACCGCGTGCAAGACACGGCGCTGACCTGGCTGGCCGAGGCGTCGCGTCCAGCCTGACGCTGTCGTCGTCTGCCCATCAGATCGCGCACCTTCGCGGACAGCACGGTCAGTGCAGTTGCAGCTTGTCGCTGCGATGGTGCGCGAAGCGGTTCGGTTTCCCGGTTCTCAGCCTTGATGTAGATCTTGTCGTCGCATCCTCAACCTGATGCTCGGTTTGAAGTTCGCCAAGGCACTTCCACAGATCCCGCATACCCGCGGACGCAGCCGACCACAGCGGCCGGGTTGCTGAGTCTGCTGAACGGTCACGCTGGAGGCAGGCTCAGGCCGCTCGAAGCGTCCGGCCACCGGTAGGCGCGCGCGGCGGTACGCGGGTCTGCAGTCCCAGGCGCTAGAGCATCCTCTCAATCACCGGCGCTGCTAGTGTCGCGGGGATGATCTTGAGCTCGTCGCCACAGTTCGGGCAGTGTTGCATGCCGATCTCGAACACGCGCTTGAGCAGCTTGGCCCAACGCATCAACTGAGCTACTCAGAACCGGCCGTCCAGCAATGCCGGCTTGTGGCCGGCTGCGTGAGTTCGAATTCCGGCAAAGCTGACCTTTCCCTGCACCGATAGGTGCAAGTACTTCGAGCGCACCACAGTGGCTGCGTAAGAGGGGTACTTTCAGTGCGAAGCGACGGGCCGAGCCTCGCTCCATTCGTCGAGATCGGAGCTTCTCCACGCCACCGCACGTGGCCCGAGGCGCACTGGGCTCGGGAACTTGTGCTCCGCGATCAGCCTGTAGATGGTCGACCGCCCGAGTCCGGTCATCCGCATGACGGTGGGCATCCGCAGGAAGAGCGGCGTCACCACCTCAGTGCGGCGGGGCGTTGGTACGGACGGGTTGCGTTGCACGGGCTGTCTCCAGAGAGAGGCATATCGGCAACTCTAGGGTGCAAGCGGGATTGGCAGCGTGCTGGATTCGGGCCGAAATCCTGCGTAGTCGTTCACCCCGACACCAGCTGCGTCGGCAAGAGTCAACCACTCGCCACCACGCTCACGCGCCTGGCCTTCTTTGCTGGAACGCGGGGCGCCTTGGTCGGACTGGCGGGCACCTTGCCGCTTTCGACCTTCGCAAGCAACGATGCCCACGCTCCCAGCGCGGCGGCTCGCTCGGCAAAGTAGTCGTGCCGGTCGTAGATCCCCTCGACATTGCCCAGCTTGTGGTTCAGCGAGCGCTCGGCAACGAAGCGATCGACGCCGAGCACGGCGAGGTGCGTCCGCGCCGTCCGGCGCATGTCGTGAACCGTGAAGTGCTCGATGTCGAGAACCTTCAACCGCTTGAGCGCGACGTTGAGGGTGTCTGGGCCGACGTGCTCGTACCGATTCCTGCAATTCACACCCAGGCGCGAACGGACGAGCCGGCGGGCGGGAAAGACGGAGGGCTTGCCGAATGAGAAGACCCTGGCTTCCTTGAGCCATGCAATGACCGGTTCCGCCAGCGGGATACGGATCGAAGCGCGGGTCTTCGTGTTCTCTTTGGCCAGGGTCCAGATGCCGGCGTCGAGATCGAAGGCGTCCCAGCGGGCCGACAGCAGCTCCATCTTGCGCACACACAGCGCAAGCAGCAGCCAGACGGCCAGCTCGTTCTCGCGCCCGTAGTTCGGTGTCGTCCGCATGGCCACGGCGAGTTGCTGCAGCTCTTCCACAGTCAGCCAGCGGTCGCGCGAGACCTCGTCGCCCCCAGCATCCACCAGGTCGAAGTCGGCTGCTGGATTGCGATCGATCCAGTGGTTGCGCACGGCCATGCGGAACATGCGACTCATGTAGCGCAGCGCGTCGTTGGCAACCGTCGGGGCACCGCCTGCCACGATGCGCGTCAGCACGCGGTCGATGTGTACGGGCTGCACGTCGGGTGGAGCGACAGGCCCCAGCACCGGATTGATGTGCTTGCGCAGGACGCGGGCCACGACTTCCGGATGCTTGTAGCGCGGCTGGATGTACTTCGCGAACCAGACTTCACCGAGCCGCTGCACGGTGGGCACTTCGAGCTGCAGGGCCTTCTCTGCCTGCTTGGCTGCAGTGACGTCGATGCCGCGCTCGATCTGTGCTCGGTCCTGCCGTACCTGCTCGCGCGCATCCTTGAGCGACAGCTCAGGGTAGCGCCCGAGCACCTTCTCCTTGGAGCGTCCGTTCAGTCGGTAGCGAAGGATCCACGAGGCCTTGCCGGCCCGCGCTGCGATGGTGCTGGCGACGAAGGTCAGGCCTTCGCCCACGCCGCGGTCCACGGCGCCGGCAGCGAGCCAGGCCTTGATCTCGCGGTCAGTGATCGGTCGTTGCTGTCTGCTCATGTCCCATAGGCTCCTGTGAGGCTGTGGGGTTTTTGATCGGATGAGCGCCTCAGAAGCGGCGCGAACCCCAAAAACCCCACAATAAACCCCACAGGTTGCGCGCGCTTCGCTGCGACGCCCTGGGACGGCTCGGGACAAAATATCCTTACACGACAGTGGGTTAGCTGATTTCTGGGGACCCCATGGGACCCCCTGAAAAGCTACTCGATGTTCTGCACCTGCTCGCGCATCTGCTCGATGGCCACTTTCATCTCGACCGACAGGTTGGTCAACTCCAGCGCCGCGCTCTTGCTGCCCAGGGTGTTGGCCTCCCGCTGCAGTTCCTGGATCAGGAAGTCCAGCCGCTTGCCCAGTTCACCGCCGGCCTTCAGCAGGCGTTCGATCTCGTCGATGTGCGAGGCCAGGCGCGTCAGTTCCTCGGCCACGTCGATGCGGATGGCGTAGCTGGCGGCTTCTGACATGGCGCGCTCGCGCAGGGCTTCGTCGGGCACGGCCGTCGTGCCAGGCTGGCCGTTGGCGCTGGCCACCGCTTCCTGCCAGCGGTCCAGGAAACGCTGCTGTTGCCGGGCCACCACCGCGGGCACCAGCGGTTGGGCCTGCGCAGCCAGTTCGCGCAGGCGGCCAAGCCGGTCGCGCAGCATCACGGCCAGGCGTTCGCCTTCGCGGGCGCGGGCTTCGCGCAGGCCGGCCACGCAGCGACCTGCCGCGGCCAGCAGGGTGTCGTCCAGGTTCTCGGCCACGGCGCCGCCCTTGCACCAGTGCAGGGCTTCATTGACCGACAGGCCGCGGGCCTGGGGCAGCCAGGCCTGCACGCTGCCTTCCAGCCGCGACAGGCGATTGAGCTGTTCGGGGGTGGGCTGAGGCCAGGCATTTTCGCTGTCGCGGCCACTGGCCAGGCGCAATTCGATCTTGCCGCGCTTGAAGGCTCCCGTGAGCAATTCACGCAGCGCCGGCTCCAGGCCCCGGAACTCGTCGGGCAGGCGCAAGGCCAGGTCGAGAAAACGGCCGTTGACCGAACGGGCTTCTATCGTGATTTGCGGGGTTCCTGGCAGGGCCTCGGTCGAGGCGCTGGCATACCCCGTCATGCTATAAACAGCCATCGCGTTCGCGCCTCGTTTCTATCATCGTTTATGTCAAAGCCCAAGCCCGCGCCGTTGCCCTCGGGCACCGTGGTCGGGGGTTATCAGATCGTCAAGAAACTGGCCGCCGGCGGCTTTGGCGTGGTGTATCTGGCCGAAGGCGAAAACCAGCATCTGGTGGCCATCAAGGAATATCTTCCTGCATCGTTGGCTGAACGTTCGCCGGGTGAATTGACGCCCCGAGTCAAGCCCGACAAGCAGCCACTGTATCGGCTGGGCTTGAAGAGCTTCTTCGAAGAAGGCCGCAGTCTCGCGCAAATCAGCCACCCCAGCGTGGTCAGCGTACTGAATTTTTTCCGCGAGAACGAAACCGTCTACATGGTGATGAATTACCTGCAGGGCGACACCCTGCAGGACTTCATCGTCACCGCGCGCGACCTGAAGCGCGACAAGGTTTTTCGCGAAAGCACCATCCGCAGTCTGTTCGACGAGATCCTGCGCGGGCTGCGCATCGTGCACCAGCACAAGATGCTGCACCTGGACATCAAGCCG
>LNET01000036.1 GCA_001464055.1 Burkholderiales bacterium Ga0077543
ACCCCGCTGGAGGTGTTCGCGCAAACCCTGGCCAGATCTCAAAAGCCTTCGGCCTCAGTTCATTGAACCGGGTGTTGCACTTCGGACTTGAAACCGCCAGGCGTCACTGCTGTCGTAGTATTTGCTTTTCCATGCCGATTGTGAGTTCTCGGAGGTCTTCCACCTCATTTATACTTTGATTGAGGCCACTAGCGCATGAGTGCAAATTGGGCGCTTGTGCAACCTTATTGTTCTTATGAAAGATCGCAAGTAGACGGTCATTGCCATCAGCAGCCTTACGATAATTTGCCAGTTCTGTTTCCTCTCCAAGAACCGCTCTAGCTCTGCTTCTCGTTCGGAGCAGGAGTGCTGACATGCGAGTGTTCATTCTATCGAGATCAATGGCTAGCTCGCGAACTTTAGAGGACTGAACTCCATCATCTTGCGTGCAACGCGACTTAATCTGCAGAACTTTATATTCCGTCATCTTTACAGCAGTCATTGCAGTAACGACGTTAACAACATTTCTTAGCAGCTCTGATTCGCCGTGGCTTGCAGCGATCGATGACGTCTGTGTCAATAGTTGCACCGACATTACGATTGCGGCGAAGCGAAGCATGAGCATGGTCGTGACGCCTAACGTTCGAGGTAAGCGGGCGACAACGGCAGGACGCCAGGGCCCGGGTTGGGACAATGTACCGCGTACCCCAACCCGGGCCCTGGTGGCCTGCCGTTGGCGCTTCGCTTGACCGAGGGGTTAGGCGTCGGTGCGTGACAGCAGGGGAAACGCTTCTGGGCTGCGGATCGACTCGACCGACAGATCCACGTCGAGCTGAGGCCAGTACAGATGATTCTCTGTCGGGCGCTGGACTGTCAGGATCTGTTCGACGGTGGCTTTCTTGAACCACGGGAACTTGGAGTAGGGAACCGGCAGTTCCTCGGACCCCAGTAGCAGCCAGAACCCATGTGCTGAGATGTTTGTCACCTCAGCTTCCAAAGTGGCGCTGCCAAGCATCTTCGATCTCCTGCTGGTGCGCGAGGACGACGGCCTGCGCTTGCCGTAGTTGAGTGGGCGACAGCCCCATGTTCACAGCCAAGTGTACGTCCGGCGTCATCCAGAACTTCGCCTCCCCATCGGGGTGTGCCACGTGGACATGGATGCGCGGTTCCTCTCGCGAGAAGAAGAACAGGCGGAACTGGCCGTCGCGGGCGATTGTTGGTGCCATGCCGTGACTTTAGCGGAGGCGCGCACACCGGTCTTATTCCGACGCCTAACGTTCGAGCTAAGCTGCCCGCGGAGGCAGGTACTGTAAGCCCGGACTGAGACGATAGTACGAGTGGCTCAGGCCGGGCTTACAGTGCCTGCCGTAGCGGGTCAGCTTGAGCGAGGGGTTCGGCCTCACTCGCGGGCTATGCTGCTTGAGCGTGGAGTCGCACACCCAGCGCACGGGCGACCTTGATCACAGTTGCGAAGCTTGGGTTTCCATCGGCGCTGAGTGCGCGGTACAGGCTTTCTCGGCTAAGTCCGGCATCCTTGGCGACCTGAGACATGCCCTTGGCACGCGCGATGTCACCGAGTGCACGCGCGATGCCAGAGATGTCGTCGGGCGCTTCCTCGAGCCATGCGTCAAGGTAGGCGGCCATCTCTTCTGGCGTTCGCAGATGCTCGGCGACGTCATAGCTGGACGTCTTGACCTTCGTCGCCTTCTTTCGAGTTGCCTGAGTCATAGCTTCACTCCTCAAAGTCCTTCGCCAACTGCTGAGCTTTGGCAATGTCCTTGGCCTGGCTGGACTTGTCACCGCCGATGAGCAGCAAGAGCAGATGATCGCCTCGCTGCGTGTAGTAGACGCGATAGCCAGGCCCGAAGTCGATCTTGAGCTCAGACACTCCGCCTTGTAGGTTCCGGTGATCGCCGGGATTCCCGTGAATAAGACGATCAACTCGCACAAGGATGCGAGCGCGACCGGCCTGATCTCGCAGGCGGTCCAGCCACTCCCGGTACTCGTCTGTCTTCTTGACACGCATGTGGCAAGTGTAGCCCAAGAGCTACGACTGCTGAGGCGCTGGTTTGTGAGGCCGAACGTTCGAGCTAAGGCAACGCTGAAGAACTGGTCGAATTCACGCAGCCCCGCGCCGTTGATGCCGCATGGTGGGAACGATGACTGAGTCGGGCCGTTTTCAGGCCGTTTCGTATCGATCCAGGACGCAGCGGCTGCTGCCGCGCGCCATTCAGGCGCACTCATCCATTCAGGAAGCGCCGCGCCATGAAGATGTTGGCCAGCCCGAGCGCCACAAATGCCCGAGTGGCGTTCTTGGCCAGCCCGCGATAGCGAACCTTGCTGAACCCCCACAGCCGCTTGACGACGGCGAAAACATGCTCCACCCGCGAACGCACGCGTGACTTGCTTTTGTTGAGCAGCTGCGCGATCTCCGCGCCAGGCCCGCCTTCGCGCACGCGCTGGTTGGTCATGTCGCGCGCGTTGGGCGCCTTCGATGCCATCAGCTCTTGCTGGCTGGCGTAAGCGCTGTCGCCGTAGACCTCTTCCTCCTGCCCATGCAGCAGTTGCGGCAGCGGGTGCTTGTCATGGACGTTGGCCGCCGTCACCACTGCGCTGTGGGTCAGCCCGGTGTCCTTGTCCACGCCGATGTGCAGCTTCATGCCGTGGTGCCACTGGTTGCCCTTCTTGGTCTGATGCATCTCCGGGTCGCGGGTGCGGCTGGCGTTCTTGGTGGAGCTGGGCGCGGCGATGATGGTGGCGTCCACGATCGTGCCAGTGCCGACCTTCAGGCCACTGGCCTGGAGCACTTCGCCGACCATGGCAAACAGCGCCTCGCCCAGCTTGTTGTCTTCAAGTAGGCGGCGAAACTTCAACAGCGTCGTGGCGTCCGGCAGGCGCTCGCGGCCCAGGTCGATACCCACGAAGCGACGCAGCGCCGGGCTGTCCAGCAAGGCGTCTTCACAGGCCTCGTCAGCCAGGTTGAACCAGTGCTGCACGAAGTACATGCGCAGCATGCGCTCCAGGCCGACGGGCGGCCTGCCCTTGCCAGCCTTGGGGTAGTGCGGCTCGATCACGCTGCACAGTGAAGACCAGGGCACCAAGGCTTCCATCCTCGCCAGGAACGTGTCCCGACGCGTGGGCTTACGAAACTTCTCGTACTGAGCGTTGTGGTCCATGGCTACGGCGAGCGTCTGTTGCTTCATGCCTGAAACCGATGCATGCCGCGTGCCAGAAGGGGGACTTGATCAGCGTTGCCCTAATCTTACTGTGTCACAAGAGCAGCTTTGCGCTTGCCCTGCCGCAGCAGGGGCACTGCCCGAGGCGTGCGATCAGTATGTAGCTGAGTTTGTGCCGCAATG
>LNET01000037.1 GCA_001464055.1 Burkholderiales bacterium Ga0077543
CTCGGCGATCGATGCGTCGAGGTGGTGGCAGACCATCAGCATGTCCAGGTGCTCGTCCACCGTGTTGGCGGTGTAGGGCATCGTCGGGTTGGTGCTGCTGGGCAGGAAGTTGGCTTCGCCCACCACCTTCAGGATGTCGGGCGCATGCCCGCCGCCGGCGCCCTCGGTGTGGAAGGCGCAGAGCGTGCGGCCGCGCGTGGCCGCGATGGTGTCCTCGACGAAGCCGCTTTCGTTCAGCGTATCGCTGTGGATGCTGACCTGCGTGTCGGTGACCTCGGCGATGTCCAGGCAGTTGCTGATCGCCGCCGGCGTCGTGCCCCAGTCCTCGTGGAGCTTCAGGCCGATGGCACCGGCGGCGATCTGCTGGCTCAGCGCGTCGGGCCGCGACGCATTGCCCTTGCCCAGGAAGCCTAGGTTCATCGGGAAGGCCTCGGCGGCCATCAGCATGCGGTGGATGTTCTCGGGGCCAGGCGTGCAGGTGGTGGCGAAGGTGCCCGTGGCCGGGCCGGTGCCGCCGCCCAGCATGGTGGTGATGCCGCTCGTCAGCGCCTCGTCGATCTGCTGCGGGCAGATGAAGTGGATGTGGCTGTCGATGCCGCCGGCGGTGACGATCATGCCTTCGCCGGCAATGATCTCGGTGCCCGGGCCGATGACGATGTCCACGCCCGGCTGCACGTCGGGGTTGCCGGCCTTGCCGATGGCGGCGATGCGGCAACCCTTGATGCCGATGTCGGCCTTGACGATGCCCCAGTGGTCGACGATCAACGCGTTCGTGATGACGCAGTCGGCGGCTTCACCGTGGCCCGGGCCATTGACGATCTGGCTCTGGCCCATGCCGTCACGGATGGTCTTGCCACCGCCGAACTTCACTTCTTCGCCGTAGCTTCCGGCATTCAGGGTGAAGTCTCTCTCGACTTCGATGACGAGGCCGGTGTCGGCCAGCCGCAGGCGGTCGCCGACGGTGGGGCCGTACATCTCGGCATAGGCGCGCCTGCCAATGGTTCGGCTCATGTCATACCTTCCCGTTCGTCAGGCCGCGGAAGCCCCAGACCTGGCGCAGCCCGCCGTAGGCCACGAGCGTGACCGTGCGTTCCTGGCCGGGTTCGAAGCGCACGGCCGTGCCGCTGGCGATGTTCAGCCGCATGCCGCGGGCGGCCTGGCGGTCGAAGTGCAGCGCGGCATTGGTTTCCGCGAAGTGGTAGTGCGAACCGACCTGGATCGGCCGGTCGCCGGTGTTGGCCACCAGCAGGGTCAGCGTGGGCCGGCCGAGGTTGAGTTCGTGTTCGCCGTCGTCGATGAGCAGTTCGCCGGGGATCATCAGGCAGTTCCTTACTTGCGGCGAAGCCACCAGGCCACGGCACCGGCTGCCGCGGCCAAGATCACGTAGCCCAGCACGTCGGTGGCGTGCCAGTGCGAAGGGCCGGGCAGGCCATGGCCGGGGTGGGCCTGGGCCAGCGTGGCGGCCAGCAGGGGCAGGCCGGCAAGCAGGGTGCGTGTCATGGGGTTGGGGCCTCAGGCAATCGGTTGGTGTACGGTGACGAGCTTGGTGCCGTCGGGGAAGGTGGCTTCGATCTGGATCTCGCTGACGATTTCCGGAACGCCGTCCATCACATCGGCGCGGCTCAGCACGGTCTTGCCTTCGCCCATCAGCTGCGCCACGGTCTTGCCGTCGCGGGCGCCTTCCATGATGGCGGCGCTGATCATCGCGATCGATTCCGGCACGTTCAGCTTCAGCCCGCGCGCCTTGCGGCGTTCGGCCAGCAGCGCGGCTGTGAAGATGAGGAGCTTGTCTTTTTCACGAGGAGTCAGGTCCATGCGCTTCGCGCCCCTTCAATAGTCAGATCGTGCGGCCGCAAAGGCCGGCCGAACACGAGGAGTCAGGTCCATGCGCTTCGCGCCCCTTTGCCAGTGCCAGGTTTTAACCCGGCGGTGCGGCGCTGGCTACTCGCCAAAAGACGCAAGCGCCATGCCGGGGATAATGCGCGGTGTGAAGCAGGCCAGACCGCCGCTGGTGCGATCGTGGAAACACGGCACTGGAGGAAGGTCCGGACTGCACAGGGCGGCGTAGCAGCTAACGGCTGCCCACCGCAAGGTGAGGATCAGAGCAACAGAGACGAGTCGTTGGGGGGGCTCCTGTGACGGGTGGTCTGTGAGGCAGCGGCGCAAGCCGCTGGGAGACCGAGGCGCAAGCCGAGGGATCCTCGGGCGCAAGCCCGAACCTCGCAGCACCCGCTGCGGGGCGAAGCCTCGCAGCGGGTGAAACGGGCAATCTCTACGTGCAGCAACACCAAGTAGGCCAGCGTTGATGCGGCCCGCGGAGCTGGCGGGTAGGTGGCACCGAGCCGGTCGAGCGATCACCGGCCCAGAGGAATGGCGGTCACGGCGAACTGCCGCAAGGCAGGGCGTTGCACAGAATCCGGCCTATCGGCCTGCTTCACATTTTTTGCAGAATGCGGCCGGCTGCCCGAAGGCGCTGGGCGCGCCCAGCGGGGGCAGCGGATGCGATGAGCGTTGGGCCCCGCTTCTTCAGGCCGGTACCACGAGCGTATGGCGTGCCTGCCAGCGCAAGCCGCTGTCGGCGGGTGCCGCCTGCAGCTGCATGGTCAGCGTGCTGCGCAGGTCGTCGCGAACCCGCCTCCAGAGGAAGTCGCCCTCGTTGCCGGGGTCTCCGGCGACGAACAGCTGCGTGACCAGCTTGCCGAAGCTGGCATGCCGCAGCAGCAGATGGATGTGGGGCGTGCGGCCCGGGTAGGGCACCGGCTTGATGGTGCGAAAGCGCACCGTGCCGTCGGCAGCACTTCGCGCCGCGCCGAAACCCTGGAAGCCGGGGTCGAACTGTCCAGGCGTCTGCTTGACGTTGGGGTGGTGGTAGGTCGCTGTCGCATCGCATTGCCAGATCTCGACCTCGGCGTTGTCGATGATGCGACCGTTCGTGTCAGCCACGCTGGCCTCGATGCCCAGGGCTTCGCCTCTCGCGGTCAGCACCTGCCCGCCGCGCTGCACCCGGCTCAGGTCGGCGTCCCAGTCGTCCCAGCGTTCACGCCAGGCGCGTGGCGGGTAGAAGGGGCCCTCGGTCATTGCCGGCATGCTGCGGCGCGATGAAGCCAGCGCCGGCAGTGCCAGTGCGGCGGCTGTGCCAGCCGCCAGGGTGGTGCACAGAAAGCGGCGGCGGGGAGTGAAGGTCTTCATCCTTGTATTGAAGCACCTCAAGGCCATCACACCTAGACTTCAGGGTTTCCCCTGTTCATGAACCCCAACGCCGCCTCGCTCTGGCCCGGACCCCGCTGGACGCTGGCCTTTTTGCTGGCCTGCCTGGGCATGCTGGGGCCGTTTTCCATCGACACCTACTTGCCGGCCTTTTCCGGCATCGCCCAGTCGGTGGGCGCCACGCCGGTGCAGATGCAGCAGACGCTGTCGAGCTACCTGTTCGGCTTCGCGCTCATGAACCTTTTCCACGGTGCCTTGTCCGACAGCCTGGGTCGGCGTCCCATCGTGCTGGGCGGCATGGCGGCGTTCACCGCGGCTTCGGTGGGCTGTGCGCTGGCCGACACCATCGGCCAGCTGGTGTTCTGGCGCGCAGTGCAGGGCATGAGCGCCGGGGCAGGCATGGTGGTTTCGCGCGCCATCATCCGCGACATGTTTCCGCCGGCCGACGCCCAGCGCGTGATGTCGCAGGTGACCATCTATTTCGGCATCGCGCCGGCGGTGGCGCCGATGGTCGGTGGCTTCCTGTTCGTGCATGCCGACTGGCACGTGATCTTCTGGTTCCTGGCTGCCATCGGCCTGGCGTTGTTCCTGGCGAACTGGCGCTGGTTGCCCGAGACACTGGACGCGCCCGCCCGCCAGCCTTTCGAAGCCGGCCACCTGATGCGCGGCTACTGGCAGATGGTCAGGAGCCCGCGCTTCATGGCCCTGGTGCTGGCCAGCGGCGTGCCTTTCAACGGCATGTTTCTGTACGTGCTTTCGGCCCCCGTCTTCCTGGGCGAGCACCTCGGGCTGGGTCCGACCGAGTTCTTCTGGTTCTTCTGCCTGACCATCGGCGGCATCATGGCCGGGGCCTGGCTGTCGGGCCGGCTGGCCGGGCGCATCAAGCCGCGGCACCAGATCCGCCACGGCTTCGTCATCATGCTGCTGGTGTCGGTGCTGAACGTGGCGCTGAACTTCTTCTTCGAGCCGGCCGTGTGGTGGTCGATGTGGCCGGTGGCGATCTTTGCCTTCGGCTGGTCGCTGATGGTGCCGGTCGTCACCCTGATGGTGCTGGACCTGGTGCCCGAGCGTCGCGGCATGGCTTCTTCGGTGCAGGCCTGCATCGGCAGCCTGGCCAATGCCATGGTGGCGGGCGCACTGGCGCCGCTGGTGATGCATTCGGCCCTGGCCCTGGCCTGGGCTTCGCTGGGCTTGATGGGCATCGGCATCGTTGCCTGGGTGTGGGTGAAGCCGCAGCTGCAGGTGGAGTCCGCAGGGTCAGTGGGGTAAGAGCGCTCAAGCGCAGGTGGCGTCTGGCCGATATGCAAGGCAATTCGCCTGGATGGGCCTGCCTTGCCATGAGCCAACTGCCACCCCTGTCACGACCCACTGCCGCCCTGTTCGCCTGCCTGGCCCTGGTGGCCGCTGGCGCTGGCCATGCGGCCGGCGCCGCTTCTGGCGACGGCGCGACCACCCGGCCTGCGCGGGCCAGCGCCGCCAAGCCCGAAGCAGCCGCCAGGGAACGGCTGCCGGCTTCGGCCGCAGCTGCCGTCGATCCCGTCGAACAGCTGCGCGCCAGGCTGGCTGGCCGCCTGGCGGCTGGCAAGGCCGTGGCCGGTGGTGCAGGCGGTGGCGCCAATCTGCAGGTCGTCAACGTGCCTCCAGCCGAAAGCGTGGTGGCGCCCGAGGTGCTGATGCGCCCGCGCCCGGCGGCGCCGCGGCCCCGCGCTGCAGCGCCGGCGGCCAACGCATCCCAGACCGGCAGCCATGGCAGCAGCAAGGGCAGCGTGCACTGGTCCTACAGCGGCGAAGTGGGTCCCCAGGCCTGGGGCGGCATTCGTCCGGAGTTCTCGGCCTGCGCCCGCGGCGAACGCCAGAGCCCGATCGATATCCGCGAGGGCATCGCCGTCGACCTGGAACCCATCCAGTTCCGCTACCAGCCCAGCGGCTTTTCCGTCATCGACAACGGCCACACCGTGCAGGTGAACATGGCCCCGGGCAACAGCATGGAAATCGGCGGGCGCCGCTACGAGCTGCAGCAGTTCCATTTCCACCGCCCCTCGGAAGAGCGCATCGACGGGCGCCAGTTCGACATGTCGGTGCACCTGGTGCACAAGGACCCCGAAGGCCGCATGGCCGTGGTGGGCGTGCTGCTGGGCAAGGGTGCGGCGCAGCCGGTGGTGCAGACCGTGTGGAACAACCTGCCGCTGGAAAAACACCAGGACGTGCGCGCCCGGGTGCAGCTGGACCCGAGCGAACTGCTGCCCACCGACCGCCGCTACTACACCTACATGGGTTCGCTGACGACGCCGCCCTGTTCCGAAGGCGTGCAGTGGGTGGTGATGCGCGAGCCGGTGACGGCGTCGCCAGACCAGATCGACATCTTCTCGCGGCTCTATCCGATGAACGCGCGCCCGGTGCAGAACGCAGCAGGCAGGCGGATCCTCCAGTCGCAGTAAGCGCCCGCTGACCGTTTGATCTGCGCTCTGGTCTTTCAGCGCCGCCCAGCCAAGAGCAGGGGCCAGGCCCAGAGGCTGGCTGTCCACAAAAGCACTCGCCCAGGCGTCAGCGGCCGTTTCTCGTGCTGCGCCACCTTCACGAACAGCACCCCGGCGCCAATCAACACGTACACCAGCAGCCCGGCGTAGATGGCCACGCGGCGGTGATAACTGTCGCCAAACAGGTCGCCCACGAAGGCGCCCAGCATCGCGGCCAGCAGGACCGACGCGATCAGCGCCAGCGCGAGCCCGGCCAGGGCATGGCGCAGTTTCCACAGCGGGTCGTTGTCCAGCATGGTCTCGATCTGAAACTTTTTTCGAGCCTAGGGGTGGTCGAACGAACGACGACCGGCGTCACAAAGCACTTTCAATGCAAACGCCAAGTCGTTCATTCGAAAGGCTTTTCTGGACTTGGAGCCAGCCACAAGTCTGGCTCGTAAGTCGTTGATTCGACTGATGTTTTACCCAGTCCCACGCGTTGACCCCCCCTGTCCGGCCGGGTACAGTCCCGTTGGTGGGAAAAAATGGGTCGGGCGAGCTGAAAAGTGGGTAATTTGGTCTTCCGGGGTGGTCCGGTACTGACGTTGGACACGAAGGGGCGCATCGTCGTCCCGGCGCGCCATCGCGACGTGCTGCTGGCCATCTGCCAGGGGAAGATGATCATTGCGAAGAACCCCGACGGCTGTCTGTCGCTGTTTCCGCTGCCGGTCTGGGAGACCTTCGAGGCCGAACTGGTGAACCTGTCGGTGGAATACGACGCCTGGCGCCGGCTGTACATCGGCTCGGCCACCGACGTCGAGATCGACAGCGGTTCGCGCGTGCTCATCCCGCCGGAACTGCGCCAGTGGGCCTGCCTGGAAAAGGACGTGAAGTTCATGGGTGTGGGCTCGAACTTCGAATTGTGGGACAGCGCCCGCTACGACGCGCGCGAAGTGGCAGCCATCGCCGCCGGCCGGCCGGAACCCGTTCGCAACCTGGTGGTGAGATGACAGGGCCGGGACCCGCGTTCGGGCACACCACGGTGCTGCTGGCGCAAGCCGTGGAAGCGCTCGTGCAGCATCCCGAGGGGCTCTATGTCGACGGCACTTTCGGCCGCGGCGGACACGCCCGCGCCATCCTCGCTGCGCTGACCCCGCAGGGCCGCCTGGTGGCCTTCGACAAGGACCCCGAAGCCATCGCCGAAGCCCGAGCCCTGGCCGCTGAGGATCCGCGCCTGGCTCTGTGCCACGCCAGTTTCGGCGACATGGCCGCCGAACTGGCGGCACTGGGCATTGCCCGGGTCGACGGCGTGCTGCTCGACCTGGGCGTCAGCAGCCCGCAGATCGACAACCCCGTGCGCGGGTTCAGCTTCCGCTTCGACGCGCCGCTGGACATGCGCATGGACACCACCCGCGGCGAGACCGCGGCCGACTTCCTGGCCCATGCCCCAGAGCGGCAGATCGCAGAGGTGATTCGTGACTATGGCGAAGAACGGTTTGCTGTGCAGATTGCAAAGGCGCTTGTCGCTCGCCGCGAAGGCGGGGCGCCCGTGCGAACCACTGGGGAACTGGCCACGCTCGTGGCTGGCGCCGTCAAGTCCCGCGAGCCGGGCCAGGATCCTGCAACGCGCACATTTCAGGCTCTTCGGATTCACGTCAACGCAGAGCTTGAAGCGCTCGAACAGGGCCTAGACGCCGCACTGGCCCTGCTCGCCCCGGGCGGGCGTCTGGTCGTGATCGCCTTCCATTCGCTGGAAGACCGCATCGTCAAGACCTTCATTGCCCGCCACGGCAAGGAAACCTATGACCGGCGCGCGCCGTTCGCGCCGGCCCAGCCCTTGAAGCTGCAGGCCATCGCCCGTGTCAAGCCCGACGTCGGCGAGGTGCGCGCCAACCCGCGCTCACGTTCGGCCGTGCTGCGCGTGGCCGAACGCACTGCCGTACCGCATGCCCAGGGCGTGCAGGAGGCGCGGCGATGAACGGCAAGCTGCTTGCCTTGCTGCTGGCGGCCCTGGTGGCCAGCAGCCTGCTGCTGGTGAACACCAGTTACGAATCGCGTCGGGTGTTTGCGGCACTCGACAGTGCTCGCGTCGACCAACGCAGGCTCGATGCCGAGTTCAAGCGCCTGGACGCCGAAGCCCAGGCCCAGGCCACCCACCTGCGCGTTGAGAGGGTGGCGCGCGAGAAGCTGCGCATGCGCACCGCCACGCCGGCCGTGACCGAGCGTGTCGAAGACCCGGTGATGACACCGCCACAGGTCACCACCGCCGCAGCTGCAGGAGTGAAGCGATGAGCCGACCCAAGTCCAGCGCCCCGGCCACCAGCGTGCGCAGCGTCAACTACGCCACCAGCCCGTTGCTGGCCAGCAAGACACCGCCCTGGCGTTCGCGTTTCGTCGTCGTGCTGGTGGGCATCGCTTTCGCCGTGCTGCTGGGTCGGGCGATGTATGTGCAGCTCTGGGCCACCGACTTCTACCAGGACCAGGGGGCAAAGCGCTTCGTGCACAAGCAGGTGCTGCCGGCCAGCCGCGGCCGCATCCTCGACCGCAATGGCCTGGCCCTGGCCACCAACGTGGCCATGCCTTCGGTGCAGGTCGATGCCAAGACCTTCAGCGCTGACGTGCAGCAGCGCAAGGCGCTGGCGCAGGCACTGGGCATGGCGCCGGCGGTGCTGGCCGAGCGCATGGACGGCGCCACCGGCACCGTCACGCTGCGCCGCCACGTCGAGGAAGCCACCTGGCAGCGCGTGGCCGCGCTCAACATCAAGGGGGTGCAGTCGATCCGCGAATACCAGCGTCGCTATCCGGAAGGCGAAGCTGCAGCGCACGTGGTGGGCTTCACCGACATCGACAACCGCCGTGGGCTGGAAGGCATCGAAAAGCGCTTTCAGGAAGAACTGGACGGCCGCGGTGGCCAGCGCACCGTGGTGCGTGACCGCCTGGGTCGGGTCGTCGAAGACATCGGCGAGCCGGTCGAGCCGCAGAACGGCAACGACATCACCCTGTCGATCGACTCGAAGGTGCAGTTCTTCGCCTACCAGCGCCTGCGCGACGCGGTCAAGGAGCATGGCGCGCTCAGCGGCAGCGTCGTCGTGCTGGACGTGCTGACCGGCGAAGTGCTGGCCCTGGCCAACTACCCCAGCTACGACCCCGGCGTGCGCCCGGGCAACAAGAAGCGGCCTTTGCGCAACCTGGCGCTGACCGACACCTTCGAGCCCGGCTCGACGATGAAGCCCTTCACCGCGGCCCTGGCCATCGAAACCAGGCGCGTCACGCCGCAGACCCCGATCGACACCGCGCCTGGCCGCATCACCATCACCGGCAGCACCATCCGCGACGCCCACCCGCACGGCGTGCTCAGCGTGTCGGAGGTCATCCAGAAGTCCAGCAACGTGGGCACGGTGAAGATGGCCATGCAGATGCCCGCGCGCGAAATGTGGGAGCTGTACACCCAGATCGGCCTGGGCCAGAAGCCGCAGCTCGACTTCCCGGGTGTCGTCACCGGCCGGCTGCGGCCGTACAAGACCTGGCGCCCGGTCGAGCAGGCGACGATGAGCTATGGCTACGGCCTGTCGGCCAGCCTGTTCCAGCTGGCCCGGGCCTACACCGTGTTCGCGCGCGACGGCGAACTCATCCCCGTGACGCTGCTGGCGCGGCCGGCCGATGCGCCCCACGTGGCCGGCCAGCGCGTGATGTCGGCCAAGACTGCGCAGGACGTGCGCGAGATGCTGCGCCTGGCCGCCGGCCCCGGCGGCACCGGGCCGCAGGCCCAGGCCATCGGCTATTCGGTCGGCGGCAAGACCGGCACGGCGCGCAAGCAGGTGGGCAAGACTTACACCACCAAGTACCGCAGCTGGTTCGTGGGCCTGGCACCCATCAGCCAGCCGCGCATCGTGGTGGCGGTGATGGTCGACGAGCCCAGCAAGGGCCAGTACTTCGGTGGCGCGGTGGCTGCACCGGTGTTCAGCCAGGTGGTGCAGCAGACCCTGCGCATGATGAACGTGGCGCCCGACATCGCCGTCAAGCCGCAGATCACCACCGCCCCGGTGGCGGCCGAGCAGGAAAGCATCTGAGCGCGATGCAAGCCCTGGCCACGCCCACCCAAGCCGCCGACTGGCTGGCCGCACGCGCCCTGCCGCGGCGGGGCACGCTGCGTGCCGACAGCCGCGCGCTGCGGGCGGGCGACGCCTTCCTGGCCTGGCCCGGTCAAGCCCACGACGGCCGCCGTCACGTGGGGTCAGCCCTGGCCGCCGGCGCCGTGGCCTGCCTGGTCGAGGCCGACGGCGCCGCACCGCTGCTGGGTGAAGCCGCCGGCGACCCGCGCGTGGCCTCGCTGCCCGGCCTGAAGGCCGCCGCGGGCGTCGTGGCCGACCTGTTCCACGGCCAGCCCAGCCGCCAGCTCGAGGTGCTGGCCGTCACCGGCACCAATGGCAAGACCAGCACCGCCTGGTGGCTGGCGCAGGCGCTGTCGCAGCTTGGCCGGCGCTGCGGCGTGGTCGGCACGCTGGGCGTGGGCGAGCCGCCCGCGGCTGCGCTGGCTGCGGCCGCGCCGCTGGGCAGCGTGCAGCCCACCGGCCTGACCAGCCCCGATGCCCTGACCCTGCACGACGCTTTCCGCGGTTTCGTGGACGCGGGCCTGGCGGCCTGTGCGCTGGAAGCTTCCAGCATCGGCCTGGTCGACCACAGGCTGACCGGCGCATGCATACGCGTGGCGCTGTTCACCAATTTCACGCGCGACCACCTCGACTACCACGGCGACATGGCCGCCTACTGGGGGGCCAAACGCCGCCTGTTCGACTGGCCTGGCCTGCGCGCGGCGGTCGTGAACATCGACGATGCCCAAGGTGCGGCGCTGGCGCTCGAACTGAGTGGCAGCGGGCTCGACCTGTGGACCGTGTCGCGGGCCAGCGCGGCGAACAATGCGCGGCTGCAGGCCCGCCACCTGCGGCACGACGCGAGCGGCCTGGTCTTCGACCTGGTCGAAGGCCCCGAGCGGCTGACCGTGACCACGCCGCTGGTCGGCGACTACAACGTCAGCAACCTGCTCGGCGTGGTCGCCGGAATGCGTGCGCTGGGCTTGCCGCTGGCGCAGGCCGCTGCGGCTCTTCAGGCACTGTCACCAGTGCCAGGCCGGCTGCAACGCGCGCAAGGGAAGGGCCGTGGCGACATCGAAGTGCTGGTCGACTACGCCCATACCCCCGACGCCTTGGAGAAAGTCCTGCAGGCACTGCAGCCCTTGGCGCGCGCCCGTGGCGGCCGCCTGGTCTGCGTGTTCGGCTGCGGCGGCAATCGCGACGCCAGCAAGCGCCCGCTGATGGGCGCGATTGCCGAACGCGAGGCCGACGCCGTGGTGCTGACCAGCGACAACCCGCGCTTGGAAGATCCGCAGTCCATCCTGGCGCAGATCGCCGCCGGCCTGCAGCGCCCGGGCGCAGCGCTGGTGCTGGCCGACAGGGCCGAGGCCATCGCCCGCAGCGTGGCCGAGGCCCGGCGCGGGGACGTGCTGCTGCTGGCCGGCAAGGGCCACGAGAACTACCAGGACATCGCCGGCAGCAAGCGCCCTTTTTCCGACCTGGACGTTGCTCAGGCTGCGCTGCTGTTGCGCGCCCAGCAGGGAGCCGCAGCATGATGAGCCTGGCCCAGGCCAAGACACTGCTGCCCGGCAGCCAGCTGCATGCTGCTGCAGGCGCAGCCGACCTGCGCTTCACGCGGGTTCACACCGACAGCCGCAGCCTGCAGCCCGGCGACCTGTTCGTGGCGCTGCGCGGCGAGCGTTTCGACGCCCACGGCTTCATCGCCCAGGCCGCGGCCGCCGGCGCCGTGGCGGCCCTGGTCGACCATGTGCCCGAAGGTACCGCGCTGCCCTGCCTTCAGGTGCCCGACACCCTGGCCGCGCTGCAGCAGCTGGCCACCGCCTGGCGGCTGCGTTATGCCGGCCCGCTGGTGACGGTGACGGGCAGCAACGGCAAGACCACGGTCACGCAGATGGTGGCGGCCATCTTCCAGGCCTGGGTGGGCGACGCTGCCCTGGCCACCGCCGGCAACTTCAACAACCACATCGGCGTGCCGCTGACGCTGCTGCGGCTGCGCCCGGAAGGCAGCCATGCGCACCAGGCGGCGGTGCTCGAACTGGGCATGAACCACCCGGGCGAAATTGCCCTGCTGGCGGCCATGGCCCGGCCCACCGTGGCCCTGGTCAACAACGCCCAGCGCGAGCACCAGGAGTTCATGGCCAGCGTCGAGGCCGTGGCGCGCGAGAACGGCAGCGTTATCGCGGCCCTGCCAGCCCAGGGCACGGCCGTGCTGCCGGCGGGCGATGTGCACCTGCCGCTGTGGCGCGAACTGGCCGAAGGGCGCGCGATCTGGACCTTCGGGCTGCAGGCCGACCCCGACGCTGCGGCCCAGCACGTGCACGCCGACGCGCATTGGCAGCCCCGCGACGCCGCCTGGGTGTTGCAGCTGTACACCCCTGGTGGCGGCGCCGACACCACGCTGGCGCTGGCCGGCCGCCACAACGTCGCCAACGCCGCGGCTGCTGCGGCCTGCGCGCTGGCTGCCGGTGCGCCGCTGCGCGCGGTGGCCCTGGGCCTGGCGGCGTTCAGGCCCGTGGCCGGGCGTTCGCAGGCCCTGTCGCTGCAGCGTGGCGGCCAGGCCGTCACCCTGATCGACGACAGCTACAACGCCAACCCCGATTCCGTGCGCGCTGCCATCGACCTGCTGGCCAGCCTGCCCGGCCCGCGCTGGCTGCTGCTGGGCGACATGGGCGAGGTCGGCACGCAGGGCCCGCAGTTCCATGCCGAGGTGGGCGAACATGCCCGGGCCAGCGGCATCGACACCGTCTGGGCCGCCGGCCCCTTGTGCGCGCATGCCGGTGCCCAGCGCCACTTCGCCAGCGTGGCCGACATGCTGTCCGCGCTGCCCCAGGGTCCGGCAGCGGCGTCCATCGTCGTCAAGGGCTCGCGCTTCATGAAGATGGAACAGGTCGTGCACGCCCTGAAAACGCAGGAGGCCAGGCATGCTGCTTAGCCTGACACAGTGGCTGCTGATGCTGTACCCGGAAGATCTGGGTTTCTTGCGCGTGTTCCAGTACCTGACCTTTCGCGCCGTGCTGGCGGCGATGACGGCGCTGCTCATCGGCCTGGCCTTCGGGCCCTGGGTCATCCGCAAGCTCACCGAAATGAAGATCGGCCAGCCCATCCGCGAATATGGCGTGCAGGCCCATCTGGGAAAACGCGGCACGCCCACGATGGGCGGGGTACTGGTGCTGATCGGCATCGGCGTGTCCACGCTGCTGTGGTTCGACTGGAGCAACCGCTTCGTCTGGGTGGTGATGCTCGTCACCTTCGGCTTCGGCGCCGTGGGCTGGACCGACGACTACCGCAAGGTCGTGCGCAAGGACCCCGAAGGCATGCGCAGCCGCGAGAAGTTCTTCTGGCAGACCCTGATCGGCCTGATTGCCGCGCTGTACCTGGCCTTCAGCGTCAGCGAGACCAATGCGCTGCGCACCGCCGAACTGTTCTTCCGCTGGGTGAGCAGCGGCTTTTCCACCGGCCTGCCGCCGCAGGCCGACCTGATGGTGCCGTTCTTCAAGACCGTCAGCTATCCGCTGGGCGTGTTCGGCTTCATCTTCCTGACCTGGTTCGTCATCGTCGGCGCCAGCAACGCGGTGAACTTCACCGACGGGCTGGACGGCCTGGCCATCATGCCGGTAGTGATGGTGGGCAGCGCACTGGGCATCTTTGCCTACATCACCGGCAATGCGGTGTTCAGCCGCTACCTGCTGTTCCCGCACATCCCGGGCGCCGGTGAATTGCTGGTGTTCTGCGCCGCCATGGCCGGAGCCGGCCTGGCCTTCCTGTGGTTCAACGCCAACCCGGCGCAGGTGTTCATGGGCGACGTCGGCGCGTTGGCGCTGGGCGGGGCGCTGGGCACCATCGCGGTGATCACGCGGCAGGAGATCGTGCTGGGCATCATGGGCGGCATCTTCGTGGCCGAGGCGCTGTCAGTGATGATCCAGGTGAGCTGGTTCAAGTACACCAAGAAACGCTACGGCGTGGGCCGTCGCGTCTTCCTGATGGCGCCGCTGCATCACCACTTCGAGAAGAAGGGCTGGACCGAGACCCAGGTCGTGGTGCGCTTCTGGATCATCACCATGCTGCTGTGCCTGGTGGGCCTGGCCAGCCTGAAGCTGCGATGAGCATGCAGTTCCTGCGCGACCTCCACATCCTCGTGCTCGGCCTGGGCGACAGCGGCCTGGCCATGGCACGCTGGTGTGTCGCGCATGGCGGCCACGTGACGGTGTGGGATTCGCGCGCGCAGCCGCCGCGGGCCGCGGCGCTGCAGGCCGAGATGCCTGCCGTGCAGGTGATCACCGGTGAACTGCCTGTCGACAGCCTGACCGGCGTGCAACTGGTGCTGAAGAGCCCGGGCCTGGCACCGGGCGACCCTCGTATCGCCCCGCTGCTGCAGGAAGCCCGGGCCACGGCGATTGCCGTGCTGGGCGAACTGGACCTCTTCGCCCGCGCGCTGCAGGACCTGCGCGCCCAGCGCGACTATGCGCCGCGCGTGCTGGCCATCACCGGCACCAACGGCAAGACCACGACCACGGCGATGACCGCCTTGCTGGTGGCCCGCACCGGCCGCCGCGTGGCCACCGCGGGCAACATCGGCCCCACGCTGCTGGACACGCTGGCTGCGGCGCTGGCCGCCGAAGACGACGACCACCCGCTGCCCGAGGTGTGGGTGCTCGAACTCAGCAGCTTCCAGCTCGAAGGCGGCGGCTTCGGCCTGAACCCTTCCAGCGGCTTCGAGCCCGACGCCGCCACCGTGCTGAACATCAGCCAGGATCATCTGGACTGGCACGGCAGCCTGCCGGCCTATGCTGCCGCCAAGGGCCGCATCTTCGGCGTGGCGCCCAGCGGCACGGTGCCGCGCACGCTGATGGTGGCCAACCGCGACGACGCTGCCGTGATGGCCCTGGTTGCCGCGGCGCAGCCGCAGGCACCCGCCGGCAAGGTCAAGCTCAAGGACCGCGTGCCCGAGCGCCCGGTGCTGCACTTCGGCCTGGACGCGCCACGCGCCGCGGGTGATTTCGGGCTCGTGGTCGAAAACGGCATGGCCTGGCTGGTGCGCGCCGCGCCGGCCGACGAAACCGTGAAACGCAGGAAGGACGAAGAGGTCGAGATCCACCTGCAGCGCCTGATGCCTGCCGACGCCTTGCGTGTGCGCGGCCGCCACAACGCGGCCAACGCGCTGGCCGCGCTGGCCCTTGCCAGCGCCATCGGCTGCGCCCTGGCGCCCATGCTGCACGCGCTGCGCGACTACGCGGGCGAGCCGCACCGCGTGCAGTGGGTGGGCACGGTGGCCGAGGTCGAGGCCTTCGACGACAGCAAGGGCACCAATGTCGGCGCCACCGTGGCCGCGCTGCTGGGGCTGGGTGCCGACAAGGCGCCGGCCCGGCTGGCCGTCATCCTGGGCGGCGACGGCAAGGGGCAGGACTTCGCAGCGCTGGCCGCGCCGCTGCAGCAACACGCCCGCGCCGTGGCCACGCTGGGCCGCGACGCGGCGGCCATCGAAGCGGCCATCGTGCCCTTCCTGGCCGAAGTACCGCTGCAGCGCCACGCCACGCTCGAAGCCGCCGTGGCCTGGTGTTTCGAGCAAGCCCGCCCCGGCGACGCCGTGCTGCTGAGCCCGGCCTGCGCCAGCCTGGACATGTTCCGCAACTACGCCCATCGCGCCGAAGTCTTCGTGCAGGCGGTGCAGGCCCTGGCTGCAGACCAGGGGCAGGCGGCATGAACGCCGCCATGGCGCGCATGAAGAACCCGCTGCAGGCGGCCTGGCAGGCCATCAAGCGCAGGTGGCCAGGCCGCGGCGAGGGCAGCGGTCCGCTGCCCGTGCGCGACCACTTCGACGTCGGCGGCGCGCGCCCGGTGCGCCTGCTGGCTTTCGACCAGACCCTGGTGGCGGTGGTGGGCGTGCTGCTGCTGCTGGGCGTGGTGATGGTGTATTCGGCTTCGGTGGCCCTGCCCGACAGCCCCAAGTTCGCCAGCTACGAGCCGCACCACTTCCTGCTGCGCCATGTGCTGGCGCTGAGCATCGCCCTGGTGGCGGCGCTGGTGACGCTGCAGATTCCCATCGCCTTCTGGGAAAAGTACGCGCCCTGGGTCTTCGTCGCAGCATTGCTGCTGCTGGTGGCGGTGCTGTTCTTCGGCAAGGTGGTGAACTTCTCGCGTCGCTGGATCCCCCTGGGCGGGATGAACTTCCAGCCCAGCGAACTGGCCAAGCTGGCGATCGCGATGTATGCCGCGAACTACATGGTGCGGCGCATGGACACGCGCGACAGCTTCTTCCGCGCCGTGACCCCGATGGTGGTGGCCGTGGCCGTGGCCGGTGCGCTGCTGCTGCAGCAGCCCGACGTGGGCGCCTTCCTGATCATCGCCACCATCGCCATGGGCATCCTGTTCCTGGGCGGGGTGAACGCGCGCATGTTCTTCCTCATCGCCGCGGTGATGCTGGCCACGCTGGCGCTGTTCCTGGCCTTCGACGACCTGCGCCGCGAACGCATCCTGGCCTACCTGGACCCCTGGAACCCGGCCTATGCGCAGGGCAAGGCCTACCAGCTGACGCATTCGCTCATCGCGCTGGGCCGCGGCGAATGGTTCGGCCAGGGTCTGGGCGCCAGCGTCGAGAAACTGCACTACCTGCCCGAGGCCCACACCGACTTCCTGCTCGCCGTCATCGGCGAGGAACTGGGCTTCGTCGGCGTGGCCAGCGTCATCCTGATGTTCTTCTGGCTGACGCGACGTATCTTCGTCATCGGCCGCCAGGCGATTGCGCTGGACCGGGTCTACGCCGGTTTGATGGTGCAGGGCGTGGGCATCTGGATGGGTGCACAGGCCTTCGTCAACATGGGCGTGAACCTGGGTGTGCTGCCCACCAAGGGGCTGACGCTGCCCTTGATGAGCTTCGGCGGCAGCGCCATCCTCATGAACCTGATCGCCATTGCGATGGTGGTGCGGGTGGACGTGGAAACACGCGCACTGATGCGCCGGGGCGTGTCGTGATGCCGCATCTGGTGGTCATGGCGGCGGGCACGGGCGGGCATGTGATGCCGGGGCTGGCGGTGGCGCGCGAGATGCAGCGCCGCGGCTGGACCGTGAGCTGGCTGGGCACCACGCACGGCCTGGAAAACAAGCTGGTGCCGCCGCAGGCCGAGTCGGGCATCGCGATGGACCGGCTGAGCTTCAGCGGCCTGCGCGGCAAGGGCCTGCTGCACACCGCCACCGGCGGCGTGCGCCTGCTCAAGGCCTTCTGGGACAGCCTGCGCATCCTGCGCCGCCGCGGTGCCGACGCGGTGCTGGGCATGGGCGGCTACGTGTGTTTCCCGGGCGGCATGATGGCCTCGCTGCTGAACCGCCCGCTGGTGCTGGTGAACGCCGACGCCGCGCTGCTGCTGTCGAACAAGAGCCTGCTGCCGGTGGCCGACCGCGTGGCCTTCGGTTTCGGCGGGCAGGCCGCCAGCGGCACGAAGAACGCGGTCGTCACCGGGAACCCGGTGCGCGCCGAGATCGAGGCCCTGCCCGAGCCGGCCTTGCGCTGGGCCGGCCGCAGCGGCCCGCTGCGCCTGCTGGTGGTGGGCGGCAGCCTGGGCGCGCAGGCGCTGAACGGCACGCTGCCGCAGGCGCTGGCGCTGCTGCCGCGCGGGCAGCGTCCGGTCGTCACCCACCAGACCGGCCCGGCCCAGCTGGACATGGTGCGCGCAGCCTATGCCGAAGCCGGTGTCACGGCCGAGGTGCTGCCCTTCATCGCCGACATGCCCGAGCGCCTGGCCACGGCCGACGTGATGGTGTGCCGGGCCGGCGCCATCACCGTCAGCGAGCTCTGCGCCGCGGGGGTGCCGGCACTGCTGGTGCCCTTGATCGTGAGCACCACCGCACACCAGCGCGACAACGCGCAGTGGCTGGCCGGGCAGGGCGCTGCCGTGCACCTGCCGCAGGCCGAGCTGACGCCGCAAAGCCTGGCCACCGCGCTGCAGTCGCTGGATCGCCCCGCGCTGCTGGCCATGGCCACCCGCGCCCGCGCCCTGGCCCGCCCCCATGCCGCGGCGCGTGTGGCCGACGAGATCGAGGCGCTGTGCCCGGCCGTGAAGAAGGCGGTGCGGCCATGATGCTGAAGCACTTCTTCCAGCGCCTGCACTTTGTCGGCATCGGCGGCGCCGGCATGAGCGCGATCGCCGAACTGCTGCAGCGCCAGGGATTGCAGGTCTCGGGCAGCGATGCCAGCGACAGCGCCGCGCTGCGCCGGCTGGCCGGCCTGGGCGTGCGCGTGAACCTGGGCCACGACGCCGCCCACCTGGGCGCGGCGCAGATGCTGGTGACGTCCACGGCGATCTCGTCCGACAACCCCGAACTGATGGCTGCCCGCAGCCGCGGGCTGCCGGTGGTGCCGCGTGCGCAGATGCTGGCCGAGCTGATGCGCGGCCGGCTGGGCGTGGCCGTGGCCGGCACGCATGGCAAGACCACCACCACCTCGCTGGTGGCCAGCGTGCTGATGGCCACCGGCGCTCAGCCCGGCTACGTGATCGGCGGCGAACTGCTGGCCACCGGTTCCCACGCCGGCCTGGGCCTGGGCGAGGCCATCGTCGTCGAAGCCGACGAGAGCGACGCCTCGTTCCTGCACCTGCTGCCGGTGCTGGCGGTGGTGACCAATATCGACGCCGACCACATGGCCACCTACGGCCACGACCTCGACCGCCTGCATGGCGCTTTCGTCGACTTCATTCACCGCCTGCCGTTCTACGGCACGGCCGTGGTGTGCAGCGACGACCCCGGCGTGCGCGCCGTGCTGCCGCTGCTGCAGCGCCCGGTGTTGCGCTACGGCCTGGACACCGACGCCGAACTGCGCGCCATCGACGTGCGCGCCGGGCCAGGGGCGCAGATGCATTTCACCGTGTGTCAGCCCGGCCATGCCGACCTGCCGGTGGTGCTGAACCTGGCCGGCCTGCACAACATTCGCAACGCGCTCGCGGCCATCGCCATCGCGCGCTTGCTGAAGCAGCCCGAGGCACCCATCCAGCAAGCGCTGCAGGCCTTCGGCGGTGCCGGCCGGCGCTTCCAGAACCATGGCGATGTGCCCGCGGCCGATGGCGGCCACTACACGCTGGTCGACGACTACGGTCACCACCCCGTGGAACTGGCCGCCGTGGTCAACGCCGCGCGCGGCGCCTTCCCGGGCCGGCGCCTGGTGGCCGCGTTCCAGCCCCACCGCTACAGCCGCACGCGCGATTGCCTGGCCGACTTCGCCGCCGTGCTGGCGCAGTTCGACGCGGTGCTGCTGACCGAGGTCTACGCCGCAGGCGAAGCGCCGCTGCCCGGTGCCGACGGCGCCAGCCTGGCCGCGCGCGTGCCCGGCGCCTTGTTCACCCCGGCCATCGGCAACGTCCCCGCTGCCATCCAGGCGCTGGCGCGCGACGGCGACGTGGTCTTCACGCTGGGCGCCGGCAGCATCGGCCAGGTGCCTGCGCTTTTGCTGCAGATGCAAGGAGCGACCGCATGAACCCTGCAGCGAATCCTTCCGCTGTTTCGCCGGCCGGCCTGGGCAAGGTGGCCGTGCTGATGGGCGGTAGCAGCGCCGAACGCGCGGTGTCGCTGATGTCCGGCACAGGCGTGCTGGCCGCGCTGCGGAGCCAGGGCGTCGATGCCCATGCCTTCGACCCCGCCGAACGCGACCTGCTCGACCTGAAGCGCGAAGGCTTTGCGCGTGCCTTCATCGCGCTGCATGGCCGCCATGGCGAGGACGGCACGGTGCAGGGTCTGCTGGAACTGCTGGGCATTCCCTACACCGGCAGCGGCGTGATGGCCAGCGCGATTGCCATGGACAAGGTGATGACCAAGCGCGTGTGGGTGGCCGAAGGCTTGCCCACGCCGCGCTGGGTGTGGCTGGCGCCGGGCCAGCAGGCGCGCGAACAGGTGGTGGCCGTGCCCGACACGCTGGGCCTGCCGCTGATCGTGAAGCCGCCGCGCGAAGGCTCGTCCATCGGCATCAGCAAGGTGGTCGGCTATTCGCAGATGCAGGACGCCGTGAAGCTGGCCGCGCAGTTCGACGCCGACGTGCTGTGCGAGGAATTCATCACCGGCATCGAACTCACCTGCCCCGTGCTGGGCGAAGGCGACAACGCACGGGCGCTGCCGGTGGTGCGCATTGACGCGCCCGAAGGCAATTACGACTTCCAGAACAAGTACTACACCGACGTGGTGCGCTATGGCATTCCCAGCGGCCTGAGCGCCGCCGAGGAAGCCGAGGTGCAGCGCCTGACCCTGGCCGCCTACCGCACCCTGGGCTGCCGCGGCTGGGGCCGCGCCGACCTGATGTTCCGCGAAAGCGACCGCAAGCCCTTCCTGCTGGAAATGAACACCAGCCCGGGCATGACCGGCCATTCGCTGGTGCCGATGTCGGCAAGCGCTGCCGGCCTGTCCTACGAAGCCCTGTGCCTGCTGCTGCTGCAGTCTGCCGCGCTGGACGCCCCGCGCGCGCAGCCTGCCGCCGCCCCGGCCGCCTGAACCCGCCATGGCCCGCCGCAACCCCACCCCACCGCCCGCTGCCGTGCCGCAGCCGCTGCCGGGTGACGTGCGCGTGATGAACGCCGTGTCGGCCACGGTGTTCGGACTGGCTTTGGTGGGCAGCCTGGTTGCGGCCCACGCCTGGCTGATGCGCTCGGCCTGGTTTCCCATCCGCCAGATCGAGCTGCAGGGCGACATGGCGCGCAACAGCGTGCCCACCATCCGCGCCAATGCCACGCCGCTGCTGGCCGGCAACTTCTTCAGCATCGACCTGCACCAGGGCCGCAACGCGTTCGAGTCGGTACCTTGGGTGCGCCGCGCCGTGGTGCGCCGGGTCTGGCCAGACACCCTGGTGGTGAAGCTGGAAGAGCACCGCCCCGCGGCGCTGTGGCAAGGCCCGGCCGAAGATGCCAGCGAGACATCGGGCGACCGCCTGGTCAACGACCATGGCGAGGTCTTCCAGGCCAATCTGGGCGACGTCGAAGACCTGGACCTGCCGCGCCTGGCCGGCCCCGAGGGCAGCGCCGCGCAGATGCTGGCCGTGTACGGCCGCGTCAACGGTGCGCTGGCGCCGCTGAAGCTGAACATCCGCCAGCTGGCGCTGTCGCACCGCGGTTCCTGGCGCGCTGAACTGGACACCGGCGCGGTCATCGAGCTGGGCCGCGGCAGCGACGAACAGGTCGTGGCCCGCAGCGAACGCTTCGCCCGCACCTTCGAAGACGTGAAGACCCGCTGGCCGCAGCCGCTGGATTACGCCGACCTGCGCCACACCGACGGCTATGCGCTGCGGCTGCGCGGCGTCAGCACATCAACGAACACCACCCCCAGCAACGCCACCCCCGGCGCGGCCCTGGCCCGGCTGAATTGAAGGACACAAGGAACACAACATGGCCAAGGAATACAAGGACATGGTCTTCGGCCTGGATATCGGCACGGCCAAGGTCATGGTCGTGGCCGCCGAAGTGCTGGAAGACGGCAGCCTGCGCGTGGCCGGGCTGGGCGTTGCGCCCACCCACGGCCTGAAGCGCGGCGTGGTGGTCAACATCGACGCCACCGTGCAGAGCATCCAGCAGGCGCTGAAGGAGGCCGAGATGATGGCCGCCTGCAAGATCAGCAGCGTCTACACCGGCATCACCGGCAGCCACATCCGCGGCCAGAACAGCACCGGCATGGTCATCGTGCGCGACAACCGCGAGGTCACCACCGTCGACGTGAACCGCGTGGTCGAAACCGCCAAGGCCATCAACATCCCGAACGACCAGCGCCTGCTTCTCGTCGAACCGCAGGAATTCGTGATCGACGGGCATGAGGTCAAGGAACCCATCGGCATGAGCGGCAGCCGGCTGGAAGTGAAGGTGCACATCGTCACTGGCGCGCAGAGCGCGGCCGAGAACATCCTGAAGTGCGTGCGCCGCTGCGGCCTGGAAGTCGAACGCCTGGTGCTGAACCCCAGCGCCAGCGCCGCGGCGGTGGTGACCGAAGACGAGAAGAGCCTGGGCGTGGCCGTGGTGGACATCGGCGCCGGCACCACCGACGTGCAGATCTACACCGACGGCAGCGTGCGCCACACCGCGGTGATTCCGATCGCCGGCGACCTGATCACCAGCGACATCGCGATGGCGCTGCGCACGCCGACCAAGGACGCCGAGGAAATCAAGGTCGACTACGGCGTGGCCAAGCAGCTGCTGGCCGACCCTTCAGAGCAGGTGGAAGTGCCCGGCCTGGGCGACCGCCCGCCGCGCATGCTGAGCCGCCAGGCGCTGGCCGGCGTGATCGAGCCGCGCGTGGAAGAGATCTACAGCCTGGTGCACCAGGTCATCCGCGAAAGCGGCTACGAGGAACTGCTGTCCAGCGGCATCGTCATCACCGGGGGCAGCGCCGTGATGCCGGGCATGGTGGAGCTGGGCGAAGACATCTTCCTGAAGCCCGTGCGCAAGGGTCTGCCCACCTACCACGGCGCTCTCTACGACATGGTGGCCAACCCGCGCAGCGCCACCGTGATGGGCCTGCTGGAAGAAGCCCGCATCGCACGCGGGCGCGGCTTCAAGGCGGCACAGCAGGCGGGGTCGGTCAAGACCATCGTCGGCCGCGCCAAGGACTGGTTTCTCGGCAATTTCTGAAGGGGCAGGAAATTCGACCGACACAAAAACACGCCCCGTTTTCCCGACTGAACTTCCGGCAACTGCAATCAACTTTCCCAAGGAGGCTTCCATGCCCATCGAGATGATCGAAGAATTCGACCAAGGCACGCAGATCAAGGTGATCGGTGTCGGTGGTGGTGGCGGCAATGCCGTCGAACACATGATCGCCGACGGCGTGCAGGGCGTGGAGTTCATCTGCGCCAACACCGACGCGCAGGCCCTGAACCGCAGTGGCGCCGGCACCCTGGTGCAGCTGGGCGGCACCGGCCTGGGCGCCGGCAGCAAGCCCGAGGTGGGCCGCAACGCCGCCGAGGAAGCCGTGGACCGCATCAAGGCCGCCATCAGCGGCGCGCACATGCTCTTCATCACCGCCGGCATGGGCGGCGGCACCGGCACGGGCGCAGCACCCGTGATCGCCCGCGTGGCCAAGGAAATGGGCATCCTGACGGTGGGCGTGGTGACCAAGCCCTTCGAATTCGAAGGCCGGCGCCGCGGCAAGCAGGCCGACGACGGCGTGAGCGAACTCGAAGCCAACGTCGACAGCCTGATCGTGGTCCTGAATGAAAAACTGCTGGAAGTGATGGGCGACGACGTCACCCAGGAACAGGCCTTCGCGCACGCCAACGACGTGCTGAAGAACGCCGTGGGCGGCATCAGCGACATCATCCACATCCCGGGCCTGGTGAACGTCGACTTCGAAGACGTCAAGACCGTGATGAGCGAACCCGGCAAGGCGATGATGGGCACGGCCGTGGCCGGTGGCCCGGACCGCGCCACCAAGGCCGCCGACATGGCCGTGGCCTGCCCGCTGCTGGAAGGCATCGACCTGAGCGGCGCGCGCGGCGTGCTGGTGCTGATTGCTGCCAGCAAGGCCACCTTCAAGCTGGCCGAAAGCCGCAACGCGATGAACACCATCCGCCGCTACGCCGCCGACGATGCCCACGTGATCTACGGCACCGCCTACGACGAGAGCCTGGAAGACAAGCTGCGCGTCACCGTCATCGCCACCGGCCTGAGCTCGGTGGCACGAAAAAACGAACAGCGCCCTGACCTGCGGGGCACGGCACCGCTGCAGGTGGTGCAGCAGCAGCCGATGCAGCATGCCCTGCGCACCGGCACCGACAACCTGCCCATCCTGAACCAGCTGGCACAGCCGGCGGCAATGGGAGGTGGCGGCGGCGGCCATGGCGGCAGCATGGGCCAGCCCAGCTACGAAGGCATGAACACGCCCAGCGTGTGGCGCACCAACCGCACGCACGCGGCGGCGAAGGTGGATGCGCTGGCCAGCAACGGGATGGACGAGATCGAGATTCCGGCGTTCCTCAGAAAGCAGGCGGACTGATCGAACAAGGCACAGTTCTCGAAGGAGGCCCGGCTTGTCCGGGTCTTTTTTTGTGTCGCGCATGACGTGTTGCGCAAAGTCATCGGTAAGTGCGTGCTGGCGGCCCGCCGGGGCGGGGTGTCTGCTTGAGACTGGTCCCGGTCGGTGACCTCTTTAGATCGAATGTCGTCGGCCACCGGAACCTGCCGTTCGTTGATCGCGTGGGCGGATGACCGGTGTACCTCTGCACCTGCCGGACGACCGCCGCCAGGCGGCTACTTGGCTCCCGCTCACGCTAGAGCGGGCCAACGACAGCTTCGTGCAGTCGCGACGGGTCACTGCCGACCCGTTGCTGACGCATCCTCCCGAGAAAAGGCCGTCCGAAAGCTGGCGCTCATCGTCAGCATGATTGCTATTCGTGCAACACTGGGTGATATAGTTTCACGATGCGCCGAGTGTTCATGACACGCCAGTTTTCGCGATGGTTGCGCAAGACGGAGTTGACCGACTCGGCACTTTGCTTGGCAGTCACCGAGATGTCCAACGGTCTCATCGACGCGGACATGGGTGGCGGTGTCCTCAAGAAGCGAGTCGCGATGCCAGGACGCGGCAAAAGCGGCAGCGCGCGGACGCTGCTGGCAACTAACAGGGCAAGCCGTTGGTTCTTTGTCTTTGGATTCGAGAAGAACGAACGCGCCAACGTCACCGGAAAAGAGATTGAAGCACTGCAGCAATTGGCTGCCGATCTTCTGCGACTGAGCCACAGCCAACTTGACGCGCATGTCGGAAGCGACGCGCTGAAGGAGATTTGCCATGACGACCAAAGCCAAGACCGGAAGCAGGATCCTTGATTCCGTCCATGAGACAGCGCGCGATCTTCACGCTGCCGGTTTCATCGACATGCGGACGATGCGGCAGTACGACGCGCTTTGCCTGGAACCCATAGCCTCGTATTCAAGCGCGAAGATTCGCGCGCTTCGGGCGCGGCACAAGTTGAGCCAGGCCGTGTTGGCTACGGTGCTCAACACCAGCCTCTCAACTGTCCGTCAGTGGGAAATCGGGGACAAGCAGCCCAGCGGGCCGTCGCTGAAACTATTGAACCTTTTGGACAGGAAGGGCCTGGAAGTCCTCATTTGACGAGACGTCGTCGCGTTGCCGCCCTCAGCTTTTTCACTGTTTCACAGCGCCCTACCTGCCGTTCACGAGTACCCGCAACTGGCCGATGTGAGTCGGATGGTCGCCAAGCCGAAAGCCGTCGCTGTGGACTTGGAGTTGTATGCGGTAGATCGGAATCGGTTCGGTTGAGATTCGATCCCGACTCAGGCCTTGGCCAACAGTTGAGCACCGCTGACCTTGGCTGCGCCCTTGTCGAAAGTCCACAGTGGCTGTTCGCCGGCCTGTGTGGCCAACGCGACGTGGAGGCAGTCCGCGAAGCCGGCCGATCCCTTGCGGTACAGCTGCAGCGCGACCTCGAGCGCTCGCTCGGATTCAAAGGTCAGCTCGGCCGCCGAGAAGAGGCTGGACAAGGTCATCAGCACGTCGTCTTTGCCGAATGCGAAGCTGGATCGCAGCACCCATTCCAACTCGAGCACGACGGTCACGGGGACGAACAGCGCCAAGCCTTCGGCAACGCAGCGGCCTATGAGGCGCCTGGCAGCGGCCAGTTGCGAGGCATCGTCCTGGACGATGTAGCGCACCAGGACGTTGGTGTCGAGTGACGGCATAGCGGTGGGGAGGTCATCGCCAGGGGTTCATGTCGTCGACGCTGACATGCTTGCCCTTGGGGGCCTTCAGCATGCCGGCCATGTCGAGGATGGACTTGGTCTTGGCCCGGACGATGATGGTGCCGTCTGGCATCGCCGACCAGACGAGACGCGTGCCCGGCTTGGCGTCCACGAGTGCCCGGATGTCGGCGGGCACCGTGGTCTGGCCCTTCGCGGTGATGGTGGATTCGGCTATTTCGGTTCTCCTTACAAAGATCAAAATTGTAAGGCAGACACGAGCGGTGAGGGCGGGCCAGACCGCGATACCGTCAAGGTGGGCGAAACATGCGGCGGCGCAAGGGTTTACGCCCCTGCTTGACGGACCTCTGCACCGCGCGAAACCGCAGTTGCTGCTCGGGGCGCCGCAATGGCGGCAGCGGGGCGGGGCGCTTGGTCGCAGCATATTGAATGACTGCTTTCTCAGAGGTCCTACTGGTGCACTCGACCCCTATGCATAGTGCTCAACTATGCGTAGCTCGCGATCCGATCAGCATGCCCTCACGAGGACAGGTGGCCGCAATATCAAGATCGCTGCTCTGCATAGTTTCGTTCGCCTGCGGCTGGCGCCCGAAGTCGCGCTCAATCAAACGACGGGGGCACTGGTTTCGGCCACGGTCCCTGCCACCGCGGGAAGACCAAGGACGGCGAGATGCCCGAGGATTGTGGTCCGAGCCAGTGGGTTCTGGGGCGTACGCGCCGGCCGCCCAAAACTATGCGTAGCCTGTAACTCGCGCGGTCGAGGTACTGCAGGATCGAACTACGCATAGTCGGCATCTAGGTTGAGTTGTAGCCGCTGAAGCCGTCGGTCACCAGCGTGCCCTGCCAAGCAAGCGGCGTGTCCAGCTTGAGGAACTCGCGCACGTTCTCGCCGGCGCGCGTCTCGCTGAACTCGAACACCACCGCCTTGGTCGGGTTTGCGCTGGTGGTGCAGTACGACCAGACGTAGGCCTTGTGCGTCTTGCCGTCGCGCAGGTGCTTGGGCTTGAGCATGGCCACCGGCGTCTCGTCGGCGTGCAGCACCACGTGGCGGCGCAGTTCGTCGGCCAGCGCCTGCACCAGGGGCTGCAGCTGCGCGCCACACTCGCCCACCCACTGCGCCAGCGTCGAGCGGGCGATGAGGTGGCCGGCGCGCTCGAAGATGTGCTCCTGCCGGTACAGCGGCAGGTGGTCCATGAACTTGGCCACCAGCAGGTGCGCCAGATGGCCCGCCGTGGGGGTGCCCTTGTCGATGACGTGCGCCGGCACCGGCGTCTGCACCAGCTTCTGGCAGCAGCGGCACGCCCACTTGCCGCGCACATGGCGCTCGACCGTGATTGCCGCCAGCATGGCCACCTTCAAGCTGGCCGAGAGCCCGAAGTTGGCAAGGACGGCGATGAACACCATCCGCCGCTACGCCGCCGACGATGCCCACGTGATCTACGGCAACGCCTACGACGAGAGCCTGGAAGACAAGCTGCGCGTCACCGTCATCGCCACCGGCCTGAGCTCGGTCGCACGAAAAAACGAACAGCGCCCTGACCTGCACGGCAAGGCGCCGCTGCAGGTGGTGCAGCAGCAGCCGATACAGCATGCCCTGCGCACCGGCACCGACAACCTGCCGATCCTGAACCAGCTGGCACAGCCGGCGGCGATGGGCGGTGGCGGCGGCGGCCATGGCGGCAGCATGGGCCAGCCCAGCTACGGAGGCATGAACACGCCCAGCGTGTGGCGCACCAACCGCACGCACGCGGCGGCAAAGGTGGATGCGCTGGCGAGCAACGGGATGGACGAGATCGAGATTCCGGCGTTCCTGCGGAAACAAGCCGACTGACATCGGCTTGCGGGCGCAAGCAGGCCGACTGAGCGACAGGATTGGCTTGAAGGCCTGGGCCCGGCTTGTCCGGGCCCTTCTTGTTGCGCAATCGGCTCTGGGTGGACGGCCGCAACCGGAAGTGATCCAGGGCAAAGGCTTCAGAACCAGTTGCCTGGGGAAAGCGTCGGGTGCGTTCTTCGCCGCGATGAACCGACGCGGCAAGCGCGCGTCAGCCCAGCGGGGCAAGGCTCAGATCTTGATGAAGTGGGTCGCGGACAGGCTGCCAAAGGGCAGCTGCGACAGCGGGCCGCCGGCCACCAGCGAGCCCAGGTCCACCGGGAAGTAGCCGATGGCTTCCAGCAGCTGGCGCACGGCCTGCTTGGCGTCGGCGTCGTCGCCGGCATAGAACTGCACACGCTGGCCGCCGGACACCTCGGGCTGCGCCAGCACGTTCACGTCCAGGTGGTTCAGCGCCTTGACGACGCGGGCGCCGGGCAGCAGGTCACGCACCACTTCGCTCGACGAGCGGCCGTCCAGGTCGATGGCCTTGATCCCGTAGGCGGCCAGCGGGTTGCTGGGGTCCTTGGCGTCGGGCGAGTTGGGGTCGAGGAACTCGACGGGGTTGGTGCCGTCGATGACGATGCGGTTGTTCCAGGCCGGCAGGCCTTTCAGTGCGCTGCCCAGGTCGGTCCAGCGCACGGCGATGAGCACGATGTCGGCCGAGGCCGCTTCTGCCACGGTACCGGCCTGGATGGAGCCACCCAGTTCGGCCACCAGCGGCGCCAGTGACTCCGGCCCGCGGCGGGTGGAGATGGTGGCTGCAATGCCCTTCCTGGCGAGCGCGCGGGCCACGTTGCTGCCGAGTGCGCCGGAACCGATGATGCCGATGTTCATGATGATGTCTTTCGTGGGGTGGGGTGGTTTGGGTGACGGAGGAAAACCTTCAAGGGTCGGGCTCAGCAGGCATCCGCTGCCGGCCTGCGACTGGCCAGTCAGCCGAGCCGGGCCGCAACCGGCAGGCTCTGCCTGATGCGGCGGATCTCGGCTTCGCCGCGGGCCAAGGCGTCGGCGTTGGTGTGCACGGAGTACGCGCCCATCACAAGCGGGTGCGGGTGCGGCACGGCTGAGCCGAGCACGAAGCGCGTGTCGGTTTCCGCGACGAAGTCGATGGCGGTCTCTGACAGGGCGAAGCTGACCAGCTCGCCTCTTGCAATGGGCTCGCTGGCCAGCAGCCGCCCGCTGGCCACAGCCACCCAGGCCACGGTGTGGCCCACCGGCGGCGCATAGCGCCAACGTTCGCCCCGCGTCAGCGACACGGAGAGATAAGTCATCTCGGACGGCGCCTGGACCGCGCTTTGTGCCGTCTCGTGATGACCCAGCAGCACGCGCGCCGGGCCCACCTGCGGCACATCGGACGGCGCCAGATACCGGCTGAACGCCGCTGCGTTTTCCACGGCAGCAGGCAGCGCCACCCACAACTGGAAGCCCAGGCCACGCTGGTCACCGACCAGTTCGCCGGTGTGCCACACGCCGCCGCCGGCCTGCATCCATTCCACGCCACCTTCGGGCAGCACACCTGCCTGGCCGGTGCTGTCGGCGTAGCGCACATCGCCCTGGGCCATGAAGGTCAGGGTGGCGATGCCGGAGTGCGGGTGCATGCCGAAGCGCGCCTGGCCGTGCCGCGCATCGAAGTTCACCAGGTCCAGGAAGATGAAGGGCTTGAGCACCTGGCCCAGATCGCCAGGGCTCATCAGGCGGGTGATCGGCCCGTGCGTGCTGCCTGCGGTGCGGTGCACGATGGCGCGGGCGGCTGATGGCGTGGCGGATGAGAGGGCTTCGACGACGGGCTGGGTGGACATGGGTGGGCTGCCTGAATTCGATGACCGAAGCTTAAAAATCCGCAGCTTCAATGACTAGACGGCACAATCGGATTTGACCCGTCCAAAAATAAAAGCAATCGACCATGCTCGACCTCAACGACGTCGCCGTCTTCGTGCAGGTGGTGCGCTGTGGCAGCTTTGCCGAGGCCGCGCGCCGCCTGGGCATTCCGCCCAACACCCTGAGCCGCCGGGTGCAGCAGCTCGAGGCGCACCTGGGCACGCGCTTGATGCAGCGGTCCACGCGCAAGCTGTCGCTCACCAGTGCAGGGCAGGACTTCCACGACCGCTGTGCCGAGGCGGTGGAAGGTCTGGTCGACGCGGGCCAGTCCTTGCTGTCCCGCAACGAAGCGCCCAGTGGCCTGGTGCGCGTGGCGGCGCCCGCCGACCTCTTCGATTTCTTCCCGATGGACTGGCTCGCGGAGTTCCTGTCGCGGTACCCGCAGGTGCGGGTGGACTTCGTGCTCAGCGATGCGAGCGCCGACCTGATTGCCGATCGCATCGATGTCGCCATCCGCGGCGGTGTGCTGGAAGACTCCAGCCTCATCGCGCGCCGCGTGCTGGACGCCGGGCTGGATGGCCTCGTGGCCAGCCCGGCCTACATCGCGGCGCGGGGCACGCCCGCCAGTTTGCAGGACCTGGCCGACCATGACTGCCTGGTGTTCGCGCACCCCAGCGGACATGCGACCTGGAGCCTGGTCGCCCACGATGGCACCGCCGCCGAAGTTCAGGTGGCCGGCCGGCTCAGCGGCAACACCGTGCAGGTGCTGCGCAAGGCCGCGCTGGCGGGCCTGGGCATCGCGCTGCTGCCGTCGACGATGACGCGTCGGGAACTGCGCGCCGGCCTGCTGGTGCCTGTGCTGCCGCAGTTCCACCGCAAGGGGCACGGCGTGCACATGGTCTACGCCAGCCGCCGCCACCTGCCTTCGGCCGTGTCGGCGTTCATCGAGTTTGTCGCCGGCAGGCTGGGCGAATTCGAAGATCTGCCGATGAAGACGCCGGGGACGCCGGCCTGACGCGGGCGCCTCAAGGCTGCAGCGGCACGTCCCAGGGCGCGGTGTCGCCGCCAAAGCGGTCGGCCAGGAAGTCGATCAACAGCTTCAGCGGCAGCGGCTGGTGCTGCCGCGAGAGGAACACCGCGTGGATGCCCAGCGTCTCGGGCTCGTAGGCCGGCAGCACCCGCACCAGCGTGCCGCGCCGGAGTTCGTCGCCCACGAAGTAGGTCGGCAACATGGCGATGCCGGCGCCCGCGATGGCGGCTTGCTTCACCACGGCGGTCTCGTTGCTGGACAGGCCGCCGCGCACGGCCTGGGTGAGCACGCGGCCCGCGTGGCCCAGCCGGTACTCGGCGCGTGTGCCGAAGGCGTGGGTGATGCAGTGGTGCGCGAGCAGTTCTGGCGGTGTGGTGGGTGTGCCGCGGGTTGCCAGGTAGCCCGGGGCTGCGCACAAAGCAGACCTGCACGTGGCCAGGCGTCGCGCCACCACGCCGTCGTCGAGCCGGTTGGTGATGCGCACGGCCAGGTCGATGCGTTCAGCCACCAGATCGACCGCCCGGTCCACGGTCAGCAGGTCGATCTCGATGCGCGGGTGGCGCGCCTGGAACTCCACCAGCGCTTGCGTGAGCACCGGCAGCGCAAACGACAGGCTGGTGGTCACGCGCAGCTTGCCGGCGGGCTCGGCCCGGCGCGCACCCGACACGGCCTGCAGGTCGGCGGCCAGGTCCAACATCTGGCGCAGCCGGGGCAGGGTCTCGGCACCGGCTTCACTCAGGCTCACGCGGCGGGTGGTGCGGTGCAGCAGCCGGGTGCCCAGCCAATGCTCCAGGCTGTCCAGGTGGCGGCTGACCATGGCGCGCGACAGGTCCAGGCTCTCGGCTGCCTGGGTCAGGCTGCCCCGGTCTGCGATCTCGATGAAGGTTCGGATGGCGCTCAGGCGGTCCATGGATTGAATCGATCTGGTTGACAAACAGCCTCATATTGAACAGTTTATCTGGCGAAGTTGAGTCAATAAAGTCTGCCCATCGACCAACCACCCGATGGAGCACCTGATGTACACCTTCAAGACCTGGGCCCTGGCCCTGATCCCCGCAGCCCTGTCGCTGGGCGTCGTTGCCACCGACGCGTCCGCGCAATCGGCTTCGCCGCTGACCGTGCAGGTCTACAACGCCGACGGCGGCAGCTTCCATGTCAATTCGGTGCTGGTGGCCGGCAAGACCGACGCCGTGCTGCTGGACACCGGCTTCACGCGGGCCGACGCGCTGCGCATCGTGGCCATGGTGCTGGACAGCAAGAAGACGCTGAAGACCATCTACATCAGCCAGGCCGACCCCGACTACTACTTCGGCATCGAGGTGCTGAAGCAGTACTTTCCGCAAGCCAGGGTGGTTGCCACCGCGCCCACGCTGAAGAAGATCGAAGCCACCCTGCCCACCAAGCTGCAGGTGTGGGGCCCGCGCCTGGGGGCCAACGCACCCAAGGCCGTTCCGCTGCCCGAGCTGCTCGCGGGCAACACCCTCACGCTCGAAGGCCAGACACTGGAGATCCGCGGCCTCGACGACAGCCTGCCGCACCGCAGCTACGTGTGGATCCCGTCCATCAAGACCATCGCCGGCGGGGTGAACGTGTTCGCCGGCCTGCACCTGTGGACGGCCGACACGCAAAGTGTCCAGGAGCGCGCCGACTGGGCGGGTAAGCTGGGCACGATGGCCGCGCTGCAGCCGGTGGTGGTGATTCCGGGCCACAGCCTGCCGGGCCAGAAGCACGACGCCTCGCAGTTGGCCTGGAGCCAGGCTTACCTGGCGCGCTTCGAGCAGGAGTTGCCCAAGGCCGCGCACAGCGCGGCGCTCATCGAGGCGATGAAGCGCGCCTACCCCGAGGCGGGCCTGGGCATCGCCCTGGACATCGGCGCGAAGGTCAACAAAGGTGAGATGAAGTGGTGAACCACCGGTCGGCGGGTGACTTGCTGCGTGAGGAGACCGCGCACCTGAAGGCCAGCCGCCGGCCCGCTGCTGGAAGGCATTGAACTTTCCTGCGCGCACAGGCCCGAAGGACCGTGTGCCGGTGCCGATGGCCGCCAGCAAGGCCGCCTTCAAGCGGGTCCAAAGCCCGAACTTGGCAAGGACGGCGATGAACATCCTCCGCCGCTGCGCCGCCGACGATACCCACGTGATCGACCGCACCCTCCGTGGCCTGGCCGGCAGTGTTGGCAGAGACTGAACCGCCCTGTGCGTGGGCGGCCGACCGCTTCGTCAAGAGCTGTACCGTTCCGAAGGAGCCGGGGCCTATGGCCTCTGATCGATCCGGCGGCGAACCTGCTGGCGCCTCAGTGAACCCGCAGCACCTCAAACCGCTGTCGGATTGCAGCGGCCTGGATCGACACCTCGTCACCCTCGCGTTGACCCAGCATGGCCCGGCCCAGAGGGGCTTCGCTGCTGATGACCTGAACGACCTGAGCGCCGCTGACCAATTTCATGCTGCCCCCGCCTGGGCCAAGAAAGAGCTGTTGCTGCTTGCCGTCGGCATCGACCAGGCAGACCAGCGCGCCGAGCTGTATGCCTTTACTGGCGTCGTAGGGGCTGGGGCGGAATTGGCGCCAATGCGCCAACGCCTGGCGGATGGCTTCGGCACGCCGGGCTTGTCCGGTGGCCAGGTAGGCGGCTTCCAGCCCCAGGGTGTCGTATCTGTTTTCGGCGATGCTCTCTTCGTGGATCGCCATGGCATGGGCTGCCTGCACGGCCTGTTCGGCCTGCAGCAGGTCTTCGGCGAGGCGTTCCAGCACCTGCTGCAGCAATGCGAGCTTGTCCATGATGAAAGCCGGACATCCTGAAAGAACGTGGCAACGCTCGATTGTGGCGGGCTCCACCCGCCCTCGACGCTTGTGTTGACCGCCGTTCCGGCGTACGGGTTCAGCTGCCGCGCAGGGCGCGGGCCGTCATGGCGATGAAGCTGGCCTGGTGCGCGGGGTCCAGCCAGCGTGTCACCACCACCGCCTGCAGCTCGGGCTCCACCCAGACCATGTGGCCGCCGGCACCCTGCATGAACATCGCACTTGCCGATGCGCCCTTGAACAACCGGCCCCCGGGGTTCAGCCACACCAGCCAGCCATAGAACGGCGCGATCGCGTTGGGCTGGCCCATGCGGCGCACCCAGTCTGCGGGCAGCAGCACCCGGCCCTGATGCGTGCCGCCATCCAGCAGCAGCTGGCCCAGCCGGGCCAGGTCGCGCGCGCTGACCGACACGCCGCCGCCCCAGTGCGTGCCGCCGGGAACCGAGGGCAGGCGCCGGCCGTCCAGCGCGATCCAGGCATCGTCGTAGCTTTCCCATCGGAAGGTGTCCTGTGCGCCCAGCGGCTGCAGCAACGCTTCTTGCATCACGTGCTGCAGCGGTTCGCGGAACAGGTGCAGCAAGGCCAGCGAGAGCTGGTTGATGCGCACGTCGTTGTATTCCCAGTACGTGCCTGGCGCCTGCAGCGGGCGGGGCCCCCCCTTGGGGCCGCCCGTGGGGCGCGGGTCGTGCGCGACCTTTCGCCAGCGGTCCACCTGGTCGGGCAGGCCGAAGCAGCTGCCCTCCCACTCGCTGGTCTGTTCCAGCAGGTGGCGCCAGGTGATGGGTGCGTTGTGCGGCGTGTCGAAGCCGATGCCGGGCAGCTGTGCGGCCACCGGCCGGTCGACGTCGGGCAGCATCCCGCGCGCCTGCGCCACGCCGGCCAGCAGGGCCAGGCAGGTCTTGGCCACGCTGAAGGTCTGGTCGGATCGGCCTGGCTGGCCCCAGCTGGCGATCTCGACGCCGTGCTGCCAGACCACGCCGCTGCAGGGCCCGCGCTCGTGCACGGGGCCGCGCAGGCGGTTCCAGGGCGGAGGGTCGTCGTGGTGGACGCCGAAGCGCTCGGGCTCGCGCAGCGGATCGCGCGTCCAGGGCTTCTCGTGGGCTTCGGCAAAGGCGGTCGCTACTGCCAGGGCTTGCGAAGCAGGTGTGGGCATGGGTGGCAGTCTAGAGGCCACGACGCTGTGGGCCTGCCTGAAGGCCGCGTTGCGGCTGCAATTCGAGGCGCCTGGCACGCTCGCCCAGGGCCGAGTGGGGCGTGGCGTGCGGGCCGTTCCGGATCGTTGACCGCGTGTGGCATGCTGGCGGGTGCAGGCGGGTGCAGGCGGGTGCAAGCGGCAGCTGTCCAGCGCTCTGGGCTGCATGGAACGGCACACGGCCGCTCAACCCTCCAGCGCCGCCACCTCGCGCGTCAGCCGTGCCGTGGTCTCGGCGCTGGCGAGCAGCAGGTTGTGCAGCAGGCGCACCATCAGCGCGGGGCGTTCGGCCTCCAGCCGCGCAAAGGCGGCGGCGCTGAGGGTGAGGCAGTCGACGGGCGTGTCGGCGTTGACGTCGGCGCTGCGACGGCCACCGCTAATCAGTGCGCTCTCGCCGAAGGCCATGCCGGCCGACAGCGTCGCCAGCCGCTTGTGGCCGCCCTGCAGCAGCGGCACGACCACACTGACCACGCCACGCATGATGAAGAAGAGCGCGTCGGCCGGGTCGTCGCGGCGCACCAGCGTCTCGCCGGCGTCGAAGCTGCAGGCCTGCACCTGCGACCGCAGGTGAAGCACGTCTTCGGGGCTGACGCCATCGCAAAGGCGGTGCTGCACCAGGCTGTCGATGGGCGCGGGCACGGTGTCGGCGCCATGACGGGCCAGCAGGCCGCGTTCGCAGGCCTCCAGGCCCAGGTCGAGCTGGGCGTGGAAGCTGTAGGCGAGGGCACAGCGTGGGTCGACCTGCCCGCCCAGGCCGGCCAGCAGCTCACCGCGTCGCACGCGGCTCAGCACCACCTGCTGGCCCTGAGCAGCGCAACCCTCGATCAGCCGGGCCAGCAAGCGCGTGGCGGTGGCGTCGGCATGCGCGACGCGCTTGAAGTCGAGCATCAGGAACTGAAGCGCTTCACCCGCGGCGACGATCTCGCGCAGCAGCGGCTCGATGGTGGCAAAGCGCAGGTCGCCCTGCAGCTCATACACGCGGGCCGCGGCGCCGCGCGCATCGAGCAGCTGTGTCTCGGCGGGCAGGCGCTGGCGGCGCGAGCGCACGGCGGCCAGCGTGTAGCGCGCCCGCACGGTGGACGCGGCCACGCGCGGCGGCTGCAGGAAGTGCAGCCCCAGCTCGGCCGAGATCGCCTGGCAGACCTGGACGCCGCGCACGCTGTTGCCGCGCTCGTCGAGCAGCGGCGAGTACACGCCGATGCCCAGCTGCCCGGGCAGCACCGCCAGGATGCCGCCGCCCACGCCGCTCTTGGCCGGCAGACCGACGCGAAAGACCCACTCGCCGGTGAAGTCGTAGATGCCGCAGGTGGTCATGACACTGAGCATGGAGCTGACGTGCTCGGTGGCCACGGCGCGCTGGCCGGTCAGCGGATGCACGCCGCCGTTGGCCAGCGTGGCGGCCATCAGCGCCAGGTCGCGGCAGTCCACGAGCAACGAGCACTGCTTGAAGTACAGCTCCAGCGTGGGCTCGGGGTCGCCGTCGACGATGCCGTAGTTGCGCAGCAGATGGCCGATGGCGCGGTTGCGGTGGCCGGTGTCGCGCTCGGAGCGGAACACGTCGTCGTCGATGTCCAGCGGCCGCCCAGCATAGGCCGACAGCGCGTCCACCACGCGGGCCAAGCGCCGGGCCGGCGAATCGCCTTTGATCAAGGACGCCACGGCAATGGCGCCGGCGTTGATCATCGGGTTCAGCGGCCGGCCTGTACCCGGCTCCAGGCTGATGCTGTTGAAGGCCTCGCCCGAGGGCTCCACACCCACGGCCTGCAGCACGCGCTCGGGGCCGCAATCCTCCAGCGCAGCGCCGTACACCAGCGGCTTGGACACGCTCTGGATCGTGAAGCACTGGCGCGATTGGCCCACCTCGTAGACCTGGCCGTCGGCGGTGGCAATCGCGATGCCGAAGTGGCCCGGGTCGGCCCGCGCCAGCTCGGGGATGTAGCTGGCCAGCGCGCCGGTGTAGAGCGTTGCGAAGCGGGCATGCAGTTGCTCCAGGAAGTCCTGGATCGGAGAGACGGCCGCGAAGGGCCTGGATGTCAGGGTCATGCACCGGGATGAGCAAATTCCATGCTCGCTGGGGGGCGAAGTGACCCCCACGCGGGCGGTTTTGCCGGCTTCTAGGCGCCGATCTCCATCGCGAACACCGCATAGCTGTCGGCATTCGTGAGCGCCTGCGCAGTGTCCAACCCCGTCTCCCGAAAGCGGATGCCGTTGCCGGCCAGGTAGGTGGTCGCAGAGATGTAGCCCTGGTCGTCGTAGTCGACCGTTCCGGCATAGCGATGCGTCGCTTCGTGGATGAAGGTCAGGATCGCGCGCTTGCGGTTTTCGGCGGAATCGTTGGTGATGTACTCGCGATCGACGTGAGCCCTGCCGATGTACTGGGTCGCGCCGTCCTTCAGGCTCTTCACCTTGTGGCTCATGAACAGCTTGTGCATCATGTCCTGGTGAACGTTCACATAGCCGTTTGCATCGGCTGAGCTACCGACCTTGATGGTGGTCGACCCGCAGGCCCCGGTCTTGGTCATCGTGAGCACGCGGCAGATCTCTTCCTTTTGTTTCTGCGAGGGGCCGCCAGGACCGGTGAGAAAGCAGCTGGCTGCGGCCGCATTCATCTTGGCGTTCCAGGCGCCGCCCGTGAGGCTGACTGCATTGATCAGCATTTCGCGGGACTTCGCGACAGCATCGCCTGCCCGATTCAGTTCGTCGCTCGAGAGCGACCCAGAAAGCTTCGTATGCGCGATGTGGATCTTGCTGCCGTGATTGCACGTCTTGGTGGTGGATGACCATTTTCCAAACATTTTCGATCCCCAGTTTTCGGTGGCGAGATGGTGCAAGAACTCGACCTGAACTTCAAGCCCGGCGTTCACGGGCAGCCAGCCTGGCACCCAGGCCGCAGCGCAGTGTCGAGCGCTGTGCCTACTTGGTCTTGCGGGCAGTGGCTGCCTTCTCGTGGCTGTCCTGCAGGTCCTCATAGGCATTCGAGAAGCCGGTTTTCGTCGCATCCCAGGTGCTCGCCGCAGACTTTTCGAGCTTGGCCAGTTCGGCGGCCACGGCCAACAGGGACGAGAAGGCCAGGGCCAAGGCACAAAGGATCTGGATCCGGATTTCCATGGTGGTTCTTCCTTCAGCGATGTGATGCGTTCGATGACGCGGTTGAGCAAGCAGTCTGGCTTGGCTGGAACGGGCGAACGGGTCGGCTTCACTCCATGCCGACGCTGGCCTCGACGCGGAAAAACTGTTCGGCCTGGCGCTTGGCCTCGCCACGGTGGTTGTTGTGTGCGTCGTCGGTGAGGTCGAAGTCGATCTTGGCCGCCTGCACGGCGCGGCATGTCATGTAGGCGCCGGCCTCGGGCGCACGCAGATCGTCCAGGTGCGAACTCATGATGTCGACCAACTGGGCCTTGCGTCTGAAGAGTTCGACCTGCGCCTGGAAGCCCTGCGGCTGTTCGGCCTTCAGGCGCTTCACGCATCCCAGGAAGTCGACGTCGCCACACCAGGCGGGCAGCGTCGCTTCATGCAGGCGATGGTCTTGACCGGCCAGGTGCGCGCCGAGCTGGGAGATCGCTTCGAGCAGATCGTCCTGGTAGGCCTGCGCATGGTTGTAGAGCGGCATCTCACAGCTGGGGCACACCGGTCCGAGTGCGGCCAACGCCCACTCGACCAGGCTGCCTCGCGACTGGCGCTGGCGCATCACCATCTCACGGTCGAAGCTCAGGAACGACGGCGGCACAGGTCCGATCTGCTTGCAGGCCTGGGCTTCCCATGCGGCCATCAGGTCGGCGTCGCTGCTTGCGGCGCGGGCGCCACCCGGCAGCAGTTCGCCCTTGACCAGCAAGCGCCTTGCGGTTTCGTCATAGGCGAAGCTGATGCGTCGGTAGGCCACCGGCCAGTCCGACAGGGAACTGACGTTCAGTTCGAGCAAAGGCCGCCGGTCCAGCGCGCGGTGCTCGGCCCAGAAGCTACGGTGCGTGTGCGCGGACAGGTACACCAGCGGGTGCTGGAGTTGGGACATCAGGGTGCGCAGCAGCACCCGGGTCGGCAGGCCGAGCGACCGCCAATCGTGGTGTCCGGCAAAGACCACGATGTCGCCTTTTTGCGCGGCTTGCAGCACCCAGGGGCGCACCGCCGCGATCTGGTCGGGGTGCACATGGCCCATGCTGCCCGGGCTGCGCCCCATCACCGTGTCCCACAGCCCCACCAGGGCGCCAGCCTGGTTGGTGTCCAGGCCGACGATGTAGACATCGCGTGTTGCGCCCGGGGCGCGCGGCAGCTTCAGGCGCTGCGCCATGAAGGAATCTGCATAGCGGTAGCCGTCGAGCACTTGCGCTTCGATGGCCGAGACGAAGCCCCCGGGATCGGGATTGCGCCAGCTCAGGCGGTGTTCGCCGCGCTCGGGCGGGGGTTTCAGGCCCGGCACGAATTGCGGCAGGGACGCGTACTGCGTGATGTAGACCTGGATGAAGTCGCGCTTGCTGAAGGCTTCGCGTTCTGTCTTGTGGCGACGGTCCTCGGGCGCCGCACCGCGCCTGCAGGCGTGATTCCAGCGTTGGGCATCGCCGTCGAGTACGGCGTCCAGGATGCGGTAGCCGTAAATGCCGAACATCAGTCCGTCGTGGTTGCCGGGCAGGATGGCGCCAGGGCTGCCGGCGTCCCGGAATATCCTGGCCATGCGCTGGGCTTCAGACCTGCACGACAGATCCATCACATCACCCAAATGGATGAAGGGCTCGTCGCGATGTGCCTGCAGCACCCACTGCAGGACGCGGCGGCCGAACAGTGGCTGCTCGGGCGGGCGTTGCGCCACCTCGACGTAGGCGTCCACCGCGCTGTCGTTGTCGTGCATCGGGTAGCCGGTCGGTTCGTGTTCCTGCGTGTCGCCCATGGCGATGAAGGGCAGGGTCAGGTCGACGTAGCGGCCGGGCGGGTCGGCTGCAGGCCCGGGTTGCGGCACGAAGCCGGCGCAGCCCACCAGCAAGGCCGCCAAGCCCGCGAACATGCCGCGCCTCATGGCGTGAAGAACGATGGCGCAGGAGGAAGGCATGGGGTGGTGATCAGTACAGGTTGGGCGGAAACAGCTTGAAGAACAGGTTCTCGAAGCGCTGGCGCACATTGCGCGCCGGCTGCCGCGTGAGCACCCCCGCGTCACTGACCCACCGCAGGCCGCCCTTGACGTCCAGTCCGACCTGCCAGCTGTTGGCACCCGACATGTCGCGTTCCATGGTCGCGGCCAGCGTGAGTGCCAGCGCCTGGCTGTCGATGACCACACCCATTTCGGAGTTGATGACTTCCGAGCGCGGGTCCAGGTTCATCGACCCGACGAAGCTGCGCTGGCGGTCGATGACCATGGCCTTGGTGTGCAGGCCAATGAAGCGGCCTTGCACGGGCGGTGTGTCCACCAGTTCTGACTTCACGTGCGCGTCGGGCCGCAGTTCGTGCAGGTCGACCCCGGCCTCGACCAGCGGGCGACGCCAGGGTTCGTAGTGGCTGTTCACGGCCGCCACGTCGTGGGATGCCAGCGAATTTGTCAGCATGCGCACCTTCACACCGCGTTTCGTCAGCGTTTGCAGGTCGGCCAGGAAGGTGGCGTCGGGAATGATGTAGGCGTTGGTGATCAGCACCTCGCGCTGCGCGGACAGCATCAGCGCGCGGAAGGCCTCGGGCATGTGGTTGCGACTGTCGGCAGCGCGTGACGGCGAATCCGCATGCACGGTGCTGCGGCCCACCTGCAGTGAGCCGGGCAGGGCTTCGAGCTCTTTGTCCCAGGAACGGCGGCCGGCCAGTACAGCCTGGGCGCGCGGGTCGGTGGCCAGCTGTGCCAGCGCCTGGTTGTGCGCATCCGAAGCCAGGGCGGACGCCTCCGCCGCCGCATCGCGCGGCACGGCGCGCACCCATGCGCTGTTCCAGTAGCGGTCGAACACGGCGCTGGCCTGGCGCGCCGCAGGGCCGATGGCCAGCACGTCCAGGTCATGGAAATTGAAGGCTTCGTTCAGCCCGAAGTACTCGTCGCCGATGTTGCGCCCGCCGATGATGGTGGCTCGGTTGTCGGCCACCATCTGCTTGTTGTGCATGCGCCTGTTCAGGCGCTGGAAGTCGGTTCCCGTTTCCACCACACGGCCGAGCAACCAGCGAGCGCGCCAGGCGTTGAAGACTCTGATTTCGATGTTCGGGTGGCTGTCCAGCTTGGCCAGCATCGCGTCACGCAATTCAATGTGGGTCATGTCGTGAAGCATGGTGTTCAGGTCGTCGAACAGCAGGCGCACGCGCACCCCGCGGTCGGCGGCGGCCAGCACCCTGGCCATCAGCAACTGCCCCGCCTTGTCGCCGAACCAGACGTAGTACTGCAGGTCCAGTGAATGGCGTGCGGTGTCGATCAGCACCAGACGCCAGCGCAGGGCGTCGAGGTTCTGGGACAGCAGTCGGAACCCCGAAGCGTCGGCGCCGTGGGCGCTGCGAAGCTGGTGCTCAACAGGGGTGAATCGGCTGTCGGCCTGGGGTGGAATTGCAGAAGCAGGCGCCGGGCGTACTGCCGGCTGCGGCAGGCCAGCACAGCCGGCCAGACAGAAAGAGACGATCAATCCGGCCAGCGCCACACGGCACATCCGGCGAAGCGGGGCGTCCCACCCCAACTGACCCATCGGCTTCAGCAAAGAATCCTCGTGTACTTGCGGGCGGGCTGACGGCGGCAAGGCTGCCCTGCAGGCGAACATACGCCACCGGGCCTTGATTCCACCACCCCGCCCGTGCTGGCGCAAGCATCTGCGGTTGCCGCTGCATCGGGTGGACCTGTGAGCAGTGGCACTGACCGCGGGCTGTTCGAGATGAGCCGAGGTTCAACCTTATCCGCTGGCCGCCGCAGGAAAGCTTCACCGCGATGGGTCCGCATGTCAGCGACCCGCGTTCTGGCGAAACACTGTCGGCGCGCTGGCTGACCTGGCCACCGGTCATCGAAGGCATCGACCGCTGCGACTTCAGCCCGTTCGGGGGACGAGTCGGCCCACAGGCCCGCCAGTCGTCATGGCCGACAGGAAATTCGGGGGCACTGCTGAGCCACGTCTTTGCCCACGAGGTCGGTCACGCGGGTCTGACCCCGTGCTTCTCGCTGGTTCGCTTGCCATCCAAAAGGCGCATCGTGACGCGACGCGAAACCTCAGGCCGGTTCTGCCGAACCCGGCAGCGGCTGTGGGGTTCAGGGCGTGCAGGGGCCACCGGCCCCATCTGAACTTTCACCCAGATAGCGGCCAGCGGCCCAGCCCGTCACACCCTGGTACTGCAGCTTGCACCAGCGTGGATTCGATCGCAGGCGCAGCTGCTGCTGTTCGGGTGTCAGGCTGGTGAACTCCTGGAGGCTCAGTCCGCCCTGGCACCCCAGGTTACGGATGCATCGGCCGTCGGGTGGAATCGACCCCAGCCGGCGTGCTGTGGCGCTGGGCTGGGCACGGATGTACAGCACGTCGTTGGTGGCAACGTCGCGCACAACATAGAAATCCGGTCCATCGGCCGTGGCCAGGGCCGCCGGGCTGCACAGCGCCAGCAGCGTGCCGGCCAGCGCCGGGCGCCACTGGCTGATGGCTTGCTTGGGATCCATGTCGCCCTCCCTCCATGTGCTTGCAACGATTGTGATCGTTGGCGACGAAACCGCGATCGATCGTCGCCACCGGTCAAGGCGCTCGCGGCCGCCCCCGCCGCACCGCGTTTCGTGCCGGCGCAACCATGCCGGGTTTCATGGTCCTCGCGTTTCCTTCGGCGGACTCGCGCGCCCTGGCAGCGATGCTGGCAGAAGGGGCTGCTGGAACACGCCGGTGCCGTAAGGACAGGGGCTCGCTGGCACACTAAGGGCAAATTCGCTGTCGTTCGGGAGCCCTGACCCAGGTCCCATGGTCCACCCCTTGCCCGATATCCCCAGCTCCTTGTCCTGGCCCGCCGCCCTGAAAGGCGTGGCCGCCTTGCTGGTGCTGAACGCCCTGCTGAGCTTCGGGCCCTGGTGGCCGACGCCGGGCGTGGTGCTTCAGGCGCGGCTGGCGCCAGAATTGGTCGCCCTGTGGCTGCTGCTGCTGTGGCTGGTGATGCGGCAGCGGGCGCTCTCGCGGCGGCTGCTGTGGGCGCTGTCGGCGCTGGTCTTCGGGCTGATCCTCGGCCGCTACGCCGACGTCACCGCGCCCAGCCTCTTCGGCCGGCCGATCAACGTCTACTGGGACCTGCCGCAACTGCCGCGTTTCCTGTGGGTGTCGGCCGCCGACCACCCCGCCTGGCTGAGCCTGGCCGTGGTGGCGGCCGTGCTGGCCGCCTCGTGGCTGCTGTTCGTGCTGGTGCGCTGGTGCCTGAAGACGCTGTTGCACACCCTGGTGCCTTGGGCCTTGCGGACCTTTTCCGCCTGGGTGCTGAGCTTCTGCGCAGCGCTGCTGGTGGCCGCCCATCTGGCCTGGGTGCCGGGCACGGGGCGCTGGGTGTCCAACGCCGTGCTGCCCATGTTTGCGCAGCAGGCGGGCCTGCTGTGGGACGCCCACGCGCCCGGCCGCCTGGCCTATGCCCTGCCGGCCATCACACCCCCCGAGGACGCCCTGGGCACCCACGGCCCCGCCGTGTTCTCGGCCCTGGCCGGGCGCGACGTGAACATCATCTTCCTCGAATCCTTCGGCGCTGTGCTGTACGACCACCCCCAGGCGCGCGCGGCCACCGAGCCCGCACGCCGCGCCCTGCAGGACACCTTGACGACCTCGGGCCGCCACGTTGTTTCCGGCTTCTTCCGCTCGCCCACGGTCGGCGGCGCTTCCGACCTGGCCCACCTGTCGCTGCTGTCGGGGGTGGACCTGTCTGACGCGCGGCGCCACAACCTGCTGCTGACGACGCAAAGGCCCACCCTGCTGCATCTGTTCAAGCAGGCGGGCTACGAGACCTTCGGTGTGTATCACGCCGTGTCCTGGCCCTGGCCGGAACACGCCTTCTACGGTTTCGACACCTACATCGACGGCCCGGCCCTAGGCTATGAAGGCCCGCCCATCACTTTCTGGAAGATTCCCGACCAGGTGGCTCTGGCGCGCTACGAACAACTGTTCCCGCGCACGAGCACCAGCGCACCGCGGGTGCTGTTCTTCGCCACCATCAGTTCGCACTTTCCGTTCAGCCCCGTGCCGCCCTACCAGCCCGACTGGCAGCGCGCCTTGACCGCTTCGCCCTTCGACGCGGCCGACCTGCAGGCCGTGGCCGAGCACCGCGTGAACTGGCTGAACATGCGCAGCGACTACCTGGCCACCGTCAACTACGTCTACCGGTGGCTGGACGGCTATTTCGCGCTGCCCGAGCCGCGCGAGAGCATCACCGTGCTGGTGGGCGACCACCAGCCCACCGCCAACATCACCGGCGAGCGCGCGCCCTGGGACGTGCCCGTGCACATCATCAGCCGCGACCCTGCGCTGCTCGAGCGCTTCAAGGCGCAGGGCTTCACTGAAGGCCTGTCGCCCGACCGCAAGGTGCTGGGCGGCCTGCATCACCTGACGAGCCTGCTGCTGGGCGGCTTCGGCCCCGACCCGGCACTGCCCCTGGTGCAGCGGTCCACCGCGCCGCGAAAGCCGGGTTGAACGGCCTGACTTCGCCTCTGGCGCTGACATACCGCCTGCGCCTGGCCGCCAAAGGGGTGCTGGCGCTGGCCATCGCCTGCGCCGTGGCCCTGGCCAACCTGCTGGTGTGGCACTGGTTCGACCGGCAGGCGCAGGCCCCGGACCACGTGGGCCCGGTGGCCGGCCTGTCCTACAACGGCGCCAAGCGCTGGCAAAGCCCGATCGAAGGCGAGCGGCCGTCGGTTGCCGACCTGGAGAAAGACCTGGCCCTGATGGCGGGCCACACGCGCCGCATCCGCACCTATTCAGCCGCCGATCACCCCGAACTGCCAAAGCTGGCGCGCGCGCACGGCCTGCAGGTGACGCTGGGCGTGTGGCTGGACGACCGGCTCGACGCCAACCGGCGTGAACTCGCCGCGGCCATCGAACTGGCGCGCACCCAGCCCAACGTGCACCGCGTGATGGTGGGCAACGAGACCCAGCTCAAGGCCAAGCTGCCGCCCAACCGGCTCGTCACCTACCTGGACGAAGTGCGTACGGCCCTGCGCGGCACGGCGGTCGAGGTGTCGACGGCCGAGCCCTGGCACGTGTGGCTGGCGCAGCCACAGCTGGCCCGGCACGTGGACTTCATCGCCATCCACGTGCTGCCGTACTGGGAAAAGACCAGCATCGACGAGGCCGTGCAGGCCAGCCTGCAGCAGATCGCGCGCGTGCAGGCCCGCTTTCCTGGCCGCAAGGTGGTCATCGGCGAGATCGGCTGGCCGAGCAACGGCCCGACGCTGGGCGAAGCCGAGGCCACGCCCGCCAACCAGGCCCTGTTCGTACGGCAGTTCCTGCAGCAGGCCACGCGCGCCGGGCTGGATTACTACCTGATCGAAGCCTTCGACCAGCCGTGGAAGATCGCCACCGAAGGCCGAGCGGGCGCGTACTGGGGCTTGTGGGACACCTGGCGCAACCCGAAATTCGCCTGGACCGGGCCGGTGGCGCACGACCCGCTGGCCGCGCACAAGGCGCTGGTGGCCAGCGCACTGGGCGGGCTGGCCAGCCTGGGCCTGCTGCTGGCGCTGCCGGCCATGCGGCTGGCAGGGCGCGTCGCCTTCTGCGTGGCCGTGCAGGCCATCGTGTCGCTGGGCGTGCTGCTGCTGTCCATCCCGCTGGCCCATTACCTCACCGCCACCGACCTGGTGGGCCTGGTGCTGGTGGTGGCCGCGCTGGCCTTCATCAGCGCCACGCTCTTCTCGCAGGCCTTCGAGTTCTGCGACCGCTTCTGGCCCGGCGCGCCGCCGCCTGCGCCGGGAGGGGCAAAAGCTCACGAGAAGCACGACGCGATAGCGCCGCTACCCTTCATCAGCGTGCACCTGGCCTGTGCCAATGAACCGCCGGCCATGGTGATCGAGGCCGTGGAGTCGCTGCTGGCCATCGACTGGCCGGCGTTCGAGGTGATCGTGGTGGACAACAACACCACCAGCGCGCTGGCGCGCGAGCAGCTGGCCGCCTGGATGCAGCAGCGTGATGACCCGCGGCTGCGCTTCGCCCAGTGGGTGCAGCTGCCCGGCTTCAAGGCCGGGGCCCTGAACCAGGCGCTGAAGCTCACCGATGCCCGGGCGCAGTGGGTGGCGGTGGTGGACGCCGACTACGTGGTCGACCCGCAGTGGTTCAAGTGCGTGCAGGCCCACCTGCAGTGCCCGCAGGTGGGCGCCGTGCAGGCCCCGCAGGCGCACCGCATCGGCTCGGACCACAGGCTGGAACGCATGATGAAGTGGGAGACCGAGGGCTTCTTCTGGATCGGCATGCACCACCGGCACGCCCGCAACGCCATCATCCAGCACGGCACCATGAGCCTGGTGCGGGCCGCCGACCTGCGCCGGCTGCAATGGAACGAAGACGGCCTGTGCGAAGACACCGAACTCGGCCTGCGGCTGCTGCAGGCCGGCCGCCGCGTGGTCTATGTCGACCGTGTGCTGGGTGCCGGGCGGGTACCTGGCAACTTCGCCGCCTATGCGCGGCAGCGCAAGCGCTGGGCCCAGGGTGGCATGCAGATCCTGAGGCTGCACGCGCCGGCGCTGCTGGGCCGCTCGCAGCTGACGTTGGCCCAGCGCTACCACTTCCTGGCCGGCTGGCTGCCCTGGCTGGGCGACGCACTGCACCTGCTGTTTTCGGTACTGATGATCGCCTTCAGCCTGGGGCTGGTCTATTTCACGAACACCTTCCAGCCACCACTGTGGTTGTTGACCGTGCCGCTGATCGCGTTCTTCTCGGCCAGGCTGCTGGCCGGCCCGCTCCTGTACGCGCGCTGCGTGCCTTGCGGCCTGGTCGACCGGCTGGGTGCGGCGGTGGCTGGCATGGCGCTGTCGCACCGCATCGCGCGCGGTGTGCTGCAGGGCTTGCGCGGCCAGCGCGCGGTGTTCGACATCACGCCCAAGGCCATGGCCCCTGCGGCCGCTGGCGCGCCCGCCGCGGTCGTCGCTCCGACAGGGCAAACGACTGGCACGGGTGGAGCGGGCTTCGTGCAAGGCATCCAGGAGGAATTCGCTCTGCTGGTCAGCCTGGTGTTCTGCATCTGCCTGCTGGCCGTCAGCCGCGACGACACCGACACCGGCCGCCTGGGCTGGATGGCCATCCTGGCGATCCAGTCACTGCCCTATTGGGCAGCGGTGGCTTGCAGGCTGGTCGAGATCCACGGCCTGCCCGACGGGCTGCGGCAGGGCCGCATGAAGCGGCTGTGGAAATCGGGCGCGTGACCTGTCGGCGCTTGTCCGGCCCGATACGCGACGCATTCGTGAACCGTCCCCGCCGCTCGCCTGCCGTGCCTGGGCAGGGGCTGGTCGGGCAGCGGCCGACCACCCGAGCGCGCCAGCCAAGGTGGCGATGGGCGCATCGCCGCGGTGCCCGGTTGCGCCACCCGGTTCCAGGCGTTATCTGGCGCGCCGGCCAGTCCCGAGAGAGCGCCAGGCGAAAACGGCGACCCCTTCATTGCGGCACCAGTTCCACCCTCCGGTTCTTCGCGCGCCCCTCGTCGGTGGCGTTGGTTGCCACGGGCGCAAGGTCTGCCACGCCAAATGCCGACAGGCGCTGGGCGCCAATGCCGTACCGGCTGACCAAGGCCGCGTTCACCGACTCGGCGCGGCGTTTGGACAGCGCGATGTTGGCGTCCAGATTGCCCTGGTTGTCGGTGTGGCCCACCACCCTCAATCTCAGATTCGATTCAGCCTTGAGCAAGCCGGCGATTTCCGCCAGGGCGGGCGTCGACTCTGCCTTGATGTCGGCCTTGCCCGTGTCGAAGAAGATGCCGTACAGGGCGACCCGGCCGGTGCTGAGCATGGCCTTGGACATTTCAGACGCGGTGATCGTCACCATGTTCTGCTTCAAGGCCGCCACATCGACGATATCCAGCGCCGCGTAGACGCCCTTGGCCGCCTTGAAGGTCCGGTTGTCCTGGTCCCATTGCACGACGGTCAGGTGCAGATAGGTGGTTTGGCCGTCCTTGTCGCGTTTGGCCGAAAGGGTGTGGATGCTCTTCATCGGCGCGCCGTACATCACGAACTCTGACCGTGAGGTCGCCAGTTTGTTGCCGCCAAAACCAAAGGGCAGCAGGTACCCGTTCCAGCGCACGTCCTTGCTGTCCTTGGTCGAGTCGTACAGCACCGAGAACCCCTGCTCCTTCAAATCGTTGAGGTAGTTCCTGAACACCTCGATGCTGGTGGTATCGCCTTTGGCTTCGTACCAGATGCGGGTGCGTTCACCTTCCGCGACCACGGGCGGCTGTGCAAATTCGCGCTGCTTGCTGGTGAGGTTGTATCTGATGAACGTCGACGTTGGAATGTTCACCGAATCGAAGCGCTTTTTGTCATACAGCACGATGCTGGAATTGGCGAAGCGCTTGATGTGCGGGTGATCCTTGGCGCCGCCCAAGTCTTGTGCGTTGACCGGCAGTGCTGAGAAACAAGCAAGAAGAAAACACCCGACAAGAGCGATCAACCATCCTGTCGGGCTGTCGACATGGGCAGCAACTCTTGTCTTCATGGCAGGCTTTTCATTCGCGACTTGGTAATGGTCAAGATGCTGTATGAATCAAGTTGCATTCCATTATGGGAATCAAGGGCGGCGAGCAGTTCGTCGATCTGATCCGCACGCTGCGGTCGCGACAGCAGATAGCCCTGGCCTTCGTGAACGCCGAGTTCACGCAACTTCGCCAGCTGTTCCTCCGTCTCGATGCCTTCGGCAATCACCTTCTGTCCCAGCGTCTGGCCCAGCGCCAATATCGTGCGCACGATCTCCAGGTTCTGCCGGCTTTCGTGCAGGGCCATCACGAAAGAGCGGTCGATCTTCAGGCTGTCGATCGGCAACCGGCCCAGGTACGACAGTGACGAATACCCGGTGCCGAAGTCGTCGATCGAGAACCGGACCCCGCTGTCCTTCAGGCTGGCCATGGTGCGCAGTGACACATCCAGTCGACCCATCAGCACGGTCTCGGTCAACTCCAGGGTCAGGCTGCCTGGCGTGGCCCCGTGGCGGCTCAGCACCTGCTGGACATGGGGCGCCAGGCTGGTGCGAAGGAGGTCGCGGCCGCTGATGTTGACGTGCATGCCCAGATGCTGCCTGCCCGGCCTGCCGTTCTTCCAGCGGGCCAGCTGAGCCATCGCCTGGTCGATGATCCAGTCGGTGAGCACCTCGATGTGGCCCGACTCCTCGGCCAGCGCGATGAACACCGCGGGGCTGACGGGGCCGCGCTGTGGATGAACCCAACGTGCGAGAGCCTCGAAGCCGCTCAGGCGATGGGGGTCGAGCTGATAGATAGGCTGGAAGTGCACGCTCATCTGGCCATCGTCGATGGCGTGCCGCAAGTCGGTTTCGAGCGAGAGCTTTTCGGCCACCTTGCTGTGCATCGATCGGTCGAAGCGCACGATGCGGCCGCGACCTGCGGCCTTGGCCTCGTACATCGCCAGATCGGCGTCACGCATGATCTCTTCGACCGAACGATCGCCCAGGTCACTGCAGGTGATGCCGATGCTCACGCCTGGAACGACCTCGGTGCCCAGCAGTTGTGCCGGACGGCTCAGTTCGTCCAGCACACGGTCGGCCAGCTGCACAGCGATGTCAGGGTCGCTCGCCGTTTCGACCAGGGCTGCGAATTCGTCACCGCCCAGGCGCGCCAACTGGTCCACCGGGCGCATGCAGGCGCGCAGTCTGGCCGCGACTTCACACAACAGTTCGTTGCCGGCGCCATGACCGAGGCTGTCGTTCACCATCTTGAAGCGGTCGAGGTCCAGGTACAGCACGGCGAAACGCTGCCCGGGGTCGAGCCTGGCTTTCTCGGCCGCCGCCTTCAGCATTTCATGGAAGCTGTGGCGGTTGGCCAGGCCGGTCAGGTCGTCGTGGTGAGCGATGTGGCTGAGCCGGCTCTCAGCGACGTGGCGCAAGGTGATGTCGTGCAGCTGGTAGATCAGGCATTGCCCGCCGCCAGTCGGGTCCTCGTACTGGCTGCAGTGGACGGCGACCCAGATGTCCTGCCCGTCGCCGCGCCTGAGCTTGACCTCCATCGAGAAGGCATCGTCGTTCGAGACCCTTGCGGCCTGGGCCCGGCGTCGCATCTGTGGCGCGTCGTCGGCATCCAGCAAGGTGTCGAAAGGCCGGCCCAGCACGGCCCCAGGCTCCAGCTTCAGCAGGGCGTACAGCGCGTCGTTGGCCTGCAGCATGTGGCCGTCGGGCTTGACCACGACCATGCCGATGGCCGCATGGCTGAATGCCGCAGCAAAACGCTGGTGGCTGAGCGTGGCTTCGTGCTGTGCCTGGGCCAGCTGGGATTCCTGGCGCAGGCGTTCGGTTTCCTGGCGCTGCACAGCCATGCGCAGCAGCCACATGATGACGATGGCCGAGAGGGCTGTCACCAACAGCGGTGTGGCACCAGAACGCTGCGCCTGCAGATGTACGAGCCCGGCGATCAGCGCCGACACCAGGTAGATGGCCCCCATCCAGCTCGAGTCGGCCAGCCAGCGCATGGGCGTCTGCGGTTCCCCGCGCTTGAGCGCGATCATGCTCATCAGCGGCAGCAGCGACAGCGCGAAGGGCAGCAGCGCCACCAGGGTCAGTGCCGCCATGGTCGCTGCTTCGTCGCTGAGTCCGTGGCGGGCCAGGGCCGCCTGGGTGACCCCGAAGGCCCATGCGCAGACACCCATTGCGGCCATGGCCGCCGCCGGGGTGGACACCCGGGTGCTCAAACGCTTGTTGTAGCGCAGCGTGCCGGCAAGGGCGTCGACGCCGGACGCGAGCACGGCCGCTGCCGGCCCGATCGTGGCGAGCACGCCGAACACGAATACGTCGCCGATGCTCAACGAGTACGCCGTGCGTGGCAGCTTGACCGACAGGCTGGACGCCAGAGCCACCAGACCCAGCGCAATCGCCAGCGGCCAGGCTGCCGTCAGCGGCATCGAGACCAGGTTCCAGCACGCCCAGACCAGGGCCGCGGCGCCGGCGCCGGTGATGGCCAGCCAGGCTGCCCGCGCCTGTGGCGGGTAGTCGCCCAGGAAGCGGCTCGCGAACGCCTGCCATGGCGACTTGGCGCGTGCGGCTGCGGTTGGTGGTGTGGGCATCGTGGAGGCAATCGGGCGCTGACGTGGGTAGGGTTGCACGCCACAGCGCGGCAAGCGCCATCAGTTTGGAATCGGCCATGCCCGCGTCGACTTGAGGGTCGCACACTGCCTGCCTCTTGCCTGCCTCTTGCCTGCCATGACAAATGGCAGATCAGTCCGGAGCCCTCTGCCCTGCCCGACGACGCGCTTACACCGGACCGGCGTACTCCCCGCGGGCCGGGTAGTTCTTGCCGAGCGCGAAGTCCAGGGCCGCCAGCAGTTCGTCGAAGTGCGGACGCGCGAAGGGCATGGTCTGCACCGCGCCGTAGTACAGCGCGCCGTCGGGCCGCACGATGAACACGCCGGGCTCGGAAAACAGGGCCGGCTCTTCGATGCCGATGGAGGTGGTGCCGCGCGACGTGCTGATGTACAGGCCCCACGCCCGGGCCTGGGCCAGGCCGAGGCCATAGCCGATGCGCAAGGCGGGCGCGCGCAGCTTGTCGGCCATGGCCTGCGCCCGGTCGTGCACGTCGCTGGAAACGGCGATCACCTTCACGCCCCGCTGCTCGAACTCGGCTTGCAGGCGGCCCAGTTCCAGCAGGTATTTCAGGCAGATCGGGCAATGCAGGCCACGGTAGAAGACCACCAGGCTGAAGTTCTTCGCTGCGTCTTCGCTGAGCGTGAAGGGGCCATGGTCCAGCGTCGGCACGCTCAGTGCTGGCACGGCTTGGCGGGGCATGAGGACGGTCGGGGTGGCCAGCGACGTGGGGGAAGTGATCTGTACATTCATGGGGTGACTCCCAAGTCCAGGGGCATTGGCACTGTAGCGGCGAGACTGAGAAAATCCGCAGTCGATCGGCTTTGGGCTTGCACGACATCCGCTCCTGCGCCGCTGGTGCCTGGGCGTGCGCTGCCGTCCACCGCAACCCGACGGCGCGTGCCGCACACCCCACAGGAGAACGCATGTTGAACAAGAATCCGCTGGACCTGTCGGCGCCCGACACCCGGCACCCCATGGCCTGGGGCGCCAGGCGCCGGGCACTTGCCACACTGCCTGTCCTGCTGGCGGTGTTGCTTGCGAGTGGCTGCGCTGGGGTGCACCCGCCGGCCGGCCCGGGCCAGACGTCGGTGCCCGTGCTGAGTGGCTGGTTCGAAGGCGAAGAGGTGTTCTACATCACCACCGATGTCTCGCATGCCGATGTCGCAAAGGAGAAAGGGGCCAACTTCGCACCCCGGCTCGCCCTGGCCCTGCCTGAGGGTCGACCGGTGCCGGGCCGCTCGTCGGTCGACAAGGTCTATGCCGTGACCAATTTCAAGCAGGCCAGCGTGTTTGCGTCGGCGCCTTTTCCGATGGGCTCGACGAGCCGCGACACCGCTTACAGCCCGCTGTGGCAGATGGTCAAGCTGACCTGGGCCGCTGGTGCAGCCCCGCAGGTCCTCAGGTCCGAAGAAGAGGTGCTGGCGGCGGTCGAGCGGGGTGACGCGACGCTGGAAGTCACCCGCGTGGTCTTGAACTGCCCCATCGTGCATCGCGGTCCGAAGGGTGCCTTGCCGGGTGTGGCGATCACACGTCCGCCGCGCTGACCAACCGTCCCTCGACAACCGTGGCAGCCCGGTGGCTCAGTGCCGGGGCGGTCTGGGGGCGTGGCTGATGGCCCGCCGGCGCCGGTTCACTTCCTGAACTTGCGCACCAGGTCGTCGACGCTGGGCCCGCCGGCCTGGGCCCCGCTCGAGACCTTGAAGATGCTCAGGCTGCGCTCGGCGCCGGCTTCCAGGGTGGCCTGGTGAACGGCCTGCAGCAGGGGCCAGATCTTCTCGGGCGGGCCTTCGATGGTGGTGCCCAGGCCATGCACCTCATAGCGCAGTCCTGAGGCCTGGATGATGGCAATGGCGGCGTCGACATGCTTGTAGCGATCGCTTGCCGTGCCCAGCGGCCGGGGAATGACCTGGATCTCGGCAATCATGTGACCGCTGGGAACAGCGTTCTGGGTGCCGGCGGCAGGCGCCTGTGCTGGCACCTGTTGCGCCCATGCCGTGCCCCAGGCCAGCTGCGACAGGGACAGGAACGCCAGGGACAGGAACGAAGTCCGCAGACGGGGCGAATGCAAGAAGGAAGGATGGGTCATGTGCAGCTCATGCAGATGACAGGTCGGCAAGCGTTCGGGGCCATCCTGCCGGTGCGAGAAAGGAAAACCGGCAGATCCCAGAACGTGCTTCCCTGCGCGAGGATTACCTCAATCAGGTTCAAAGGGACTCTCTCAGTCGGCGCGAGCCTCGCGGTCGTGCCAACACCCCCAGCGTTTGGCCGTGTCGGCAGCCCGCAGGCCTAGAACACAGCGCGTACCATTGTAGGCGGGGCTTCTGCGGCTACCAGCGCCAGCCGCACCGCCTGGGCCAGGCTCAGACCCGCGCCTTCGGTCAGCCATGCGTCGGCTCGGGCCGGGTCGGCCTGCACCTGCACCAGCCGGCGCAGCCGCTGCAGGTCGCGCTGGTCGGCGCGGTTCAGCGCGCCGAAACGGTCGACCCAGAAGCGCGCGGCGAAACCCATCAGCCGGCCTGCGGCTTCGGCTTGGCGGCAGCGGGCCAGTGCCACTGCCAGGTTCCACAGGCAGTAGGCCAGCGGCAGCAATTCGAGCGCGTCGTCGGCCACGGTGATGCCTTCGCGGTAGGCGGCTGCGGCTTCGTCCCAGCGGCGCAGCCGCAGCAGCAGTTCGCCATGCTGGTTGCAGGCCGAAGCGAGCTGGCCCCAGTCCTCGGCAGCACGGGTGTCTGCACGGACCTGGGCGATCTCGGCCAAGGCCTGCTCGCGCGTGGCCGGCAGCGCGCCCAGCGCCAGGGCCAGGTTGTAGCGGCCGGTGTTCACGCCATGGCGGTCGCCGGCCGCATGCCAGCCGGCGATGGCCTGTCGCTGCAGCGCAGCCGCAGCGGCCGCGTCCAGTGGGCGGCGGATCGCTCCCTGGATCGACAGCACGCTGGCCTGCAGGGCCAGTGCGCCTTCGGCCCGGGCGATGTCCAGGGCCTCGTCCAGCCCGGCGGCAACCCCGGCGTCGCGTTGCAGGCGCCAGCGGATGTGGGCCACGCGCGCCAGCACGACGGCACGGGCCAGCCCGCGGGGCGGCAGGTCGGCCAGGGCCGCCGCCGCCAGGGCCTGTGCGGCGGCGCCGTCGCCGGCGCGCATGGCTGCACGCGCCAGGCAAGCCTGGGCGGCGGCGCGACGCGGGCCCGCCGGCAGGGCCTGCAGGCAAGTCGCCAGGGCACTGCGTGCTGCAGGGGGCAGCGAGATGTCCGACAGCGCCCGCTGCAGCGCTTCGAACAGCGCCAGGGCGTCGTCGAAAGCCCGGTCGCTGGCGGCGCTGACGAAAGCCGCAGCGATGTTGCGCAGCTCGCTGCGCACCTCGCGCAGCTGCGGGCTGGCGGGCAGGGCCCGGGCCCACTGGATCATCCATTGACGCAGGCCAGATCGCAGCCTGGCGCTCTGGCGCTCGTCGGCCTGCAATGCCGCCGTCTCGCGGATCACTTCATCCATCGCGTACCGGCCCTGCCCAGGGTCGGCACGCAGCATCGAATGCTGGACCACCTCGTCCAGGATCAGCAGGGCGTCGCGGCCGTGCACGGCGCTGCCCGCGGCCAGGCTGAAGCCGCCTTCGAAGACGCTGAGCGAGACCATCAGGGCCTGTGCCTGCGGGCTGAGCAGCGACCAGCTCCAGCGCACCACCTTCAGCATCGACGCGTGGCGCGCGTCGTGGCCGCTGCGCGGGCCGGTGCGCGACAGCAACGCCAGCGCCGGCTCGCCGCGCGCCAGCAGCGCGTCGGCCAGGGCTTGCGGCGCCAGGCTGCGCAGCCGGGTGGCGGCCAGCTCGATGGCCAGCGGCAAGCCGTCCAGCGCCCGCACCAGCGCCACCATGGCATCGGCGTTGTCGGCCTGCAGCCGCAAACCGGGCTGAACCGCCTGGGCGCGGTCCAGCAGCAAGGCCAGGGCAGGGTTGCGCGCCAGCGCGGCCAGGCTGGCGCGGGCGGGCGGCAGCGGCAAGGCCGGCAGGCTGATTTCCTGCTCGCCGTCCAGGCCCAGTACCCGGCGCGAGGTGATCAGCCAGTGCGCATGCGGCAGTTGCGCCACCAGGCTGGCGATCATCGGCGCAGCACTGGCGGCCAGCTGTTCGCAGTTGTCCAGCACCACCAGCATGCGCCGGCCCGCCAGCGCCTGGCGCAAGGACGCCAGCACGTCGCCACTGCCCCGGGGCGCGCCGGGCAGGCCGGCTGCGCCCGGCAGCCCGAACGCCAGCAACAGCGCATCGGCCAGGGCTTCGGCGCTGGCGCAGGCCGCCAGCGGCACGAAGTCGATGCGCTGGAAGGGTTCGGCCGCGTCCTGGAAGGCCTGCGCCGCTTCGATCGCCAGGCGCGTCTTGCCGCTGCCGCCCGGACCCAGCAGCGTCACCAGCCGGTGCGAGCGCACGGCCTCGCACAGCTGCGTCAGCGTGGTTTCGGCGCCCAGAAGGCGGGTCAGGTAACGGGGCAGCGGGGCGCGCGGCACCGGGGCGGCCACCTCGGGCCGCTCGGCCAGGGCCGCCAGCCGCCGGCGCTCGTCCTGGACCCAGTCTTCGTAGTGGCCCGGCAGCAGCTCGCCGGTGTACAGCGTGGCGGCGTCGGGCTGGCGTGTGCGCACGGCGGCTTCGAAATGCGCGACGTCGCTGTCCAGGGTGCCCGGGGCGATGCGCAGCGTCATGCGGTCGGCGTCGATCACGGTCGCGGCATCGGGGTGGCTCAGCAAGGCGCGCAGCACCGACAGCAGCTGCCGCAGCCGGTTGCGCCCGACCTCGATCACAACGCCGGGCCAGAGCAGTTCGACCAGTTCCTCGCGTGAATGGGCCCGCTGCGGTGGCAGGGCCAGGCGGGCCAGCAGCAGGGCAGCGGCGGGCCCCGGCAGGCGCACAGCGACGCCGGCCGGGTCGCGCAACTGCACACCGCCCAGCAGGCACAGATGCCAGCAGGCTGTGGGTGTCGGGGCTGGCGCTGTGACTGCCTTGCGCATCGGGCCGAAGTTTAGGAGCCGGCCCGGCGCTGGCCGGGCCTGGCTGAGCTGATGCCCGGGGCGGACTGCATGAGGCCGGCCCGCCAGGCCGAGATCCAGACCCCCCACAGGCTAGGGGATGCGGTGGCCTTGTGGGTCATCCGTTGGTGGCGCTTGGTCAGGCTTGCCGATCATTCGCTGGTCTTGACCCACCGGAGCTGCCCTTGCAGATCATCCCCAACGCCATCGCTACCGCCACCGCCTTCGCCCTGGTCGGCGCCGTCTCTTGCGCCTCTGCCGCCGCGATCAGCTGGTCGCCGGGCCCGAGTTTCGGCGGCCCGAACGGCCACCAGGGCATCCTGACCAACGGCACGCTGGTCGAGGCCATCGACCTGGGTGCCACCGGCAGTGCCATCGGCACCACCATCACCGTCGACCCGGCCGGGCTGAACCTGAGGTTCACGCGCGTGGACTCGCCGTTCTTCACCACGCCCTTCGCCGACTCGGGCTTCGGCACGCCGAACAACATCGGCGACGCCGGCTGGCGAGCCATCATCGACACCGCCGAATACTCGGTCAGCGATGTCACCGCCCCGACCTTCCTCTCGGGCCTGACGGTGGGCAGCACCTACCAGATCCAGTTCTTCTCCGGCCGGTCCTACCCGGGCCTGGAGGGCCGCCTGCTGCAGTACGGCGACGGGCAGGGCAATTTCTCGCCCACGGTGTCGATGGGTCAGAACGTCTTCACCAGCATGGTCGGCACCTTCGTGGCCAACGCCAGCACCCAGGCCATCGTTTTCGACGAGAACACCAACCTGCCGACGCTGAATGCCTACGTGCTGCGCGAGATCCCGGCGATCCCCGAGCCCGGCAGCGGCTTGCTGATGCTGGCCGGGCTGGCCGCGGCCGGCCTGTTTGTCCAGCGTTGCCGCGTGCGGTCGGCCGAACCGGGCAGGCAGCAGGCCTGAGATCAGGCCTGCATGGTGGCCTGCTGCAGCACCACGGCGGCCTCGGCGCTGCCGGCTTGGGCCACCTGCTCGAAGGCGGCCACGTCGGTCGAGACACGCTGCGGGTGCGGGGACACCCGCCCTTCGGCCACACGCGCGGCGTCGGGGCAGTCCAGCCACTTGCGCAGCCTTGACACGGCCGTTTTCAGTGAAGCGTGCGGGGCCTCCGCTTTCAGTGAAGGCCACGGGGCGTTGATCAGCGTCTCGGCATCCAGCCCTTGCGGGTGGGCGGCCAGCGGCACCAGCAGTTCCAGCGGGCCCGGCTGTCACTGCATGCTGCGCCGATCAGCGCTGTGCTGGCCCAGGGCGGCCTGCCATGCGCCGAACCGTTCTGTGGGCATCGTGTGCGGGCTAGACTTTCTAGCGGCGATGGCTGCCCCCGCATCCTGGACCTTCCCTGTCACCGACCGCACTTCCAGTTTGAAAGCCTCATGGACAAGATCGTCGTCGTCTTCGCGTTGTCCATCCTGCTCGCGTCGACCGCGCTGGCCCAGTTCACCGGGCCCAGCGTGGCGGGACGAGTGGTCTCGGTCGCCCAGGCCAAGGACAGCCTGCCCGGCCGCTATGTCACGGTCTCGGGGCACATTGCCGCGCACCTGCGGGGTGACTACTACAGCTTCCGCGATGGCACCGGCGAAATCCGCGTGGAAATCGAGGACAAGGCCTGGCTCGGCCGGCAGATCGGTCCCGAAACCAAGGTTCGCCTGCTGGCCGAGGTCGACCTCGGACCCACGGGGCGATACCTGTGGGTGAAGTCCATCGACCTGGTCGATTGAATCCGTCGCGCCTGCACCGCCGGTGCGATGCGCTGGCCGGCTCAACGGCTCCAGCGGCGAACCCCGGGCCAGGCTCGAGAACCCGACGCTGCCGTTCGTCTGGCCCGGCGGCGGGTGTGCAGCCGTGCCGGGCTGGCGCGGGTTGGCGAAATCCGGCGCGGCACGGGGGTGCCGGATGAGGAAGAATCCGCCGCTGGTTCCGGGCGCGTCCGCCGTCCCCTTGCCTGCCAAAGCCGCCCTCACCCATGCTGAACCGTCTGCGCCGCCTGATGCCCACGCCCGAAAGCCTGGCCGCCAATCGCTGGCTGCGCTGGCTGGGGCCGTCGCTGCTGCATCCGCGGCTGTGGCACATGAGCCGCCGCGGCATTGCGCTCGGCGTGGCCATTGGCGTGTTCTTCGCATTCATCGTGCCACTGGCGCAGATTCCGTTGTCGGCCGCGGCATCGGTAGCGCTGCGCGCCAACGTGCCGGCCTCGGTGGCGGCCACCTTCGTCAACACCCCGCTGACCTTCGGGCCGGTGTACTACGCCGCCTGGCGCGTGGGCAGTTGGCTGCTGGGGGAAGACGCCGAAGGCAGGCCGCCGCCGCCGCTGCCGGGTGACGACCGCCGGCCAGTCCCTGTCGCTGCGGGTGCCGCCGCAGCGCCCGATGCCGCCCCCGCGGCCGATTCACGTGGCTGGTGGCAGCGCTCGGTCGACGGTGTGGCCAGCGTCGGCAAGCCGGTGCTGCTGGGGGCGGCGGTTTTTGCGGTGGGCTTTGGCTTGCTGGCCTACGGCCTGGTCAACACGATCTGGCACCTGCGGGTGCGGCTGAAGCGGCGGCGGCGCTTGCGTGAAGGCTTGCGCGGCAGCTAGAAGACAAGGCTGGAAGCGCAGAATCTCGTCACCGAGGCGCTGCCCGCCTGCAGGCTGCTGCCGCGCTGCCTTTCGTTGGCAAGCCCGTGTCTGGGCCTGCCTGCCGTGCCGCCGGCGCTGCAGAATCGAGCAGCTTCCTCCGCCCGCTCACCCATTGGCATTCATGCGGTCCTGGCCCGAGACCCTGCCTCCCATCGATCCAGCCCCAGGCACAGCGCCCTTGTTCGAACGCGAGGCAGCGCTGCAATGGCTGCTGGAACGGGCCGGGCGCAGCACCCGGCTGCGCGGCCAGGTCGTGGTGCTGTCGGGCGAGGCGGGGGTGGGCAAGTCCACCCTGGTCGAAGCGCTGCTGGCCCGGCTGCCTTCGGGCGTGGCCGTGGCCTGGGGGCGCTGCGACGCGCTCTTCACGCCACGCCAGCTCGGGCCGCTCTACGACATGGCGCCGGTGCTGGGCAACGCCGTGCAGTCGGCACTGGCCGCTGGCGCGCCCACGGCGGTGTTGTATCCGCTGGTGCTGCAGGCGCTGAGCCGGCTGCCCGCAGGCAGCCCGCTGGTGTTCGAAGACGTGCATTGGGCCGACCACGCCTCGCTGGACCTGCTGAAGTTCATCGCCCGCCGCCTGGCTCCGCTGCGTGTGCTGATCGTGCTGACGCACCGCAGCGACGAGGTCGGCCCGGGCCATGCCCTGACACAGCTGCTGGGCGACCTGCCGGCGCCGCTCACCGGCCGTCTCGAACTGCTGCCCCTGTCGGCCCAGGCAGTGCATGCCATGGCCCGACAACACGGCCGCGACGGCGGCGATCTGCATCGCGTCACGGGCGGCAATCCCTTTTTCGTCTCCGAAGTGCTGGCCCAGCCGGCGCCTGTGGGCGGGGGCCTGCCGGCGTCGGTGCGTGACGCGGTGCTGGCGCGTGTGGCACGGCTGGACGAAGCGCAGCGGGCACTGCTCGAAGTCGTCAGCGTGGCGCCCGACCCGGTCTCGCCCCTGGTCATCGACAGGCTGGGTGGCCCGCCAGCCCTGGCCGCGGCCGGCGAACTTCAGGCGCGCGGCCTGCTGGTGCGCGAAGGCACGCACGGCTTGCGCTTTCGCCACGAACTGGCGCGCCGGGCGCTGCTGGACGGGCTGACGCCCCAGGCCCGGCAGCAGCACCAGCGCCGGCTGCTCGACGTCTACCTGGGACTGGGCGACGCCGTGCCGCCCGACCTGCTCATGCACCACGCGGCCGAGCTTGGCGACGCAACGACGCTGCTGCTGCATGCCCCGCGCGCTGCCGCCCGTGCCGCGGCGCTGGGCGCGCACAAGGAAGCGGCTGCGATGCTGGGCGTGGCACTGCGCCACGTGCAGGCGGCCGCACCCGAGCAGGCCGCGCAGCTGTACGAGGACTGGTCCTATGAAGCGGGCCTGTCCGAGGTCAACGACGCCGTCTTCGACGCACGCCGCCAGGCGGTGGCCCGTTGGCGCGCGCTGGGCCGGCCCGACCGCGTCGGCGAGAACCTGCGCTGGCTCTGGCGGCTGCACTGGTACCGGGGGGAGAGCGCTGCGGCCGAAGCGGCGGCGGCCGAATCGCTGGCAATGCTCGAAGCCGTGGGCCCTTCGGCCGAACTGGCACGCGCCTACGCCCTGCGTGCCCACGTGGCCTTGCTCGGCGCGCGTCGCACCGAAGCCGTGGAATCGGGCAGCCGGGCGATCACCATGGCCGCCCGCTTCGACGACCACGACACCCAGGTCCAGGCCCTGGTGACGGTGGCCACGGCGCAGCTGTTCAGCGCCGACCCGGCTGGACGCCTGCCCATGGACGAGGCGCTGCGGCTGGCGCTGGCACACGGCTTTCACGAACAGGCCGCGCGGGTCTACACGAACTACTCCGAATACGCCATCGTCACCGGCAACTGGCCCCTGGCCGAGCGGCTGGTGCTCGAAGGCCTGGCCTTCGATGTCAAGCACGGCCTGGATTCCTGGACCGGCTACCTGAGCGGCCGCCACGCCCAGCTGCGCCTGGAACAGGGCCGGCTGGAAGAGGCCGAGACCCTGGCTCGCGGTGCACTGGCCGTCGAAGGACGCACCGTGCTGATGCGCCAGCCGGCGCTGGCGGTGCTGGCCCGGCTGCTTTCACGTCGGGGCGCAGAAGACGCGCTGGCGCAGCTGCAGCAGGTGCTGCAGACCGCGCTGAGCCTGGGTGAGCAGCAGCGCATCACGCCCATGCGCCTGGCCAGCATCGAGCACCACTATCTGCGTGGCGAGCTGGACGCGGCGCGCAGCCATCTCACGGCCATGCTGGATTTCGGCACCGGCCTGTTGCGACCCTGGGACGCGGCCGCGCTGCGGCTGTGGGGCCGCCGGCTGGGCGCGGCCGTTCCCGCTGGCGTGGGCACGCAGCCAACCCCGGCGCAGTCACTGGAACTGGCGGGCGAACACGAATCCGCGGCCCGGCTGCTCGGCGATGCAGGCCTGCCTTTCGAAGCCGCGGTCTGCCTGCTCGCGGGTGCCCGCGCCGGCCGGCCGGTTCTGGCAACGGCCGCAGCCGAAGGCTTCGAGCGCCTGGGCTGCGAGCCCGGCGCCGCGGCCGCGCGCAAGCTCGCACAGGGGCCGGCGCCGCTGGCGGCAGGGCGCCGCGGGCCCTATCGCGCGGCACGGCGCCACCCCCTGGGGCTGACCAGCAAGGAAGTGCAGGTGCTGGCGCTGATGGCTGAAGGCGCCAGCAATGCCGACATCGCGGCGCGCGTGTCGCGTTCGCAGCGCACGGTGGAACACCATGTCTCGGCCGTGCTGGCCAAGCTGAGTGCAGCCAACCGGCTCGAAGCCGTGCTGCGCGTGCTGGCCGAGCCCTGGATCGCCCAGGGCTGAGGCCTGGCCCCCAAAAGCGGGGGCATCGGCAAGTGAAAACTGCGTACCCGTACCCATGCGCCCGGGCGTCCTGGCGGGAACCATCGCGTTCATCACCACCGAGGACGCCCCATGACCCCCATCACCGACATCAGAACCTGTTTCCGCGCCGGCATCGGCCAAGCCGGCACCGGCCCGGCACGCAGCCCCCGCGCCCCGCGTCTGGCGCTGGTGCTGGGCAGCGGCGGGGTGCGCGCGGTGGCCGCACTGGGGTTGATGCAGGTGCTGGAAGAAGCCGGCATCCGCCCCGACCTGATCGTGGGCTGCAGTGCCGGCGCCGTGTTCGGGGCGCTGCCGGCCGCGGGTCGCCAGGCCGCCGACAGCCTGCATCTGGCGCAGACTCTGTGGTCGCGCGAGATCACCAGCCAGCGCCGCCGCCGGGCCTGGGTGGAAATGGCCCTGGGGCCCCTGGTCCGTGGCCAGGGCGAGCAGTTCGCCAGCCGCTTTGCCCTGCGCGACGACCGCCTCATCATGGAACGCCTGCGCCAGGCCTTCGGCACGCTGCAGCTGCAGGACCTGCCCATCCCGCTGCGGGTGAATGCCACCGACGCGGTCAGTGGCCAGCCGGTCCTGCTGTCTCAGGGCTCGCTGTGCGATGCGCTGCGCGCCTCGGTGGCCTTGCCCTTCCTGTTCGCGCCGCATCGCGTCGACGGCCGGCTGCTGGTCGACGGCAGCGTCTGCGACCCCTTGCCCCTGGGCGCGGCGGCCGACGCCGACTTGGTGCTGGCACTCGGCTTCGAGGTACCCAGCCCGCGTGCAGTGACCGGCCCCACCCGGCTGGCCACGCGCGTGACGGCAGCCCTGACCAACAACCTGATGCAGGCCAGGATCGCCAGCCATGCCGGCCCGACCCGCATCACCCTGCTGCCGGCGCTGGAACGTCGCGTCGGCCTCTTCGACACCCAGGCCATGCCCTACCTGGTGGAAGTGGGGCGGGCCGCTGCACGCGAGGCCTTGCCGCGGCTGGAACGTCTGCTGGCTGCCCCGATCGTCGTGCCGCGGGCGCTTTCCATCGCCTGAGCCACCGTCCTGGCCCGCAGGCAGCCAGCCGGTGGGCGACGAGAGGTCGAGAAAGGGCCCGTGTGCCCTGAGCTTGTGCCCCGCAGTCCCTGGCACAAGGCTTTGTTCCGGGCGGCGCTGGCCGGGTCTTCCCGCCCGACGAAGCAGCGCAGACAGCCGCGACGCCTGGCGCTACGAACCGTAGCGGGCGACCAGCGCGCCCAGTTGCGCCCGGGTGGCGTTCACATCCAGCGGTTTGGCCCAGAACTGGCTGAAGCCGGCGGCCCGGGCAGCCGCTTCGGTGCCGGACTGCTGGTCAGCCGTGATCATCACCGCCGGCAGGGCCTGCTGCCCGGGGCGGGCGCGCAGCGCCTGCAAAAGCGCTGCGGCTGGCGTGTCGGGCAGCCAGTGGTCGCACAGCAGCAGGGCTGGCGGTCTTTCTTCGGCCATCAGCAGCGCCATCGCGCCACTGGTGGCCACTCGCAACTGCAGTCCGGGCACTTCTGCAGCAATGGCTTCGAACAGCAGCGCATTGACCGGGTCGTCCTCGACGTACAGCACCTCGCACCGCTGCGCTGCTGCGGCGGGTGCCGCGCCCGGGTCGGGGGCGGCAACTGCCGCCGGCGCAGTGCCGGCTGGAAGCCAGACCGTGAAGCAAGATCCCTGGCCAGGCGTACTGACCACGTCGAGGCGCCCGCCCAGGGTCTGCACGATCTGCGCCGTGATCACCAGGCCCAGGCCGGTGCCGTCGACGCCGCTGCGCTCGGCGCCGAGCCGGTTGAAGGGCTGGAAGAGTGCCAGCCGCTGTTCTTCGCTCAGGCCGATGCCGGTGTCGGCAACGTCCAGGGCCACGCCGCCGTCGCGGGCCCATGCGCTGACACGCACCGCACCACCCCGCCGGTTGTATTTGATGGCGTTGCTGAGCAGGTTGTCGATGGCCTGGGTCAGGCGGCTGCTGTCGGCCAAGACCCACAGCGATGCCGCAATCTCGGCCGACAGCGTGACCCCGGCGCGCTGTGCCAGCGGCCCCAGCATCGCCAGCGAGTCTTCGACCAGTGGCGCCAGCGCCAGCGCCACGGGCTGAACGCCGAAGCTCGAGCTGCGCAGGCTCGACAGGCCCAGCACATCGTCCACCAGGCTGAGCAGGCGCTGGCCAGCCGAGCCGACAAGCTGGATATGGCGCCGGTTCAGCGTGCTGTCTGCCTGTTCGGCGGAGGCGGCCAGCAGCTGCGTGAAGCCCAGGATGGCGTTCAGCGGTGTGCGCAGCTCGTGGCTGACCCGGCCGAGGAAGTCGGTCTGTGCCTGGCGGGCGTGTTCCACGGCGCGCAGTTGCAAGGCTTCGCTTTGCAGCGCGCGCTGGGTGCTGACATCGGCCACATGGCCCGCCCAGACGATGCGGCCGTCGCTGAGCAAACGCGATGAAGCCTGCCATTCATGCCAGACCACCGGCTGAGCTTCGGCAGCCGGCTGCAGGGCAGCGGAGAAGTGGTGTTGCGCGTCGGTCTGCCCAGCCGGATGGGCGTGCAGGCGGGCCAGGTCTTCGGGCCGCAACCGGCCCAGCACCTTTTGCGCATCGGCAACGGCCTGCTGCGCGGTACAACCGAAAAGTGCCTTCACTGCCCGGCTGAGATAGGTGAAGGCCAACCTGCCCGAAGGCTCGCGCACCAGCTCGAAGATCATCGCCGGCGACTGGTCTGCCGCGCGCTTGACCTTCAGCAGTTCGTCGTCCACCGCCTTGCGTGTCCGATAAGGTGCCAGGACTGCGTGAGTGCACATGCCCGACTCGCCGTGCCGCAGCGAGGCATACAACAGCACGTCGAGTGTGCTGCCATCGGGCCGGCGCAGCGACAGCGCAAATTCCTCGATCCGCCCGTGCAGGGTCAGCATCGGCAGCACATAGCTCTGGAAGATGGCGCTGGCGGCCGGGGTCAGCAGCGTTTCGACGGGTTGGTCGATCAGCCCTGCCAGAGGCCGGCCGGACATCGTGGCCAGGGCCCGGTTGGCCTGGCTGATGCAGTTCGTGGCGTCGAGCACCAGGGCAGCGCATGGCAGCTGCATGGCCAGCCCGGGTTCAGCGGCCAGGTCGGACATCAGGCCACCAGGTATTCGCGCATGGCGGCGATGGTTTCCCGGGGGTGCGTCAGGTGCGGGCAATGACCGGTGGTGGGCAGCACCACCAGCGTGCTGCCGGCCAGCTGTTCGGCGCAGTACTTGCCGACGGCCAGGGGCGCAATCGCGTCGCGCTCGATCTGCATGACGAGCGAGGGCACCGTGACGAGCGCCAGGTCGGTGCGGTTGTCGGCCAGAAAGGTGGCCGCGGCAAAGCGTTTCAGTATGTCCGGGTCGCTGGCACAGAAGCTGGCCTTCAGCTCCTCGGCCTGCACGCTGTGTTCCTGGCCCCCGGCCACGGCCAGCGACAGGTAGTCGGCCCAGCCGACCATGTTGCGGTCCATCATCTGGGACAGGCCTTCGATGTCCTCGGGTTCGAAGCCGCCATGGTAGGCCGGCGGGTCGTTCAGGTAGCGCGGCGACGGACCGATCAGCACCAGCCGCGCGAAGCGCTCGGGTCGCTGGATCGAGGCCAGCACCCCGATCATGGCGCTGACCGAGTGGCCGACGAAGACCACGTCGCGCAGGTCCAGCGCGTCCATCAGGTCGACCACGTCCTGGGCATAGCCGGTCAGGCTGGCATGGCGCTGTTCGTCGTAGGCGCCCAGGTCTGAGCGTCCGCAGCCCAGGTGGTCGAACAGCACCAGGCGGTGCGAGTGTTCGAACGCGGGTGTGATGAAGCGCCACATCTGCTGGTCGCAGCCGAACCCGTGCGCCAGCACCATGGGCGTGCTGCCCGTGCCGCTGAACTGGATGTGATGCCTGCGCACGGCTTCGTCTTGGGTCATTTGCGTCTCCAGGGGAGCTTCATCCTAAAGGATGGTGGACCGGCTGTCGCTGCTGGTCAATGACAGACATGGCGGCGCTCAACACGGGCATCGGGGCCGCGCGGCTTCGGGCAAACTGCAAGGCCGCCCCACCTGAAGAAGGATCATCGCCATGCCCAAGGCCCGCAGTGCCAATGCCGTGCGTCTGGAATTTGCCCCGGGTTCCCTGGTCCAGTCCAACCTGTCGGGTGCGGCCTTCACCGGCGAATGGCTGTGGGTCGCTGGAGACGAGGCCTGTGGCCTGGACCGTCTGCGTCTTCTCGAACCCCTGGGCCGCGAACAACTGCGCTTTGGCGAAGTGCGTGACTTTCCTTTGGCCGAGCTGCTGAATCTGCCGGGCGAAGCGGACGAAGAGGCCGACCTGGAGGGCATGGCAGTGGCCGAAGGTTATCTGTGGGTGGTGGGCTCGCACGGCCTGAAACGCAAGAATGCCAGGCCCGACCGCAGCCATGCCGACAACGCCAGGCGGCTGGCGAAGCTGGCGCTGGACGGCAACCGGCGCCTGCTGGCCTGCCTGCCCATCGAGCCCGACGCCCAGGGCAAGCCCTGCCTGGTCAGGCAGGCGGCAGACGGCCGGCGGGCGCTGCGGCTGAAAGGCGACGCGCAGCACAACCTGCTCACCCGCGCATTGGCCGACGACCCGCACTTCGGGCCCTACATGACCATCCCGGGCAAGGACAACGGCTTCGACATCGAAGGCCTGGCGGTGTGCGGCAGGCGTCTGCTGCTGGGCCTGCGCGGGCCGGTGCTGCGCGGCTGGTCGGGCGTGCTCGAGATTGCGGTCGAACCCCGTGGTGACGCTTTGCGGCTGGTGCCGCTGGACGACAGCGGCACGCTGGTGCGCAAGCACTTCCTGCAGCTCGACGGACTGGGCGTGCGCGACCTGCATTTCAGTGGTGACGACCTGTACATCCTGGCCGGCCCGACGATGGTGCTGAACGGCGAGATCCGGGTCTTCAAGTGGCCCGCGGCCCGTGCGCAGCTGGCAGCCAATCGAGAGCCGGTGCGTTTCGAGTCGGCGCTGACCGAATCGGTCTCGCTGCCCCATGGCCAGAACACCAACCGCGCCGAGGCGATCTGCGACCTGCCGCCGGCGCTTGCCAACGGCAAAGCGCGCTGGTTGGTGCTGTACGACGCGCCCGGGCCAGACCGCAAGGAAGGCGAGCACGTCGTTTTCGGCGACCTGCTGCAACACGACTGAAGGCCCTGGCCGTCGGCCGAGAGCCGCGGACCTGGACAGTCGGTCAGTCTGTCGCCAGCGGGCAGCGCAGGGGTGCGGGAATCGAAAGGGTGGGGTCGGACCTGCGCCTGAAGCGCACCAGGCGGTCGACCTGTTCACCCAGCGAGCGCGCACCTTCGCTCTTGGGCACGTAGATGTCGTAGGCGTCGAAGCCGGCGCGTACCTCGGATTCGGCCACGCTGCTGTGCATGGCGATGGCCGCAGTGGCCGTGTGCGGTGCTTGGCGCAGTGCCCGGCCCACGGCCATGCCGTCCAGGCCGGGCATTTCCACGTCGAGCACGATGGCGTCGAAGCGGGTGTCCGTGACTGCGTCCAGTGCGGCCCAGCCGCTGTCGACCGCCCGCACGCTGTAACCCAGGCATTCCAGCGAAGCCCGCATGATTTCGCGCATGGCCGGGCAGTCGTCCACAGCGAGCACGCTGCCTGCGAAATCGGGGTCTGCGGGCAGAGGCATTGGGGGAGCTTAGCGGCCCGTCGTGCGCTTGAAAAGCGGCCTGGGGCCCAGTCAATGCGGCTGGCGGACGCCTGCTGAAATATCGGGCACCGCCATCCAGCGCTGCCAGCGTTCGTTCACCCCCACCTTGTCCGCAAGTTACTCACAGACTTGTCAACCGTGAGCCAGCCGAAGGTTTTTTTTGATCCCCGTCGCGGCTGGAATCAGCTGTGCTGCAAAGACGGTAATGCGGCGGCTTCCAGGCAGCCCCAGACCTGATCGGGTGGCTGCGGCCGGCAGAACAGGTAGCCCTGCAATTCGCCGCAATCGATGCCGCTGAAGAACGCCGCCTGGGCTTCGGTTTCCACGCCCTCGGCGACGACGGTGATGTCCAGTGCCTTGGCCATTTCGGTGATGGCGGTGGCCACGGCGCGGTCGCGAGCGTCGTCAGCCACATCGGCGATGAAGCTGCGGTCGATCTTCAGGCAGTCCACCGCCAGGTGGCGCAGGTAGTTCAAGGACGAATAGCCCGTGCCGAAGTCGTCGATCGAGATGCGCACGCCCAGGGCCTTGAGCGAGGCGATCTTGCTCCGGGCCTGCTCCGGCTTGTCGATCAGCAGGGATTCGGTCAGTTCCAGTTCGATCAGGCCTGCTGCGACACCGCTGTCGGCCAGCACGCGCTCGACCATCGGCACGAAGCCGCCGCCCTGGAACTGCATCGCAGACACATTGACCGAGACCCGCAGCACTTCGCGCCCTTGCTGCCGCCAGCGAACCATCTGGGTGCAGGCGCTGCGCAGCACCCATTCACCCACCATCGTCATCATGCCGGTGTCTTCCAGCACACCAACGAAGTCAGCGGGCGGCACCACGCCCCGGGTCGGGCTGATCCAGCGCAGCAGGGCTTCGAAGGCCACGACACGGCGGGTGCCCGCGTCCAGGCGCGGCTGGTAGTACAGCGCAAATTCGCCGTTGCGGAAACCCTTGGCCAGCTCCGCTTCCAGCTGCAGTCGCTGCAGGGCACGCTCGTTCATTTCAGCGCGGTAGAAGGCGTGGGTGTTGCGGCCACTTTTCTTGGCGCTGTACATCGCGGCATCGGCATTCTTCAGCAGCGTTTCGGCGTTGTCGCCGTCGTCCGGGAAGACCGCGATGCCGATCGTTGCGCCAACGACCAGTTCGTGTTCGTGGATCGACACCGGTGCGGCCACGGCTTCGAGCACACGCCGGGCCACGGAAGACACCTCTTCAGGAACAAAGGTCTGCGGCAGGATCACGGTGAATTCGTCACCGCCGATGCGGAACAGCAGTTCGCCACCGCGCAGGCAGCCAGCGATGCGCTGCGACACCGTCTTCAGCAACTGGTCGCCGGCATCGTGCCCCAGGCTGTCGTTCACGAACTTGAAGCGGTCCAGGTCGATGAACATCAGGGTGCAGGCGCGCTGGTGGCGCCGCGACAGTGCCGTGGTCTCGGCCAGGCGTTCGCTGAAGTAGGTGCGGTTCGGCAGGCCGGTCAGCGCGTCGTGGTAGGCCTGATGGTGCACCTGTTGTTCCCGTGTGGCGCGTTCCCGCTCCTGGCGCGCGATGATGCGGTCGGCCCGACGCACCACGAAAAACAGGAACATGTAAAGCGAGCCCAGCATCGCCAGCACCACCCCGGCCACCTGCCATTGCGCCTGTTGCTGCTGCTTCAGCATTTCCGTGACGTCGGAATAGACCTCGAACACACCCTCGGGTTCGGTGTCGATGGCGGTGCCGTGGCGCACGGGCACGTAGCTGGCAATCAGAGCACGGTCGTTGATGACGCCTTCGAAAGCGTCGAACCTGTCGCGGTGCGTGATCTGGGCGGATACCCGGCCGGCCCGTGCCTCGAGGAAGCCGGGGTTGCCGCTCTTGTCTTCGCCGATCTGGGCTGCGTCGGTGGAGAAAACCGTCAGGCCATCGCGGCTGTAGATCTTCACCTTGGCCACCTGCAAGCCAGCCATCTTGCCCAGCACGTCGGCGCGCAGCTGCGCCTGGGCCGGGTTGGCCAGCAGTTCTTCGCGCGAGCGTCCGTCGGCTGCCAGCACGAAGTCCCTGTATTGGTGCCACACGGTGTTGGCGAATGCGCGTGTCAAGTCGGCGGTGGCGCGACTTTCGTGGTCGATCAGATGCTGCAGCGTGAGCTCGCGGTAAGTGCCGATCAGACCTGCTGTGACCAGCAGGATGCCGGCCAGGCTGGTCAGCGAAAAGAACCGGGTCAGTCTGAATGGCCGGGTAGGGCCTGGCTTTTCGGGCGTCGGTGGCGTCGGAAGGTTCCGGGTCGTCATTCTTTTTGTCGTGGGACAGGCTGCGCCGGTTGTTCAGCGGGCGTCCTGAGCCCCGAGGGTGCCGACTGCCAGCAAGCCCGAGTCGGCTTTTGCCCGGGCTACAGTCCTGCATCGGCAGGCTGGCGCCAACCTTGAGCACGAAGCGGGCGAGGCGCCGTGCTTCGGCAGGAAGTTTCCGAGCCCGGGTTCTCAAGGCCGGCGCAGTTCGATCGTGAGCGCGCTGCGATCGCCAGTGACCTGGAACAGCGATTCCTCGAACTTCGGCGGCGACAGCGCCGGCAGGCGGTTGTTCGACGCGCCATAGGGTTCCCTGGGCATGCCCACGAAGTTGTAGTCGATGCGGCCGTTGCCGTTGAGGTCCTGCACCACCATGACGGCGTAGCGGCCGGGTGGCACGTCCCTGAAGGTGGCAATCACCACTTCGCCCTTTGCCGGTACTTTCAGCTGGGGCTGCGAGGGCTGCGGCTGGTCGGGGAAGCCCTGCTCGGTGGCAAAAAGCGCCAGCAGCAAAGTGCCTTGATCGGGCAGCAGCTTGTGGATGGTGACCTGTAACTCGCCAGCATGAGCCGCCGTGCTGGCCGTGCCGGCCGTGCTGAACAGGGCCATGGTCGCAGCCGCGATGGCAGGCCGACGCCAGAAGCGCTGAACGCAGTGAGTCATGGCTATCTTTCCTTTGTCAAGATCTGCGCGCCAGCTTAGGCTTTTATGTTGACATTGTCAAGAATAGAATGCCGGGTGTGAACCGACCAACCTCGCCCATCCGACGCCAGGCTGCGGCGCCGGGCTACCACCACGGCGCGCTGCGCAAGGCCCTGCTGGATGCCGCCGAGGAGATCCTGCTGGAGCAAGGCGTCCAGGGTTTCACGCTGCGTGAATGCGCCCGCCGTGCTGGTGTTTCACACGCCGCGCCGGCGCATCACTTCGGCGACGCGCGTGGGCTCTTGACGGCCTTCGCAGCCATCGGCTTCGTGCGGATGGCGGAGCTGATGCAGTCCCGCAGCGATGCAGCCGCAGACGAGCCGCTGGCCCGCTTGGTGGCCGTGGGTCAGGCCTATGTCGATTTCGCACTGGGCCATCCCGCGCATTTCCAGCTGATGTTCACCCAGGGCCGGCTCGACGCCGAGGACGCATCGCTGCAGGAAGCCGGGCAACGCACCGCGCAGATCCTGAGCGACGCGCTGGGCGAAGTGGCACGCGCCAACGAACTGCCCGTGCACGACTTGCCGGCCCGCATGCTGCTGGCCTGGTCGGCCGTGCACGGCTTCGCCACGCTGGTGATCGAAGGCCAGTGCTCGCAGGCCTTCGGGCTGGACACAGGAGGTCCGGACAACGCCAGCGCGGCAGCAGCGCAGGTTCTGGCATTGCTGGCACCGGCGCTGGCCATGCCGCCAGCGCAGCCGCCCGCGCGCGGACGGGCCCCGCGCTAGCCCGGAGCATTCCCGAGCAGCATACCGGACGGGTTCGCAGCGCCAACTTGCGGCCCCGAACGACGATCTGAGGCATCTTCGTGCCTGCACCCGTGCAGGGGTTTGGGCGAGCACGGCATGTCGGTGACGACGAAACCTGGGTTCATGCCTGGCTCGCCGTGCTCAAGACGCGCGATGGCGCGACTCTCCTTGTCCCAGTTCGCAGCCGTGCACTGGAGGTCTCGCCAAACATCCGCTGCTTGCTCTGCCAGGCAGCGAACTGCTCGGCCGGTGCCACTTCTGCCAGTTCCACTTGCCGCGCCAGCAGGCTGCGCGGGTCGTGCTGGCCGCTGACGATGTCGCTGCCATCGAAGGCGGCATGAACCACAGGCCTTCCAACCCGTCCGAATTCAACGGTCGCATCGGTACACCTTGGCATCAGCAGTCCTCGGTTCCCATAGGGGGTCAGACCCCAAAGGAAGTGCGCTGCGCCTCGCCCTGCGTCGACGGGTCGGCTGTGCGACTTGAGAGCGGCGCAGCAGCCCGGGTTCAGGCCTGTGGTCTTCTGCGCCAACGCACCCACAGCGCACCCGGCAGGCGCATCGCGTAGCCGCCGGGCTCGGCCGCCGCTTCGGCCGGCGTCTGCGCAGCGGGCATCAGCAGGCCGCGCTCCATCAGGGTGCGGGTGGCAATGTCCAGCGCCAGCCGAACGATGGCGGCACCAGCGCAGTGGTGCGGCCCTGCGCCCAGCCCGAAGTGCCCCGTGGCTTCGCGCGTGGCGATCAGCCTGTCGGGGTCTGTGAAACACAGGGGGTCGCGGTTGGCCTGGGCCAGATCGAGGCCGACCGAATCGCCTTGCTGCACCCGCACGCCGGCCATTTCCAGGTCGACGGCGGCTTCGCGGAACACCACCCGTGCCGGGCTGCCCAGCCGCAGCAGTTCGTGCAGGTAGTGGGGCACATCGCCGGGCTGCGCCTGCAGCCTGGCCAGGGCCGCGCTGTCGTGCAGCAGCGCCTTCCAGGCGCCGGCCAGCAGCGCCGGCAGCGTCTGCGACAGGGCCACGAAGGTCTGCACGTCGGCCGTTGCGCCCTGCCGCTGGGGCAGGCTGGCCAGGTGCCGGGCCAGTTCCGACGCGGCTTCCCCCACCTGGGCGCTGGGCCGGCCGTCGCGCGACTCAGCCACGGCCTGGTACAGACTTTCTGCCAGTGACAGGCAGGCCCCGGCCATGGCGGCAGGCAGGGCCGTGACCTGAATCGCCAGGGTCGCCGACCAGGGCCTGGCCAGCGCCTGCACCAGGTCGACCTGGGCGTCGTCGCGCAGCGCGTCCAGCAGGGCATGGGCGTGCGGAACCATGGCCGTGCGCCAATGCGCCAGCTGTTCCGGGCTCAGCCCATCGCGGACCGCGTCGCGAACGCGCTCGTGCACCGCCGGGTCTGCATTGCCCTGGCCCACGGGCACCAGCCGGCGATCGCGCAGCGCCACGGCCACGTCGGCATGTCGGCCGAAGAGCCAGGTGCCCTGGGCATGGCGTCGGGCTGGTGCATTGGCGCTGGTCATGCCGGGGATTCTCGTTCTGGCCGGCGGTCTGGCCGCGCCGCCTTGTCCGCTGCTCGCCGCGGTGACTCGTCACCCTGGTTCTGGTCCGGTCTTGCTGTTCAACACAGAACTTTCACACGCCACTTCTAGCCTCTGGCGCATCGGGTGTCGCGATGTGTGAGTGGCGTCCGAAGCCCTGTCCTCGTTCAGCGAACCCTGCCGGAGGAATCATGACGATCGACCCCACTGCAGTCCCCCTTCGAGTGCCGAGGCCGGCGCTTCGCCTGCCGCTGCTGGCCACCAGCCTGGCCCTGGCCTTGCTGGCGGCTCCGCCGCTGGTGCCCCAAGCAGCCGCACAGCTGGCGGAAATGCCCGCTGGCGCGCCGCGATTGCTGAACCAGCCTTTCCTGCAGCTGCCCGGCGCCGACAGCGTGCGCGTGGTCTGGCACACCAACTTCCCTGGCGTGCGGCATGAGCTGATCTGGGGCGAGGGCCGCAACCGTCAGCGTGCTGCGGCCAGCACGGAACGCATGCAGCGCATGCTGGAGGACGGCAGCTCGCGGTCGCCAGCCACTGCGGGCCTGGGGTTGAACCAGGTGGTGGAGCGTCCGGTGTGGCGACACGAAGCCGTGGCCACCGGGCTTGTGGCGGACCGCCGCGTGCCCTATCGCGTGCGCAGCATCGCCGCCGACGGCAGCGTCCACATCAGCGAGGAATTCAGCCTGCAGCCGCTGCCGCGCCCGGGCCAGCCGCTGAAGATCCTGCTGACTTCCGACCAGCAGAACCGCTACGGCTTCCCGGCTGCGATGCAGAAGGTGCAGGAACTCTTCGGCAGCATCGACGCGGTGTTCTTTGCCGGCGACTACGTCGACAACCCGCGCCAGGCCTCGGAGTGGTTCGACCGCTTCGACCCGGCCTGGCTGAACGTGCCGGGCAACCCCGGCGCCCGCCCGTTCCCGAACACCCGGCCGGCTTTCTTCCCCTCGTTGCAAGGCACCTACCAGGACCTGTTCCCGCAGTTTCCCTGGCGCGGCGGCGCGGTGCTGCAGCACGCGGTGAAGTACGGCGCCATCGGCAATCACGAACAGCCTGGCCGGCATCGGCCGAATGCCCAGGTCGCCGTCAACAACGGTACGTCGGTGGCCAACATCAGCTACATGGACAACGACCCCCAGCCGCGCTGGGTTGCCGAGATGCGCTACGAGTCGGTGAAGGACTCGGTCAATCCCGCTGGCGACCCGGCCGTGCGCGAGCAGTGGATCCGCGACAACTCGCACGACTGGGAGACCTTCCGCCAGATGTGGGCCCACCCGCAGGGCCCGGAAGGCGAGCAGTACTACTGGCAGCGTTATGGCGACGTGGCGGTGGTGGCGCTGAACGTATCGCGGGTGTGGCGCACCTGGACCGTGCGCGAGCAGGACCGCGGCAAGTTCACCGAGTTCTTCAGCGAAAACCGCAACCCCGCCGAATGGGGCTTCGGCGACTTCCACTTCGAACGCTTCGACCGCCAGTCACCGCAGTTCGCCTGGCTGCAGGGCGTGCTGGCCTCGCCCGAGTTCCGCAGCGCCCGCTACCGCGTGGTGCTGGCGCACCATTCGGTGGCCGGCCTGGGCGACAACGCCGCACCGGCCCATGCCGACAATGTGATGTTGATCGACTTCAATGCCGGCGACGGCATCGTGCAGACGAAGACCGTGCGCCTGCCGGCCGACACGCCCGGGCGCATCGCCGTCTTCAAGGCCGAGGTCGAGCCGATGCTCAACCAGATCGTGCGCGTGCGCTACGAATACCCGCTGGGCGAAGACATCTGGAAGCGAGACGTCGAGCCGCTGCTGATCGATGCCGGGGTGCAGCTGGTGCACATCGGTCATTCGCATGTGTACAGCCATGTGCGTTCGCCGCTGGCGCCGACACTGAACTACCTGGAGACCTCGTCGGCCGGCAATTCCTTCGGCGCCTTCTGGACCCAGGCCGACGGCACGGCCTGGCGCAATGCGCGCCGCGGCGGCAACACGGGCTTGTTTGCCGCAGGCTCGCCCTGGAACGTGGCCAACTACCCGCGCACCGACGACCCGCATGGCCGACTGCCGCAATGGCCCACCCTGGCCAACCCGATGCAGCTGTGGGACGGTGAAGCCCTGCCCGTGCCCTTCGTGGCCAGCAACGACATCAGCACCTTCAGCGTGCTCGACACCGGCATTGGCGCCGTTCGCAGCTTTGCCGTGAACCTGCGCAACCCGGCCGCGCCGGCCATCGAGTTCGACCGCATCCCGCTGCTGCCCGCCCCGGTCCCCACCCGGGCCCCCGGGCCGACGCGGCGCTGAACGCCGGCCAGGCCACCGTCACCTGAAAGGACACACCATGCACTTCTTGAACCGCGCTGCCCTGGCCGCCCTGCTGTCGGCCACGCTGGCCGCCCCGGCGCTGGCGCAAGGCACCACGCTGGGCTTTTCGCCTTCGTCGGCCACGGTCGCCGTGGGCGACGCTGTCGTCCTGGACATCGTGCTGCGCGACCGCCCCGGGACCCGCCCGGTGGCCTTCTTCGACTTCGACCTGGTCTTCAACCCGGCGGTGCTCAGCTTCACCGGGCTGAGCCTGGGCGATGCGCTGGGCCGCATCGATCTGGGCCAGGCCGTCGACGCCAGCCTGCCGCCCGACCTGGCCAGCGGCGTGTTGAACATGTCGGTGCTGTCCTTGCTGGCCGACCTGTCAGCCCAGCCGCTGAGCCCGGTGCTGGGCCGGGTCAGCTTCAGCGCCATCGGCCTGGGTGATGCGGGCATCGGCTTCGGCTTCACGGCGATGGAAGACCTGACTGGCAGCCCGATCGGCTTTGCCGCCATCGACGCCAGCGTCGGCGTCGTGCCCGAGCCGGCGGCTTTCTGGATGCTGGGTGCGGGTGTGCTGGCCGTTGCGGCCCGGGCCGCCGTGCGGCGCGGCCTGCCCGCGCGCGTCAAGGCGCAGTGAAGGCGAAGTCCAGCTCCGGCTTCAGGCCGCTGACGATGCGCGCGATGCTCTTGCCCGAACCGCAGGCGTGGGTCCAGCCCAGGGTGCCGTGCCCCGTGTTCAGGAACAGCTTACGCAGCTTCGACGGGCCGATGATGGGCAGGTTGCTGGGCGTGGCCGGGCGCAGGCCGGTCCAGAACTGGGCCTTGTTCGTGTCGCCGGCACCGGGGAAGAGCTGTTCGACGCGCTTGACGATGGCCTCGCAGCGCACGCGGTTCAGGTCGCGGTCATAGCCGTTCAGTTCGGCCGTGCCGGCGATGCGCAGCCGGTCGCCCAGGCGCGAGAACACCAGCTTGAACTCGTCGTCGGTCAGCGAGACCTGGTGCGCCATGCGCTCGTCCTTCACCGGCATCGTCACCGAGTAGCCCTTGGCGGGGTAGATGGGCAAGCGGATGCCCAGCGTCTTCGCATACTGCGGCGAGAGGCTGCCCATCGCCATCACGTAGGCGTCGCCGCGCAGCTGCTGGAAGCGGCCTTCGCCGTCGGTCACCTCGACGTGGTCGATCTCGCCGCCGGCCTCGCGCAGCGCGGTCACGGTGTGGCTCATGCGGAAGACCACGCCATCGGCTTCGCAGCGCCGGGCGAGTTCGCGCACGAACTGGTTCGCGTCGCCCGACTCGTCCTCGGCGGTGTAGGTGGCGCCGGCCAGCTGCTGGCGCGCATGGCGCAGCGCCGGTTCCAGCCGCACGGCTTCGTCGGCCGAGATGACGCGCCTGTCGCAGCCCAGTTCGCGCATCTGCGCGGCCGGGGCCTCGGCGGCGTCGAACTCCTTCTGGCTGGTGTAGAAGTGCAGGATGCCCTGCGTTCGCTGGTCGTAGGCCAGGCCCAGGTCGCGGCGCAGCTGCTGCAGCGTGTCGCGGCTGTAGGTGCCCAGGCGCACGATCTGCGCGATGTTGTGGCGGGTGCGCGCCGGCGTGCATTCACGCAGGAACTGCAGACCCCACAGCCACTGGCGCATGTCGGCGCGCAGGCGGAACAGCAGCGGCGCGTCTTCCTTGCCCAGCCACTTCAGCAGCTTCAGCGGCGCGCCGGGGTTGGCCCAGGGCTCGGCATGGCTCACCGAGATCTGGCCGCCGTTGGCGAAGCTGGTCTCGGCCGCTGCCGAGGCCTGGCGGTCGACGACGGTGACCTCGTGACCCTGCTGGCGGAGGAAGTAGGCGGAAGTGACGCCGAGCAGGCCGGCGCCGAGAACGATCACATGCATGGGGAAAGCTCCAAAGGACAGATGGAACGCACACGGTAGGTGTGCGCTTGCCGCTCCCCCTGTCCTCGGTACCTGAGAGATTCATCCCGACGCCAGCGGCGAGGGACTTGCTCCTTCGGCGCGCCACGCAGCGGTGGCGGCTCTCCAGACGGCTTTGGGTGAATGTGCAGTACGGGACCTGAGCGTGCATGGGAGATTGCGCCTTCGGTGGCTCCGGCCGGGGCCGGAGCGCTCTCCTGCGGGAAACGGGTAGCGTCAGTTCGTGGCGGGCTCCTGCGCCACCAGGAAGCGCTGCGCCAGCAGCACCCAGTAGGCACTGCCGATGGCCAGGTTGGCGTCGTTGAAGTCGTAGCCCGGGTTGTGCACCATGCAGGCGCCGGCGCTGTCGCCGTCGCCGTTGCCGATGAGCAGGTAGCTGCCGGGCACCTGTTCCAGCATGAAGGCGAAGTCCTCGCTGCCGGTCAGCGGCGGGCCCTGCGGCGTGACGCGCTCGGGGCCGACGAGTTCCAGCGCCACCTCGCGCGCGAAGGCTGTTTCGGCCGGGGTGTTCACCAGCACCGAATAGCCCGGCCGCCAGTCGATCTGCGCCTGGGTGCCGAAGCTCTCGGCCTGCGCCAGCACCAGCTCCTTGATGCGGCGTTCGAGCGTGGCCCGCACCTCGCGGTCGAGCGCACGCACGCTGAGCTCCAGCGTCGCCGTGGCCGGGATGACGTTGTTGGCCTGGCCGGCGTGCAGCGCGCCCACCGTGACCACCGCCGCGTGCAGCGGGTCGATGTTGCGCGACACCACGGTCTGCAGCGCCATCACGATGCTGGCCGCGGCAACGACGGGGTCGGCCGCGCGGTGCGGCATGGCGCCATGACCGCCCACGCCCTGCAGCGTGATGCTGGCGTAGTCCGACGAGGCCATGGCCGCGCCCTCGCGCAGCACCAGGTGGCCCTGCGGCACGCCGGGCATGTTGTGCATGGCGAAGACGGCGTCGCAGGGGAAGCGTTCGAACAGGCCGTCGGCCATCATGCGCAAGGCACCGCCGCCGCCTTCTTCGGCCGGCTGGAAGATCAGGTGCAGGCTGCCGTCGAAGCGGCCCTGCTCGGCCAGGTGGCGGGCTGCCGCCAGCAGCATGGCGGTGTGGCCGTCGTGGCCGCAGGCGTGCATCACGCCGCGGCGGGTGCTGGTCCATTCGGCGCCGCTGGCCTCGGCGATGGGCAGCGCGTCCATGTCGGCGCGCAGGCCCAGGCGCTTGCTGCCGCGGCCCCGCACCAGGCTGCCCACCACGCCCGTGCCGCCGATGCCGGTCTCGACCGCGTAGCCCCAGCCGGCCAGCTTGCCGGCCACCAGCGCCGCGGTGCGGTGTTCCTCGAAGGCCAGTTCAGGGTGGCGGTGGATGTCGCGCCGCAGGCTGATGAATTCACCGGCCTGTGCGTGCAGGGCATCCAGCAGATAGGTCATTTCCGGCTCACTGCGGCTGCAGGTTGATCTGCCTGGCGATGGCGCGGTAGCGCGCCGTCTCGGCTTCGAAGAACTTCGCCGACTCGGCCAGGCTCATCGGCGGCGACGGCAGCTGGGTCTGCGCGGCCAGCTGCGCGCGCACGCCGGGGTCCTGCAGGGTCTTGCCGATGGCGGCGTGCAAGCGCGTGACCACCGGCTCAGGCGTGTTGCGCGGCACCATGAAGCCGGTCCAGATCTTGTACGAGAAGTTCTTCAGCGCCTGGCTTTCGCTGGCCGCGGGCACGTTCTTCAGCAGTTCGCTGCGCTGCGCACCGAGCTGGCCGATGACCTTCATCCGGCCCTGCTCGGCCAGCGCGCCCATCGCGGCGCTGTACACCAGCACGGCGAAGTCGACCTGGCCGCCGCCGATGTCCTGCAGCAGCGGCGCATTGCCCTTGTAGGGCACGTGCTGCAGCGCGATGCCGGTGCTGGCCTGCACCTGTTCCAGGATCAGGTGGTAGAGTGAACCGATGCCCACGCTGCCATAGGTCAGCGGCCGGTCGGCCGACTTGCGCGCCAGCGCGATGAGTTCGTCGACGCTGTTCACGCCCAGGTCCTTGCGCGTGACGAAGACCATCACCGCGTCGGCCACCGGGTGCACCAGGCGGAAGTCCTCGGTCTTGAGCTTGACGGCGGCGTTGGCCAGCGGCGAGAGGATCACTTCGTTGGGCGAACCCTGGAAGATGATCTGGCCGTCGGCCGGGGCCGCCAGCACCTTCTGCGCGGCCAGCGCGCCGCTGACGCCGCCCAGGTTTTCCACCAGCACCTGCTGGCCCAGTTCCTTGCCCAGCGCGTTGTTGAAGATGCGGGCGATCGCGTCTGACGGGCCGCCGGCAGGGTAGGGCACCATCAGGGTGACGGGCTTGACAGGGTTCTGGGCCCAGGCGGTGCCGGCGCACAGCCACAGGCCGGCCGCCAGGGCCAGGGTCCGCAGGAAGAAAGGCTTGTTCATCGGAGTTCCTTGTGGCCCGGGCTGCCGGTTCAGGTGGGGCAGACAGGGCGGGTGGATCGGGCCGGGCCAATGTAGGAGCCGGCTGGACTGAAGTCCAATGCATTGTTTTTTGCATTACGATGAGTTTGAAGCTCAATTCTTCCTGGCGCCCCCATGACCCTCGTCCAGCTCCGGCACCTGATCTCGCTGGCCCGCACGGGCTCGTTCAGCAAGTCGGCGGCGGCGCTCTTTCTCACCCAGCCCGCGCTCAGCCGCAGCATCCGTGCGCTGGAAGACGAACTGGGCCAGCCGTTGTTCGACCGCATCGGCCGGCACAGCGAGCTCACGCCCTTCGGCCGCGAAGCGGTGGAGCGCGCACACGAACTGGTGCTGGCCGCCGACGATCTGCGCGAACGCGGCCGCCGGGTGGGCGACGCCCAGGAAGGCCTGCTGCGCCTGGGCATGGGCTCGGGCCCGGGGGCCATGCTGATGACGCCGCTGCTGCTGCACATGGCGCAGGAACGGCCGCGCCTGCGCGTGCAGATCGCGCGCGCCGGAACCGACCTGCTGGTGCAGGCGCTGCGTGAACGACAGCTCGATGCGCTGGTGGTCGACGCGCGTTCGCTGCGCCCGGCCCCTGACCTGGACGCCCTGTTCATGCACGAGATGCGCGGCGCCTTCATGGTGCGGCGCGGCCACCCGCTGACCCGGCGCCGCAAGGCACTGGTGTTCGACGACCTGCTGCACTACCCGCTGGCGTCGACGCCGCTGTCCGACGAAGTGGCGCGCATCCTGGTCGAGCGTTATGGCGCGCAGGCCGACCCTGGCCATTGCGTCACGCTGCGGTGCGAGGAAGTGCCCAGCCTCGTCGACGTGGCCCGGCGCAGCGACGCCGTGCTGCTGGCGGTGCGGGCTGCGGCGCCCGATCTCGTCGAACTGGACCTGCAACCGCCATTGGCGGCCACGGCCCGGTTCGGTCTCGTCACGCTGCGGCGGCGCACCGCCCCGCCCGGCTTGGCGCTCCTGCGCGAGCTCATGTCGCAGCAGTTCAAGGACACTCGGCCGGCTGCGGGTTGAGGGTGCCCGCGTCCTTGCCCCGATGTCCCTGTGCCAGGTTGCAGACACCCGCCCGGCGTCGGGGACCTGAGTGGGCAGGCATGATGCTGACGTGAAACCTCCTCTGTCCGTACTCGACCTCGCGCCCATCGTCGAAGGCAGCAGCGCTGCCACGGCCCTGGCCCACAGCCTGGACCTGGCGCGCCATGCCGAAACCTGGGGCTACCGCCGCTACTGGCTGGCCGAACACCACAACATGGACGGCGTGGCCAGTTCGGCCACGGCCGTGCTGGTGGGCTACATCGCGGCCGGCACGCGGCACATCCGCGTCGGCTCGGGCGGCATCATGCTGCCCAACCATGCGCCGCTGGTCGTGGCCGAACAGTTCGGCACCCTGGCCACGCTGTTTCCGGGCCGCATCGACCTGGGCCTGGGCCGTGCACCGGGCACCGACCGCCAGACGATGCAGGCGCTGCGCCGCCACCTGGCTGGCGACGACGAAGACGGTTTCCCGCAGGACGTGCTCGAACTGCAGGCCTACCTGTCTGACGCCGCCGGCCAGCATCCGGTGCGTGCCATACCCGGCGTCGGCACGCGCGTGCCCATCTGGCTGCTGGGCTCCAGCCTGTACAGCGCACAACTGGCCGCGCACCTGGGGCTGCCGTTTGCGTTTGCCTCGCACTTCGCGCCCGAACTGCTGCTGCAGGCGCTGGACCTGTACCGCCGCGGGTTCAGGCCTTCGGCCGAATGGTCCCAGCCGCACGCCATGGTGGCGGTGAATGTCGTTGCCGCCGACAGCGACGCCCAGGCCGCGCGGCTGTTCACGTCGATGCAGCAGCGTTTCCTGGGCATGCTGCGCGGCCGGCGCGGGCCGCTGCCGCGGCCCATCAGCTCGGCGGAGATGCAGGCCCTGTGGTCGCCGCAGGAAGAAGCCGGGGTGCAGCGCATGCTGGCGGCCAGCGCGGTGGGTTCGCCCGAGGCCGTGCTGCAGCAGCTGGAAGCCATCGTGCAGCGCACCGGGGCGAACGAGCTCATCGTGGCCGGCGCGGTGCACGAGCATGCGGCGCGGCTGCGGTCCTACGAACTATTGGCCGCGCTGTGGCAGCCGCTGCCCGCCGGGGTGGCCAGCGCCGTTCAGTAGTCGGTGCTGACCGTCACCCGGGTGAAGGCCTCGCTATGGCGTGGACGATGGTGAGTTCGAGCAATTCCTGAGCCGGGTCGAAAAGCGCAAGCACCTGTAGACTTTGGCGCCCTGACCACGGTCCCCGACGCGTTCAATCAGTTTGCTGGAGGTAAATCTCCCGTAAATCCCGCACCTGTCCAAGCCTCTGCCCGGGATACTGCCGACCACACGCAAGGAGGCAGCGATGACGCAGACACAGGCTGAACAGCCAAGGACCGACACCGACACCTCGGCGGCACACTGGCTGCTGGGCACGGCCGCCGCAGCGGCGCTGTCGGCCTGCGGTGGCGGCGACGAGTTCGGGCAGGCCGAGAGCGCGGCGCTGCCGGCAGCCTTCGGCCAGCCCGGCAGCGCGCAGCAGATGCGCCACATCCTGGCCGCCACCGACACCAGCGCGGTGCCAACGGCCGCACCGCTGCCCACCACCACGCAGTTGCTGGACTGGGCCGAACTGGCCTACACCGAACTCTTTCCCGGCCCGCAGACGAACCTGTTGTCGGCGCCTTACACCTACCGTTTCTACCCGGCCACCAACCACTACCTGGGGGTGGCCGATGGCCGGGTGTACCTGCTCGGCCCGGCATCGGCGAATGTGCTGGCCGACGTGGGTGCGTTGGCCGACTTTGCCAGCCGGGTCTCGAACCGGCTCTACGCCTTCACCGACGCGCAGGCTTCGCGCTTCCTGGGCCAGGCCACGCTGGGTGTGACCGATGCCGACATCGCTGCCGTGCGCAGCCTGGGCTTCGACGCCTGGCTGACGCAGCAGTTCGCACAGCCACCGTCCAGCGGCAACTGGGACTGGTTGGTGGCCAAGGGCTACGACCTGAACCCCGAGGCGCGCAACACCGCCATCGGCTTCGACATGCAGATCTGGCAGCGTCTGCTGAGCGCGCCCGACAGCCTGCGCCAGCGGGTGGCGCTGGCCCTGTCCGAGATCTTCGTCGTGGGTGTCGATGGCGTCACCGGCGCCTACCGGCAGTTCAAGATGGCGGCGTGGTGGGACCTGCTGGTGGCCAACGCCTTCGGCAACTTCCGCAGCCTGCTCGAGGCCGTGACCCTGAACAACGCCATGGGCGTGTACCTGAACACCTCGGGCAACAGGAAGGAAGACGCGGCCAGTGGCCGCCAGCCCGACGAGAACTACGCCCGCGAGGTGATGCAGCTGTTCACCATCGGACTGGTGGAACTGAACCCCGACGGCACGCCGCGCCGCGACGCGGCCGGCAAGACCATCGACAGCTATGACCAGGCGACGGTGACGAACCTGGCGCGGGTGTTCACCGGCTGGGCCGTGGACACCCTGCGCCAGGGTGACGTGGGCCCGGAACCGGCACGCCGGCCCATGGTGCTGAACGCCAACCAGCATTCCATGCTGGAGGCCAATTTCCTGGGCGCGCGCGTGCCGGCCGGCACCGCGGGCGTGCCGGCCTTGAAGATCGCGCTGGACACCCTGGCTGGGCACCCGAACGTGGGCCCGTTCATCGGGCGCCAGCTGATCCAGCGTCTGGTGACCAGCAACCCCAGCCGCTTTTACGTGGCCCGCGTGGCTGCGGTCTTCGCCGACAACGGCCGCGGCGTGCGCGGCGACCTGCAGGCGGTGATTCGCGCGGTGCTGACCGATGTCGAAGCCCGTGACGAAGCCGTGGCCACCTGGCCGCCCACGGGCAAGCTGCGTGAGCCCATCCTGCGGCTGGTCCAATGTGCGCGCAGCTTCAAGGCCACGTCGCTCAGCGGCAACTGGGACATCGGCAGCACCGCCGACCCCGCCCGGTCACTGGGCCAGAGCCCGCTGCGTTCGCCCTCGGTGTTCAACTTCTTCCGTCCGGGCTATGTGCCGGCCGGCACCGCGGTGGCCGCCGCCGGCATGGTGGCGCCCGAATTCCAGCTGGCCAACGAAAGCAGCGTCGCCGGCTACCTGAACACGATGCAGTCGTTCGTGAGTCGCTTGCAACGCGACGTGCGGCCCGACTACAGCGCCGAACTGGCCCTGGCCAGCAACCCTGGCGCGTTGCTGGCGCGCGTGGAGCTGCTGCTGTGCGCCGGGCAACTGCAAGAGAGCACGCGCGCGACCATCCTGAATGCCGTCAACAGCATCGCGGCCAGCACCGAAGCGGGCCGGGCCAACCGCGTCTACACCGCCGTGATGCTGGTGATGGCCAGCACCGACTACCTTGTGCAGAAGTGAGGCCGCGATGAACCAACACACCACCGACCTGGCCCGCCGGGCCTTCCTGCGCCGCGCGGCCCTGACCGGCGTGGCCGGTGCCGCCGCACCCTGGGCATTGAACCTGTCGCTGATGGGCGAGGCCGCGGCCGCCACCCTGCCGGGCGACTACAAGGCCCTGGTCTGCGTCTTCCTGTATGGCGGCAACGACCAGGGCAACACCCTGGTGCCTGTGGACCCTACGAACCACGCCACTTACGCTGGCATCCGCACCAGCATCGCCATCCCTCGGTCTGACCTCCTGGCCACGGCACTCACGCCCACGTTGGCCCTGCCGGGCAGCCTGCAGTACGCGCTGGCGCCGCAGCTGGCGCCGCTGAAGACCCTGTGGGACGCCGGCAAGCTGGCGGTTCAGCTGAACGTGGGCCCGTTGATCCAGCCCACCACGCTGGAGCAATACCGGGCGGCTTCGGTGCCGCTGCCGCCCAAGCTGTTCTCGCACAACGACCAGCAGTCGGTGTGGCAGAGCGACCTGCCCGAGGGAGCCACCTCGGGCTGGGGTGGCCGCATGGGCGACCTGGTGCTGTCGGGCAATGGCGGCAGCGTCTTCACCTGCGTGTCCGTGACCGGCAACGCGGTCTACCTGGCTGGTCAGACGGCGGTGCAGTACCAGGTCAGCACCTCGGGCGCAGTGGCCATCAACGGCGTCACCCGCTCGCTGTACGGTTCGGCCACGGCCCAGGCGGCGTTGCGCACCCTGGTCACGGCGCCCAGCACGCAGTTGTTGCAGGACGACTACGCGCGCATCGCCCGGCGTTCGATCGACGCCGAAGGGCAGGTGAGTGCCGCGCTGGCGCGCGTGCCCACCCTGGCCACGCCGTTCAATACCGCCAACCCGCTGGCGATGCAACTGCAGATGGTGGCGCGCATGATCGCCGCGCGGGCCGACTTCGGCACGAAGCGGCAGGTGTTCATGGTGTCGCTGGGCGGCTTCGATCTGCACGACCTGCTGCTCGACCGCCATCCGGGTTTGCTGACGAACGTCGCCGAAGCCCTGGGTTCCTTCTACCGTGCCACGGTGGAGCTGGGCGTGGCCGACCAGGTGACGGCCTTCACCGCCAGCGACTTCGGCCGCACCATGGTCGGCAACGGCGACGGTTCAGACCACGGCTGGGGCAGCCACCACTTCGTGCTGGGCGGCGCGGTCAAGGGCCAGCGTTACTACGGCAGTGCGCCGCAGGTGGCGCTGCGCGGGCCGGAAGACGTGGGCCAGGGCCGGCTGCTGCCGAGCACGGCCGTCGACCAGTATGGCGCGACGCTGGCGCGCTGGCTGGGTGTGAGCGAGAGCGACATCCCCGCGGTGGTACCGGGCATCGGCAACTTCAACAGCCGCGACCTGGGCTACTTCTGAGGCTTGGGCCGGGCGACCGGCTGACTTGGCAGACTTGCCGGTGGTGTTCGTCGGCACCTGGTGGCACGCGACCCGGGTGAACCCGGCCTTGCCTTGGCTTGACTCCGGTGCGGCCACGCGAACTCCAGGCCTCGGGGCCGCGCCACTGTCGCCACAAGCCCGAGAATCCAGGTCCTGGGCCGGTGGCTGGGGATGGGGCGGATGAACCGACGGTGGTGGTGCGCAGGTGACGGGTGGTCGACGACGGAGCGGGCTTGGATTCGATAGAAGCCAGCACCGCGCCGCCACCCCGCCCTGAGCCGGCCCCGCCGCGCGAACCCGCCGCGCCCGCCGCCGGATGGCGCCCCGCAGTTGAACGCCGGCGGCTGGCGGTGCCGGTGCTGCTGTCGCTGCTGATGCATGCGCTGCTGCTGAGCCTGAGCTTCGGTGGCCAGGGCGTGGGTCTGCCGGGCCTGAGCCTGCCCTGGCAGGAAAGGCGCGCCGAGGCGGGCGAACTGAGCGTGGTGCTGGCGCCGGTGCCTGCCCCGGCCAGCGCCGCGGCCGGTCTGCCCGGGCCGACCCGGCCACCGCCGCCAGCGTCGGCACGCGCGCCAATGACGCCAGCGTCGGCGGCAGTGGCTGCGGGCACCGTTCTCAGGCTGTCGATGCGGACCGAGCTCGTGCCTGCACCTGCACCTGCGCCTGCGCCGGCGTTGCCGGCGCGAGCCCAGGCGCCGCTGCGGATCCAGCCGGCGCCGACGCCGGCCACTGCCGTGGTGGCCGAACCTGCGGTGGCTGACGAGGCCCTGCCTTCGCCGGCACCGGAACTGCCGACGGCCAGCCTGCCCACGAGCCTGCCGCCCTTGCCGGCCACGGTGACGGGGTCGCTGGGCGGCGTGGCACCCGCGCCGGCCTTGCCAGACCTGGCGCCGCTGGCTGCGCTGCCTTCGGTGGCGCCCCTGGCCACGCTGGCACCGGTGGCGCCGGCGGCCAGGCTGGAGCGTGCGGCGCCGATCGCAGCCCTGGGCCCGATCGCGCCTGTCGCACCGGCCTTGTCTGCCTTGTCCGCCGTGCCTGAAATGACAGCCGCCGCGGCGGCGGCGCCAGACCGGGTCCCGGCCGCCAAGCCTGTTCCTGATCCTGTGCCTGCAAGCGTGGCCGCGCCGGCCCCCGCGCCAGCTGCTGCTGCCCTTGCTGCAGAGGTCGAACAGCGGGCCCGCGCAGCCGAGCAAGAGCGACTGGACCGCGAGGCGCGCGACGCTCGTGAGCGGCTCGTGGCGGCAGAAGCGGCCCGACTCGAAACAGCGAGGCAAGCTGCGGTCGAGCGTGCCGAGCGGCTGCGCCGCGAATCAGAACGCCTGGAGGCGGCGCGCCAGGAGGCTGAGCGTGAAGAGCTTGCCCGGCGCGAAGCCGAACGCCAGCAGTTGCTGCGCGAAGACACCGCACGGCAGCAGGCCGAGCGCCAGGAAGCGGCACGCCAGGAAGCTGCACGCCAGGAGATGGCGCGACAAGACGCCGCGAGACAGGAAGCCGCACGCCAGCAAGCCGCAAGCGCTGCAGTCGCGCTGGACGAGGCCGCCAAGGAAGACGCCGCCCGCCTGGAGCGCCGTCGCGCAATGGGCCGTCAGCTCGACGCCGAGGCCGCTCAGCGCGAGGCTGCAGCCGCCGCCACCGGCCAGCCGCAGCGCCCCAACCCTTCGGCCAGCGGCACACGCCGCGCCCGCCTGTTCGGCCACACCGACGCGAGCGCCGAAGTGGCCCTGTACGCCGAAGCCTGGGCCCGCAAGATCCAGCTGAACATGACCTTCGACCTGGTCCGCGAGGCCGCGAAACGCCCGCACCGAAGCCCGGTGGTCACGGTGGCGGTGCGCAGCGACGGCTCGGTCGAATCGATCAGCTTCGTCGTGTCCAGCGGCGTGCCCGAACTCGATGAAGCCATCCGCCGTGTCGTGCAGAGCCAGGCGCCGTACCCGGCCTTTGCGCCTGCGCTGGCGCGCGAGTACGACGTCGTGGAGATTCGCCGGACCTGGCGGTTCGACATGGCGATCAGGCTGCACTGAGTCCGGCGCTGGGCCACGGAGGCGATCACTCCAGCCAGGCGTCGCGATGGTCCTGCGCGTACTGCAGCAGGCTGCGTGGCGCCCTGCCGGTCAAGGTCTGCACTGCATCGGTGGTGCGCTCGGCATGGCCGGCCTTGAAGTAGCCCAGGATGGTGACGAGGAAGCCCGCGTAGTCGGCCGGCAGGCCGGCTTGCAGCAGTCCGTCGAGCAGGGCCTGCGGCGGGATGTCCTGGTAGGTGATGGTGCGGCCCGTCACGCGCGACAGGACTGCCGCCACCTCGTCGTGGTCCAGTGCCTCGCTGCCGGTCAGGTCGAAGGCGCGGTTGTCGACGTCGTGCCGGGTCAGCAGTTGCGCCGCCACGGCCGCGATGTCGCGCGCGTCGATGAAGCTGCCCTTGGCCTGGCCGGTGGGCAGCATGATCTTGCCCTGGCTCAGGATGCCGTGCAGCCAGAAGGTGTGGAAGTTCTGCATGAACCAGTTCGGCCGAATCACGTTCCACGCGAGACCCGAACGTTCCAGGTGCAGCTCGGCCTGGCGCAGGGGCGCGTTGTCGTCGGCGTCGGCGCCCATCGCGGACATCAGCACCAGCTTCTTCAGGCCCTGATTCCGGGCTTCGTCTACGACGGGGTTGATCAGCAGGTCCTGGCGGACGTGGCCGGGTGGCGCCAGCACGAAGGCGGCGTCGGTTCCGGCCAGTGCCTGGGCCAGGCCCTGGCGGCTGCTCAGGTCCAGCTGCACCTGGTCGGGTGAGCCGGGAGGCCGGCTGGTGGCGCGGCGGACTTCGTGGCCGGCCGACTGCAGCTGCCGTGCAAGTTCCGAACCGACGGTGCCGCTGGCACCGATGACGAGAAGGCGGGACATGGAAGAACCTTGGACTGAAGTGATGGTGTTCGCATCTTGCATCCAGAAGTCTGAACCCGGAATCGCAGATAATCCATCAAACATGTTCAACAGTACAAAGCGGTATGAGTGATCCGGACCTACTGACCGACATCCTGACCCAGGCCGGCCTGTGTCGCAGGGTGCTGGGTCCGCACCGTGTGCCGGCGCATCTGGCCTTGCGCTTCCCCTGCGAGAAGAGCATCGGCCTGCACGTGGTGACGCAAGGGCCGGTGCACCTGCACGCGCCCGGGCTCGACGCTCCGCTGCCGCTGGGCCGGGGCGACATCGCCTTCATGGCCCGAGGCTGCGACCATGCGCTGGCCGTGCCTGCCACGCTGGCGGGGCTGGCGTTGGCCACCATCGGTACGCCCGATGCTTCACCTCCGGCCACGCCCGCTGCCTCGGCCGCGGTTTCGCCGGCAGACTCAGGCAAGGCTGCGCCGGCCGCAGCGGGTGCGCTTGCTGCCAGCGTCGTCAGCGGCGCCTACCAGTTGTGGAATGCGCCGCTGCATCCGCTGCTGCAGGCGCTGCCGCCCTGGTTCGTCCTGTGTGCCGACGAGGTGGCGCCGCTGGGCCCGCTGGGCTTGTCGGTGGGCCTGCTCGCGGCCGAGGCCGGCAGCACCGAGCCGGGTGCGCAGACCATCGTGCATGGCCTGCTCGACGTGGTCTTCACCTACCTGCTGCGCGAGTTGATGGCGCGCCACAGGGGTGTGGGCTGGGCCCAGGCCGTGCGCGACCCGCAGGTGCGCCAGGCCATCACCTGGCTGCACGCCGAGCCCGCACGCGCCTGGACGCTGGACAGCCTGGCGGCGGCTTCGGGCCTGTCGCGCACGGGCCTGGCCGAACGCTTCCGTCAGGCCATGGGCGACACGCCACTGAGTTATCTGCGTACGCTGCGTCTGCAGAAGGCCATGCAGTTGCTGGCCGAAACCAGCCAGCCCCTGGAGCGGGTCGCTCAGGCCGTGGGCTACCAGGACGCGTTCGGCTTTTCGCGCGTGTTCAAGCGCGAACTGGGTCTATCGCCGCGAGAGTTCAGGCGCCGCGACGCGGCCGACCGGGCTTTGCCCTGGCGTTTCAAGTCGGCCTGAGGCCCCGGCAGGCCCTGGCGTTCAAGGCGCCTGCCGGGGGCGGCGATGCCTTCAGCGGCCGACCGGCCCGGCGGCGGTGGGCTGCAGCAGGTTGGACACGCGCACGGTCTCGCGCGTGTTGTCCGAGGCGATGTGCAGCGCAACGGCGCCCGTGCCCGGCCCCTGGTTGGCGGTGAACGAGAAGCGGAACAGCGTGCCCCAGTCCAGCGTGCTGCCGCGGGCCGTTGCGGTGAACATCACGCGACCGTCGAACACGGTCGGCGACCAGTCGTTCGCCGGGACGACATCACCGTCGCTGAACTGCAGGTCGGTGATCGTGGCCGTGCCCACCGGGATGCGGATGAAGTCGAAGCCCAGCGCCGAAAGCACGCGCAGGTTCGGTTCGGCACCTTCGGTGCGCGCCCGCGCGAAGTCGAGGTTCATCACCGCGTAGTGGTAGCGCCAGAGTCCGTTGCCCAGCGGGATGGCCTTGACGGCCACCTTCACGCTGCCCTCGGGCGTGGTCACCATCGAAGAACGCTCGTTCGGGCCCGGGGCCGCAGGGTCGACCCAGCGGTCGATGACCGGGCCCAGGCGGTAGTTGCCGGCCGCGCCCGTCTGGTTGCCCACGCCCCAGGTGGTCGAGTTGCGGGTGAAGGTGGCGTTGGTGCTGGCCATCGAGTTCAGGATGTTGATGTCCTGCCGCGCCAGGTACCAGTTCTCGAAGCGGTAGGTGGCGCCGGCGTTGGCGGCGCCGCTGATCTGCGATTCGCGCACCCGCAGCCGCTGGTCGAAGGTGTTGTAGCCCGACTGGTTCTGCACGCCGTCGCAGTTCGTGTCGTAGACCGAACCGCAGCGGCCCCAGACATTGCTGGCCGGGATGATTTCCGAACGCGGGCCCAGCGAGTTGGCGTTGTCGTTGTTGCCGACGCTGTACAGGTCGGAACAGCCGCGGCCCAGGATGTGGCTGTTGCCCGGGTTCTCGATGCAAGTGGTGTTCAGCGTGAGGAAGGCATGCTTCACGCCCGACCGGCCGATCTGGTCGATCGAGCCGTCGGCATTGAAGCGGTACAGGTTCCAGATGAGGTAGGGGTGCTGGTCGTTGTTGTAGGGCGGGAAGTTGCCGCTGAACTTCTGGTACCAGGGGATGTCGGCGGTGTAGAGCGCGCTGCTGGTGCCCAGCGGGTCGTTGGGAACGGTGGCCACCAGGCTGCCGTTGTTGACGTTGTTGCGCAGCGTCGAGTTCGGTGCGAACACCACCTCGCCGTTGCCACCCACGCCCGTGCAGCCGCTGCAGCGCATGTACTGGGTGTTGAAGGTCTGCATGAACAGGTCGGCCTCGTAGCGGGCGCCCGGCACGCCGGGCACGGGGTTGCCGTGCCATTTCAGGCTGCCGCGGGGGGTTTCGTTCATGTCGCCCTGGCGCACCACGTCGGTGGTCATTTCCATGTCGGCAATGGCCCAGTCGGCCACCTCGGGGTGCCCGATGAACTTGGCCAGCGCCGGCGAGATGCGCAGGTCCATGGTGCGCACGGCGAGCTTGGTGTTGTTGTCGATCAGCTCGTACATCAGGCGGTCGATGTAGAACCAGGCCTGTCCGTCGCTGCTCACGAGGTCGAGGATGGGGGTGTCGCCGGTGCGCGGCACCAGGCGGAAGTCGGTCAGGTCGATGCGGCCGCCCGCGGTGTCGATGAGGTGGCCGCCGCGCGCCTGCAGCGAGCCGGCGATGAACGCCGCCAGGTTGCCGTTGCGAACGTCGAATTCCAGCGTTCCGGCCTGGCGCAGGTCGAACATCTCGCCGTGATTCCAGCTCAGTTCTGGATGCTTGCCGACGGCAGACGCCAGCCGCATGCCGACGTCGCCGGCCAGGTCGCGGTTCCAGCGTATGCCGACCGTTCCGCCCCAGGCTGACCAGTACTGCACCTTCTGGGTGCGGGCATCTGCTGCCAGCACCGGGCTGGTGAAAACACTGCCTGCCGCCAGCGCCAGGGCCATGGCCAGCACCTGGCCAGCACGCTTGCTCGAGATCTTCGACATTCAGGCTCCTTCGGCCGATTGGATTGAACAACATCAATCTGCCCGAACCCTCCTGGCTGAACAGATCAAAACATCGTAAGCGCAGGGCGAGCGCTGCGCCATCCCCTGATGCCTGCCCTGCCGCCCGCGGGGCTGACAATGGCTCGATGAAACCCCCCAAACGCCTGCAGGTGCTGGTCGACGAAGGCCTGGTCGACGAAGTCGTGCGCCAGTTGATGAGCGGCAAGGAAGCGAATGTCTTCGTCGTGCGCTGCGGCGGCGAAGTGCGCTGCGCCAAGATCTACAAGGAAGCCAGCGAACGCAGCTTCCGCCAGGCGGTGGACTACACCGAGAACCGCAAGGTCAAGAACAGCCGTCAGGCCCGCGCCATGGCCAAGGGCAGCCGCTACGGCCGCCAGGCCACCGAAGCCGCCTGGCAGAGCGCCGAGGTCGACGCCCTGTACCGCCTGGCCGGTGCCGGTGTGCGCGTGCCCAGGCCTTACAACTTCTTCGAAGGCGTGCTGCTGATGGAACTCGTCACCGACGCCGAGGGTGCCGCCGCGCCGCGCCTGAACGACTGCCTGTTCAGCCCCGAAGACGCGCAGCGCCACCACGCCACGCTGCTGCGCGAGGTGCTGCGCATGCTGGGCGCGGGCATCGTGCACGGCGACCTGTCGGAATTCAACATCCTGCTGGGCACCGACGCCGAAGGCCGGCCCGGCCCGGTCATCATCGACCTGCCGCAGGCGGTGGACGCCGCCGGCAACAACCACGCCGAACGCATGCTGCTGCGCGACGTGGCCAACCTTCGCGCCTTCTTCGGTCGCTTCGCGCCGGAACTGCTGGCCGCCGACTACGGCCCTGAGATCTGGGCGCTGTACCGGCAGGGCCTGCTCCATGTCGACAGCGTGCTCACCGGCCGCTTCGACGCGCCCACCGGCAAGGTGGACGTGGGCAGCGTGATGGACGAGATCACCGATGCGCGGCTGGAAGAAGCGGCGCGGCGGTTGCGCATGGGACGCATGGGGCCCATGGGGCAATAGCCCCCTGCGGGACAGGCTCAGCCCAGCTTGTCCTGCGTCTTCAGATCGAAGTCGCTGGCGTCGTGGCGTTCGTGCAACTGCTCGGACGGTTCGCCCGAGGTGCGGTTGACCATGCGGCCGCGCTTCACGGCTGGACGCTCGGCAATGGCCCGGGCCCAGCGTACGACGTGGGTGTACTCGTGCACCTGCAGGAATTCGCCGGCGTTGTACTGCTGGCCCAGCGCCAGGTTGCCATACCAGGGCCAGACGGCGATGTCGGCGATGCTGTAGTCGCTGCCGGCCAGGTAGGCGTTGTCGGTCAGGCGGCGGTTCAGCACGTCGAGCTGTCGCTTGACCTCCATCGTGAAGCGGTCGATGGGATATTGCATCTTCGAGGGTGCGTATGCGTAGAAATGGCCGAAGCCGCCGCCCAGGTAGGGCGCGCTGCCCATCTGCCAGAACAGCCACGACAGGGCTTCGGCGCGTGCGGCCGGGTCGGCCGGCAGCAGCGCGTCGAACTTCTGCGCCAGGTACAGCAGGATCGCGCCGCTCTCGAACACGCGCTGCGGTGCCGGGCCGCCATGGGCCGGCCGGTGGTCCATCAGCGCCGGGATCTTCGAGTTCGGGTTGACGTCGACGAAACCACTGCCGAACTGGTCGCCGTTCTGGATGCGGATCAACCAGGCATCGTATTCGGCCCCGGCATGGCCCAGCGCCAGCAGTTCTTCCAGCATCACCGTCACCTTCACGCCGTTCGGCGTGGCCAGTGAGTACAGCTGCAAGGGGTGCCTGCCCACGGGCAGAGTTTTTTCGTGGGTGGCGCCGGCCACCGGCCGATTGATGCTGGCGAACTGGCCACCGTTGGGCTGCTGCCAGGTCCAGATGCGCGGCGGGGTGTAGTCGCCAGGGGGGGGTGTGATTTCGCTCATGCGCATGACTCTACGCCAGCGCCTGCCGTGGCACCATCGCAGGCCCGGTCGCTCAGGAACCCGCGCATGTTCAGACAGAAATACCTCGATCACGCCGAAATCATGGCCCAGTTGCAAGCCTGGGCGACACAGCACCCCGGCATCGCCCACCTGGGCAGCCTGGGGCGCAGCGCCGGCGGTCTGGACATTCCCGTGCTGACCATCGGCCGCGACCCCGAGCGCATCCGCCCGGCGGTCTGGGTCGACGGCAACATGCACGCCAGCGAGGTGTGCGGCTCCAGCGTCGCGCTGGCAATTGCCGAAGACGTGCTGGCCCTGCACGCCGGTGCCGAATCTGCCGGCGGCAAGCCGCTGCCGCCGCACATGGCTGCAGCGCTGCGCGAAACCTTGTTCTACGTGGTGCCGCGCATCTCGCCCGACGGCGCCGAGGAAGTTCTGACCAAAGGCCGCTACGTGCGCAGCAGCCCGGTCGACGGCCGCGTGCAGCGCAGCCACCCGCACTGGCAGGCGGCCGACATCGACGGCGACGGGCTGATCGGCTCGATGCGCGCCGTCGACCCGAATGGCGAACTCGTGGAACTGCGTGGCGACGACGGGCAGCCCCTGGTGCCTTCGGTGTTGGTGGCACGCCAGCCCGAAGACGCCGGTCCGTTCTACCGGCTGTACCCGGAAGGCCTGATCGCCAATTACGACGGACGCAGCATTCCCGACCCCTACTTCCTGGGCGACAACGAATACGACTTCAACCGCAACTTCCCCTACAGCTGGGCACCCGAACCGAAGCAGGCCGGCGCCGGCCCCTACCCGGGCAGCGCGCCGGAAACGCGAGCCGTGCTCGACTTCGCCACGCGCCACCCGAACATCATGGTGTGGCTGAACCTGCACACCTTCGGTGGCGTGCTCATCCGCCCCCTGGGCGACAAGCCCGACAGCAAGATGGACCCGGGCGACCTGGGCATCTTCGAGCAGGTCGAAGCCTGGATGACCGAGCACACCGGCTATGTCACGGTCAGCGGCTTTCATGAATTCCTCTACGAACCCGACAAGCCGCTGCATGGCGACCTGTCCGACTACGCCTACCACCAGCGCGGCGCGCTGGCCTACGTGGTGGAACTGTGGGACGTGTTCAAGCAGCTGGGCATCGAGCGCAAGAAGCCCTTCGTCGACCACTATTCCAAGTTCACGCGCCAGGACATGCGGGCCATGGCGGCCTTCGACCAGGCGCACAACGCCGGGCGTATCTTCGGCCGCTGGCGCAAGGCGCAGCACCCGCAGCTGGGCGAGGTGGAACTTGGTGGCTTCGACCCGCGCGTGGGCATCTGGAACCCGCCCTACGAGCGCCTGGCCGAGACCTGCGCCAGCCAGACCGCCGCCTTCCTGCGTGTGGCCGCGCTCCTGCCCAGCCTGAGGCTGGAGGTGCTGAAGGTCGAGCGCAGCGGCGAGCACACGCGCGTGGACCTGCGCGTCGCCAACAGCGGCTACCTGCCGAGCTACGGCGTGCCTTCGTCGAAGACCTTGCCTCATTGCGAACCGCTGCGGCTGAAGGCTCGTGGCGATGGCGTGACGGTGTTGGCGCCGGCCGAGGCGGTTCTGGAAGTCGGCCACCTGGAGGGCTGGGGTGGCGGCCTGTACGGCGGGCCGAGCGTGTTCGCGCCGTGGACCCGCGGCAACCGCCACGAACGGGTGTTCACCCTGATCGTCGCCGGGCGTGGGCAGATTCAGGTGGACGTGGGCAGCTGCAGGACGGGCTGGCTGGGCCTGGCGGTGGACATCCCCTGAGGGCTGGACGCACCGGGTAAGGCTGCGGGCGGTCAAGCGGTGGCCGGTCTGCCAGTGCAGGCCGGGCTACAGAACTGGCGTGGCCTGCCGATAGGCCTGTGGTGATCCATCCAGCCGCTGCGATGCCGCAGCCCGACAACATGCCCTGGCATCGCCTGCCGGCCGAAGTGACCCGGATGTACCGAGGGGCCGACGCCGAAGCCGCGCACCTGCGCGCCGCCCACCTCAACGCCGTGATTCGGCTGACGCCGCCCACCATGGCGGCCAATCTGGGCTGCGCCTGTTTCATGGCATGGGCTTTCAGCCCCAACGCGCCCGCGGGGCTGTGGTTGTGGCTGACATCGATGGCCGTTTTCTGCGGCTTGACCCTGCTGGGCTGGTGGCGCCGCAGGGGGCCGCCCCGCGCCACGGCTTCGGCGCGTGCGCTGCACCACGCCACCGTGCACGCGGCCGTGCTGTCGGCCTTGTGGGGCGTGATGGCCGTGCTGTGGTTTCCGCAGGCCACGCAAGGCCAGCAGCTGGCCTTGGCGACGCTGATGACGGGCATGCTGGGCGCGGGCAGTTTCGTGTTGAGTCCCTTGCCCTGGGCCAGCCTGGCCTACACCGTCGTCTTTGCCGCTGCTGCGCTGTGGGCCTTGTGGCGGGACGGCAGCGCCATGCTGATCAGCATCGGGGCGATGATGGCCATCTATGCACCGATGGTGGCTTTCGGCTCGCTGGCCAGCTGGCGCAAGGCCACGGCCCTGCTGCGCGCACAAGCACAATCGGCGCGCCAGGAGAAGCTTGTGGCGCTGCTGCTGCACGACTTCGAGCAGCAGGCTGGCGAGGCTTTCTGGGAGATCGGCCACGACGGTCTGCTCAAGCACCAGTCGCCGCGCCTGGCAGAACTGCTGACGCCGGCCTGTGCCGACTGCCTCGGGCAGCCCCTGCTCCTGATCGTGCAGCGTTTCTCGCCCGACGGCGCGCCGCTGCTGCGCGCGGCCTTCGATGCCGGACATTCTTTTCGCGAGCTGGCCTTGCCCTGGGGCGAAGGCACGCCGGTGCGCCATCTGGTGATCAGCGGCAAGCGCCTGCTCGACGAAAACGGCCAGCCCCTGGGCTGGCGCGGCGTGCTGGCCGATGTGACGCAGAAAGTTCGCAGCGAACGCCTTCTGCGACAGCTGGCACACACCGATTCCCTGACCGGGCTGGCCAACCGCTTCGTGCTGCGCGATACCCTGGCCCAGGCGGTGCGCCAGGGCCAGCGCGTGGCCTTGCTGTCGGTCGACCTGGATCACTTCAAGTCCGTCAACGACAGCCATGGCCACAGCGCCGGCGACGAGCTGCTGGTGGCAGTTGCCCAGCGCTTGCAGGCCTGCGTTCGGCCAGGCGACCTGGTGGCGCGACTGGGGGGCGACGAATTTGCGCTGCTGCTGCTGGACCCGGGCGACACACCTGACCCGACCCCCCTGGCCTGCCGCGTCATCGAGCGCCTGTCCGAGCCCATCGACGTGGGCGGACGGCGCTTGCGGGTGGGCGCCAGCGTCGGCGTGGCCTTGTGCACCGACCCGAACCTGAGCGTCGACGAGCTTCTGGTGCAGGCCGACATGGCCTTGTACGCCGCAAAAGCTGCCGGCCGCGGCCGACACCTGGTTTTTTCGCCCGAGCTGGGCGCGCAAAGCCACCGCCGGCTGGCCATCGAAGGGGGGCTGCGTCAAGCCATACGCCAGGGCGAACTGGCCATGCATTGGCAGCCCAAGGTGGACATCCAGAGCTGGCGAGTCATCGGCGCCGAGGCCCTGATGCGCTGGACCCACCACGAACTGGGCCGTGTCAGCCCTAAGGAATTCATCGTCGTGGCCGAGCAGGCCGGCCTGATCGACGAACTCGGGTGCTGGGCGCTGAACGAGGCCTGCCGGGCCGGCGCCAATGAACTGCAAGGCTTGACGGTGTCGGTGAACGTGTCGCCGATGCAGCTGCGCGACGACGGCTTCGTGGCCCAGGTGCGACAGGCCCTGCGCGACAGCGGCATGAAGGCTGCGCAGCTGGAGCTGGAGATCACCGAGTCGGTGTTCATCGACGACGCCGACGGAGCCCTCAACCGCCTGCACAGCCTGCGTGCACTGGGCGTGCGGGTGGCGCTGGACGATTTCGGCACCGGCTATTCGTCCTTGTCCTATCTGCGCCGGTTCCCGTTCGACACGCTGAAGATCGATCGAAGCTTCGTCAGCGAGATCATGCTGCGCCCCGACGCCCGCGCCATCGTGCAGATGATCGCCAACCTGGCCACGACGCTGGGCATGGCCACCGTTTGCGAAGGCGTGGAAACCGCCGAACAGCTGCAGTCCGTGGCCAGTGCCGGTTGCGACCAGGTTCAGGGCTTCCTCATCAGCGAGCCGCGCCCGCTGTCGCAGATGCTGCAGCTTCGGCAGGATTGGCCGCGCTCACCGGCGAGGAATCTGCCGCTGCACTAGAGTCCGGGGCGTGAGTACCGCCACCCCCATCACCCTGGCCCTGGACTGGACGCCGAACACCACCCACATCGGGTTCTTCGTGGCGGAGGCGATCGGGGCTTTTCGTGATGCCGGGCTCGCGGTGCGCTGGCAGACCCCGGAAGACGACGGTTACATGCTGACGCCGGCGGTCAAGGTGGCGCAAGGCCTGGCGCACTTCGGCCTCGCCCCGTCAGAAACCGTGATGAGCTTTTCGCTGCGGCCCGACAAACCCGCCCTGTGCGCGGTGGCCGCCTTGTTGCAGCGGGACACCAGTGCGATTGCCGTGCGCGGCTTGGGGCCGGTGGAACGCCCTGCGCAGCTGGACGGTCGGCGCTATGCCAGCTACAGCGCACGCTACGAAATGGCGGTCGTGCGTGCCCTGGTGCAAGCCGACGGCGGCCGGGGCGATCTCGTCGAGGTACGACCCGACCGCCTGAGTGCGCCGGCCATGCTCGACGCCGGCGAGGCCGACGCGACCTGGATCTTCAGCCACTGGGAAGGTGTGCAGGCATCGCGCCGCAGGCGCCCCTTGCGGCAGTTCCGCCTGGGCGACCATGGTGTCCCCTATGGCTATTCGCCGTTGCTGCTGACGCGGGCCGGGTTCCTGGCCGACGAACCGGCCACGGTACGTGCCTTCGTGCAGGCCAGCGCACGCGGCTGGCTGCTGGCCGCGCACGACCCCGAAGGTGCAGCAGCACTGATGCGGCAGGTGGTTTCTCACCCGACGCTGACCGAAGCCAGCTTCGTGGCTGAAAGCGCCCATGCGCTCGCGCCGTCCATCCTGGACCCGCAGGGCCGCTGGGGCACGATGGAAACCCAGCGCTGGCTGGACTTTGCACAGCTGCTGGTTCGTCTGGGCGAGTTTCCGGCCGATCGGGTGGACCCGGCGCGCTGGTTCAGTTCGCCGCACTGAGCGGCCGCAATTCCTTCAGCGGCGCGGCCGGCGCGACAGACGCCACCAGGTGTGCAGCCCGTTCAGGGCCATCAGCGGCCACAGGAAAGTGCAGATCATCGCCCAGAGCAGGCGGTTGCCTTGTTTGTCTCGGCTGGTGGTGCCTTCGCTGAAGCGATGTTGCTCGCGGCCAGTGGCCACGCCGAACAGCGCGCCGAAGACCAGGAAGGCGATGATGAACAGGTTCATGGTGGGCTCCGTCGAATCCATGGGGATGAAAGGGCCCGACCGCAGCCCGTGTCAGATTTTTGCGCGGCGCGCGGTGTAAGGCAAGAAGAACACTTTCGCAAGGGTTGTAGCGACCCGCCACGGCGGGCGACTTGCGCCTGTCCAGGCCGCCAGGCTGGTGCGGCAGGCCGATCCATGCGAACGCACCATCTCCAAAACCGGACCCGTTCCGATCGATGGCCCGGGCGTTTGCGCTGGTCGGCGCCGCGCTGCGGGACGCAGGGTCGAACTTGAGGTCGGGGCAGAACTGGCGCCTGGCGAACCCGCAGGGCACAGGCCAGGCCAGGCGCGACCGGGGTGCAGACGACGATTCCAGGCCGTCTACCCGGCACCTGCCATGGGGTCCAAGGTTGGCTTGAAGTCGCTTGGTGACAGCAGCAAGGCGCGTTCTTCCTGCTGCAGCACCAGGGCCAGGTCGGTGGCGCGAACATGGGCGTGCACCCCGCGGGCCAGGGCCCAGCGGCCCACGGCCTTGGTGTGTTCGAGCAGGTTGGTCTTGAAGCGCAGACTCATCGTGGCAGAACGCTAGTGCAAGCCTTCGCGCTCCGCCACTGAGGATCGATCCCAGGGTGTTCAAGGCCAGGTGCAACGCCACCCTAGGCACGATCCGAGGGTCACAGAAGTCGTGTCGGCGCATAGCCTCCCGGGAACATCACAAGTCTGCCGGGGGCACTGCCATGGCCATCGAGTTCTCGCATTTTCAGCGTCGGCACGCTCTCGAATACTCCGAACCGGCAGAGCCGCCCGAGCCACGCGCCGTGTTCCAGGCCGAGCCGCACGCCGAGCCGCCAGGCCCCGATCCGGCCGCGGCGCAGCCAGAACCGGCCAGCCTGCTGTTGCGCCTGCCCGCGGCCCCGCTGGCCCCCGACTACGTGGCCGTCGGCGAGCCGGTCGGCCCCAGCGTGCTGAACGAGCTGGAGCCCACGCACTTCGAGCTGACGGCCACGGCCACGGTCGCCGCCAACGACCCCGCGCACGTGGCTACCTCGACCGCTGCCGTCGCAGCACCTACCACCGCCTACGTCGGCGAACCCCCTGTCACCGCCGACTGGCTGGCCGCCCGCGAGACCGCCTTCAGCGCCATCCGCAGCGACTACGAAGCCCAGCGCGCCCAAGCCCAGGCCCAGGCCGGCAACGGCCCCGGCTGGGTCGAAGCGCAGATGGTCACCGACGAAAGCGGCCGCATGGTCAGCGCCAGCGGCGCCGCCACCGTCTTCATCGCCGACCCCGGCGCCGCCCCGCAAGTCATCGGCTACGA
>LNET01000038.1 GCA_001464055.1 Burkholderiales bacterium Ga0077543
AGCGGCGAGACCGAAGACAGCACCATTGCCGACATTGCGGTGGGCACCAACGCCGGGCAGATCAAGACCGGATCTCTGAGCCGCAGCGACCGCATCGCCAAGTACAACCAGCTGCTGCGCATCGAAGAAGACCTGGGCGACATCGCCAGCTACCCTGGCCGCGCGGCCTTCTACAACCTGCGCTAAGCTTCGGGTTCATGCGCTGGGCCATCGTCATCGTCGGTTTCCTGTTGGCCGTAGTCCAGGCCGACCTGTGGTTTGGCAAGGGCAACTGGCCCTATGTGATGAGCCTGCAGGCCCAGCTCGACCAGCAGCTTCTGGCCAACGAACAGGCTCGGCTGCGCAACGATCGCCTGGCCGCCGAGGTCGAAGACCTGAAGGAAGGCCTGGAGATGGTCGAGGACAAGGCCCGAGCTGAACTGGGCATGGTCAAGCCCGACGAGATCCTGGTGCAAGTGCTGCCTCGGCAGCGCTGACACCGGCACCCGTTTCCCCGTCCGATGCAAGAACTGCTGGACGCAGCGCGCCCGCTGTTGGCGCCAGCGTTCCATCTCTGGGGCAGCCCCGTCACCTGGCTCGAAGTCTCGGCCATCGTCGTCGCCCTGGCCATGGTGGCGGCCAACATGCGCGTGCACCCGGTGGCCTGGCCGCTGGCCATCGCCAGCTCGCTGATGTACAGCCTGCTGTTCGCGGACGCCAGGCTGTACGGGGAAGCCGGTCTGCAGTTCGTCTTCATCGCCGTGGCGCTGTGGGGTTGGTGGCAATGGCTGCGCGGGCTTGGCGCCGACGGGCAGGCCTTGCGCGTGCAGACGATGTCGCCGCGCATGCGCTGGTCGGCCGCCGCCGCCACCCTGGCCGCCTGGCCGCTGCTGGGCCTGCTGCTGGACCGCGCCACCGACAGCGACGTGCCCTATTTCGACGCCCTGCCCACGGTGGGCAGCATTGCCGGGCAGTTGCTGCTGGCGCGCAAGTACATCGAGAACTGGGTCGTCTGGGCCGTCGTCAACGTCATCAGCGTGGGGCTTTTCGCCTCCAAGGGCCTGTGGCTGACGGCCGCGCTGTACGCCCTGTTCGCCGTGCTGTCGGTGCTGGGCTGGCGGGCCTGGCGGGCACGCCTGGCGGTCGCGGCATGAAGGACACCGAGCCCGTCCGCATCGCCATCGTCGGCGCCGAGAGCACCGGCAAGACGAGCCTGGCCGCCGCACTGGCACCCCGCCTGGCCGCCGACACCGGTCTGCGCGTTGCCTGGGTGCCCGAGACCCTGCGCGAATGGTGCAACCACGTCGGCCGCACGCCCCAGGCGCACGAGCAGGCCGCCATCCTGCGCCAGCAGCACGAACGCATCGAAGCCGCCGTGGCCACGCACGATGTCGTGGTGTGCGACACCACCGGCCTGATGACGGCCGTCTACAGCGACTACGTCTTCGGCGACCGCAGCCTGCAGGCGCGGGCGGTGCAACTGCAGCAACGCATGGCCCTGACCCTGCTGACCGCGCTGGACCTGCCCTGGGTGGCCGACGGTGCGCAGCGCGACGGTCCGCAGGTGCGCGAGCCGGTGGACGCGCGCGTGCGCGAACTGCTGATGGCCCACCGACTGCCCTGGGCGCTGGTGTCAGGCCAGGGCCCGGCGCGGCTGGAAAGCGCCGTCGACGCAGTGGCGCCCTTGCTGCGCGTCCGCACGGACCGATTCAGCCCGCAAGGCGGCCTGTTCACCCGCTTGGACAGCCGCAACGCGCAGCGCGCCGCGGCGTCGCGCTGGACCTGCGACTGCTGCGTCGTGCCCGAAGCCGAACGCCGGCTGAAACGCGGCTACTGAACCGAGCGCGGCACCGGCGGCTGGTCCGACGGCGGGGTGAACATCTCGCCCACGTCGACCGCGTCGAAGCGGTACTGCACGCCGCAGAATTCGCAGCCCACCTCGACCAGACCGCGCTCGGCGATCAGGCCGTCGCTTTCCTCGCGGCCCAGGCCACGCAACATGCCCTGCACCCGTTCGCGTGAACAGGTGCAGGCGAAACGCGGACGCTCGGGCTCGAACACGCGCAGCGTCTCTTCCCAGAACAGGCGGTGCAGGATGCGGTCGGGCGCCAGCGACAGCAGTTCCTCGCGCGTGAGCGTGGCCGCCAGCATCGCGATGCGGTTGAAGCCTTCGCTGATGCCGATGTCGTCTTCATTGCGACGGCCCTGGCCTTCGAGGTTGCCGCTGCCTTCGACCGGCAGGCGCTGGATCAGCAGGCCGGCCGCGACCTCGTCGTCGGCCGCCAGGATCAGCCGGGTATCGAGCTGTTCGCTCTGCAGCATGTAATGCTCGAGCACCTGGGACAGTAGCTGCAGCGGTTCACGCAGGTCGCCATGCAGCGACACCACGCCCTGGTAGGGCTGCTGGCCGGGTTGGCGGTCCTGCGGGTCCAGCGTGATGGCGCAGCGGCCCTGGCCATGCACATTGACCAGGCCCTCGAGCTGCGCCCCGGCGGGCACCTCGCCCACCACCTTGGCCGTGGCACGGAAACGCTGGTCGGCCTGGACTTCGGCCACCGCCAGCTTCACCGGGCCGTCACCGTGCAGCTGCAGCACCAGCGCGCCGTTGAACTTGATGTTGCCCTGCATCAGCGTGCCGGCCGCGACCATTTCGCCGAGCAGGCGACGCACTTCGGGCGGGTAGGCGCCCGTGCTGCCGCGCCGCCGCAGCACTTCACGCCAGCCGTCGGTCAGACGCACCAGCATGCCGCGAACGGGCAGGCCTTCGAACAGGAACTTGGTCAGCTCGGACATCAATCGATTCGGACGAGTTGGGTGGCGTAGCGCCGGGCGTTGTCGATGTAATGCTGGGCGGCCTGGTGCATGTGGGCGATCTGCGCCTCGTCGAGCTGCCTGATGACCCGCGCGGGGCTGCCCACGATCAGCGAGCCATCGGGAAACTCCTTGCCTTCGGTGACGACGCTGCCCGCCCCAACCAGGCAGTTGCGGCCGATGCGCGCGTTGTTCAGCACGACGGCCTGGATGCCGACCAGCGAACCGTCGCCAATGGTGCAGCCATGCAGCATCACCTGGTGGCCGATGGTCACGTCCTGGCCCAGCGTCAGCGGGCAGCCCATGTCGGTGTGCAGGATGCTGCCGTCCTGCACGTTGCTGCGCGCACCGATGGTGATCCACTCGTTGTCGCCACGCAGCACCGCGCCGAACCAGACGCTGGCCTGCTCACCCAGGGCCACGCGGCCGATGAGCTGGGCGCTGTCGGCCACCCAGGCGCCGGGCGCCAGTTGCGGGGTGTCGTCCCCCAGTCGATAAAGCGCCATGGCCCGCCCCCCGCCCCGCGGGGCCTGCTGTCGAAGCCGATAATTCTAGAGATGGAGCTTCGACATCAGGCCCTGGCGGTCTTGTGCATCACCGACCCGGCCGAAAAGGCCGCCGCCGCACGCAGGCTGGGCGAGACGGCGCTGCCGGTCGACCCTCAGGCGAACCTGGTCGCACCGGGCACCCTGCCCGGCCGCCCGTTGCGCCCGCAACTGGTGCCGCCGATGGAGGTGCCGCGCCGCAGCCCGTTCACGCCAGAAGGGCGCGCGGCATTGCTGCACTCGGTGGCGCACATCGAGTTCAACGCCATCAACCTGGCGCTCGATGCCGTCTGGCGCTTTGCCGGCATGCCCCAGGACTACTACCGCGACTGGCAGCGCGTGGCGGCCGAGGAAGCCCTGCACTTCACGCTGCTGACCGGCCACCTGGCCACGCTGGGCTGCGCCTATGGCGACCATCTGGCGCATGACGGCCTGTGGGCCATGACCGAGCGCACGGCAGGCGACATCACCGCCCGCATGGCACTCGTGCCGCGCACGCTGGAAGCGCGCGGCCTGGACGCGACGCCGCCGATGCAGGCCAAGCTGGCCAAGGCCGGCGACGCGCGCGCGGTCGCCATCCTCGACATCATCCTGCGCGACGAGATCGGCCACGTGGGCGTGGGCAACCGCTGGTATCGCTGGCTGTGCGACCGCGAGGGCCTGGACCCGGTCGCCCACTACGAGCTGCTCACCGCGCGCCATCATGCACCGCGCTTGCGACCACCCTTCAACGACGCAGCCCGGCTCGCCGCGGGATTCACGGGCCTGGAAATTGCAGCATTGCAGGCTGGTCCTGCATGACCCCCGCATTACACTTCTGCATCACTTTTCCCTTGGTGGAATCCACATGACTGCTCTGAGCACCCGTCGTTTCCTGCAACTGGCTGGCATCACCGCTGCCGGCCTGCTTCTGGCCGCCTGCGGCAAGAAGGAAGAGACCCCGCCGCCACCTGCCCCGGTGGCCTCGGCACCGGCGCCCGCTCCGGTGAAGGTCTACACCGTCGGTACCGACGCCGCCTACGCGCCGTTCGAGAGCCAGAACGAACAAGGCGAGATCGTCGGCTTCGACATCGAAGTCATGAAGGCCATTGCCGCCAAGGCTGGCTTCGAGGTGAAGTTCGTCAACACGCCCTGGGAAGGTATCTTCAACGCGCTGGGCCAGGGCGACCGCGACATGGTCATCTCGGCCGTCACCATCACCGAAGAGCGCAAGCAGACGATGGACTTCAGCGACCCGTACTTCGACGCTGCCCAGCTGATCGCGGTGAAGGAAGACAGCAAGATCACCAAGTTCGCCGACCTGAAGAAACTCAAGGTGGGCGTGCAGACCGGCACCACTGGCGACGAGGCCGTGACCAAACTGCTGGGCAAGAACAGCACCAACATCAAGCGCTTCGAAAGCACGCCGCTGGCGCTGAAGGAACTGGAAGTCGGCGGCGTCGACGCCGTGGTGGCCGACAACGGCGTGGTCGTCCACTACGTGGCCAACAACCCCGGCGGCAAGTTCAAGACCGTCAGCGATGCCGAGTTCGTGCCCGAGCAGTACGGCATCGCCCTGAAGAAGGGCAACGCCGAACTGCTGGCGCTGGTGAACAAGGGCCTGGCCGACATCAAGGCCGACGGCACCTACGAGCGCATCTACACCCAGTTCTTCGGCGCACCGCCGGCCGCTGCAGCGCCTGCTGCCGCCATGGCACCGGCTTCGGCCGCTTCGAAGTAATCCCGGTCCGACCATGGATCTTCGCTGGGAGATCCTGGCCGGGTACGGCCCGCTGTTCGCCAGCGGGCTGCTGATGACGATCCAGCTGACCCTGGTGGCGATTGCCGTGGGGCTGGTTCTGGGCACCGTGTCGGGGCTGATCAGCACCTCGGCCGAAGCACCGGCGCCCGGTTCGGCGCTCGGGCGCTGGTCGCTGGTGGCGGCGCGGGCGTTGGTCACGGCCTACGTCACGTTCTTCCGCGGCACGCCGCTGTTCGTGCAGATTCTCCTGGTGCACTTCGCGCTGATGCCCACCCTGGTGCACCCGGACCATGGCCTGCTGCTGTCGGGCGACCTCGCGCGGCAGTTCCGCCAGGAGCACGGGGCATTCCTGTCGGGCTGCGTGGCGCTGTCGCTGAACGCCGGCGCCTACATCAGCGAGATCTTCCGCGCCGGCATCCTGAGCATCCACCGCGGCCAGACGCAGGCGGCCTACAGCGTGGGGCTGACCCACGCCCAGTCGATGCGCTTCGTCGTCCTGCCCCAGGCCTTCCGCCGCATGATGCCGGCGCTGGTCAACGAGGGCATCACGCTCATCAAGGACTCGTCGCTGGTCTCGGCCATCGGCCTGGCCGAACTGGCCCTGGCCGCCCGTACCGTGGCTGGAGCCTATTCGCGCTATTGGGAGCCTTACCTCGCGATATCGCTGATGTACCTGGTGCTGACCCTGACGCTCACCCTGCTGGCGAAAAGGCTGGAGGCACCGGCCCATCTTCGCGGTCGGTGAGAAACGCCAGGCGCAGTCTGATGAAGTCGGATTGATGACAAACCCGGAAAGTGTTGCGCGAAAGCTGCGAAACACACCCCCATTTGCACTCCTCGCTGTCCCTGATCGGGTTTTCCTGGGGTAGCCCCGTAAACTGACAGGGTCGTTGGGCTCCGGGGCATTCCGTGAAGTCCTCCGCATGTTTCCGATCACCTAGCGAGGCAATTCACATGAAGCAAACCTATCTCGTCGCCGCCGTGGCTCTTCTGGCCGCCGGCACCGTGTCGGCTCAGTCCAGCGTCACCGTCTACGGCCGCCTGAACATGACGCTCGAAGAGCAGAAGAACATCGCCGTCGCCGGCAGCCAGAGCGTGATGCAGAACAACGCCTCGCGTCTGGGCTTCAAGGGCGTCGAAGACCTGGGCGGCGGCCTGAAGGCCGAGTTCCTGCTGGAGCACCGCTTCAACGCCGACACCGGCACGCAGACTTCCGGCGCTTTCTGGGCCGGCGACTCGTACGTCGGCCTGTCGGGCGGCTTCGGTGGCATCAAGCTGGGTCGCCTGACCAGCGCCGCCTACTACGCGACGGCCGATTACATCAGCTACCACAACCACGACACCGGCACGTCGGAAGACAAGCTGTACACCTACCTGGGTCAGAACGCCAACACGGTGTCCTACACCACCCCCAGCCTGGGCGGCCTGACGGCTGAAGTGTCGATCTCGGCAGCCGAAGGCGCCAACAAGAACAACAAGGTGATGGGCCTGGCCCTTAACTATGGTGCAGGTCCGTTGGGCCTGGGCTTCGGCTACGAGAAGAACGACGGCGACAAGGACAGCCAGTTCGCCATTCGCGCCAACTACGAACTCGGTTCGGTGCTGCTCGGCGCCTACTACCAGCGCAGCGACGTCCGTGGCCTGGGCAAGCGCGACGCCTACCGCGTCTCGGCCATGCTGAGCGCCGGTGCCTCGGAGTTCCACGCGAACTTCGGCATGGCCGACGACTGGAGCGGCCTGGCCAACAGCGACGCCACCCAGTACACCGTGGGCTACAACTACAACCTGAGCAAGCGCACCAAGCTGTACGGCTTCTACACCGTCACCGACAACAGCAGCAACTTCTCGTACTTCGGCGCCACCGACCGCCGCGGCAACGCGCTGAAGGCCAGCTCGATGGCCGTGGGCGTGCGCCACAACTTCTAAGCAGTTCGCTGCTTCGCGAAAGCCGGCTCTCGAGCCGGCTTTTTTTCGTCAGCCGCGCGGGTGGTGCTGCCCGTGCAGCAAGCGCAGGCGTTCGCGCGCCACATGGGTGTAGATCGTGGTCGTGCCGATGTCGGCATGGCCCAGCAACATCTGCACCGCCCGCAGGTCGGCGCCATGGTTCAGCAAGTGGGTGGCGAAAGCATGGCGCAGCGTGTGCGGCGACAGCGGCACGGTGATGCCCGCCGCCAGCGCATGGCGCTTGATCAGGCGCCAGAACATCTGCCGGGTCATGCCTTCGGCGCGGGCCGTGACGAACAAGGCATGGCTGGCCTGCCCGTGCAGGATGGCCGGGCGGGCCTCGCGCAGGTAACGCTCGAGCCAGCGCTGGGCCTCGGCACCGAAAGGCACGAGCCGCTCACGCGAACCCTTGCCCAGCACCCGCAGCACACCTTCGTTGAGGCCGAGCTGCACGGTCTTCAGTGACACCAGTTCGCTCACGCGCAGTCCGCTGGCGTACATCAGCTCGATCATGCTGCGTTCGCGCAAACCCAGAGGCGTGTCCACGTCGGGTGCGGCCAGCAGGGCCTCGACCTGCGCCTCGGTCAAGGACTTGGGCACCCGCAAGGGCTGGCGCGCCGCCATCAGCTTCAGCGTGGGGTCGTGCGCGATGCGATGCTCGCGCAGCGCCCAGCGGAAGTAGCGCTTGAAGACTGTCAACCTGCGGTTGGCGGTGCTCGCGCGGGTGCTGGCGTGGCGCTCCTGCGCGAAGGCCAGCAGGTCGGACTCCGCGCTCTGGTCCAGCGTTTTCGCTGTCGCCGAATCCAGCCAGGCAGCGTACAGCGACAGGTCGCGCCGATAGGCCGCCAAAGTCAAAGCCGACAGGCCGTCTTCGATCCACAAGGCGTCGATGAAGCGGTCAATGGCCGCCTGGCTGTCGGCGCCCGTGGGCCGCGTCACTCCAGCGTCAGCTTCTGCTTGGCAACGACTTCCTTGTAGACCTCGAACTCGGCCTTGATCTGGCGCGCGAATTCTTCCGGGGTATTCAGGATCATCACCGATCCGGTGTCCTCGATACGCTTGCGCACGTCAGGCAGTTCGGAGGTGCGCTTGATTGCCGCAGCCACCTTGTCGACGATGTCCTTGGGCAGGCCTTTCGGCCCCAGGATGCCGTAGTAGGCCATGCGGTTCACCGGCTCCAGGCCGACTTCCTTGAAGGTGGGCACGTTGGGCAGTTGGCTCAGCCGCGTGGGTGCCGCCACGACGATGGCGATCAACCGGCCGTCGCGGATGAAGGGCAGTGCCGACGGCAGGTTGTCGAAGATGATCGGCACCTGCCCGGCCACCGTGTCGTTCAGCGCCGGGCCCGCGCCACGGTAGGGAATGTGCGTGATGAACGTGCCCGACAGGCTCTTGAACAGCTCCATCTGCAGGTGGCCGATGCCGCCCGTGCCGGAGCTGGCAAAGCTGTACTTGCCCGGGTTCTTCTTCACCTCGGCCAGGAAGCCCTTGTAGTCGCGCGCCGGGAAACTGGGGTGCACGGCGATGACGTTGGGCGTGGCGGCGATGTTGATGATGGGCGTGAAGTCGGTCAGCGGGTCGTAGCCGATCCGCTTGTTGATGGCCGGATTGGCAGCCGTCGTCGACACCGTGGCCATGCCCAGGGTGTAGCCGTCGGGTGCGGACTTGATCAGTTCCAACGCGCCGATCGAACCGCCACCGCCGGCCTTGTTCTCGACCACCAGGGTCTGGCCCAGCGCAACATTGGCTTTTTCAGCCACGACGCGGGCGATGATGTCGGTGGTGCCTCCTGGTGCAAAGGGTACGACCAGACGAACTGGCTTGACCGGGTAAGCCTGGGCAAAGCTGGCGGCAGGCAGGACCAGCAGCGCAGCGGACAGGGCAAGAAGGTGGTGGCGTCGGTTCACGTTGTCTCCAGGATTCAGGACGTGGCAGGGTGGGTCAGGCCTTGCGGCCCAACAGCCCAGCCTTGAGCTTGGGGTCATAGGGGCGGTCGCCCACGAAAGACCGCAGCACCGCGGCAAACAAGTCGTCACCGGGCACTCGGTCACCGCGAAGTGTGCCATTCACGCGCATGGCCATGCCCAGGCCTGGCTCGTGGTCCAGGTCGACGACATCGCCAGCGCGCACCTGCCCCAGCGCGCCCACCTGGCGGGCGAACTGTTCCAGCGGCGCCTTCAGCCCGGCCATTTCCTGCTCGGTCGAGTTGCGCGCCACGCCCTTGTTCAGCGCCTTGACGAACTCTTCGGCCGGAACGGTGTGCAGCATGCGGATCTGCAGCCGTTTCGGGCCCGCCATGGCCACCACCGCTTCGGGCGTGGAGGCCTTCGCCGGCAGGTACAGGCCGACCACGTAGCCCTTGAACCAGGCCACGGCGCGCACGCCTGTGCCGTTGAGCCGCAGCGCGGTTCCGCCCAATTGCACTTCGCCGTCGAACCACTGCCCTTCCACCTGCACACGAGCCGCAGGCGCCACGGCTTCGCCATACGCCGGCAGCGCCGCCGCCAGGCCAGAGAACACGATCACGACACGAGCCAACCACTTGTTCATCGGGCAATGGTAGCGGCCGGGCCCGGCCAGTCCGCGGGCAATGGCAGACTCGGCGAATGGCCAAGCCCCGGAACCGGCTCAGGCCGGCGCCAAGGCCCATTCGATGTGTGTGCGAACCAGTTCGTCGGCGCCCTGCAGCGCAGCCTGCAAGGCCAGGGCCAAGGCCTGCCGGTCGGTTTCGGGCAGGCCCGCGTGCAAGGCATTGCCCGAAGCCACCGCCAGGTTGCGGCGCCAGCGCCGCCAGCCGATGCGGCGGATGGCGCTGCCTTCGGTGTGGCGCAGGAAGTCGTCTTCGGTCCATCCCCACAGGGCCAGCAGGCTGGGCCGGGCCAGCGCCGGGCGGGCGTCGAAATCGGCCAGCCAGGCAGGCTGCGCATACTTGTTCCAGGGGCAGGCCAGCTGGCAGTCGTCGCAGCCGACGATGCGATTGCCCATCAGCGGCCGCAGTTCGGGCGGGATCGGCCCGTCGTGTTCGATCGTGAGATAGCTGATGCAGCGCCGCGCGTCCAGGCGATAGGGCGCGACGATGGCCGCCGTCGGGCAGGCCGTGATGCAGGCGTCGCAGCTGCCGCAGTGCGCCGTTACCGGCGCCGTCAGCGGCAAGGGGATGTCGACATAGATCTCGCCCAGGAAGAACATGGACCCGGCCTCGCGATGCAGGGTCAAGGTGTGCTTGCCGCGCCAGCCGATGCCCGACCGGCTGGCCAGCTCGACCTCGAGCACGGGTGCCGAGTCGGTGAACACTCGGTGCCCCAGCGGACCCACGGCCTGCTGCAACTGCAGAGCCAGCTTCTGCAGGCGCTGGCGCAGTACCTTGTGATAGTCCCGCCCGCGGGCATAGATCGAGACCACGGCCTGGCCGGGTTCGAGCAACCGGGCCCGCTCGACAGCCGGCCAATCGGCCGGTGCGTCGCGGGGCAGGTAGTCCATGCGCGCAGTGATCACCCGCACCGTGCCAGGCACCAGCTCGGCCGGGCGGGCACGACGCAGTCCATGCGCGGCCATGTAGCCCATATCGCCGTGGAAGCCCGCCTGCAGCCAGGCCAGCAGCCCCGCTTCGGCCGCGGACAAATCGATGTCGGCCACACCGATCTGGGAGAATCCCAAAGCCTGAGCCCATCCCTGCAGTTGCTCGAGCAGCAGCTGCGAATTCGATAGATCCGCGGATCGATGCTGTCGCTGCATGCGCCTATTGTAGAAACCCGCACCCTGCTGTGGCAGAACGAAGCCGACTGCCAGGCTTTCGCCCAGACCCTGGCGGCAAGGCCGGCGGTGCGCAACGCGAACATATCGCTCCACGGACCGTTGGGCGCGGGCAAGACCAGCCTCGTTCGTCACCTGCTGCGGGCCCTGGGTGTGACCGGCCGCATCAAGAGCCCCACCTATGCCGTGGTGGAGCCGCATCAAGTCGGTGACCTCCTGATCTCTCACTTCGACTTCTATCGTTTCAACGACCCGCGCGAATGGCTGGACGCAGGCTTTCGCGACCTGTATGCCCAGCCCGGGCTGAAACTCGCCGAATGGCCGGAAAAGGCCGCCGGCATGCTGCCACCCGCTGACCTGGACATCCACCTGCAGCCGCTGGAAGGCGACGCACGCCAGGTCACGCTGCAGGCCGGATCGCCCCTCGGCATGAACCTGTTGCCATGAGAAGCCCAGCTGATTTCGACCGCCGCCGCGCGCTGGCCCGCATGGGCAGCCTGGTGTTGTTGCTGGGCTCACACCAGCTCGCGCATGGTGCAGCCATCGTCGCCGTGCGCATCTGGCCGGCGCGCGCCTACACACGCGTGACCATCGAGTCGGACCAGGCGCTGGTGGCCCGGCACCAGGTGATCGAGGCGCCGCACCGCCTGGTGGTGGACATCGACGGCCTGGAGCTGCGCGAACCCCTGCGCGCGCTGGTGGGGAAGGTGCGCGCCGACGACCCGTACATTGCCGGCGTGCGCGTGGGCCAGTACCAGCCACGCGTGGTCCGCCTCGTGTTCGACCTTCGGCAGCCCACGGAACCGCAACAGTTCACGCTGGCGCCAGTGGCGGCCTACCAGCACCGGCTGGTGTTCGACCTGTATCCGGTCAAGGAAGCCGACCCGCTGCTGGCCTTGCTGCGGGACAAGGAAGCCGCCGAGGCCAGCGCATCGCAGGCAGTGCAGGACGCGCTGGGCGAGCTCATCGCCCGCATCGAACAGCCGCAGGTGGCCGCAGTGCCGCCGGTGGCCATGGCCGCCTCGGCAGCCGCTGCCGCCTCGGGCGCTGCCGCGATGGCACCCATGGCCCAGGCTTCGGCCCCGCCCCTGGTGGCGCTGGCTCCGCCACCCCCGGCCTCCCAGGTCTTCAGCACACCCAGCCCGCCCCCTCCCCCACCGCCGCTGACCGCGGCCGAACGCCGCCGCGTCGACCGGCTGGTGATCGTCGCCATCGACCCCGGCCATGGCGGCGAGGACCCTGGTGCCATCGGGCCCACCGGCCTGCGCGAGAAAGACGTGGTGCTGGCCATCGCACTGCAGTTGCGCGACCGATTGAACGCCCTGCCCGGACTGCGCGTGATGATGACCCGCGACGGCGACTACTTCGTGCCGCTGAACGAGCGCGTGCGCAAGGCCAGGCGGGTGCAGGCCGACCTGTTCATCAGCATCCATGCCGACGCCTTCTACCGCCGGGAAGCACGCGGGGCCAGCGTCTATGCCCTGTCCACGCGCGGCGCCAGCAGCACCGCGGCGAGCTGGATGGCACGGCGCGAGAACTCGTCTGACCAGGTCGGCGGCGTCAACGTCGCCGGCGTGAAGGACCGGCAGCTGCTCAGCGCCATGCTCGACATGAGCACGACCGCGCAGATCAAGGACAGCCTGAAGCTCGGCCGCGAGGTGCTGACCAAGGTCGGCCGGGTCGGCCGGCTGCACAAGCGTCAGGTCGAGCAAGCGGGCTTCGCGGTGCTGAAGGCGCCCGACATTCCCAGCATCCTGGTCGAGACCGCGTTCATCTCGAACCCTGAAGAAGAAGCCAAGCTGCGTGACCCCGCCTTCCGCCGCGAACTCGTCGACGCCATCGCCAGCGGCGTGCGCAGCTACTTCGCGAAGAACCCGCCGCTGGCACGCCAGCGGCCGCTGTGAGCCGCGCTGTCAGTGCCCCAGGTAGCGCTTGCGCCAGAAGAAGGCCACCAAACCGACGCCCACCGCCACCATCGAGCCGAACGCGGCCCAGAAACCGCCGCTGGAGTGGATGAACGGCAGGGCATCGAAGTTCATGCCGAAGAAACCGGTGATCAGGTTCAGCGGCAGGAAGATGGCGGTCAGCACGGTGAGCGTGCGCATGATGTCGTTGGTGCGATGGCCCAGCGCGCTGAAGTGCATCTGCACTGCTGTTTCGGCGCTTTGCTCCAGCCTGCGCACGTGGCTGAGCACACGCTCGACATGCTCGAGCACGTCGCGCGAGCGCACGCGCAGCAGTTCGCGTTCGCGGCGCTTTTCGGGCTCGGCTTCGTCAGGCCACTCGTCCAGGGCGTCGATCCATTCCTGAACGGCCGAGCGCTGGTCCTCGCAGGTGTCTTCCAGCAGGTTCAGCGCATTGCGTGAATCGAGCAGCACCTGCCAGTCGTTGAACCGGCTCTTGGGGTTCAGCAGCTCCTGCTGCAGATAGCCCAGTTGCCGCGTCAGCAGGCGGCGCAGGTCGAGATAGCTGTCGACCATGTGGTTGACCATGCGCAGCATCAGGTCGGCCGGGCTGGCCGGCAGGCGGGCGTTGCCGCGCGTTTCGTGGTCGGCGGCCAGGCTGGCCAGTCGCTGCGCGAAGTAGTCGCGCACCGCGCAGTCGGTGGGGTGCACGGTGACGAGCACCCGGTCGAACACGGCAAACCCGACCGGGCTGGTGTCGATCGACTCCAGCGCCTTCTTCGCCGAGGCCAGCGTGCCCTGGGTGTCGTCGACGAAGAGCGCGGCACTGCCCGCGCCTGCCGCCAGGCGACGGAACACCAGCACGTCGTACCACGAGGTGTAGTCGTAGTGGCTGGGCAGCTGGTTGTTCAGCAGGTCGGACAGATGCAGGTCGACCAGCATGCCGCCGGTCCAGCGCTGCAGGGCCGCCTGCACGTCAACGGTGGCGACCTCGAACTCCCGCCGCGCACTGCCCACCCACAGGAAACCCTGCGCCGGAAGGGCCAGGGGCATGGCGTCCAGTTCGACGAAGTGCTCCGCCGTGACGTGGAAGATCCGCATGGTCCGAGCGGGCCCGGCCGCGCCTTCAGGTGGAACGGATCAGGCGTGCAGCGTCCAGCGCGAAGTAGGTCAGCACGCCGTCGGCACCGGCGCGCTTGAAGGCCAGCAGGCTTTCCATCATCACCGCGTCGTGGTCGAGCCAGCCGTTGGCGGCAGCGGCCTTCAGCATCGCGTATTCGCCGCTGACCTGGTAGGCAAAGGTGGGCACACGGAACTCGTCCTTCACCCGGCGCACGATGTCCAGGTAGGGCATGCCGGGCTTGACCATCACCATGTCGGCACCTTCGGCGATGTCCAGCGCCACTTCGCGCAGGGCCTCGTCGGTGTTGCCGGGGTCCATCTGGTAGACCTTCTTGTCGGCCTTGCCCAAATTGCCGGCACTGCCCACGGCGTCGCGGAAGGGGCCGTAGAAAGCGCTGGCGTACTTGGCGCTGTAGGCCATGATGCGGGTGTTCACCTGGCCGGCTTCTTCCAGGGTGGCGCGGATGGCACCAATGCGGCCGTCCATCATGTCGCTGGGAGCGACGATGTCCACCCCCGCCTCGGCCTGCACCAGAGCCTGACGGCGCAGCACCGCCACGGTGCTGTCGTTGACGATGTAACCGCTGGCGTCGAGCAGGCCGTCCTGGCCGTGGCTGGTGTAGGGGTCGAGCGCGACGTCGGTCAGGATGCCCAGCTGTGGAAAGCGCCGCTTGAGTTCGCGCACGGCGCGCGGTACCAGGCCTTCTGGATTGGTGGCCTCGGCGCCGTCGGGCGTCTTCAGGGCCGGTTCGATCACCGGGAACAGCGCCATCACCGGCACGCCCAGCGCGACGCACTGTTCTGCTAGGCCCATGATGCCGTCCAGGCTGCGCCGCTGCACGCCGGGCATGCTGGCCACGTCTTCGGCGCGGCGTTCACCGTCGAGCAAAAACACCGGCAGGATCAGGTCTTCGCAACCCAGCCTGTGTTCGCGCACCAGAGCGCGGGTGTAGGCGTCGCGGCGCAACCGGCGCGGCCGGCTGCTGGGGAAAGGCGGGGGAGTGTGCATGTGGGCGCCTGAACCCGGACAAGCCACGCACAACCCTTGCACGTTCAGGTCGAGGGGTGGTGCCCAAGGCAGCTGTTTGAACAGCAATTGCTGCGGTAATATCCGTCCTGGATGATAGCCGCAAGGCCGTTGTCCCCTGCTTTTCCTCCCTGAGCAGGTGCCTTAGCGTGATGACAGCGATAAGGCTTGTTGGCCCCGGCCTCGTGCCGGGGCCTCTTTTTGTGCGCTGCAGCGCCGGTGATGTTTCAGCCGGCGCCTGCGCATAATGCGCCGGATGAGTTCCGGTTATCTGTGGGTCAAGGCCTTTCACATCGTCTTCGTGGCCAGCTGGTTCGCGGGCCTTTTTTATCTGCCGCGCCTGTTCGTCAACCTCGCCATGGTGCCGGCCGACAGTCACGCCGAGCGCGAGCGCCTGCTGCTGATGGCACGCAAGCTCTACCGCTTTTCCAGCCTGCTGATGGTGCCGGCGCTGCTGCTGGGCCTGCTGCTCTGGCTGTACTACGGTGTCGGCATGGGTCCGGGCAGCGGCTGGATGCACGCCAAGCTGCTGCTCGTGGCCGGTGTGCTGGGTTACCACCACATGTGCCGCAAGTTGCTGCGCAGCTTCGAGACCGGCGGTAACAGGCGTAGCCACAAGTGGTACCGCGTGTTCAACGAAGCATCGGTACTGCTGTTCGCGCTGATCGTGGTGCTGGTGGTCGTCAAGCCGTTCTGAACGACGGCCAAGATCCAAGTGCCTGATGCCCTGCCCCCGCCGGGCCGACGCCACCGCAGTTCGGCATCGCCACTGGCGCTGGCCTACATGGCGCTGGTGCTGTATGCGAGCCTGTATCCGTTCTCGGACTGGCGCTGGCCGCCGGGCCTGGCGCTGGCCGACCTGGCCCGTCTGCCCTGGCCGCCCTGGATCGACCGCTTTGACATCGCGTTCAACCTGCTGGGCTATGCGCCGCTGGGCACCCTGCTCGTGCTCGCGGTGCTGCGCAGCGGCGGCGGCCTTGCCTGGGCCTTGTTGCTGGGTCTGGCCGGGCCGGGCCTGCTGTCCTATGGAACCGAACTGGCGCAGCAGTTCCTGCCGGGGCGGCACCCATCGCTGAAGGACATGGCAACGAACGCCGTCGGTGCGGCCATCGGGGCGCTGCTGGCGCTGGCCCTGCAGGCCCTGGGCGTGATCGACCGCTGGCATCGTGCACGCGAACGCTGGTTCATGCGCGACAGCGCTGGCGGCCTCGCCTTGCTGGCGCTTTGGCCGGCCGCACTGCTGTTTCCGGCGCCCGTGCCGCTGGGTCTGGGTCAGGGCCTGCTGCGCCTTCGGGACCTGGCCGCCGAAGCCCTGGAAGGCGTGGCCTGGGCCGAACCTGCTCACGCCCTGCTGGCAGCGCCCACGGGGGCACAAGCGACAGGCCCGCTGGGCGAAACGCTCATCACGGCGTTGGGCCTGCTGGCCCCCTGCCTGGTGGCCTACAGCGTGGCACGCCCCGGCTGGCGACGCGCCGTGCTGGCGCTGGGAGCGGCGGGGCTGGCGCTGGCCGGGATGACCTTGTCGACCGCACTGAACTATGGCCCTGACCATGCACTGGCCTGGCTGACGCCCTACGCCGTGCCAGGCCTGGCCAGCGGCCTGCTGGTGGCATGGCTGCTGGCACCGCTGCCACGCGGCCTTGCTGCCGGCCTGGGGCTGATGGTGCTGACAGGGTTGATCACGGCCGTGACACAGGCGCCAGACGACCCGTTCTTCGCCCAGAGCCTGCAGTCCTGGGAACAGGGCCAGTTCGTGCGTTTCCATGGCCTGGCGCAATGGCTGGGCTGGTTATGGCCGTTTGCCGCCATTGGCTGGCTCTTTACCCGGCTGGCACGTCGCACCCCCGACCGCTGACAGGGCCAACCCGGGGCCAGCCAGGCCCCCTGCCTACAATTGAACCATGAGTTATTACAAGCACCACGTGTTCTTCTGCCTCAACCAGCGCAGCAATGGCGAAGCCGCCTGCGCCCAGCACGATGCGCAATCGGCCTTCGACCATTGCAAGCAGCGCGTGAAGGCGGAAGGCTTGGCCGGGCCAGGTGGCGTGCGGGTCAACAAGGCCGGCTGCCTCGATCGCTGCGCTGGCGGACCGGTGGCCGTCGTCTACCCCGAAGGCACCTGGTACAGCTTCGTCGACAAGGCCGACATCGACGAAATCGTCGAACAGCATCTGAAGCTGGGCCGGGTCGTCGACCGGCTGGTGCTGCCTGCCGACGTCGGGCGCTGAGCGGACATGAACGCCGCCACCCAGCGCGGGGCCGTGGCCGGTCCGGCCGGGGCTCTGGCCATTGCCGTCGATGAACCCGCGGGCCCGGCACGCGGACTGGCCCTGGTCTGCCACCCGCACCCGCTGCATGGCGGCACCCTGGACAACAAGGTCGTGCAGACCCTGGCTCGGGCCTTCGTGGCGCTGGGCTACACCAGCCTGCGCTTCAACTTCCGTGGTGTCGGCGGTTCTGAAGGCGTCTGGGATGAAGGCCAAGGCGAGATCGACGACGCCCTGGCGGTGCTGCAGGCCCGGCGCGCACCCGGCCAGACGCTGGTCCTGGCTGGTTTCTCCTTCGGCGCCTATGTGGCCTCGCGGGTGGCCGCGCGGCTGGCCGACGGCCGGGCGACAGGCGGTGCAGCCGAACGTCTGGTGCTGGTGGGCCCGGCGGCAAGCCGCTTCGACCTTGCCGCCGTACCCGCCGACACCCTGGTCATCCATGGCGAAAGCGACGACGTCGTGCCGCTGTCGGCCACGCTCGACTGGGCCCGCCCGCAATCCCTGCCCGTGGTCGTCGTACCCGGCGCAGGCCACTTCTTCCATGGCCAGCTGCCGCTGCTCAAGACCCTCGTGACCCGCGCCTTCGCTCCCGGCGCAGCAACCTGACATGTCGATGACCGCCTTCCAAACTTCGTTTCTGTCGCGCCTGCGCCGCGCTGTGGTGCTGCTGCTGGCCACCACGGCAGCCGCCGTGGCCATCGGCCAGACGCCACAACCGCCCGAGCTGGCAGCCCGCCAGTACCTGCTGATCGACCTGGCCAGCAACCAGGTGCTGGCCGAGCGTGATGCCGATGCCCAGGCCGATCCGGCGTCGCTGACCAAGCTGATGACCGCCTATCTCGTGTTCAATGCCCTGCGCGACAAGAAGTTGTCGCTGGAACAGACCCTGCCCGTGAGCGAACGCGCCTGGGCCGAGCGCAAAGGCGGCGGCTCGCTGATGTTCATCGACCCGAAGATGACACCCAGGGTCGACGAACTGCTGCGCGGCATGATCGTGCAAAGCGGCAACGACGCCTCCGTGGCGCTGGCCGAAGGCGTGGCTGGCAGCGTCGACGCCTTCGTCGCGCTGATGAACCGCCAGGCCCAGGCCTGGGGCCTGAAGAACACCCAGTTCAAGAACGTCACCGGCCTGACCGAGGCCGGGCACTACAGCAGTGCCCGCGACGTGGCCGCTGTCGCCGCGCGGATCATCGGCGAGCACCCGGAGTTCTATCCGCTCTATGCCATCCGCCAGTACAGCTTCAACAACATCCGTCAGGACAACCGCAACCTGCTGCTGGGGCGCGACCCCAGCATCGACGGGATGAAGACCGGCTACACCGACAGCGCCGGCTACTGCCTGGTGGCCAGCGCGGTGCGCAACATGCCCAACGGCCAGCGCCGGCTGCTCAGCGTGGTGCTGGGCACATCCAGCCGCGAGGCGCGGGCCTCGGAGAGCCAGAAGCTCCTGAACTGGGGCTACCTGGCCTGGGACGCGCTGCGCCTGTTCGACGCCGGCAAGGCCGTGGCGACCGTGCCGGTATGGAAGGGCGCCAGCTCTGAAGTCAAGCTGGGCACGCCTGGCGCGCTGTTCACCACGGTCCCGAAAGGCGAAGGCGAGAAGATCAAGACCGTCATCGAACGCACCGACCCGCTGGTGGCTCCGTTGACTGCCGGTCAACGTGTGGGCACGATCAGGATCACCACCGCCGCCGGCACGCCGATCGCCAGCGTGCCGCTGGTGGTGCTGGAACCGGTGCCGCTGGCGGGGGTGTTCGGACGCGCCTGGGACTCGATCAGGCTGTGGATCAAGTGAGCTGCCGGCTTGCGCCCTAAACTGCGGTGCATACCGAACAGCCACCCGAACGGAGTCCCGAATGAACCGCTTCATCTTTTCACGTCTTGCACTGGCCTTCTCTGCCGTCTGGCTCACCACCGCGGCCGGCGCCCAGACGCTGGACAAGATCAAGGCCAGCGGCAGCATCTCGGTGGCCTACCGCGAGAGCTCGATTCCGTTTTCCTATCTTGACGACAAGGCCCAGCCCACCGGCTTCGGCTGGGAAATCTGCGGCCGCATCGTCGACGAAGTACGCAAGGCCACAGGCCGCAGCGACCTGAAGGTGACGACCCAGGCCGTGACCAGCGCCAACCGCATTCCGCTGCTCGTGAACGGCACGATCGACATCGAATGCGGCAGCACCACCAACAACAGCGACCGCGCCAAGCAGGTCGCCTTCGCCACCAACTACTTCTACACCGGCACCCGGCTGCTGGTGAAGGCGGGCTCGCCCGTGAAGTCGCTGGCCGACCTGAAGGGCAAGCGCGTGGTCTCGACCACCGGCACCACGAATTTCCGCATCATGCGTGGCCTGAACGAAGAGCGCGGCCTGGGATTTGAACTGCTGGGGGCCAAGGACCACTCCGAGAGCCAGCTGCTGGTGCAAAGCGAACGCGCTGACGCCTTCGCGATGGACGACATCCTGCTTTACGGGCTGGCCGCGAGCAGCGCCAAGCCCAGCGACTGGGCCGTGGTCGGCGAAGCGATCCAGGTCGAGCCTTACGCCATCATGCTGCGCAAGGACGACCCGGCCTTCAAGACCCTGGTCGATGGCGTTCTGTCCAGGCTGATGGACAGCGGCGAGTTCGAAACGCTGTACCGCAAGTGGTTCATGTCGCCGATTCCGCCCAAGGGTGTGAACCTGAATGCGCCGATGCCTGCAGAGTTGCGCACCAACCTCCAGGCCAAATCTGACAAGCCCGCCACCTGAACCCGCACCGAAGCATCCGCGCCAGGAGTCGCCCATGAACGAAGCCCTCTGTTTCCTGAACGGCGAAGTGCAGCCACTGGCCGAGGCCAAGGTCTCGGTGCTGGACCGCGGCTTCATCTTTGGCGACGGCATCTACGAAGTGGTGCCCGTCTATGGCCGGCGCCTGTTCCGCTTCGACGAGCACATGGCGCGGCTGGCGCGGTCGCTGGGCAAGCTGCGCATCGCGAACCCGCACGGCCGCGACGAATGGCTGGCCATGTGCCGGCAGCTCGTGGGCCAGGTGTTCGAACGCACCGGGGCCGAGGACCAGCTGGTCTACATCCAGGTCACGCGCGGCGTCGCGCCGCGCGACCACGTCATGCCGGCGGGCATCAAGCCCACCGTGTTCGCGATGGCCAACCCAATGAAGGCGGCCACCGCCGAACAGCGTCACCAGGGCGTGGCCTGCACCACCGCGCGCGACTTCCGCTGGGAGCGCGGCGACATCAAGAGCACCAGCCTGCTGGGCAATGTGCTGGCGCGGCAGATGTCGGCCGACCATGGTGCGGTCGAGACCATCATGTTCCGCGATGGCTTCCTGACCGAGGCCGCCGCCAGCAACGTCTGGATCGTGCACGAAGGCGCGCTGCTCGGCCCGCCCAAGAGCGAGCACGTGCTCGAGGGCATCCGCGTCGAACTGCTGCGCGAGCTGTGCCTGGACTGCGGCATCGCCTACAACCTGCGCCCCATTCCCGAAGCCGACGTGATGGCGGCCGACGAAGTGCTGCTGAGCTCGGCGACCAAGGAAGTGCTGCCGGTCACGAAGATCGACGGCGAAGAGGTGGGCCATGGTGCAGGCCGGGGCCGCCCGGGGCCGGTCTACGCGCGCCTGCACGAGGCTTATCAGCGCGCCAAGCTGACGATGTCGATCTGAGAACGCCAGGGCTGCGAATGCGCGAGATCCCGCCCGGGCAGAGCCTGATCGAATACCCCAGTGCCTTCCCGATCAAGGTGATGGGAGCGCAGGTCGAAGGCTTCTTCGAAGCAATGGTGAGTGTGGCCCGGCATTTCGACCCGGCCTTCGATGCCGGCAGCGTCGAGCAGCGGCTCAGCTCGGGCGGCAAGTACCTGGGGCTGACGCTCACGGTCACGGCCACCAGCCGCGAGCAGCTCGACGAGCTCTACCGCACGCTGTCCACCCACCCGATGGTGAAGGTGGTGCTCTGAAGGTGCCGCACCGGCCTCAGCTGGGCCGGGCCGCGGCGCGCGCGTCCAGTTCGCGCAACTTGCCGGGCGCGGCCTCGTCGCCGGCCTTCGCGGCCAGGTCGTACCAGTAGCGGGCCAGGCGCAGGTCCTGCGGCACGCCGTCGCCCTGTTCGTACATCGAAGCGATCAGGTACATCGCGCCGACATCGCCGCCCTTGGCGGCCTCGCGGTACCAGCGGGCCGATTCCGCCGGGTCCCTGGGCTTTCCCCGGCCCAGGAAGTAGGCGGTGCCCATGGCCACCTGGGCTTCGACACTGCCACTGGTGGCAGCCACTTCGTACCATTTCAGCGCCAGGCTCAGGTCGCGCGGCCCGAACTCGCCGTTCTCCAGGCCCTGGGCCAGCATGAACTGGGCGGTGACGAAGCCGCCCTCGGCAGCGCGGACCAGCAGGCGGCGCGCGGTGTCCACGCTGGGCTGGGGCAACTCGGCCCGCAGGTGCATCACGGCCAGGTTGTATTCGGCCAGCGGCACCCGCTGTGTAGCCAGGGCCTCGAAGCCGGCTCGGGCCGCAGGCAGGCGACCGGCCTCGTAGGCCGCCAGCGCGGCATCGAGCCGGGTCTGCTGGCCAGGTGAAAGCGGTGGCGCAGCCCCTGCAGACAGGGCGGCAGCCAGCAACAGGATGGCCAAAAGGCGGGGTGCTCGGGTCGATGTCATGGCGTGTTCTCGGCAGCGAAGCAAGGTTCCGACGCAGCCAACGATAGCGCCGCGCGGCCCGATCCGCTGGCCCAGGCCAGACCATGGTCCAGAATGAACCATGTCCGAACCCGCCCGCAAACGTGTCACCCTGAAGCCCGGCGCACCCACGCCCGACCCGCGGCGCAAGCCCGTGCGCCCAGGCGCGCCGCATCGGCCGGCTCCGGCCGCCGAACTGGAGCCGCCGCGGCCACGCTGGCCGGCGCGGCCGGCCCAGCCCGCCCAGCCCGCCACGCCTGCCCCGGCCAGCCCGCGTGCCGCCGTCAGGCCAGACCGCCCGCCACGCACGCCCAGGCCGCCTGGGCCTGCGGGCCCCAGGCCCAGCGGCCCAGCAGCCGCAGGACCCAGGCCTGACCGTCCGCCCCCGTCCCGCCCGGCAGCTTCGGCCGCCCGTGCGCCTGCGCCCCGGCCACCGCCGGCCGCACCCGCCGGTGACGCCGGTGACGCCGGCGGCATCCGCATCGCCAAGCTGATGACCGAACGCGGCCTGTGCTCGCGACGCGAAGCCGACGAATGGATCGAAGCCGGCTGGGTGCGTGTCGACGGCCAGATGGCGGTGCTGGGCCAGCGCGCACCGGCCAACGTGCAGATCGCCATCGACCCCCGCGCCAGCGCCGAACAGGCGCGGCGCATGACGGTGCTGCTGAACAAGCCCATGGGCATCGTCAGCGGCCAGGCCGAAGACGGCTACGAGCCCGCAATCACGCTGGTCACGCCCGCCAACCGCTGGTCGGGCGACACCAGCGGAGTGGTCTTCCACCCGGGCCACCTGCGCCACCTGGCGCCCGCCGGCCGGCTGGACATCGACTCGACGGGGCTGCTCGTCTTTACCCAGGACGGCCGCATCGCCAAGCGGCTGATCGGCGACGAAACCCGCGTCGAGAAGGAATACCTGGTACGGGTGAAGCCTCTGCAGGAAGGCCCGGTGCCCGACAGCGCGCTGGACCGGCTGCGCCATGGCCTGGTACTGGACAACGTGGAACTGCGACCTGCCCGCGTCAGCTGGCAGAACGAGGATCAGCTGCGAATCGTGCTGCGCGAAGGCCGCAAGCGGCAGATACGCCGCATGTGCGAACTGGTGGGCCTGGCGGTTGTCGGGCTCAAGCGGGTGCGCATCGGCAGCGTCGTGCTCGGCCAGTTGCCAGCCGGCCAGTGGCGCTACCTGGGCGAGGATGAGCGCTTCTGACGATGCTTCCGGCCTGCTCGGCGCAGTTCAGCCGCCCAGCTCGGCCAGGCGCTTGCGGGCGTCTTCGAGCGAAAGCTTATGGCCTCTGCCAGCCTTGACGAAGCGCGCAAGAGCGGCACGCGCCTCGTCCTTTCGGCCCAGCTCCTGCAGGGCGATGCCGCGCCGGTAGTCCACCGGCAGGCGCGCTGCGCCCTGGGCCCGCGCCGACTGTTCGTAGAGCACCAGGGCCTCGGCATGGGCCCCGGCCGCCGCGCGCACCCGCGCCAGACCGAAAGGGCCTGCGGCATGGTCCGGGCGGGCGCGCATCAACTGCTCCAGAAAGGGCTGGGCCAGCGGCGCCTTGCCTTCGTTGACGAGCATCAAGGCGGCGCCGAAGCCCCATTCGGCCGCGTCCTCGGCCACCGCGGCATCGGGGCTGGAGAGCAGGCCGGTCAAGGACTGCAGCACGGATTCGGACTTGCCGTCCTGCAGGTCAACCCGGGCTTGCAAGACCTTGGCCTGGGCAGGGCTGGGTGCGGCGCGCGCCAGTTCCTGCGCCCTGGCGCTGCTGCCGCCCATCATGCCCGGGGCCAGCAGGTAGAACTCGACCAGCGCACTGCGCGCCGGGTACCAGGCCGGCTCCAGCGTCTGCGCCTGGGCCAGGGCTTCCTTGACCGTGCCGGCGCTGCGAGCGGCTTTCAACATGCCTTCGGACATGGCCTGCACGCCCAGCACCACGCCCAGCGCGTAGTGGCATTCGGCGGCGCGCGGCTGCTGCTGGGTGCAGGACCGCGCATGCTGGATGGCGAGCTTGCGCGACTCGGCATCGTTGTTTTCCAGCGCGCCCAAGGCCAGGGCCAGGACCGCCTGGCTGTCGTCGGGACGTGCGGCCAGGCGCTCGCGGGCAACGCGCTGCAACTCGGCCGGGCGCTCCTGACCCAGCAAGGCCTGAAGGCTGCTGTCCCTGAACATCTGCGCGCTGGCCGGCGTGGCTGCGGCCAGGGTCGAACACAGCAGGACCAACAGCCGGCCCAGACCCGGGCTTGCGAAAGAGGCAGGTTTCATTTGCGGCGGCAAGGCGAAGTCGATATCGGGGGTGATGATGCCGTTGCGCCCGCCCGCGCGCCAGGGGCCATGCGACAGGACGCGGCCGCCGGCCGACCGGTTGCGCCCTGTTAGTCTCGAAGCGATGCTCCCGCCATCCCCTGTCGCAGCGCCGGTCGGTCTGCCCCCCCGCCCGAGCACGACACTCGTGGCCTGGGCCCTGGCCCTGCTGCTGGGCCTGCAGCCGGTCACGACCGACATCTACCTGCCCGCCCTGCCCGCGCTGACCCGCGATCTCGGCGCGTCGATGAGCACCGCTCAGCTCACGATGTCGGCACTGATCCTGGCCTTTGGCCTGGGCCAACTGGTCTGGGGTCCGATAGCCGACCGCATCGGCCGCCGCCCGGTGCTGCTGATCGGCCTGTCGCTGTACACCCTGGCGAGCATCGGCGGCATGCTGGCAGCGCAGATCGAGACACTCGTCGCCTGGCGGGCATTGCAGGGCGCGGCACTGGCGGCCGCAGTGGTCTGCGCCCGCGCGATGCTGCGCGACCTGTACGAACCCCAGCACGGTGCAAGGGTCATGTCCCTGGGGCTGTCGGGCCTGGGGGTGATCGCGATCGCCGGCCCGATGCTCGGCGGCGCAGTGGCTGCAACCTGGGGTTGGCGGGCGGCGCTCGGAATCGTGGTCCTGATGGGAACGCTGACGCTGCTGTTCGTCGCCTGGCGGCTGCCCGAGACGCTGCAGGCCAAGAACCCGCGCGCCACGGCGCCAGGCCCGCTGCTCAGAACCTGGTGGCACATCGCCCGGCACCCGACTTTCCTCGCCTGGACGCTCCTCGTCAGCTTCACTTACGGGGGCTTGTTCACGATCCTGGCCGGCTCGTCCTTCATTTATATCGACGTGCTCGGACTGTCACCCGCGGTCTACGGTGTGGCCATGGGATCGGCATCGACCAGCTATCTGCTGGGGACCTTCGTCTGCCGGCGCTGGGTGAGCCGCCTTGGCATGGCCCGCACGGTCAGCCGCGGCGCTGTATTCAGCCTGGCTGGCGGGGTGCTGACGGCAGCACTGGCCGTCGCCGGTGTCGCGTCAGTCTGGGCCGTGCTGCTGCCGCAGTGGCTGTTTGCCTTCGGTCATGGCGTGCACCAGCCTTGCGGCCAGGCCGGCGCCGTGGGGCCGTTTCCGCAAGCGGCTGGGGCCGCGTCGGCACTCGCTGGTTTCGTGCTCGCGGCGATTGCCTTCGGCGTCGGCCTGTGGCTAGGGCAGGCGCTGGACGGACGCGTGCTGCCCTATGCCCTGGGCCTGGGCTTCTGGTCGCTGCTGACGGCCGGCATCGCCTGGACCCTGGTCCAGCGCCACGGCGAGGCACGCGCGACATGAGCGCCTCGCCGCAAGCGCCTCAAGCCGTCGCTCTGGCCGGGCCCACGGCCTCGGGGAAAACAGCGCTGGCGCTGGCCTTTGCAGAGCGGTTCGCGGTGCAGCGGCCGGTCGAGATCATCAGCGTCGACTCGGCCCTGGTCTATCGCGGCATGGACATCGGCACGGCCAAGCCCAGCGCTGCCGAACGCCGTGCCGTGCCACACCACCTGATTGACATCCTGGACCCGAGCGAGCCCTACTCCGCAGCCCGCTTCTGCAACGATGCCCGGCGCCTGGTGGCCGAGATCCGCGACCGCGGCCACCTGCCCCTGCTGGTGGGCGGCACCATGCTTTACCTGAAGGCCTTGCGCGACGGCCTGGACACCATGCCGCCGGCCGATGCCGGGGTTCGCGCAGCGATCGATGCCCGTGCAGCCGTCGAAGGCTGGCCCGCCTTGCATGCAGAACTCGCGGTACTGGACCGATCGACGGCAGAACGCCTGGCCCCCACCGACGCGCAGCGCATCCAGCGCGCGCTCGAGGTGCACGCCGTCAGCGGGCGGCCGCTGTCGGCCTGGCAGCAGGGTCCGCAGCCTGGACGCGGCCTGCCCTTGGCGCTGGTTGCGCTCGAGCCGCGCCGGCGTGCCTGGCTTCATGCGCGCATCGAACAGCGCTTCGACGCGATGCTTCAGGCCGGCCTGCTGGAAGAAGTGGCTGCGCTGCGCGCCCGTGGTGACCTGCACGCAGAACTTCCTTCGATGCGCTGCGTGGGTTACCGGCAGTCATGGGAAGCGCTGGAAGCAGGCCTGCCCGCCAGCATGGCAGCAGGCCAGGCCGCTGCATGGGCATTGCCATGGGGCGAGTTTCGAGCCCGAGGTCTGTCCGCCAGCCGACAACTTGCGAAACGTCAGCTGACGTGGTTACGGAGCTTTACCGAACGTTCGCCGGTGCATTGCGACGATCCAGACGCCAGTTCACAAGGTCTGGCGGCGCTGGCTCAAGCCTCTTCGAAGCTGGCCTTCTCCTAAGGGGACAGCGGCTGCGGCCACCGCATTCCAGAGCCGGGAAGCCGCAATTGGCCCGGGTCTTGCAACGGCCAGCGAGAGTTCGTCGAGGTACCGATCGGGTACGTGCGGCTACCCCCTGGGCTAGGGTGATGTCCGCACTGATTGGCGTAAGGATCGAGATATAGTCCCGCCCCTTAAGGCGTTGTTGTACGACCTGCGTAAACGATTTTTCGCTTCTTTGTTGAACAAGTCGCAGTGCCCGCTGTTACCCACGGCAGGATGACTGGAGGACCCGAGTGGATTTTGGTGTCGAACAACGCAACCCGAGCAAACATGCCTATGGCATCGGACTCGTGGTCTTGCTGCATGTCCTGTTGGGCTGGGCTTTGGTCAGCGGCATGGCCGAGAGAGTGATCGACGTCATCAAGGCGCCGATCGAAACCAAGATCATCGAAGAGGTGAAACCGCCGCCGCCGCCGCCGCCGGAGAACCTGCCGCCGCCGCCCAAGCTGGCACCGCCGCCGCCTTCTTTCGTTCCGCCGCCCGAGGTCAACGTGAATCCGCCGCCGACACCGGCGCCGACGATCACGACGACCCAGGTGGCCCCGCCTCCCGCGCCGCCGGTATTCAACCCTCCGCCAGCCCCGCCTGCGCCCCCGGCACCGCCGGCTCCGCCTGCACCCCCGAGGGTTGCGGCACGTCCAGCCATCGCCAACGTGCAGGCTTGTGCACCCACGGGCGAAGACTACCCCGCCGCGGCCCTGCGCGCCGAAGCCACGGGCACCACCAAGATCCGCTTCACCGTCGGCCCCGATGGCCGCATGACCAACGCCGAAGTGGCGCGATCTTCCGGGCCCTCGCGCGAACACAAGATGCTCGACCGCGTCGCGCTGTCCAAGCTCAGCGGCTGCAGTTTCAAGGCGGGTTCCGACGAGAACGGCAACCCGGTCGGCGCCTCTTTCGACGTCGACTACGTCTGGAAGCTGGAATGACCTGAACCCATGCGCGGGCGGCCTGTGCTGCGCCGCGCCCTCGCTGTCACCTCGTTTGTCCATTTTTTTGCGCCCGACCCTTCATTTCCCCACCCGGGCGCTGTCCTCCACGGAGCCGATATGTCCTTGATCCAAGTTTTGCGCACGTCCATTGGCGCTGCCCTGCTGGCCACCTCCGCCCTGCTGGTTCTTCCGCAGGCCGTGATGGCACAGGCCACGCCTGCAGCTTCCGAACCCGCGGCAGCCCCCGTCGCCCCCGTGACGGCCGAAGCGCCGGCCGCGGCGGCACCTTCGAACGTCGTCGAACAGGAGGCCGTCGAAAACCCCTTCGGCCTGAAAGGCGCGTGGCTGGCAGCCGACTGGGTCAAGCGCGGCACCCTCATCATCCTGGTGATCATGTCGATGGCGAGCTGGTACGTCATCTTCGTGAAGCTGTTCGAGCAGCGATCCATGCTCAAGAGTGGCCGCAAGTCGGCCGACTCTTTCTGGAAGGCCGGCAGCGTGAAGCAGGGTCTGACCACGCTCGAAGAGGGGTCGGCCTTCCGCTACATTGCCGACCAGGGTATCAAGGCGGCCGACCACCACGAAGGCACGATGGTCGAAGTCATCGACAAGAACACCTGGATCGGCATGTCGGTCGACCGGGCCGTCGGCAACGTGCAGGACCGGCTGAGCAACGGCATGGCGATCCTGGCCACGGTGGGTTCCACCTCGCCGTTCATCGGCCTGTTCGGCACCACCTGGGGCATCTACGAGGCGCTGGTGAAGATCGGTCTGAGCGGTCAGGCGTCGATCGACAAGGTGGCTGGCCCCGTGGGTGCCGCCCTGATCCTCACCGCCGTGGGCCTGGCGGTCGCGGTGCCTGCGGTGATCGGCTACAACTGGCTTCTGCGCCGCAACAAGACCGTGCTCAGCGAAACCCGCGCATTTGCCGGCGACCTGCAGAACGTGCTGCTGTCGGGCAAGCGTTGATGCCCGCCGTTCGCGAGCAAAAGAGGTAACGCCATGGCCATGCAAGCCAGTTCGTCAGAAGGCGAAGAGGACTTCAACAACACCATCAACACCACCCCCATGGTGGACGTCATGCTGGTGTTGCTCATCATCTTCATGATCACGGTGCCCGTGATCACCCAGACGATCCCGCTCGAACTGCCCAAGGAACGCAACCTGCCCACCATCACCAAGCCCGAGAACATCGTGCTGGCGGTGGATCGCGACGGTGGCGTCTATTGGGGTACCGAGCGGGTGGAAAACGAAGCACTGGTCGAACGACTCAAGCTGGTTGCGGTGCAAGAGCCGCAGCCCGAGGTTCACATCCGTGGCGACCTCGAGGTGCGCTACGAATCCGTCGGTCGTGTCGTGGTGGCTTGCCAGCGCGCCGGCATCTTCAAGGTGGGCTTCATCACCGAACCGCCGGCTCGGCAGTGACCACTGAAATGCACACCCAGACGCACAGGATCCTGAGGACCCCCCCATGGGAATGAATGTAGGCTCGTCGAGCGGCGAAGACGAAGTGATGGTCGAGATCAACACCACGCCCCTGATCGACGTGATGCTGGTGCTGCTCATCATGTTCATCATCACCATCCCGATCCAGACCCACGCGGTGAAGATGAACATGCCGGTGCCGAACAACGCGGCACCACCGCCGATCCCGCCTGAGATCGTGCGCATCGACCTTGATTTCGACGGCACCATCGGCTGGAACGGGGAAATCATCCCCGACCGCAACACGCTAGAAGCGCGCCTGCAGGCCCTGGCCCAGATGCCCGACCAGCCTGAAGTGCACCTGCGCCCGAACAAGCTGGTCACCTACAAATACGTGGCGATGGTGATGGCTTCCGCCCAGCGCCTGGGTGTGACGAAAATCGGCATTGTCGGCAACGAACAGTTCCTCAATTGAGCATGAAGTACGCAAACGCCTGGCGCGCCTTCGGCTTAGCCCTCGCGGCGGCCGGTCTGATCCACAGCGCCCAGGCGCAAGGCCTGCGGCCCGAAGTCGGCAAACCGCTGCAGCAGGCCGGCGAGTTGCTGAAAGCCGGAAAAGCCCGGGAAGCCCTGGCCAAGGTGCGTGAGGCCGAAGCCGTGGGTGGAAAGTCGGCTGCCGAGCAACTGACCATCGACCGCATGAAAGCCGCGGCAGCGCAGCGGGCCGGCGACATGGGCCTGGCAATCCAGGCGCTCGAAAGCATTCACGGACGGGTCGGTGGCAGTGAGCAGGGGCAGCTTGCCGAACAGATTGCCGCAGCCTATGCGCAGCAGCGCAACAACGCCAAGGCGGCGCAGTGGGTCGAGAAGGCCATCGCTTCGGGCAACACCGGCAGCGGCATTCGCCAGTTGCAGAGCTACCTTCAGGGCGCGACCGGTGACTTTGCAGCGGTGGCCCGCGAGGCCGCCGCCGCCGTTGCCGCTGCCGAACAGGCTGGCCGTCGTCCGGCCGAGGGCGATTTGCTGCGTCTGGCCGACGCGCAGCAGCGGCTGAACAACCTGGCCGGGTACGGCAACACGCTGGAAAAGCTGTTGCTGAACTACCCGAAGAAGGACTACTGGAGCGCCTACCTGGCGCGCCTGCCGCGCAAGGCCGGCTTTTCGAGCCGCTACGAACTGGATGTATGGCGTCTGCGCTTTGCCAGCGACACGCTGTCCAAGCCAGAGGAATACATGGAAATGGCGCAGCTGGCACTTCAGGCTGGCCATCCGGCTGAAGGGCGGCGCGTCGCCGAGCAGGGTTTCAAGCTGGGTGTGCTGGGCACCGGTGCCGAAGCGGGGCGTCATCAACGGCTGCGCGACCTGGCGATCAGGCAGGAAGAATCGGTCAAGGCCGGCCTGAGCGCCCGCGCCAGCGAAGCCGCCAAGCAAGTCGAGGGCGATGCCCTGGTCAACATCGGCTACGCGTTCGTCACGATCGGCGACGTCGATCAAGGCCTCAAGTTCATCGAGCAGGGCATTGCCAAGGGCAAGCTGAAGCGGCCTGACGAGGCGAAGCTGCGGCTGGGCATGGCGCAGCTTCAGTCTGCTGCCACCAGGGCCAAAGCCACGGCCACGTTGCGCAGCGTCAGGGGAACGGAAGGCACGGCCGACATCGCTCGCCTTTGGCTGGTAGCCGGCAACTCCTGAAGCCTGCGAACGGGCGGCGCGCGCTCAAGAAGGCCTCGGGAAGTCTCCAACCCGCCTGGGCGAGCCGACATGTGGCGCAGAGTCATCTACCTGTGCAGCGCCGCTGGCGCTGTGATCGGGGCCCTTTACGGCTATGGGTTCGGGCAGCAGATCAGCGGCCCCGGGCTTGGCGTGCTGGTCGGCTTGAATGCCGGCGTTTTCGGTGCCTTGCTGGTGGGCATGGTTCTGGAGCGGCTGTTTCGGTCCATTGCACCGCAGGATCAGCGTTCAACGGCTGACCCCGACTGACTCAGCGCGAATGCGTCATCGGGCTCGTCGCATGTCCTGGGTGCCAGGACAACAGACGGGCCCGCTTTTCACTTGCGCTTACGGCGAACCTGCTCCAGCAGCCACAAAGCGACGAACAGGACCCAGACCAGCAGCAGCAGGTGGTAAATCTTCATGCGTTTTCCTTGGTTTCGGTGGATGGGATGGACAGCGTGACAGATACAGCAGTGCCGGATTTCAGCCCGGTTGGCAATCTACCGCAAGCTATTCCGCTTGATCAGCGGTGACATCCCGAGCAAGGTGACCAACAGCAGCAACACTTCGAGCAAATACACCGCGCCGTAGCCCGCCGCGCGGCCGCCGACCGCCGCAACGGCGTCGGCCAGAACCCCGCCGGCAGCCACGGCCACCCCGGCTGCCGTGGCCTGAACGGCACCCCAGGCGCCCAGCGCCAGGCCGATCTGGTCTCGCGGCGCGCTGTTCATCGTGGCTGTCAGGGTGCCATGACTGAACAGTCCGCCCGCCAGGCCGATCATGAACACGCCGGTCACGAAAGCCGGCACCGAGCCCATCGGTGCAGACAGCGCAACCAGAAGGAAGGCTGGCACGCCCAGGGTCGCACCGATCGACGCCATGCGCATGGCGTCCTGGCCTCTGCCGAGTACGACCGAAGCCACCGCGAACCCGATGAGGCCGCCCGCGGCCAGCGTCGCGGTGAGCAGCGTGGTTTGTCCCACCGACATGCCCAGCACCTGCCCGCCATAAGGTTCGAGCAGCACGTCCTGCATGGCGAAGGCCAGCGTTCCCAGGCCGATGCAGGTCAGCCGCCGGCGGGCCGACGGCCCCTGCAGCAGCTGTCTCCAGGCGGCTCTGAAGTCGGGTTCAGCACGCACTGCCGTCGGGGCCTGGCGATGCCGGGGTTCCTGCTTCCACAGCGAAATCGCGTTGAGCACCAGCGTCGCGACCGCGGCGCCCTGGATCACCTGGACCAGCCGTGCTGGGCTGAAGTCCTGCAGCGCCCAGCCGAAGATGAGGGCACTGACGATCGTGCCCAGCAACAGCATCACGTACATCAGGCCGACGACGCGGGGCTGCGCGGCTTCGGGTGCGAGGTCGGTGGTCAGCGCCAGGCCAGCGGTCTGTGTCGTGTGCAGGCCAGCGCCCACCAGCAGGAAAGCCAGACCGGCGCCCAGTTGGCCGACCCAGGCCGGCCACTGCGAGGCATTGCCTCCGCCTGACAGCACGAGCACGGCAAAAGGCATGATGGCCAGGCCGCCGAACTGGATCATCGTGCCCATCCAGATGTAGGGCACCCGCTTCCAACCCAGGGCCGAGCGGTGGTTGTCGGAACGGAAACCGACCAAGGCGCGGAACGGCGCATACAACACCGGCAGCGCAATCATCACGGCCACCAGGAACGCGGGAACACCGAGTTCGACGATCATCACCCGGTTCAGCGTGCCGACCAGCAGCACCAGGGCCATGCCCACCGAAACCTGGAACAACGACAGCCGGAGCAGTCGGCCCAGCGGCAGTTCAGGTGTGGCGGCGTCGGCGAACGGCAGGAACCGCGGACCCAGACCGGCCCAGGTCTGCACGAGCTTGCGGCTGACGGATCGGGACATGGTGGGGTACTGCGTTGCGGAACACGAATGCGGGGTCTTCAGCGCCTCTCCGACCTTGGGTCGGCAAGGCTCAAAACGAAAGCGGGCCATGGGTGGCACACAGCCGCCCACGGCCCGGCGCAGCCGAGCGGGCCGCGGTGCCTATTTCGGCGCTTCAGCCGGCATGGCCGGTGCCGCCGCAACGGCCTTGGTTCCGCCGTTCAGGTACTTGGGGATCCAGGTGGTGTGCGTCAGCAGCGCCGCGTGCACCGCGAACGAGCCGATCGCCACAGCGGCCAGCATGATCGGGATGCCCACGGAGGGCTTCACCACACACCAAATTTTTCCGTAGATCATGGTGAGCTCCTGCTTACTTCAACCAGGGGGAATAGATGTACGCCAGCAGGTGTGCCAGCGCAGCGATCATTCCGAAGATCTGCGTGCCCTGGATCAGATGACGGTGCACTTCCTCGGATTCGGCCTCGGTCAAACCGGTGGGCCAGACCTTGTTCGGGTCAGACATGGAGAACTCCTGAGTGGACTTCTTTTCTCGTGCGAAACCCACACGCGGGTACTACGTTTGGCATGTGTCATTTTTGCTTGACACCTGTAAATGTCAAGCGGGAAACACACTATGAAGCGGAAATGACACGCGCTACCGGTTCCGATCAACCCCAGCCCCCGGTCAGAATCGCTCCATGAAGCCTCCTGCGCCGCCGTTCCTGCTGTCACTGGGCGATGGCGTGCATGCCATCGACACTGGCTTTCACCGCGATCGGTTCGACGCCGCCTATCTGGTCGTCGACCAGGGCCGCGCCGCCTTCATCGACACCGGAACACACTTCGCCGTGCCCCGGCTGCTGGCGGCGCTGGACGCGCTGGAACTGGACCGGAGCGCCGTCGACTGGGTCATTCCCACTCACGTTCACCTGGATCACGCGGGCGGCGTCGGCAGCCTGATGGAGCAGTTGCCACACGCACAGGCCCTGATCCATCCGCGAGGCGTGCGTCATCTGGTCGATCCGGCCATGCTGTGGCGCAGTGCCACTTCCGTGTACGGCGCCCAGGAGATGGCGCAGTCCTACGGCCAGGTCGTGCCGGTGCCCGCGGCGCGGGTGGTCGAGAGCTTCGACGAGATGACCCTGCCCCTGGGCGGACGCGGCCTGCGGCTGATCGACACACCCGGCCACGCCCGCCACCACCATTGCATCTGGGACCCGATCAGCCGGGGGTGGTTCACGGGCGACACCTTCGGTCTGAGCTACCGCGAGTTCGACGGCCCGGCTGGTGCCTGGCTGCTTCCCAGCGTCACGCCCGTTCAGTTCGATCCGCCCGCGCTGGCCACCACCATCGACCGGTTGATGGCCGCCGAACCGCAGTGCATGTACCTGACTCACTTCGGCCGGGTGCAGGGCATCCCCCGGCTGGCCAGGCTGTTCCGCGAGCAACTGGCGCAGATGGTGGCGCTGGGCCACAGCCTGCGGGATGTGCCAGATCGCCACGCCCGGCTGAAGGCGGGCTTGCTGGACATCCACCAGGCCAGCCTGCATGCCGAAGCCTGCACCGTCACTGCGGCAGAAGCCGCAGCCCTGCTGGCGCTGGACATCGAGCTCAACGCCCAGGGGATGGGCATCTGGCTGAACCGCACGACACGGCCTTGACCGGCAAATGCGCACACAAGCGGGCTCTCTTCGAGACTTACGGATGGCACCGAAATGCCGATAGTGATGGAGTCGCCGAAAACCCAGTCACCCAGGGCATCAGCCATCCATGCGCATCAACCAACCTGTCCTCGATCAGGAATTCGCATTCCCACCTGGCGAAACCCTGGTCTCGACCACCGACCTGAAGGGGCGCATCACCCATTGCAATGCCGCCTTCGTCGCGATGAGCGGCTTCACGAAGGAAGAACTGCTGGGCCAGCCGCACAACATCGTGCGTCACCCTGACATGCCCGAAGAGGCTTATCGGGACATGTGGCAGACGATTGCCAGCGGCACACCCTGGTCGGCACCGGTGAAGAACCGCCGCAAGGACGGAAAGTACTACTGGGTGATGGCGAACGTCACGCCCCTGATGAGCGGCGATGCGCCCATCGGCTACATGTCGGTGCGCACCCAGCCCAGCCGCGCGCAGGTGGATGCAGCCGAGCAGCTTTACGCCAGGATGCGCCAGGAAAAGGCCGCCGGCAGGCAGATCACCTTCCTCGACCAGGGCGAGGTCGACGACCGCACAGCCGCGGCGCGTTTCAAGCGCGCCACCCGGCTGGGCCTGCGGGGTCGCATGGCCTTGGTGGTGGGTGGCGTCGCCGGGCTGTGCGCAGGTGTCACGGCCTGGGTGAGCGGCACGCCCCTGGCCAGCGCCGCGTTTGCAGCCGACGTGGGCATCTCGGCCGCGCTGGGAGCCATGGTGGGCGGCTGGTGGCTCAGCCGCATGGCCGTCGGGCCGCTGCAAGGCCTGGTCCGTTCAGCGAACCGCATGGCCGCCGGCGATCTGACGCTCAGCATCGAGCCAGGCGGGCGCGACACCCTCGGCCAACTCGCCAAGGCCCTGGCCCAGCTCAATGTGAATCTGCGCTCGATCGTGCGCGACGCACGCAACGAAGTGCACCAGATGCGCGACGCCACGCGCGAAATCGCGGCCGGCAACCAGGACCTGTCGGCCCGCACCGAGTCGCAGGCGGCCAGCCTGCAGGAAACGGCCTCGTCGATGGAGCAGATCACCAGCACGGTGCGCAACAGCGCCAGCTCGGCGCAGCAGGCGGCCCTGCTCGCCGGCGAAGCCAGCGCGGTGACCCAGCGCGGCAGCGAGGCCATCAACGAAGTGACGCGCACCATGCACGTCATCAGCGACTCGTCGCGACGCATCGGCGAGATCATCGGCACGATCGACAGCATCGCCTTCCAGACCAATATCCTGGCGCTGAACGCCGCTGTCGAAGCCGCACGTGCCGGCGAGCAGGGGCGCGGCTTCGCGGTCGTGGCCAGCGAGGTTCGCAGCCTGGCCCAGCGCACCACGGCGGCGGCACGCGAGATCAAGCAGCTGATCGAGGACTCGGCGCAGAAGGTCGATGCCGGCAACCGGCTGACCGAGCAGGCGCAGAAGACGATGGCGGGCGCCCTGGTCACTGTGCAGCGGGTCTCGCACGTCATCGAGGAGATCAGCACCGGTGCGAAGGAACAGCTCACCGGCATCTCTCAGGTGAACGAGGCGGTCTCGCAGATGGATTCGATCACCCAGCAGAACGCGGCGCTGGTCGAGCAGATCGCGGCTTCGGCCGTGCAATTGACATCGCAGGCGGCAGCGGTGTCGGAATCGGTGCAGGTCTTCAAGCTCGACACCACCCCTGCCGCGGTGCCCGACGCCGTGGACTTGCGCAGGCGGTCCGCCTTGGCGAGGGCCACAGCCCGCCACACCGAACCCGCCTGAGGCTGCGCGGCGCACGACCGAGACAGGGGATCGTGCCCTGCGCCTTCGCCACAAACCTGAACGATGCGCCTAAACTGCGGCGCATGCGGGAACCCGAAATCGCGGATCAAGCCCTGACACGGTCGCTAGGCCTGGCGGCCGCCGCAATGCTGGCCGCCTGTGGCGGTGGCGAGTCCGGCGACCCCGCCCGCGCTTTCGGCGACAACCCGTCTGCAGCGCAATCGCGCCCCGATTTGTTGCCGGGCGCCTTGGCGGCCGGCCGCGCCCGCCCGCTGGCGGCGCAAGACTTCCGCGTCCCCACACCCGACGAACTGTTCGCGTTCGCCGAGCGGCAGTACGCACAGTTCTTCCCCACGCCCCAGGTCAACCAGGTCTGGGACGGCATCGTCTATCGCTACTACGCCGGCACCGGCAACTACGTGGGCGTGCTGAACGGCATGGTGCTGATCCTCGGCCCCTTGTCCGACAACACCCTGGCCACGGTGGGCAGCCTGCAGGACTTCGCCGCAGCCGTCTTCGCCACGGCCCCGGTCCGCACGCCCCAGTCGGATGCCGACGCCGCCCGCCTGCTCTTGCAGGCGCAGTTTTCGGCCAGCCCGACCGAGATCGCCGAGGTACGCGCACTCGGTTACGAACGCTGGCTCGACGCCCAGCTGGCCCTGCCGAACAGCCAGAGCGGCTGCGACTGGCTGGCCAGCAGAGGCTACGACCGGATCGACACGAACGAGCTGTTCTTCGCCCAGGGCACCCAGGTCCACATGATCTGGTATCAGCTCTTCCAGTCGCCCGACGCCGTGCGCAGGCGCTGGGCGCTGGCGCTGTCGGAAATCTTCGTGGTGTCCTGGCGCGGCATCAAGGACGTGATGAACTGGGACAACTTCGCGATCGCGGAGTACTGGGACCTGCTGTGCCGTCATGGCCTGGGCAACTACCGCGAGCTGATCGCGGCGCTGACGCTGAACCCGGCCATGGGCGCCTTCCTCAGCACCCGCGGCAATGCCCGCGAAGACCCGGCCACTGGTCGTCTGCCCGACGAGAACTACGCGCGCGAACTCATGCAGCTGTTCACCATCGGACTGGTGCAGCTCAATCCCGACGGCACACCCCGGCTCGGCGCCGACGGCCGCCCCATCGAAAGCTACACCGCCGACGATGTCAGCCAGCTGGCGCGCGTGTTCACCGGCTACGACCACGACTACTCGGCCGGCTGGTTCACCAACCCGGCACCGCCGCATCAGCGCGTGGCGAACGTGCAGGCCTCGCGCAGGCCGATGGTCGTCGACGAGAGCAAGCATTCCACCCTGCCGAAGAGCTTCCTGGGCGTCACCATCCCGGCCAGCACGCCAGCCGCGGCCTCGCTGGCCATCGCCCTGGATACGCTGTTCAACCACCCCAACACCGGTCCCTTCCTGGCGCGCCAGTTCATCCAGCGGCTGGTCACAGGCAACCCCAGCCCGGCCTACGTGGCGCGGGTGGCCAGCGCCTTCGCCAACAACGGCCGCGGCGTGCGGGGCGACCTGCGCGCGGTGCTCAAGGCCGTGCTGCTGGACGACGAGGCACGCGGTGCGGCCAGCCTGGCCGCGCCCGGGTTCGGCAAGTTGCGCGAGCCGATGATGCGCCTGGCGCAGTGGGGCCGCACCTTCAGGCTGCGGTCGCTGAAGGGCAGCTGGAAGGCCAACTTCGGACCCTGGAACCCCAGCCGCGACCTGGGCCAGTACCCGCTGGACCCGCCCTCGGTGTTCAGCTTCTTCAGGCCCGGGTATGTGCCCCCAGGCACCCCGATGGCCCAGAGCGGTGCCACGGCGCCGGAATTCCAGATCGTCAACGAGACGACGGTGGCAACCTGGGCCAACACCCTGATCGACATCGTCTACAACGGGCTGTGGGTGTCGTCCCCCGAAGTGGCCTACTTCGACGGCCCTTCGCCCACCGACGGCCACGACATCGTGCCCGACTACAGCGCCGAGATCGCGTTGATCACCGACCCGGTGGCCCTGGTGCAGCGCCTGAACCTGCTGCTGTGCGCCGGCCAGTTGTCGGCGGGCATGGTCGATCTGATCGTCCAATCACTGCGCGCCGATGGCATCCGCGCCGATTCGAACGACGACTTCAAGCGCATCCACGTGGCGCGTGCCATTGTCTTCGTGATGTGCTGCCCAGAGTACCTGGTTCAACGCTGAAGAAGGCAGTCGCGATGCACCCCCTGGACCCGGACACCCACACCCGCCGCGCCTTCCTGCAGCGGGCCGGGCAGCTGGCCCTGGCCGGCACGGCTGCACCGCTGGCGCTGAACCTGGCCGCCTTCGGCGAAGCCGCCGCCTTCAACGCCACCGACTACAAGGCCCTGGTCTGCGTCTTCCTGTTCGGCGGCAACGACTATGCCAACACCGTGGTGCCTTTCGACGAGGCCAGCCATGCCGTGTATGCGCAGATCCGCGGCGCGGGCTCGGGTGGTCGGCTGGCGATCGCGCGCGAAGCGCTGGCCGCCACCGAGCTCAAGCCCGCACAGCCCCTGGCCGCGGGCCTGCGCTATGCGCTGGCCCCCGAGATGCCCGAAATGGCGGCGATGTTCAACCAGGGCCGGATGGCGGTGCAGCTGAACGTGGGCCCGCTGGTGATGCCCTTGACGCGCCAGCAATACGAGGCGCGTGTGCTGGCGCAGCCGCCCAAGCTGTTCTCGCACAACGACCAGCAGTCGCTGTGGCAGGCGCAGGGTGCCGAAGGCTCCACCCGCGGCTGGGGCGGCAACATCGGCGACCTGGCACTGGCGGCCAACGGCCAGTCGATGTTCACCTGCATCTCGGTCAGCGGCAACGCCGTGTTCCTGTCGGGCCAGAACGCGCTGCAGTACCAGTGCAGCCGCGCCGGCGCGGTCAGCATCGAGGCCGTGCGCGGCAGTTCCTGGGGCCAGTTCTTCTGGGACCCGTCCATGCGCGCCGGCTTCGAGCAGATGCTGCAGCGCACGCAGACGCACGCGCTGGCCGAGGCCTATGCCGCCGTCACCCGGCGCAGCCTGGCGGCCGAACAGCGGGTCACTGCCGCGATTGCGCCAGCCCAGCTGGCCACGCCGTTTGCGCCAGGCAACAGCCTGGCCGAGCAGTTGAAGATGGTGGCGCGGCTGATCGCCGGGCGCAACGCACTGGGAGTGAAGCGTCAGGTGTTTTTCGTGTCACTGGATGGCTTCGACGTGCACGACAACATGGCCACGCGCCAGCCCGCACTGCTGCGCCGGCTGAGCCAGGCCCTGGGCGCGTTCGACGCTGCGATGGGTGAACTGGGCCTGCGCAACCAGGTCACCACCTTCACCGCCTCGGACTTCGGCCGCACCCTCAGCGTCAACGGCGACGGCACCGACCACGGCTGGGGCGGCCACCAGTTCATGCTGGGCGGCGCCGTCAGGGGCCAGGCCTTCTACGGCCGGCCCGCGCCGCTGTCGCTGGGCCAGACCGGGGCGCCGCAAGACCAGTGGCATGTCGGCCAGGGCCGGCTTTTGCCCAGTACCTCGGTCGACCAGTTCGGGGCCACGCTGGCGCGCTGGTTCGGCGCCAGCCCCGACGAACAGCACCTGGTGCTGCCCAACCTGCGCCACTTCGGCGAACGCGGCGGAAGACCCGACTACCCGACCGACCTGGGCTTCATGGCGGCCTGAACCGGCCGCTAAACTTTGCCTGAACGGGCATCAGGCCCGGCACAAGGAAAGAGATGCACCAAGGCGTGAACTTCGGCCTGCAGGGCCGCGTGGTGGTGGTGACCGGCGGTGCCCAGGGCATAGGCGAAGCCTGCGCGCGGCGGCTGGCGCGCGATGGCGCCGCGGTGGCGGTGTGGGACCTGGCCGACACCCAGGCCCAGGCCCTGATGGCCGAGCTGCAGGCCGCCGGTCATCGCGCCACCTACACGCATTGCAACGTTGCGAACAAGGCCGAGGTCGACGCCGCGCTGGCGGCCACGCTCGAGGCCTTCGGCCATGTCGACGGCCTCGTCAACAACGCCGGCATCTTCAAGGCCGCGGAGTTCCTGGACATCACCGAAGCCGACTGGGACGCGGTGATCGCCGTCAACCTGAAGGGCAGCTTCCTCGTCGGCCAGGCGCTGGCCCGGGCGATGGTGGCCAACCCCGACCTGCCCGGCCGCCGCCGCGGCAGCATCGTCAACATGAGCTCGGTCAACGGCACCCTGGCCATTCCCAGCATCGCCAGCTACAACGCCAGCAAGGGTGCCATCAACCAGCTCACGCGCGTGATGGCGCTTTCGCTGGCCGACCGGGGCGTGCGCGTCAACGCGGTGGCCCCGGGCACCATCGCCACCGAACTGGCGCAGAAGGCGGTGTTGACCAGCGACGAGGCCAAGGCCCGCATCATGAGCCGGACACCGATGAAGCGGCTGGGCGAGCCGCACGAGATCGCCGACACCGTGGCCTACCTGCTGAGCGACGCGGCGAGCTACGTCACCGGCGAAGTCGTCGTCGTCGACGGCGGGCGCATGACCCTGAACTACACCGTGCCGGCCTGAGCGCAAACGCCCAGGCGGCTGACCGCCACCACCGGCTCGACTTGCTGCAATTGCCCATGTACCTGCCCAAGCACTTCGAACAGAACGACCCTGCGGCGCTGGCGGCGCTGATGCAGGCCTACCCGCTGGCCGCCCTGGTCAGCGTGGGCGAAGACGGCGTCACCGCCGACCATGTGCCGCTCGAATACGACGCCAGTGCCGGCCCGCACGGGACCCTGCGCGGCCACGTGGCACGGGCCAACCCGCTGTGGCGCCGGGCCGCCGGCCAGCCGGTGCTGGCCATCTTCCGCGGCGAAGAAGCCTACGTCACGCCGAGCTGGTACCCCAGCAAGGCGGCCACGCACCAGGTCGTGCCCACCTGGAACTATGCGGTGGTGCATGCCCACGGACCCTTGCGCGTGGTGGAAGACGCCCCCTGGCTGCATGCGCTGGTCACGCGCCTGACAGGGCACTTCGAGACCCCGCGCGAAACGCCCTGGGCCGTCAGCGACGCGCCCGAGGCCTTCGTGCAGACAATGCTGCGCGCCATCGTCGGCATCGAACTCCCGGTCGAGCGCCTGGTGGGCAAATGGAAACTCAGCCAGAACCGCCACGCAGCCGATCGCCAGGGCGTGCACGACGGCCTGATGCAGGGCGATGCCGCGGCACAGGCTGCGGCCCGGCGCATGCGCAGCGTCGAACCGGCGGGCTGAAGCGGCGGATCGAAACGCCCGCGCTGGGGCGGGCCGGCCTCTGCGGCGTCAGCCGTCGTCAGCCGCGCAATGCGCTCGCGGCCTTTGCCAGCGCCGTGATCCGGCCCCAGTCGCCCGCGTCCACGGCATCCTGCGGCGTCAGCCAGGAACCGCCGCAGACCTTGACGTTCGACAAACCCAGGAACTGCGGCGCGGTCTCGGGCGTGATACCGCCCGTAGGGCAGAACACGACATCGGGGAACGGGCCGGCCAGGGCTTTCAGCAAGGGCACGCCGCCGGCGGCCGTGGCCGGGAAAAACTTCAGGAAGTCATAGCCCGCGGCATTTGCCGACATCACCTCGCTGGCCGTGGCCACGCCCGGCAACAGCGGCAGGCCCAGGTTGCGGCAGGCATGCCCGATGTCCGACAGATAGCCCGGGCTGACGCCAAAGCGGCAGCCGGCGTCTTTCGCGGCCTCGGCGTCGGCCACCGAACGGATGGTGCCAGCGCCGACGATGGCCTCGGGAACCTCGCGCACGATGGCTGCCATGCAGGCCAGCGCCACGGGTGTGCGCAGCGTCACTTCCAGCACCCGTACGCCCCCGGCCACCAGCGCCCGCGCCAGCGGCACGGCATCGGCCAAGCGGTGCAGCACGATGACCGGAATGACCGGGCCTTGGGCCGCCAGCTCCAGCGGGTTCATGGGGGGCAGGTGGTTCATGGCGCAGGTCCGGTTCGAAGTGATTGGCGTTGGACGGTGGGTCGTCGACGGCGTCGCATAGGCTACAGCCAGGTGATGGCGCCTTCCTCGGCGCTGCGCACATTGCGGCGCATGCCGCCGAAAAGTTCGCGGCCCAGGTCATGGGCATTGACCTCGGCCTGATCGTCCTGCAGTAGGGTTGGAACACGCGCCGCCCACTCGGTGGCGTCGACCAGCGCATTCAGCGTGCCGGCCACGGCGTCCATGCGGATCAGGTCGCCGTCGCGCACGCGGGCCAGCGGCCCGCCGGCCAGCGCCTCGGGGCTGACGTGGATGGCGGCTGGCACCTTGCCGCTGGCCCCGCTCATGCGGCCGTCGGTGACCAGCGCGACGCGAAAGCCCTTGCCCTGCAGCACGGCCAGCGGTGGCGTCAGCTTGTGCAGTTCGGGCATGCCGTTGGCGTGGGGGCCCTGGAATCGAACCACGGCCACGAAGTCACGGTCCAGTTCGCCGGCCTTGAAGGCCTGCTGCAGGGCTTCCTGGGTTTCGAAGACACGGGCCGGCGCCTCGATGATGTGCCGGTCTTCGGGAACGGCCGAGGTCTTGATGACGGCACGGCCCAGGTTGCCCTGCAGCAGCCGCAGCCCGCCGCTGTCAGAAAACGGCTCGGCTGCGTGCCGCACGATGCTGCTGTCGCCGCTGGCCTGGGGCAGGGCCGACCAGCGCAGGGCCTGGCCATCCAGCATCGGCAGCTGCGTGAAGGCGCGCATGCCACCGGCGTCGACCGTGGCCACGTCGGGGTGCAGGCAGCCGCTGTCCAGCAGTTCGCGCAGCACGAAGCCCGGGCCACCGGCGGCCTGGAACTGATTCACGTCGGCGCTGCCGTTCGGGTAGACCCGGGCCAGCAGGGGCACGCCGGCCGAGAGGTCGGCGAAGTCGGTCCAGTCGATCAGGATACCGGCCGAGCGCGCCACCGCCACCCAGTGGATCAGGTGATTGGTGCTGCCGCCCGTGGCCAGCAGGGCCACCATCGCGTTGACGATGACCCGTTCATCGACGAGCTGGCCGATGGGCGTGTAGCGCGGCCCGCGACTCGTGATGCCCAGCACCGTGGCCACGGCCTGGCGCGTCAAGGCCTCGCGCAATTCGGCATGCGGGTGGACGAAGGCACTGCCCGGCACGTGCAGGCCCATGGCCTCGAGCAGCATCTGGTTGCTGTTGGCGGTGCCGTAGAAGGTGCAGGTGCCGGGGCCATGGTAGGCGGCGCTTTCGGCTTCGAGCAGCTTTTCGCGGCCGACCAGGCCTTGCGCGGCCTGCTCGCGCACCTTGGCCTTGTCGTTGTTCGACAGACCGCTGCTCATCGGCCCGGCCGGCACGAACACACAGGGCAGATGGCCGAAATGCAAGGCGCCGATCAGCAAGCCCGGCACGATCTTGTCGCACACGCCCAGCAGCAGCGCAGCGTCGAAGACATCGTGCGTCAGCGCAATCGCCGTGGCCATGGCGATGGTGTCGCGGCTGAACAGGCTGAGTTCCATGCCCGGCAAGCCCTGCGTGACGCCGTCGCACATGGCCGGCACGCCGCCGGCCACCTGCACCGTGGCACCCAGGCGCCTGGCCTCGTCGCGGATGACGGCCGGGAAACCCTCGTAGGGCTGGTGGGCCGAGAGCATGTCGTTGTAGGCGGTGACGACAGCGATGTGCGGCGCCTTCTCGGCCACGACGCGGAACTTGTCGGCACCGGGCAAGGCGGCGAAGGCATGGGCAACGTTGGCGCAGCCCATGCGTTCGGCACCTGGCGGACGCTGCGCCAGCCGCGTGATGCGGGCCAGGTACGGGCCCCGCGTGCCGGAACTGCGCTCGCGAATTCGGGCGGTGACGTCGATGAGCACGGACTTCATGGGCGGCCTTGTTCAGTGGATCAGGGCGGCAACGCGCAGGCCCTGTAACTGCACTCTCCATTATCGTGAAACCGAGTTACATGGTCAATTTGCCGCAGGCCCGGGTCTTTTCGGCGTGGCATGCTCCAGGCCCATGGTCGACTTCCACACTGGCACCATCGACCCGACATTGGTCGTGAAGTGTCCCGCTGCCGCCTTGCACGAGTTGCGCCAGCACCCGCTGTGGTCTTCAGCGCGCGAACGCTGGGTCTTCGGCTATGCCTCGTTGATCTGGCGCCCCGAGTTCGACGCCGCCGAACACCGCCCTGCGCTGGTGCGTGGCTGGCACCGTGCGCTGCGCATGCGTTCGCGTGTCAATCGCGGCACGCCGCAGCAGCCGGGTCTGGTCTTTGCCCTGCTGCCGGGCGGCGCCTGCCGCGGGGTGGTGTACCGGATGCGGCCCGAACAGGCCGACCTGGAGATCGAGCGACTGTGGGCGCGGGAGATGCCTACCGGGGTCTACGACCCCCGGCTGCTGAGTTGCCGGACCCCGCAGGGCACGGTGACGGCCCTGGCCTTCACCCTCAGCCGCCGCAGCGAGAGTTGCCTGGCCCGACTGCCCGACGAAGAGATGCTGCACATCCTGCGCCACGCGCGCGGGCGCTATGGCAGCACGCTGGACTACCTGGCCCGCACCGCCAGCGCCCTGCGTGAACAGGGTCTGCAAGACCGCGAGGTCGAACGTCTGATGGGGCTGGCCCGGGCCCATGGCCTGGTGCCGACGCCCGAAAGCAACAGCGCCGGCGTGCCGGTCAGCCGCGGAGCACAGCGGCCGAGCGCAGGTTAGCAAGGTCGGTGGCAGTGTCGATGTCGAGCAGCACGCCCTCGTCGTCGACCTCTTCGCCGTGGGCCGGGTAGCGCAGCACCACCCGCCTGGCGCCGTCATCGCCGTTCAACATGACGAGTTCTGAATACAACTCGGCGGAAAATCCGACGGGATGTCCTCTTTTGCCGCGGTATTGGGCATAAACCACGGGATGCATTTCAAGCGCGCGGGCCACTGCCAGCAAGGTGCCCGGGCGAACCAGCGGCATGTCGGCCGGCAAGATCAGCCAACCGGGCGCGCCGGAACGCTCCCCGACGCCGCAGGAGATGCTGTGGCCCATGCCCCGCGCCGCCTGCTCGGCCGTGACGACGACGATGTCGCGCAGCGCCAACTGGCGCGCAGCCACAGGCGCCAGCGCAGCGGTGGTGACCACGACCACCGGCAACTGGCTCTCGATGGCGTTGCGCAGGGTGCTGCCGAGCACGGTAGACGCACCGAAGCCCTGCACCAGCTTGTGCTCGTCCCCGCCGAAGCGGGTACCGCTGCCTGCGGCCAGGACGACGATGGTGGGGCGAAAACGCATGCTGGGGAACGACCGTGAACCGACAACCGAATGTATTGCTGCAGCGCAGCGAACCTGACGCCAGAGGATGCTGATGAAGCCCTGCAGCAGGTACTGGGACCATCACTTACGGCGAACCACCTAAGGGCGAGTCCCGACACGGGGTTCCTATACTGGACACATGACTGAAACAACCCGCATTGCCGACCTGCGCAAGAGCTACGAGCGCGACGAACTCGACGAGAGCGCATCGGCCGCCGACCCGCTGCAGCAGTTCCAGACCTGGTTCGACCAGGCGCTGAAGGCAGAACTGCCCGAACCCAACGCGATGACCCTGGCCACCGTGGCCGCAGACGGGCGGCCGTCGACCCGGGTCGTACTGATCAAGGGCTTCGATGCCCGCGGCTTGGTCTGGTACACAAACTACAGCAGCCGCAAGGGCCAGGAACTGGAACACCAGCCCTGGGCCGCACTCCAGTTCCACTGGGTGGAACTGGAGCGGGTGGTGCGCATCGAGGGCCGGGTCGAGAAGGTCTCCGGCACGGAATCCGACGCCTACTACGCCAGCCGCCCGCTCGATTCGCGCCTGGGTGCCTGGGCCAGCCCGCAAAGCCAGGTGATCGCGTCGCGCACGGTGCTCGTCACCGCGGCGGCGCAAGCCGCCGCCAGGCACCTGCTGAGCCCGCCCAGGCCGCCGCATTGGGGCGGCTACCGGCTGCAGCCCGATCGCTGGGAGTTCTGGCAGGGCCGCAAAAGCCGCCTGCATGACCGCCTGCGCTACCGGCTGGAAGGCAGCGCCTGGGTGCGCGAGCGACTGGCGCCCTGAAGCAGCCCGCATCGCGGCCGGCGGTTGCCGCAGCGGGCAAGGTGGGCTCGGGGCGCCTGCTCAGGCCCCGGCTGCGGCGCCAGGCACGGCCGGCAGCCCGCGCAGCACGCGCTGCGGGAACGGAATCTCCACGCCCAGTTCGTCGAACAACCGCAGGATCGCGAGGTTGACGTCGCTGCGCACGTTGCCCTGTCCATTTTCAGGATCGGCAATCCAGAAGCCGATGGTCAACTCCAGACCGTCGGCCGCGAAATTCGTCAGCAGGACGCCGGGCCCAGGGTCGGCAATCACGCGCGGCACATTGCGCACGGTCTGGGCAAGGCGTGGCATCAACACCTCCACATCGGTGCCGTAAGCCACCTGCACGATCGTGTTCAACGCCAGCCGGGAATCGGCCAGCGAGGCGTTTTCCACGCGCTGGGTGATCATCATCTCGTTCGGCACGATCGATTCGCGCCCGTTGATGGCGCGGATGACGGTGAAACGCGTGCTGATGTCGGTGATGCGGCCTTCGAAGTTGTCGACCTTGACGATGTCGCCGATGCGCATGCTGCGCTCGGCCAGGATGACGAAGCCGCTGACGTAGTTGGCCGCCAGCTTCTGCAGACCCAGGCCGATGCCCACGCCCAGCGCCCCGCCCAGCACGCTCAGCGCCGTCAGGTCGATGCCCGCCGCCGACAGCGCGAACATCAGGCCCACCACCAGCAAGAAGGCACGCAGGAAGTTCGCGGCCATCTTGCGGATCGACAGGTTGTCGGTGGCGCCCTGCAACAGCTTGGCTTCCAGCGCTGAAGACACCCACAGCGCAGCCACCAGCACCAGCACCGCGCTGATCACGCCTTCCAGCAGGTCGCGCACCGTCACCTGCGCACCACCGATCTTCCAGGTGATGGCGTCCAGTTCGTTCAGCACCAGGGGCAGGATGCCAGTGATCCACAGCACCACCGCCACCCAGGCGATCCAGGACACGCTGCGCTCGACGATGCGCATCACGCCCGAAGTCGGGAACAGGCGGTGGAGCACGCGCACCACCAGCCGGATGACGACCAGCGAAGTCAGGATCGGCAGCACCACCCGGAACACCGTGATCGGCACTTCCAGCGGCGGCAGCGACAGCAGCCAGCGCGCCAGCAGTGCCAGCAGCAGCGCCAGCACCGGGAACAGCACGCCGCCGACAACGCCTTCGCCGAACCAGATCGACGCCGGCTGCGGTTCGGGCCCGCGGATCAACCGCACCAGGGTCCAGGCCAGGCCCAGGCAGCCGACCAGCACGCCCATCTCCAGCAGCGCGGCCGGCTGCAGCAGGGCCTGGGCGAAGCTGAAAAGGTCTTGCGCGAGCATCAGGCTACGTCGGCCAGCACACGCAGGTGTGCGGCCACGCTGCGCGCCAGCGCGCTGAGGTGGTAGCCGCCTTCCAGGCAACTGACGATTCGGCCCTGCGAGTGGCGCGCGGCCAGGTCGACCAGGCGCTGCGTCATCCACTCGTAATCGGCCTCGACCAGGCCCATCTGGCCGAGCTCGTCTTCGCGGTGGGCGTCGAAGCCGGCGCTGATGAACACCATCTCGGGCCTGAATTCCTCGAGTGCGGGCATCCACATCGCGTCGATGGTGTCGCGCACCGCCGGACCCCGGGTGTAGGGTGGCACCGGCACGTTGACCATGTTCGTGCCCTTGGGCACGGCGCCGCTGTAAGGGTAGAGCGGATGCTGGAAGAAGCTGCACATCAGCACGCGCTCGTCGCCGGCGATGATGTCTTCGGTGCCGTTGCCGTGGTGCACGTCGAAGTCGATGATGGCCACGCGCTCCAGGCCGTGTTCGTCGAGCGCATGGCGCGCGGCGATGGCCACGTTGTTGAAGAAGCAAAAGCCCATGGTCTGGTCGCGCGTGGCGTGGTGGCCGGGCGGGCGCACGGCACAGAAGGCGTTGCGCGCGCGGCCGGCCAGCACGTCGTCGGTGGCGGCCACGGCCGCCCCTGCCGCATGCAGCGCGGCGGCCAGGGTGCCTGGGCAGGCAATCGTGTCGGGGTCCATGGCCTTGCTTTGGCCGCCGTCGCGCACCCGTTCGAGCAGGTCGGACACCTCGGCCACGTAACCCGAAGTGTGCGCACGGCCGATCTGCTTCGGGGTGGCCGGCGGCGCTTCACGGAAATCGAGCGCCACGTCCAGCCCGGTGGCCAGCAGGTGGTCGTGGATCGCGTCCAGCCTTTGGGGGCATTCCGGGTGGCCCTCGCCCATGTCGTGCAGACGACAGGCGGGATGGCTGTAGAAGGCAGTGCTCATCGGGTGATCAGGGGCTGGGCAGTTCGGGTATGGTCCCATGCATGGACATGTCTCTTGCGCGCCAGCTTGCAAAACTGGTCGATCAGATTAGCACGATCGTCGTCGGCAAACGCTCCCAGGTCGAGGACAGCATGGCCTGCCTGCTGGCCGGCGGCCATCTGCTGATCGAGGACGTTCCCGGCGTCGGCAAGACGACGCTGGCCCACACCCTGGCCATCAGCCTTGGGCTGCGCTTCTCGCGGGTGCAATTCACTGCCGACCTGATGCCCAGCGACCTGATCGGCGTCAGCGTGTTCGAACGCGCCGCCGACAAGTTCGTCTTCCACCCCGGCCCGGTGTTCAGCCAGGTGTTGCTGGCCGACGAGATCAACCGCGCCGGGCCGAAGACGCAGAGTGCGCTGCTCGAGGCGATGGAAGAGCAGCAGGTGTCGGTGGAAAACGAGACCCGGCCGCTGCCCCGGCCCTTCTTCGTCATCGCCACGCAGAACCCCAGCGACCAACTCGGCACCTATCCGCTGCCGGAAAGCCAGCTCGACCGCTTCCTGCTGCGCATCACCCTGGGCTACCCCGACCGCGCGTCGGAACGCCTGCTGCTGGCCGGCACCGACCGCCGCCACGCCGCGCAGCAGCTGCAGCCGGTGATGCGCCCGGGCGAACTCGAGGCCGCGCAGGCTGCGGTGCTGCAGATCCGCGCCAGCGACCCGCTGCTCGACTACCTGCAGAACCTGATCGCCGCCACGCGCAGCGGCAGCTGGTTCACCGAGGGCCTGTCGCCGCGGGCCGGCATCGCGGTGCTGCGCGCGGCCAAGGCGCGGGCACTGATGGCCGGGCGCGACTACGTGGCGCCCGACGACGTGCAGGCCATCCTGCCGCAGGCCATCGCCCACCGCCTGACGCCCGTGCCCGGCAGCGGCCGTGGCCCGGTCGAGCAGGTGCGTGCGATGGTCGAAGCCACCCCGATCCCGTGACGGCGCGGGCTGCGGTGGGCGGTGGTTCGCCGCGCGCGCGCATCGGCCAGTGGCTGCAGGCGCGCTTGCCGGTCAGCGACACCCAGAAGCTGACGCAGCGCAACGTGTACATCCTGCCCACGCGTTCGGGCCTGGCCTTTGCGCTGACCCTGGTGGTGATGCTGCTGGCCGCCATCAATTACCAGCTGAACCTTGGCTTTGCGCTGACCTTCCTGCTGGCAGGTGCCGGCATCGTGTCGATGCACATGACCCACAACACCCTGCGCGGGCTCACCCTGCACCTGCGCCCGCCGCGGCCGGTGTTCGCAGGCGACGCCGCCTCGCTGGAAGTGGTGCTGACCAACCCCGGCAACACCCGGCATGCGCTGGGCCTGCGCCTGCAGCAGGCAGCGGCCGGCACCGCCGTCTGGTGCGATGTGCCGGGGCAGGGTCAGCAGATCGCCCATCTCAGCATCCAGCCCGCCCACCGTGGCTGGCACACCGTGCCGACACTGGTGATCGAGTCGGTGTTCCCCTTCGGCCTGTTCAGGGCCTGGTCGGTCTGGCGACCGGAGTCGCGGGTGCTGGCCTGGCCCACGCCGGAAACGCCGCCGCCGCCGCTGCCCGCCACCGCCGGCAGCCGCGGCGACGAACAGGCCGCACGCCGCGGCGAGGGCGGTGAACTCGACGGCGTGCGGCCCTGGCGCCGTGGCGACACCATGCGCCAGGTGGTTTGGAAGAAGGTGGCGCGCAGTGGCGAACTCGTCAGCCGCGAGACCAGCCACGCCGCTGCGCGCGAACTCTGGCTGCGCTGGGGCGACACCCAGCTGGGTGGCACCGAAGCCCGCTTGTCGCGCCTGGCCGCCTGGGTCCTGGCCGCAGAACGCGAAGGCCTGGCCAGCGGCCTGACACTGCCAGGCCGCGAACTGCCGCCCGGCCTGGGCGAAGCCCACCGCCGCGCCGCGCTGGACCTGCTGGGGCAGTGGCAATGAACACTGCTGGGGAGACCCGCGCCGCCGATCCCGGCGCCGGGGTCGGGGTCGGGGTCGGAATCGGCCAGCGCTGGCGCGACAGCCTGCTGCCGCGGCGCCTGCCCCAGCACCTGCCGCGCGAAGCCCGCGACACGCTCTTCCACATCGTCGTCATCGCCTGGGCGATCCTGCCGCACCTGATGCACCTGCCGGTGTGGTGCGGCGTGATGGCCGGCGCCGTGCTGCTGTGGCGCGCGCGGCTGGCCTGGACCGCGTCCAGCCTGCCCAGCCGCTGGCTCGTCAGCGGGCTTCTGGTCGTGGCCACGGCGTTGACGCTGTGGGGCGAACGCGCCCTGCTCGGCAAGGAAGCCGGCGTCACGATGCTGGTGGTGCTGCTGACGCTGAAAACCCTGGAACTGCGCGCCCGGCGCGACGCGCTGGTGGTCTTCTTCCTCGGTTTCTTCCTCGTGCTGACGCACTTCCTGTATTCGCAGTCTCTGGTCACCGGGCTGTGGATGCTGGTGGCGGTGTGGGGCCTGCTGACGGCTCTGGTGCTGGCCCATATGCCGGTGGGCCGGCCGGCGCTGAAGTCCGCGGGCGCGGTGGCGGCCAAGGCGGCGCTGCTGGGCTTGCCGGTGATGGCGGTGCTGTTCATGCTGTTCCCGCGCATCGGGCCGCTGTGGGGCCTGCCGCAAGACGCCGCCGGCCGCACCGGCTTGTCGGGCACGCTGCGCATGGGCGGCGTGGCCGAGATCGCCAACGACGACAGCATCGCGCTGCGCGTGCGCTTCTTCGGCACGCCGCCGGCGCCGCAGCAGATGTACTTTCGCGGGCCGGTGCTGTCCAGCTTCGACGGCCGCGAATGGACACGTCTGCGGCCGACCTTCCCGGCGGCGCTGCGCCCGCGCGCCGACGTCGAGCTCATCGGGCAGCCGCTGCGCTACGAAATGACTGTCGAGCCCAGTCGCCTGCCCCTGCTGCCGCTGCTGGAACTGACCCCCGACCGCCCCGGCGCCGCGCCCGAGATTCCGGGCTGGATGCTGACATTGCGCCCCGACGTGCAATGGCAGGTGGATCGCCCGATCAGCGACCGGCTGCGCGTTTCGGCCAGCGCCTGGCTGCAGCATCGCCACGGCCCGCGCGAAGACATCATCGGCCTGCGCGACCTGGTGCAGCTGCCTGCCGGCTACAACCCACGCACCATGCAATGGGCCGCAGACCTGCGCGCCGCGCCCGGCATGATGGAGGCCGACGCACGCACCCTGGCCCAGGCCGTGATGCAGCACATCGCCACCGCCGGCTTCACCTACACGCTGGAGCCCGGCACCTATGGCCGCGACGCGGTCGACGAGTTCTGGTTCGACCGCAAGCTGGGCTTCTGCGAACACTTCGCTGCGTCCTTCGTCGTCGTCATGCGCGCGCTGGACGTGCCCGCGCGCATCGTCACCGGCTATCAGGGCACCGACCCCGAGCCCCAGGACGGCTACTGGATCGTGCGCCAGAGCAACGCCCACGCCTGGGCCGAATACTGGCAGCCGGGCGAAGGCTGGGTACGGGTGGACCCCACTGCGGCCGTTGCCCCCGACCGCGTCGAGATCGGCCGCAGCCTGCAGCCCGCGCCGGGTTTGGTGGCCGGGGCGATGCAGACTTTCAACCCGGCGCTCGCGGCCGAGCTGCGCGCCCAGTGGGAGGCCATCAACAACCGCTGGAACCAGTGGGTGCTGAACTATTCGCGGCAGCAGCAGTTCAACCTGCTCGAGAAGCTGGGCGTCGAGCGCCCGAGCTGGCAGGACCTGGCCACGACCCTGATCGGCCTGCTGTGCGCGGCCAGCCTGGCCGGCGCCGGCTGGGCCTGGTGGGACCGGCGCCGGCAAGACCCCTGGCAACGCCTGCAACGCCGCGTGCAGGCGCGCTTGCAGGCGCTGGGGGTGGACGTGCAAGCCCACCATGCGCCGCGTGAACGCGCGGCACGTGTGCGCGCCCGGCTCGGCGCCGCAGGCGAGGCCGCAGCCGCCCAGCTGGACCGGCTGGACGCGCTTCGCTACGACGCCACCGCAGCGCGCTCGGCGCGCTGGACCGGCCACCGCGCCTGGTGGCGTGAATTCCGCCAGCAACTGCCGAGCTGATGCCGAGCTGACGCCGTCGCACCCTGGGGCCGACCCCAGGGTGATGTAAGCCGTTGCAACTGCTTGCAGCTCACCCTGGTTGCTTTCCGAGCTTGCGGGGGCCGGTTGGCACTGGAACAGTGCCGATATCGCACTCACGACCCGGGACAACACCCATGGAAGCCCCGTCTGCCAGCACCGCCCGAGCCGCCACCGAACGTCTGAACCCGGCGCGCTTCGATGCCGGTGGCGACAACCCCGTGGCCAGCCCGGTCACTGGCGCCGACATCGTCGCTCGCCACACCGCAGGTCGCCGCGTCGACTTCGCAGCCATTGCCGCCGACCTGCGCCAGGAGATCCGCCAGCGCCCCGATGAGGCCACCCGGCTGACGCTGCAGGCGATGGAGGAGCTTGCAGCCGACGACCGAGATGAACTGGCGCATTCCTTCGTCGAAGCGCACAGCGACGCCGAGCTGCGCAGCCTGGGCGCCAGCGACGCCGGGCGCGGCGCGCTGGCGCTGGCGGTGAACGAGCTCGCCCGGGGCTCCGTCTACCGCGACGAAGCCGCGCAGGTGCGGCGCGTCGGCACGGCGCTGGACACCCGCATCGACGTTTCAGTCAATGCCGGCTGGAGCTGGGAACGTGTCTCGGGTGCCGTCCACACGGTGCTGGACCTGGCAGGCTTCATCCCGGGCCTGGGCGCCATCCCCGACCTGATCAACGCCGGGCTCTACGCCGTCGAAGGCGACATGGAAAACGCGGCCTTGTCGGGGGTGGCTGCCATACCGCTGTTCGGAGACGGCGCCAAGGGCGCGACCATGGCCGCCCGCGCCGGGCGCGAGGTGCTGCAGGCCGGGGCACGCCAGGGCGACGAGGCGCTGGGTGCAGGCAGCGTGCTGCTGCGCCAGGGCGACGAGGCATTGGACGCAGCACGGCGCGGCGCCGACACGCCCGGCGGGGTGAGCTTCGAAGCCACCTTGCGTGGCCAGCGCGTGACGCTGGAAGGCATCGAAATGCGCAGCGTCGACTACATGAGGCGCGACCGCGCCAGCTATGACGCCCTGCGCAGCGCTTTCGACAACGGCGTGCGCCGCGACTTCCTGCAGTCGCTGGCTGGCAGCCCCGAACACCTGGCCGCGCTGCGCCGGGCCGGGCTCGACGACACGGCCATCGAACGCCTGGCGCAGGGGCGCGTGCCGCAGGGCTGGCAGGTGCACCACAAGCTGCCGCTGGACGATGGCGGCACCAACGCCTTCGACAATCTGGTCCTGATTCGCAACGACCCGTATCACCTGGCTCTGAACAACGCCCAGCGGCAACTGGTCGGCGGCCTCGAACTCGGACAGACTGCGCGCGTGGACTGGCCGGTGGTGCCTGGCGTGGTCTACCCGCCACAATAAGGAGCCTGCAATGACCCTGGCGAGCATGACAACCGACCCCCTGGCCCTGATCCAGGCCGAGCAGCGGCGCGCCGGCGAGCGCGTGCACCCGGGTGCCAGCGCCGCGGCCTGTCAGGCCCTGAACGACGAAGTCCGGCGACGCCATGGCGTCGACCTGCCCGCCGGCTACCTGGCCTTCTTGCGCCGCAGCGACGGCCTGGACTTCAACGGCCTGGTGATCTACGACAGCGCCTCGACACCCGAACAGCCCCGCCACGGCTTCTGGCAAGGCCTGCTGTCAGCCAACGAAGCCTGGCGCGACGACCCTGCCCTGGCCGACTGGCTGGTGCTGGGCGACAACGACACCGAGCTGCTGGCCTGGCACCTGCCCAGCGGTGTGTTCAGCCGTCTGGACCGGGTGGGACTGGACCGCAGCACGAACTTCCCCAGCGTCGAGGCCCTGCTGGAAGCGGCATTGCAAGAGCGGCTCTGACCCGGCTTGGCCACGGCCTGCCCGCGCAGACCAGGGCGTGCAGGATTTGACGGACGCAGCCCGTTTGCCGGGCCCGCCTGTCCAGAAAGCAGACTGGCAGCTCCAGTGCAGTGCCTGAAGCGTCGAAGACCGGATCAAGCCCTTTCGGGCCTTCCGGTCACTTCGAAGCTTCTCCCGCTGCTGCATGAGCCCTCCAGTCCGCGTCGCCCTGCTCGGCTTTACCTCGTTCGAGCGCGAGCACATCGAACCAGCGCTGCGTGCGCCGCGCCGCCGCAAACCGGTCTACGAGGTGCGCGTGAACGACCTGGCAGCCTGCAATCTGGCGGTGGCCGACGCTGACCATGAAGCCGCCATCATCCAGGTGTTGCACCAGAAGCGCCTGGCCAGCACGGTGATGGTGGGCAGCGCTCAGCACCCGGGCGCGGGCGCACAGCTGCCCCGCCCCATCCATCTGCCCAGCCTGCTGCTGGCCCTGGACGAACTGGTCGGGCGCGCGCCGCCGATGTCGGCCGAAGTCCAGCACGTGCACGACATGCTGGCCAAGCTGATGGCTCGGCCGGCGCCGACCGGCGGCATGCCTTCGCTGGCCGCGCCTGCGGCCACGCCGGTCTGGCCGCTGCCCCAGCGCAGCGAACCTGATCCGCAACCGCACCGTGGCACCGCCCTGCTGGTGGACACCCGCGACGACAGCCTGAACTACCTGGCGCGAGCACTGGCGCCACTGGGGCTGGACGTGCAGCGCGTGGCCGGGGGTGGCGAAGCCCTGGAACGGCTGCAGCAGGACATCTTCGAATTCGTGTTCCTGGCGACAGGCGACTGCGCAGCAGACGAGGCCGACGCCATGGACGGCTTCCACACCTGCCGGCTGCTGCAGCGCATGCCCCCGGCGCAGCCGGTGGCGCCGCCGCCCACCCTGGTGCTGCTGCTGGCGGCCGATACGGGCGTGAACCGGCTGCGCGCCGAGCGCGCCGGCGCCGACGCCTGGCTCACGCCGCCCTGGTCGACAGAAGCCCTGCTCAAGATCGCCGACGAACGCGACCGCTGGTTGCGCCAGAGCGGCAAGCGCACCGGCTGAACGGAAGCCCTGCAGCTCGGCAGCCTGTCAGCCTGGCAGGCTGGCAGCGGCCGATAATCGGTTCATGCCTTTCCTTCCTGCGCGACGCCGCGCCCTGCTCGGCGCCCTGGCCGCCCTGCCCGCCCTGCCCTTTGCCGCAGTTTCGGCACCCGACCGGCCCCGTACCGGCCGACCGGCACCCGAAGCCGCCCGTTATGCCGACCACCCGGCCGCCATGGCCTTTGCCGACGCCGTGGCAGCGGCGCACGGCCTGGATGCGGGCTTGTTGCGCCGACAGATCGGCCAGGCCCGGCGCATCGACAGCGTGCGTCGGCTCATCATGCCGCCCCCGGCCGGCGTGGCGAAGAACTGGGCCGCCTACCGCGCCCGCTTCATCGAACCCCAGCGCGTGCAGGCCGGCCTGGCCTTTTGGCGCAGCCACGAACGCTGGCTGGAGCTGGCCGAGGAACGTTGGGGCGTGCCGCCCGAAATAGTCGTGTCCATCGTCGGCATCGAAACCTTCTACGGCCGGGTGATGGGCAACTTCCGCGTCATCGACGCCCTGGCCACGCTGGCCTTCGACTTCCCCACCGGCCGGCGCGACCGCAGCGCCTTCTTCCGCAGTGAACTCGAGGAACTCTTCGTTCTGGCACAGCGCGAAGGCAGCGACCCGCTGGCCGTGAAGGGTTCCTATGCCGGGGCGATGGGCCTGCCCCAGTTCATGCCCAGCAGCGTCAACCGCTACGCCGTGGACTTCGACGGCGACGGCCACATCGACCTGCATGCCAACGCCGCCGACGTGGTGGGCAGCGTCGCGCACTACCTGGCGGCCTTCGGCTGGCAGCGCGACATGCCCACGCACTACGGCGTGGCCGTGCCGGTGGACACGAGCGACCGCGCCGCACTGCTGGCCCCCGACATCCTGCCCACCTTCAGCGCTGCACAGTTCGCCGAACGTGGCGCACAACTCGACCCGGCTGGCCAGGCTCACGTCGGTCCGATGGCGCTGGTGGAACTGCAGAACGGGGCGCTGGCGCCCAGCTATGTGGCCGGCACCCAGAACTTCTACACCGTGACGCGCTACAACTGGAGCAGCTATTACGCGATGGCGGTGATCGACCTCGCGGCGGCGCTGAGGCGGGGGCGATAGTCCCCGCATCCCGCGACGGGATGCCCCGGCGGCCGGGTGCTATGGTCCGACGATGATCGACACCCTGCTGCTGGCCGCCGCGCGCATTGCCACCTTTGAACTCGACCGCGGGCTGACCAACGCCAGCGGCTTCTTCTTCGAACGCGACGACAGGCTGTTCCTGGTGACCAGCCGGCACGTGTTGATCGACGAGCCCTCCGGCCACCACCCGAACCGCATCGAGATCGAACTGCACACCGACGCCGCCGACCTGGGCCGTTCCACCGGCCTGTCGGTGATGCTGTTCCAGGACGGCAAGGCGCTGTGGCGCCAGGCGCGCGACGCCGGTGGCGACATCGACGTGGCGGTGATCGAGATCGATCGCAGCGCACTGCCGGTGGGCACGCTGCTGCACGCCTTCACGCCAGCCCACCTGCCCACCGCAGGCCCATCGGCGGGCAAGGGCATCGAGGTCGGCAGCGGCCTGCTGGTGGTGGGATTCCCTCTGGGCTTTCACGACACCCTGCATCACCTGCCCGTGGTTCGCCAGGCCGTGCTGGCCACCGGCTGGGGCCTGCGCTTCCAGGGCGAGGGCTACTTCCTCACCGATGCCCGCACGCACCGCGGTACCAGCGGCGCTCCGGTGGTGATGCGCAGCAGCGCAGCAGGGCCCGAACCGCTGCCCTGGAAACTGCTGGGCGTGCATTCCGGTCGGCTCGACATGAGCACCCGCGACAAGGTGCTGGACGAGTCGCTGGGCCTGAACGTGGCCTGGTATGCCGACATCCTGCTGACGTTGACCGAGCCCTTCGGCGCCAAGGCCGGAGTCCCGCCAGACCCGGCGCCGGCCATGGCGCCGCCCGGCAAAACCTGAACTGCAGCCGCGCGCGCCGAAGGCCGCTCAACGCTGCTGCAGCACCAGCTGGGTGTCCTGGCTGGTGAGGCGGCCACGCTCGACGGCAGCACGCCGGGCGGCGGCAACCGCGACCTGTACCGCGGCAACAGTGCGCGCCTGCTCGTCGACGGGCCGGCCACGTTCCGGGCCATGAAGGCTGCCATTGCGGCCGCGCGCCACCGCGTCCTGGTCGAGTTCTACAGCGTCGACGATCAGGGCGTGGCTGCGGAAATGGCGGCACTGCTGCGCCGCAAGGCGGCCGAGGGCGTGCACGTGGCCCTGCTCTACGACAGCATCGGTTCCATGGGCACCGACCCTGCCTTCTTCGACACGCTGCGACAAGCCGGCGTCGCCGTCTGCGAATTCAACCCGGTGAACCCGTTGAGCCGCCCCGGCCACTGGGGCCTCGTGCAGCGCAACCACCGCAAGATGGTGGCGGTGGACAGCGACGTCGCCCTGGTGCAGCATGCGGCCCGCTCCTATTGCGCGCAGCTGCTGCAGGCCGGCGTGAAAGTCCACGAAGTCGAGCACGCGGTGATCCACGCCAAGACCGCCGTCGTCGACAGCGTCTTTTCCAGCGTCGGGTCGAGTAACCTGGACTGGCGCAGCATTGTCGGCAACAACGAGATCGACGTCATCGTGCTCGGCGACGATTTCGGCGACGAGATGGAGGCCCTGTTCACCCAGGACGTGGCCAGCGCCCGCGCCATCGACCCCGACACCTGGAACGAGCGCGGCCTGGTTCAGCGCCTGCTGGAAAGCCTGGGAAGGTTGGCCGAACCCTTGCTGTGACGATCTGCCGGTCGGCGCCCGGGCTTGGCTACAGTGCGGGCCTGAAAGACACGATCTGGAATCCGATGTGCATCGGCTCGGCCCTCTGGCGCCGACATCTGGCCTTCAGGAACATGCTGCGTGCCGACGACGAGTTGTGGGGCCCCTGTGCAGCGCTCAAGACCGATCTGAAGCCACGTGATCTGCATGACAAGGCGGCCCACACAGAAGCCAAGGCGCCCTTCATCCTTCAGGTGCTGGCGGCCAGCGGCGAAGCCGGTTGACGCGAGGATGCCACGGGAATCGAAACCAAACAGGACCACAGGCCCGATGGACGGAGGCAACTGGAAAGAGATGTTCAACGCCGCCTGCGAAGGCGACGTCGAACTGCTGCGTTATCACGCGGCGCGCGGCGTGGACATCGATTACGCCCACCCGGAGTTCCTCTCGACGCCGCTGGTAGCCAGCATCCTGGCCGGGCAGGAGGCGTCGGCGATGCTGCTGCTGGACAGCGGCGCCAACCCGCATCTGCATTCCGAATTCGACGCGCTCACGCCGCTGGCGGCGGCAAGGCAGATGGGCCTGGTGCGGGTGCTGGCCCGGCTGAAGACCCTGGGCGCCGAAGCTTGATTGACCGCAGCGCCGAGGCAGCCGTTTCGGCGTCTGCACCGTCTTTGCCCAGGATGCCGACATCGAAAGGCACAGGCACGGAACGTCCGGCCAAGGCGTGGTGCTCCCGGTCAGGCTGGGGCCTGCCCGAACGCCGTTTCGGGATCAGTGGCCCGCGGACCTGACGCCCGCCCAGGGAGCGAGCACGTGCTCATTCCGGCCCTGTTCGTCTGCCGCACTGCGTTTCGGATGCGTTGCCCGCGTGGGCTGGCCGACCACGATCCAGTTGGCAAGCACTTCGCCTTCGCCGCAAAAAGCCGAGCTGACGGCGGGGTCGGACACGGAAGCCCCGCTCAATGCCTTGGCGCCGAAGCCCATCAAGTGCAGGGCGTTCAGGAAGTTCATCAGCGCTGCCCCGACGCTGAGCCACTGCTCGCGGGCGGGCACGTCGGGCACGTCGTGCCGGATGCGGGCCACGACAGCGACCAGGCCGGGGCCGTTGAAGGCGCGCGCCCGGGCTTTGCCCACCTCTTCGGCGCCGAGCTCGCGCTGGATCGCACCCAGAGCGAACAGCTCGGCCAATGCTGCACGCTGCAGGTCGTCGACCACGACAAAACGAAAAGGCCGCAACCCGCCATGGTCAGGAGCCCGCAGGGCCAGGTCGGCAGCACGTTGCCACTGGGCCCAGCTGGGGGGCGGTGGCGCCAGGAACTTCGGGCTGACCGAGTAGCGCAGTTCCAGCAGTTCCAGGGCGGCGGCGATCGCGCCATCTTGATCCTGATCGCCGACTTCCAAAGGTGTCTTCATGATGTGCTTCCAGCCAGCCGAACCGTCGCCCGCGCTCACCCGCGACGACCAGAATTCGGACACGCCCGGATTCGAAAATTGACTTCAGTCATTGGGATTTTGTCGTGCCCTCAGCCAGACTCCGCAGACCACTCATGCCAGCCCCTCTTCACGCCATGACCACGACCCCTGATCCGACCGACGCAGCCACCCCTGCGCCCCTGAGCGCCGAGACCGCCCGCGCCGAAGTGCTGAACGCGCTCAACGAACTGCTGGAAGCCGAACGGGCCGGCGCCCGCGTGGCCCTGGAAACCGGCCGCGACATCGACGCTGCCGACCTGGCCGCGCTGGTGCAGGACATCCACAAGGACGAAGTACGCTGGTGCGGCATGCTCATGCGCGCGATCCAGTCGCTGGACGCCACGCCCTCCAGCGTGACGGGCGCCTTCTGGGGCAAGGCGATGGCGATCCCCGATGTCGACGACCGGCTGAAATTCCTGAACCGAGGCCAGGCCTGGGTGGTGCGCAAACTCCAGGCGCTGATTCCCCGCATCGACGACGCCGCCATGCGCGCCGACCTGGAAAACATGCTGCAGGCCCACCAGGAGAACATCGGCCGGGTCGATGCCCGCTATGCACCGGAGCGGTCGGCACGCCCGGGATGACGCCTTGCGAAGGGCCTATTCGTTAGCTACACTAACGAGATGCAAGAAGCCCAGACCACGCTCGCTCACGACACCGCGCCTGACCACCAACCCCTGGTTCTGCAAGACGTTCAAGGTGCCGTGGCGACACTGACCCTGAACCGCCCGTCCAAGCGCAATGCCATCAGCCTGGCCATGGTGGGGGCGCTGGAACAAACCATTGGCCAGTTGCCCGACAGCGTGAAGGTGGTGATTCTGGCCGCGCGTGGCGAGAACTTCAGTGCCGGGCTCGATCTGGCCGAGATCCCCGACATGTCGGCGGCCGAAGGTGTGCACCACTCGCACGCCTGGTACCGGGTGTTCGAGCAGTTGCAGTTCGGCCGCGTCCCCGTCATCAGCGTGCTGCAGGGTGCGGTGGTGGGCGGCGGGCTGGAACTGGCGGCCTGTGCCCATGTGCGGGTAGCCGAAGAAAGCGCCTACTTCGGTTTGCCCGAAGGCACACGCGGCATTTTCCTGGGCGGCGGCGGCTCGGTCCGCGTGACCAAGCTCATCGGCTTTTCGCGCGTCACCGAAATGATGCTCACCGGCCGCACCTACAACGCCCACGAAGCCTTCCAGATCGGTCTGACGCATTACACCGTGGCCGCCGGTGCCGGCCTGGCGAAGGCGCAGGAACTGGCGCTGCGCATCGCCGGGAATGCACCGATGTCGAACTACGCCATCATGCGCACGCTGCCACTCATCGCAGAACAACCGATGAGCCACGGGCTGATGACGGAGTCGCTCATCGCCGCCATCACGCAGTCGGAACCCGAGGCCAAGGAACGTGTGCAGGCCTTCCTGGCCAAGCGCGCGGCCAAGGTCCAGCGCAGCAGCTGAACACCATGCAGGACACCGCGCACAAGGCCACGGATCACGCTGCCGCACCCTATCGGCCGGTGGCCTTCGGTCCTTACGAAGCCGAGATCCAGCCCTCGCCCGACGGCAGCTACAGACTGCAAGCGCAGCAGCCGCTGGCAGCCTACCCGCAACGTTTCACCGAACACCTGCTGCGCTGGGCAGCAGAGCGTCCGGAGCAGACCTTTCTGGCGCGGCGCAGCAGCGCGCCCGGCCGGCCCTGGCTGCGCCTGAGCTATGCGCAAACCCTGGGCCGCGTGCGCGCCTTGGGGCAGGCGCTGCTGGACCTGGGGCTGTCGGCCGAGCGCCCCCTGGTCATCCTGTCGGGCAACGAGTTCGAACACGCGCTCCTGACGCTGGCCGGGTTGCACGTGGGGGTGGCGGTGGCGCCTGTGTCGCCTTCTTATTCGCTGCTGGACCCCGCCGCAGCGCGCGTGGGGCATGCGGTGAAGCTGCTCACACCCGGGCTGGTGTATGCCGCCGACGGCGAGGCCTATGCCCGTGCCATCGCCCAGGCGGTGCCGGCCGATGTGCCGGTCGCGCTTGGCCAAGGCCAACTGCCAGCGGGCGCGGCGCATCGCACACTGGCTTTTGCTGCGCTGCAGGGCACAGCAGCCACCGCCGCCGTGGAAGCGGCACATGCGCGCGTGCAGGGCGACACGGTCGCCAAGTTCCTGTTCACCTCGGGTTCGACCAAGGCACCGAAGGCCGTGGTCAACACCCACCGCATGCTCTGCGCCAACCAGCAGATGTACGCCCAGTGCTACCCCTTCCTGCAAGACGTGCCACCGGTGCTGGTGGACTGGCTGCCCTGGCACCACACGGCGGGCGGCAATTCCAACCTGGGCCTGGTGCTGCGCAACGGCGGCACGATGTACATCGACGAAGGCAAGCCCACGCCCGAGGGCGCCGCGGAGACGGTGGCCAACCTGCGCGAGATCTCGCCCACCGCCATCTACACCGTTCCCAAGGGCCTGGAAGTGCTGGTCCAGCACCTGGAACACGACGAAGCGCTGCGCAACAACCTCTTTCGCGAACTGCGGCTGGTGTTTGCCGCCGGCGCGGCCATGCCGAACGCGGTGATCGAGGCCTTCGACCGCCTGGCGGTGCAAACCACCGGCTTTCGTGTGCCGATGACCATGGGCCTGGGCATGACCGAGACCGCACCCTTTGCCGTGTCACATCACCGCCCGGGCTGGCAGGCCGGCGTCATCGGCCTGCCGGCACCAGGCCTGCACCTGAAGCTGGCCCCGGTGGGCGACAAGCTGGAAGTGCGCTACCGCGGCCCCAGCATCACCCCGGCCTACTGGCGCCAGCCGGAACTGGCGGCCGAGACCTACGACGAAGAAGGCTTCCTGTGCAGCGGCGACGCGGCGGTCTTCATCGACCCGGCCCGGCCCGCCCGCGGCCTGAAGTTCGACGGCCGCATCGCCGAAGACTTCAAGCTCATCAGCGGCACCTGGGTCAGCGTCAGCAGTGTCCGGGCGCGTGCCATGGCGCAGGCCCAGCCGCATGTGCACGACGTGGTCGTGACCGGCGACAGCCGCGACTGGCTGGGCCTGCTGGTCTTCCTGGCACCTGGATCGCAAGCCGACGACCCGGCCGTTCAAGCCTGGGCGCAAGACTGGCTGGACGCCCTGGCCGCCACCGGCACGGGCAGTTCCAACCGCGTGCTGCGTGCACTGCTGATGACCGAGCCGCCCTCGGCCGCGCGCGGCGAACTCACCGACAAGGGCTCGCTGAACCAGCGCATGGTGCTGAAGAACCGGGCCGACCTGGTGCAGACGCTGTACGCTGATGCGGCAGCAACCGCAGCCCACCCGCACCTGCTCCAGGCGCGCTTGAAGAAGGTCTGATCCCATGGCACCCGACCGCCTGGCCGACATCGTCGCCATCGACATCCACACCCACGCCACCGTCAGCACGCGCAACCCCTTCGACGAAGTGGCCGACGCTTTCGACAAGGCCATGGCCGCGTACTTCAAGGAAGCGATGCCGCGGCTGACGATCGCCGAAACCGCCGATTTCTACCGCGCACGCAAGATGATCGCCGTCATCTTCACCGTCGACACCGAGCGCGCCAACGGGCAGATGCGCATCACCAACGAAGAGGTGGCCGAAGAGGTGGCGAAGAACGCCGACGTGTTGATCCCCTTTGCCAGCGTCGACCCGCTGCGCGGCAAGATGGGCGCGCGTGAAGTGCGCCGGCTCATCAAGGACCACAACGTGCGCGGCTTCAAGTTCCACCCCTCGGGGCAGGAGTTCTTTCCGCACGACCGCGCCTGCTACGACGTCTACGAAGCCATTGCCGAAGCCGGCCTGCCCGCCATCTTCCACAGCGGCCAGACCGGCCTGGGCGCGGGCATGCGCGGCGGCGGCGGCGTGCGCCTGAAGTACAGCGACCCGATGTTCCTGGACGACGTGGCGGTCGACTTCCCCGACATGCCCATCGTCATCGCCCACCCCAGCTTCCCCTGGCAGGAAAACGCCCTGGCCGTGGCCACGCACAAGCCCAACGTGTGGATCGACCTGTCGGGCTGGAGCCCGAAGTACTTCCCCGAGATCCTCGTCAAGTACACCAACGGCCTGCTGAAGAAGAAGATGCTCTTCGGCTCGGACTTTCCCGCGCTCACGCCCGAGCGCTGGATTGCCGACGCCGAGAAATGCGGTATCCGCCCCGAAGTGATGCCGCTCATCCTGAAGGACAACGCCATGCGGCTGCTTCGGCTGGACGAAGACCCGGTCTTCGGCCGTTATGCCCGCCTCGCGCCGCCGGCCAGCGGCTGCTGCTGAACCCCGCTTTTCGCGAGACCCGACACCATGAACATCGAAGGATTGGCCGCCATCGTCACCGGCGGTGGCTCGGGCCTGGGCGAGGCCACGGCCCGCGCGCTGGCCGCGGCCGGGGCCCGCGTGGCCGTGCTCGACATCAACCTGGCCGCGGCGCAGGCCGTGGCCGAAAGCATCGGCGGCCTGGCCCTGGCCTGCGATGTGGCCGACGCCGAAGGCGCGGCCGCCGCCGTGGCTGCCGCCGAGCAGCAGCACGGCGTGGCCCGCGTGCTGATGAACGTGGCCGGCATCGGCACGGCCAGGCGCATCGTCGGCCGTGACGGGCAGCCCGCACCGCTGGCCGACTTCGAACGCGTGATCCGCATCAACCTGCTGGGCACCTACAACCTGTGCCGCCTGGCAGCAGCGCGCATGGCGGCAACCGAACCCGTGAACGCCGACGGCGAACGTGGCGTGATCGTCAACACCGCCTCGGTGGCAGCCTTCGACGGGCAGGTGGGGCAGGAAGCCTATGCCGCCAGCAAGGGCGGCGTCGCCGCGATGACGCTGCCGATGGCGCGCGACCTGGCCCAGCACGGCGTGCGCGTGTGCACCATCGCGCCCGGCATCTTCGCTACGCCGCTGCTGCTGCAGCTGCCCGAAGCGGTGCAGCACAGCCTGGCCGACAGCATCCCTTTCCCCAAGCGGCTGGGCGCGCCGGCAGAGTTTGCCGAACTGGCGCTGCACATCGCACGGAACGCGGCGCTGAACGGCGAGGTCATCCGGCTGGACGGCGCGCTGCGCATGGCACCGCGCTGAAGCGTCCCCACACAAGGCCGCTGCCGGCCGCCTTCACCCGCGGCCGCCAAGCGCCTACAGGTCCAGCACCAACCGTGCGCTGTGCGACCTGGCGCAGCAGGGCAGGCACAGGTCGTTGGCCGCCTGTTCGTCGGCCGTGAGGTACTGGTCGCGGTGCTCGGGCGTGCCTTCGAGCACGCGCGTGATGCAAGTGCCGCAGATGCCCTGTTCGCAGGACGTGGCCACGAACACGCCGGCCTCTGCCAGCGCCTGCGTGATGGCGGTGCCCACAGGCACCATCACCACCTGCCCGCTGCTGGCCAGCTGCACCTCGAAGGGCCGTTCACCCGCAGCCACGGCTACTGGTGCCGCACCGAAGTATTCGCAGTGCAGCTGCGCTTCGGCCCAGCCCAGGCCACGGGCCGTGTCCAGCACGGCCTGGATGTAGCCCTGGGGCCCGCACACATACAGGTGCCGGCCCGGCGCCGGGGCTGCGAGCACGGCCGGCAGGTCCAGGCGCTGCGCTGGCGGGCCGTCGTCCAGGTGCAGGTGCACCCGGGCGGCGTAGGGCGCTGCGGCCAGCGCGTCGGCAAAGGCCGTGCGGGCGCGTGAACGCGCGGCGTAGTGAAGATCGAAGGCCTCGCCGCGCGCGTGCAGGGCCTCGGCCATGGCCAGCATGGGCGTGACGCCGATGCCGCCGGCCAGCAACAGGTGGCTGCGCGCTCCAGCGGCCAGCGGAAAGCTGTTGCGCGGCGGGCTGATGGCCAGCACCGTGCCTTCGTGCACCTGCTCGTGCATGGCCTGCGAGCCGCCGCGCGACTGCGGCTCGCGCAGCACCGCCACCTGGTAGCGCTGCGTCTGCCCGGGCCGGTTGCACAGCGAATACTGGCGCACCAGGCCACCGGGCAGGTGCACGTCCACGTGCGCGCCGGCATCGAAGGCCGGCAGCGGCCCGCCGCCGGCGGCAACGAACTCGAAGCTGCTGATGCCCTGGGCTTCCTGCCTGCGACTGGCCACGCGCACCTGCAGCAGGGGCTGCACACCAGCCGGGGTCATGGTCGCGCTGCCGCGGCAGGGGCTGCGGCGGCTGCGCCCAACGCCGCGGCAGGTGCTGCGGCGGCCAAGGCCTGCTCGGCGGCCAGCAGCCGGTCGATGATGCGCCGCGCCTGCACGCCGCCCGCGTCGGTGTTCAGGCCCAGCAGCTTGCGCGTGGGGTGCAGCAGGTGGTTGCGCTGCTGCTGCTCCAGCATCTGCAGGTCTTCGGCGAAGATCTTCCCCTGCCCCTCGCGGATGCTGGCCGTCAGTGCCGCGTCGTGCGGCTTGAAGTTGCGGGCCATGCCCCAGAAGTACCAGATGCTGTGCTCGGTCTCGGGGGTGATGAAGTCCACCACGATGCTGCCGGCCTTCTTGTCGGCCGGCGCGTCGATGCCGCCGTGCCCGGCATGGGCCACGCCCACTTCGATCATCACGTGGCTGGGCGGCGTGAAGTGGCACACCTGCCAGCGGTCCACCGGCACGTCGTCGGCCAGGCCGTTGCTGCGCAGCGCCATGCGCCAGAAGGGCGGCGCCGGGATGTCGTGCATGTAGCGGCTGGTGATGACCTGATCGCCCTCGACCTTGGTGACGGGCGCGATCTCGTCGATCTCGGCCTGGCCGATGCTGTCGGCATGCACATAGGTCTCGTGCGTCAGGTCCATCAGGTTGTCGACCATGAGCCGGTAGTCGCAGCCGATGTGATAGAGCCCGCCGCCATAGGCCCATTCCGGGTTGTCGGCCCAGAACAGGTCGGGCAGCAAGGACGGGTCGGCCAGGGCTGCGTCACCCGGCCAGACCCAGATGAAGCCATGCCTTTCCACCACCGGGTAGGCCGCGATGGGTGCGAAGCCCCGCACGCGCTGGCCGGGCATGGCCACGGTCCTGCCGTCGCAGCCCATCTGCAGGCCGTGGTAACCGCAGACTAGCCTGCCGTCCACCACACGCCCCAGCGACAAGGGCGCGCCGCGGTGCGGGCACCAGTCTTCGAGTGCCGCCACCTGGCCATCTGCACCGCGGAAGAAGACCATCTGGCGCCCGCAGATCTTGCGCCCGAAAGGCTTGTCGGCGACGTCGCCAGCCGTGGCGGCGACATACCAGGTGTTCAAGGGGAACATCGCAGACTCTCGATCGTTTGGCTTTGCATTGGATCCAATGTTAGCCTCGCCTATCACCAAGGACAAGTCTCGAAGCATTTTTTGGATCCAATCGAAGATTCCAAAGGCCATCCTGGCAGCGTCGTCGCGACACTGCGGCAGTACATCGTCAGCGGTCGCCTGGCAGCAGGCGAACGGCTGGCCGAGATTCCCGTGGCGCTTTCGCTGGGCGTGTCGCGCACGCCTGTGCGTCTGGCGTTTCGCGCACTGGCACAGGAAGGCTTGCTGGCACTCGCGGGCAAGCGGGGCTATGTGGTGCGCCGCTTTTCCGACGCCGACGTGCGCGCCGCCATCGAGGTGCGCGGTGTGCTCGAAGGCCTGGCAGCGCGCCACCTCGCCGAACGCGGCCTGCCCGACGAGGTACGCGCCACGCTGACGCAATGCCTGGCCGATGGCGAGGCCCTTCTGGCCAAGGGTCACCTGGTGGATGCCGACGTGGCCGGCTGGAGCGCACTGAACCTGCGCTTCCACAACGCGCTGATCGAGTCGCACCCAAGCCCGGTGATTGCCGAAGCCATCGCGCGCAACAACCACCTGCCTTTTGCTTCAGCCGACTCCATTGCCTTGAACCGCGACGCCCTGCCAGCGGAATTCCGGAAGCTGCAAGTGGCCCAGTTGCAGCATCGGCTGGTGTTCGACGCGCTGGTGCGTGGCGAATCGGCACGCGTGGAGATGCTGATGCGGGAACACGCCTGGGTGGGCCTGCGTTATGCCGAACTGCTGGCCGCTGCGGCCCTGGGCCCCGGCAGCGACCCGCCGGACCCGGACCGTGCCGACAGCGGGCCGGCACCTCGTCGGCCAGCACCGCGGCGCGGGCGGCGACCCGCTCGAAGCGGGACTTCCTAGAATGGGGTGGATGTCCAAGGTCAAGATTTCATCGCCCGCCAAGGCCGCCCCGGACACCCGGATCACGCGTCCCGCACTGAAAACCGCCAAGCAGGCCCGCCGCGCGCCGCCGTCCACCGACTCTCTGGACCCCTTCGACCTGCGCCAGGACTCGCTGGGCTACCTGCTGCGGCGCGCGCAGATGCACGCCTACAGCATGTTCTTCGAGATGCTGGGGCCGCTGGAGCTTTCGCCGGCTCGTCTGACCGCGCTGTCGGTCATTGCCGGGGAATCCAGCATCAACCAGGTCACCCTGGCCAAGCGCCTGAACGTGGCCGGCCCCAGCGTGATGAAGCTGATCGACGCGCTGGAAGGATCAGGCTTCATCCGCCGCATGGAAGTGGCCAGCGACCGCCGGCAGTATTCGCTGGTCCTGACGGCATCGGGCCGCGCCATCATGCAGACCGTGCAGGAACGCCATGCGGCTTATGAAGAACGGCTCTCCAGCCCGCTGACGGCCGCGGAGCGCGAACAGCTGATGGGATTGCTCAAGCGCATGCTCGGCTGAGCCTGGCGCGGCCCTGGCCGGCCAGGGCCGCGGCGACCGCTCATTCCGGTCGGCGTCGGGTGCGCCTTGCCGCCGCCGAAGGGACCCGACGGGTCGCAGCGGCAGCAGCCTTCGCTGCACCCTCGGCGCTCCCTGGCAGCGATGCCAGCCGGTAGGCCAGCTTCGCGCGCGAGATGCCCAGCAGCCGCGCCGCCGCCGACAGATTGCCCTGGGCGCGCTGCACGGCCTGCGAGATCAGCTCGCGTTCGATGTCGGGCAGGCGCACGCCACCGGTCACGCTGTCGGCCAGTCGGTCGAGCAGGGGCACCGCCGGGGCGGGTTCTTCCTCGCGTTCTTCCAGCCCACCCGGCTTCAGGCCCCCCAGCCTCGACAGGCCCAGCAGCATGTCGGCGCCCAGCTGCTCGCGCCGCAGCAGGTGCGGCAGGTCGATGACACCGCCGTCCTCGGCGCTGATGACGCCGCGCTCGACCATGTTCTGCAGTTCGCGGATGTTCCCCGGGAAGCCATAGCCCAGCAGCGTCTTCACCGCACGTGGCGCATAGCCCGCCACCTTGCGCCCGTGCACGCGGGCGTAATGCTGCAGGAAGTGGCTCATCAGCAGCGGGATGTCTTCGCGCCTTTCGCGCAGCGGCGGCAGGTGGATGGGGTAGACGTCCAGGCGGTAGAGCAGGTCTTCGCGGAACTGCCCGGCCTTCACCGCAGCCCGCAGGTCGACATTGGTGGCGGCGATCACGCGAACGTCGACCTTGATGGTGCTCGTGCCGCCCACGCGTTCGATCTCGCCTTGCTGCAGGGCGCGCAGCAGCTTGCCCTGGCTGGTGAGGCTGAGCGTGCCGATCTCGTCCAGGAACAGGGAGCCCTTGTCGGCACGCTCGAAGCGCCCCGGGCGCGAGACACTGGCACCGGTGAACGCACCACGTTCGACGCCGAAGAGTTCGCTCTCGATCAGCGTTTCCGGCACCGCCGCGCAGTTCACGGCGACGAAGGCCTCATTGCAGCGCGGGCTGATGCGGTGCAGCATGCTGGCGAACATCTCCTTGCCCACGCCAGACTCGCCTGTGAAGAGCACCGTCGCCTTGGTCGGGGCCACCCGGTGCAGCATGTGGCAGGCGGCCTTGAAGGCCGACGACACACCGACCATCTGGTCGCTGGCTTCCGATGCCAGGGCCCCGCTGCCCAGCACCGCCTGTGGCTGGGGCGGCGCCGCGCCCTGCGCCGGGAAGTCGTGCGTGTGCAGGTAGCGCAGGTCTTCGCTGACATCGCCCCAGGCTTCGGCGGTCTTGCCCACCACCAGACATTGGCTGCTGCCCGTGGTGCGGCATTCGACCTCGCGAAAGATCACCAGCCTTCCCATCATCCCCGTGACATAGCCGCTGGCGTAGCCGGTCTGCATCCAGCAGGCGGGTTCGGTTCCAGGCCCATAGGCGCTGATGTGTTCGTCGTCCTCCATCGAATGCTCCATCAGGAACTCGCCGAAGTAGTGGCCGCGCTCTGGATCGATCTCGAAGGCGACCGGCACCACGCGCACCACGCCTTCCAGCGCGTGCAGGCGGGTGCCGGCCATGAAGGCCGCCACCACTTCGGCGTCGGGCCAGCGCTCGCGCACCAGTTGCGCGTCGCGCGCACCCGACTCGTAGCCAGCGCGCGTGAGCAGGCCGCGCGCGCGCTCCAGGCCCAGGGCGTCGATCAGCTCCCGGCGCAGGCTGCCGAAGGAACGGGTATGCATCAGCATCATGCGCTGGTCGTTCAGCCAGATACGGCCGTCACCGGGGCTGAAGAACAGGCATTCGGTGATGTCTTCCAGGCGCGGCTGTTCAGCCGCCGCGCCAGGCATGGGGTCGCCCCGGCGCATCAAGGCGCCGGTACGGCGGGCGGCTTCGGCCAGGGAGATGCGTGGCTGTGTGGTCTTCATGATTTCAGCGTAACTTGACAGGGCTTCCCACGACCGGGCATGGGCTTGCCCAGCCTGGATTGCAGCACCCGCGGGGGCTGGCCGGAACCAGCGGAAACCGGCATGGACAGGCCCGTGTGGACCGGCGCCTGCCTCAGGCGCAGACCCCCCGGGGTTGTCCACGGCCTGTTTGCAGCCTTTCGAAATCCCTTTAGGAAAACGGGTGCGATCCCGGGCTCTTTTTTGATGGCTTCATGAGTTCGTGATCCGGGTTATCCCGATCACTCCTGGCATCGACCAAAGCCAATCATTATCTAGGGTAAGTACTTAGAGGCCCCTGGAACGGACACCGCCGCAAACGCAGCTCCAGCACCCGGGCCGGCCGGAGATGGCACATCGCTTGCGCGATGACGAGCGTCGGGCAGGCGCTTTGCCTGCTTCATCAAATCGCCAGGAGACAACATGGGTGCTTCGGAATCTCTTCCCGTCTTGCCGGACGTCGCCAACGGCTGCGTCCATGACAACGGCCAGTGGCGACCCGCCACGGGCGGCAGCCGTCCCGTGATCGAACCTGCCACCGGGCGCACGATCGGGTCGGTGGGCATTGCTTCGGCAGCCGACATGAAGGGCGCCATCGACCGCGCCCATGCCGCGCAGAAAGCCTGGGCCGCGACACCGCCGCGCGACCGCGCTGCCGTGCTGCTGAAGGCATCGCAGGCGCTGATGGCGCGCTTCGATGACTACGCCATGGCCATTGCCCGCGAAACCGGCGGCATCGTGGCCAAGGGCCAGCACGAGGTGAGGGAAGCATCGGTGCTGTGCCAGGTGGCGGCCGGCCTGCCGATGGCGGCACAGGGCCATGTGTTGCCCAGCACCCCGGGTCGCATGTCGCTTGCCAAGCGCGTGCCGCATGGCGTGGTGGGTGTGATCTCGCCATTCAACTTCCCGCTGATCCTGGGCATCCGTTCGGTGGCCCCGGCGCTGGCGCTGGGCAATGCCGTGGTGCTGAAGCCCGACCCGCGCACGCCCTACAGCGGCGGCGTGATCATGGCCGAAGTCTTCGAACAGGCCGGCCTGCCCGCCGGCCTGCTGCAGGTGCTGGCCGGCGACGCCGAAGCCGGCGAAGCCCTGGTGACCGACCCGCGCGTGCCGATGATCGCCTTCACGGGGTCGCCCGGCGTCGGCCGCCGCATCGGTGAACTGGCCGGCCGCCACCTGAAGAAGGTCTCGCTGGAACTGGGCGGCGCGAACAACCTCATCGTGCTGGAAGACGCCGACCTCGACGCCGCCGCCAGCGCCGTGGCTTTCGGCGCGTGGTTCCACCAGGGCCAGATCTGCATGGCCAGCAACCGTGTGCTGGTGCATGAATCGGTGCTCGAAGGCCTGAAGGCACGCCTGGTGGGCAAGGCCACGCACCTTCCGGTGGGCGACGGCGCCAGTGGCCGCGTGGCCCTGGGTCCGATGATCGATGCGAAGCAGCTGAACCACTTCCACAGCCTGGTGAAGGACAGCATCAGCGCCGGCGCCAAGCTCGAAGCCGGCGGAACCTACGAAGGCCTGTGCTACAAGCCCACCGTGCTGTCAGGCGTCACGCCGGGCATGCGGTCCTTCGACGAAGAGCCCTTCGGTCCGCTCGTCAACCTGGTGTCGTTCAAGACCGACGAAGAAGCCGTGAGCCTGGCCAACAACAGCCAGGGCGGCCTGTCTGCAGCCGTCATCGGGCGCGACGTGTCTCGTGCCATGGCCATCGGCGAGCAGCTCAACGCCGGCATGCTGCACATCAACGACCAGACCGTGAACGACGACGCCGTGAACCCCTTCGGCGGCCCCGGCCTGGGCGGCAACGGCAGCTCGGTCGGCGGCCCGGCCGACATCGACGAATACACGCGCTGGCAGTGGGTCACCGTGAAGGCCGCACTGCCGGGTTTCCCGTTCTGAAGCCTGTTCTGAACCGAACGCAGAGGCCTGAAGGCCCGCGGCCCTTCCATCCCGCAACCATCTCAACCCATCACTCGGCATCGCCCGAGGTGCAGGAGACAAGCATGAGCAACGACACCCCATCCAACTCTTCCATGCGCGCCACCTCGCGCCGTGCCGTGCTGCGCGGCGGTGCCGCGGCGGCTGGCCTGGCGGCCTTCCCGATGATCGGCCGCACGCAGGGCAACACCCTTCGCATCGGCGTGGTCAGCCCGCGTTCAGGGCCGCTGGCGCTGTTCGGCGAAAGCGACGGCTGGGTGCTGGACCAGGTGCGCAAGCAGGTGGCCGGCGGCGTGGATGTGGGCGGCAAGCGCTGGAACCTGGAATTCATCGACAAGGACACCACCAGCAACCCGGTGCGCGCTGCGTCAGTCGCACGCGAGCTGATCAACGCCGACAAGGTGGACTTCGTGCTGTCCACGTCCACGCCCGAGACGGTGAACCCGGTGGCCGACGCCTGCGAAGCCGCAGGCGTGCCTGCACTGTCCACCACCAGCCCCTGGGAAGCCTTCTACTTCGGCCGCGGCGCCAAGCCTGGCGAACCCTCGCCCTTCAAGTGGAGCTACCACTTCTGCTTCGGCGTGGGCAGCTTCGCCCGGCTGTATGCCGACCAGTGGAGCAAGGTGGCCACGAACAAGAAGGTCGGCATGCTGCTGCCGGCCGACGCCGACGGCAACGCCATCCGCCGCTCGCTGATCCCGGCGCTGCAGAAGGCCGGCTTCACGGTTTTCGATGCTGGCCCGTACCAGAACGGCCTGGCCGACTTTTCAGCCCAGATTGCAGCCTTCCGCAAGGAAGAGATCGAGATCTTCAACACCTTCCCCTTCCCGCCCGACTTCGCCGTGTTCTGGCGCCAGGCCGCGCAACGCGGGCTGGCCCGGCAGGTGAAGGTGGTGCAGACGGCCAAGGCCGGCCTGTTCGCGGCCGAGATGGAGGCCCTGGGCCAGCTCGGCCATGGCATCCATTCCGGCGCTTACTGGCACCGCAGCTTCCCCTTCAGTTCGCCAGCCACGGGCATGACGAACGCGCAGCTGGCCGATGGCTACGAGAAGGCCAGCGGCAAGGTGGCGAACGTGCAGATCGGCGCCACCGCGTCGCTGTTCGACGCGGCCCTGGCCGCCGTGCGTGCCAGCAGCAACCCGGGCGACCGCGCCGCGCTGGCCGCATCGATCGCCAGGCTCAAGACCCCCACCGCCGTGGGCGACATCGACTTCACCACCGGCCCGGTGCCGAACTGCGCCACCACCGGCCTGGTGGGCGTGCAGTGGCTGCGCGGCGCCAACGGCAAGTTCAGCGTGAACATCGTGTCCAACGCGGACCACCCGAAGGTGGCACTGACCGGACAGATGACACCCTACAAGCTGGCCTGAGCACACTGCCGACCTTGCCGGGCCGAACCATGAATCAGGACATCGTGCTGGCCGCCGGCGGCGTGAGCAAGCATTTCGGTGCGCTGCAGGTGCTGCATGGGGTGGACCTGCAGGTGCGCCGGGGCGAAGCCCTGGGCGTGGTCGGCCCCAATGGCGCAGGCAAGACCACGCTGTTCGGCGTGCTGGCCGGCACCCTGCCGGCCAGCGATGGCCGCGTGCATTTCGACGGTCGCGACATCAGCGCCTGGGACACATCGGAGCGCTGCCGCGCAGGCATCGGTCGCACTTACCAGGTGCCGCGCCCATTCCTGAGCATGAGCGTGGCCGAGAACGTGCTGGTGGCCGCCCAGCATGGGGCCGGCCTGCGCGCTGCGGCTGCCCAGGCGGCAGTGAACCGGTCGCTCGAACGCACCGGCCTGCTGGCGCTGGCCACCCGCTCTGCCGACACGCTGGGCCTGCTGGACCGCAAGCGCCTGGAGCTGGCGCGGGCCTTGGCCACGAACCCGAAGGTGCTGCTGCTCGACGAGATCGGCGGCGGGCTGACCGAGGCCGAACTCCTGAAGCTCGTCGACCTGGTGGGCAGCCTGCATGCCGAAGGCCTGACGCTGGTGTGGATCGAGCATGTGCTGCACGCGCTGCTCAAGGTGGTGGGCCGGCTGGTGTGCATGGACTCCGGCAGCGTCCTGGCCGAGGGCGACCCTGCAGCGGTGATGAGCAACCCGCTGGTGATGAAGGCCTATCTGGGTGGGGCCGCTGCATGAGCGGCGCCGCCATCACCGCGGACGCGACCCGCCACGACATCCTGCGAGTGCAGGGCCTGCGTGCCGGCCACGGCCAGCTGGTGGCCGTGCGCGAAGTGTCCTTCGCACTGAAACGCGGCGAATGCGTCGCGCTGATCGGCGCCAACGGCGCCGGCAAGACCACCCTGCTGCGTTGCCTGGCCGGCGTGCACCCGGCGCTGGCGGGCCAGCTGACGCTGGACGGGCAGGACATCACGGCCCTGCCGGCGCACCGCCGCGTGCAACAGGGGCTGGCCCTGGTGCCCGAAGGCCGCCGCCTGTGGAACGACATGACGGTGCGCGAGAACCTGGTCGTGGCGCTCGAACACCGCGACCCCGCGCGCGCCGCGGCTGCTGCCCAGCCCTGGTCCGTCGACCGCGCGCTGCAGGCCCTGCCTGGCCTGAAGCCCATCCTGGACCGGCCGGCAGGTGCCCTGTCTGGCGGGCAGCGTCAGGCCGCAGCCATCGCGCGCGCGCTGATGAGCAATCCCGAGGTGCTGCTGCTGGACGAAGTGTCGCTGGGCCTGTCGCCCCTGGTGGTGGACGAGGTCTACCGCAGCCTGCAGACCCTGCGCACCGAAGCTGGCACCACCATGCTGCTGGTCGAACAGGACCTGGGCCGCGCGCTCGCCTTTGCCGACCATGTGATGTGCCTGCGCGAGGGCCGGATCGTGCTGCAGGCGGCCTGCGCCGACACCACGCGCGAGGCCGTCACCGAAGCCTATTTCGGCATGGAGCACGTCGCCCCTGCCCTGGCCGCCGCTGCTGCGGAGAACACGCCATGATCGACGCCATCGTGCAAGGCGTGCTGCTGGGCGGCTACTACGCCGTGCTGGCCGCGGGCCTGTCGCTGATGTTCGGCGTCATGCGCATCATCAACCTCGCGCACGGCGATCTCGCCATCCTCGGCGCCTACCTGGTGCTGGCGCTGACCGATGCCGGTCTGCCCTGGTGGGGCGCAGCATTGGCGACGCTGCCGATCATGGCCCTGGTGGGCGCGCTGCTGCAGCGCTGGGTGCTGGCGCGCACGCTGCGTGCCGGGGTGCTGCTGCCGCTGCTGGTGACCATCGGTCTGGGCGCATTGCTGCAGAACCTGCTGTACGGCGTTTTCGGCTCAGACGCCCGTTCACTGGCAGACGCGCTGGGCCCGCTGTCCTGGGCCAGCTGGACGCTGCCGGGCGACATCGTGGTGGGCCAGGTGCCGGTGATGACCTTGGTGCTGGCCATCGTGGTGCTGGCCTCGCTGCAACTGATGCTCAAGCGCACGCGCCTGGGCCGCGCCATCCGCGCCGCGGCTTCAGACCCCGAAGCCGCGGCGCTGAACGGTGTGGACGCAGCGCGCGTGCACCGCGCCGCTGCCGGCATCGCCATCGCGCTGGCGGCGCTGGCCGGCACCATGCTGGCACTGCGCGCCACGATCGAACCCTATTCCGGGCCGCTGCTCCTGATCAGCGCTTTCGAAGCCGTGGTCATTGGTGGCATCGGCTCGATCTGGGGCACCTTGCTGGGCGGCATCCTGCTCGGGCTGGCGCAATCGCTGGGCGCGCTGGTGTCGCCAGCGGGCTTCCAGCTCGGCGGGCACCTGCTGTTCCTGGCCGTGCTGGGCGCGCGCCTGTGGGCCCAGCACCGGGCGGCGCATGGCCGGCCGGCCTGGCCCTGGCAGGCACGCCGGGCGCCAGCCAAGCCCGGCCCCGCAGCCGCCAAGGGAGTGACGTGATGACACCCCGTCAAACCCTGCTCGGCGGCGGTGCAGTGGTGCTCGTGCTGGCCCTGCTGCCGCTGGTGGCTGGCGCCAACCTCATCGACAAGCTCACCGGCCTGTTCATCCTGATGCTGCTGGCCGCGATGTGGGGCGTGATGGCCGGGCAAGCCGGCCTGGTGTCGGTCGGTCAGCAGGCCTTCTTCGGCCTGGGTGGCTATTTCGCGCTGCGGCTGGTCGACGGTGGCCTATCGGCCTACCCGGCGCTGCTGGCCGGCGCCGTGGGCGCTGCCGCGGTGGCCTGGGTGATGTCGTTCTTCCTGCTGCGCCTGAAGGACGGCGAATTTGCCATCGCCACCTGGGTGGCGGCCGAAGTCATCCGCATCCTGGTCATGCTCGACCCGCTGGTCCAGGGCGAGACCGGCACTTCGCTCATCGCCTTGAACGCGGTCGAGCCCACCTTGCGCCGCAACCTGGGATACGGCTTTGCGCTGGTGTCCCTGGCCGGCATGCTGCTGGCCGTCTGGTGGCTGATGCGCAGCCCGGTGGGCACGGCTTCGCGCGCCCTGGGCGACGACGACGAAGCCGCAGCCTCGCTGGGCGTGCGCGTGATGTCGACGCGACGCGCCATCTACGTGCTGGCGGCCTTCGGCTGTGCCCTGGCCGGCGTGGCCTGGCTGGCCAGCGCCATCACCTTCCTGCCACGCACCAACTTCGGCGTGCAGTGGTCGGTGCTGATGCTGTTCATGGTGCTGGTGGGCGGCTTGCGCAGCCTGGCCGGGCCCATCGTCGGCGCGCTGCTGCTGTTCACGCTGCAGGAAAGCCTGGGCGACTTCGGCGTCTGGTACCTGGCCGGCGTGGGCGCGCTGGCCGCGATCTTCGCGTTGTTCCTGCCGCAAGGCCTGGTGGGCCTGTGGCAGGAGCGGCGAGCCCGCGCTGCGGCGCAGGCTGCGGCTGCCGCAGCCACACCCGCGCCACTGGCACCGGCGGCCACCACTCCCGTCAACACCACCAGGAGCCCCTCCGCATGAACAAACTGCAAGGCAAGACCATCGTCGTCACAGGCGTCAGCTCGGGCATCGGCAGCGACACCGCCAAGCTGCTGCGCCTGCAAGGCGCACGCGTCATCGGCCTGGACCGCAACGACCCCACCCTGAGCCTGGACGGTTTCGTGAAAGCCGACCTGTCCGAGCAGGCCGCCATCGACGCCGCGCTGCGCCTGTTGCCCGAACGCGTCGACGGCCTGGCCAACATCGCCGGCGTGCCCGGCACGGTGCCGGTGGACTTGGTCGCCCGCGTCAACTTCCTGGGCCTGCGCCACCTGACGCAGAAGCTGGCCGAGCGCATGCCCGAAGGCGGCAGCGTGGTCAATGTCTCGTCGATCCTGGGCCATGAGTGGCCTGCACGCGCCAACCTGCACAAGGCCCTGGCCGAGACACCGCACTTCGAAGCCGGCCTGGCCTGGCTGGCACGCAATCCAGTGCCGCAGGACACCTGTTACCAGTACTTCAAGGAAGCCTTGATCGTCTGGACGCTGACGCAGTCGCAAAAGCTGTTCCTGGCCAAGGGCGTGCGCATGAACTGCGTCGCGCCGGGGCCGGTGTTCACGCCCATCCTCGGCGACTTCGTGCAGATGCTGGGCAACGAACGCGTGCAGGCCGACGCCCACCGCATGAAGCGTCCGGCCTACACGGACGAAGTGGCCGCGGCGATCGTCTTCATGCTCGGCGACGACGCCCGCTGGATCAGCGGCGTCAACCTGCCGGTGGACGGCGGGCTGGCATCGACCTACCTCTGAGCATCGTGGGCGCAGACACGCTCGCTGTTCTGCAAAACCCCGCGGGCGCGCCGCGGGCCAGCGCCAAGAGGCCCGAGCCAATGACCGCAGATCGCTGCGGCATGCGGATCCGCCACCGCGACAGCGGCGGCCCGAAAGGGATGCGACCGCACCGGGACAGCCGCTGCAAGCCCGTCGCTGGTGACCGACCGGCTGTCCCCACCACCAGCGGTGCTGTTGCCAGGGCCGGGGGGCAGCCCCCAACCTATCCTCGCGCCGTCCGGGAAGGCGCGAGGCCAGAACGCGAAGGCTGGCAGCGCTGGCGCGCGCACCGGCTCATGCCGACCAGGCCCTGAAGACAAGAATTCCCATCACGATCTGACGGAGACACCCCCGATGCGACGCAAACAATTCCTGCGCGGCGCCGCCGCACTGATGGCCGGCACGGCAGTCCTGCCCGGCGCCTGGGCCCAGGGCGGAGCCTGGCCGAACCGGCCGCTGAAGCTGATCGTCAACTTTCCTGCCGGGGGCTCGCCGGACATCGTGGCCCGCGCCGTGGCCAAGCCGGTGTCCGAAGCCCTGGGGCAGCCGGTGGCGGTGGACAACCGCGCCGGTGCGGGCGGAATCCTGGGCGCCGACGCCGCGGCCAAGAGCGCACCTGACGGCTACACCTGGCTGCTGTCCTCGGGCAGTGCGCTGTCGATCGTGCCGCTGCTGAACAACCGGATGCCTTTTGACCCGACGCGCGACCTTGTTCCCGTGGCCGGCGGCGCGCGGCTCGAGCTGTTCCTGGTGGCCCGTGCCGACCTGCCGTTCACCAACTTCACCGAGTTCCTGCGCCACGCCCGGGCCAATCCGGGCAAGCTGACCTACGGCACGCCGGGCAACGGCACCTCGCCACACGTGGCTGGCGAGATGATGAAGTCCCAGGCCGGCATCTTCACCGTGCACATCCCGTACCGCGGCTCGGGGCAGGTGCTGCAGGACCTGCTGGGCGGCCGGCTGGACTACGCCTTCGATCCCGGCGTGGCCTTCCCGCACATCAAGTCGGGCAAGCTGCGCCTGCTGGCGGTGGGCAGCCTCAAGCGGTCGCCGCTGTACCCGGACACGCCCACGCTGGACGAACTGGGCCTGAAGGGTTTCGACGCCGGCACCACGCACGGCTTCTGGGCGCCGGCCGGCACGCCTGCGCCGATGATCGAACGCATGAACGCCGAGATCAACCGCGCGCTGGTGATGCCAGACGTGGCGACTGTGATCCGCGGGCTGGGTGCCGAGCCGCACGTGCTGACGCCTGCGGCCTTCGGCAAGGTCATCGCCGACGACCGCAACCGCTATGCCGCGATCGTCAAGGAACGCCGGATCACCCAGGACTGACGGTCGAACGCCGCAGCGCTGCGGCAACGGCAGAAATCAGAGGGTTTGGCTCGCGCGGCCGGCGGCGCAGTGATCCGGGTAAGTCCGCAGGCCCCAAGGTACGTCCTGGGCGGCGTAGGGCCGCCCCGGCAGCGTAGTCTTGCGCATCTGCCACTTCGCCGCCGAGGCCCCCGCATGGATGCGATGCCACCCTATCACCTGAAGCCCTGGCTCGTGCAGTATGGAACTGCGGTCCAGGCCCATCTGCCGCGGCCGGCACACGCCAGCCTGGCGGCGCTGGCCAGCGCCGCCTGCCAGCGCCACGCCGAACAAGTGGCCTTCAGCTGTGTGCTGCCCAACGGCATGTTCGGCCGCCTCAGCTACGCCCAGGTCGACCAGCTGAGCGACCGCTTTGCCCATTACCTGCGCCGCGTCGCCGGCCTGCAGGCCGGCGACCGCGTGGCCCTGCAGATGCCCAACTGCCTGGCCTGGCCGGTGGCGCTGCTGGGGGTGCTGAAGGCCGGCTGCGTGGCCGTGAACACGAACCCGCTGTACACCCCGCGCGAAATGACGCACCAGTTCAGCGACAGCGGTGCCAAGCTGGTGGTGATCGTCGACCTGTTCGCCGACAAGCTGGAACAGGCGCTGCCCGGCAGCGTGGTGCAGCAGGTGGTGATGGTCAAGGTGACCGACTTCTTCCCGGCCCTGGTGGGCGGCATCGCCCATGCCGTGATGAAGTACTGGAACCGGGCGGTGCCCGCGCATGGCCTGGCCAAGCTGCACACGCTGCAGCAAGCGCTGGCGCTGGGTGCGCAGGCCGACGCCGGCTCGGCCAAGGCCTACTGGTCGGGCCTGAACCACGACAACCTGGCCCTGCTGCAGTACACCGGCGGCACCACCGGCGTGGCCAAGGGCGCCGAGCTGACCCACGGCAACCTGCTCTGGAACGTGGCGCAGATGCGCGCGATGGCCGCACCCTGCATCGAAGAAGGGCGCGAGGTGGTGCTGACAGCCTTGCCGCTGTATCACATCTTCGCCTTCACGGTGAACTTCCTCTGCATGTTCGAGGCCGGCGCCCGCAACGTGCTGGTGCCCAGCCCGCGACCGGTGCAGAACCTGCAGCGCGCCCTGGAAAACGAGAAGATCACCTGGATCACAGGCGTCAACACGCTCTTCAACGCGCTGTTGAACGAAGAGTGGTTCAGCGCCTTCCCGCCCAAGCACCTGAAAGCCGGCGGCGGTGGCGGCGCCGCCATGCACCACGCGGTGGTGGAACGCTTCGAGAAAGTGACAGGCGCGCCGCTGGCCGAAGGTTACGGCCTGACGGAATGTTCGCCCGTGGTGTGTTTCCAGCCGCTGCACGGCCCACGCAAGAAAGACAGCATCGGCATTCCCGTGCCCGGCACCGACATCAAGCTGGTGAACGACGCCGGGGGCGAAGTGGCCCTGGGACAGCCCGGCGAACTGTGCGTGCGTGGCCCGCAGGTGATGCGCGGCTACTGGCAGCGCCCCGAGGCCACGGCCGAAGTGCTGAAGGACGGCTGGCTCTACACCGGCGACGTGGCCGTGATGGACGCCGAAGGCACCTTCCGCATCGTCGACCGCAAGAAGGACCTGGTGCTGGTCAGCGGCTTCAACGTCTACCCGAACGAGATCGAAGACGCGCTGGCGCGCCACGACGCGGTGCTGGAAGCCGCCGTCATCGGCCTGCCCGACGCCAAGACCGGCGAGGCCGTGCACGCCTACGTGGTGCTGCGCGAAGACATGGCCACCCGCGTCACCGAAGCCGAGCTTCTTGCGCACTGCCGCGAACTGCTGACCGGCTACAAGATGCCCGCGAAACTGCACTTCCGCGACGAACTGCCCAAGACCCCGGTGGGCAAGATCCTGCGCAAGGACCTGCGCGCCGAGGCCCTGGCCGCACGCCGCCCGGGCTGAAGCCGAACCCGAACAAGACCTGCCAAGGACAGAAACGATGTTGAGTGAAACCGAGACCCGGCTGCTGGGCGTGATGATGATGGTCATCATGCTGGGCATGGGCGCCAGCCTGACCTTCAAGGACTTTGCCATCGCGCTGCGCAAGCCCGTCGGCGTGGCCGTGGGCATGCTGTGCCAATACGGGCTGATGCCCTTGCTGGCCTTCCTGCTTGCCAAGGCCCTGCAACTGCCGCCGGCCTACGCGGTCGGCCTGATCCTGATGGGATGCATGCCCGGCGGCACCACCAGCAACATCTTCGCCTACTTCAGCAAGAGCAACCTGAGCCTGTCGATCCTGATGACCATGAGCTCGACTCTGGTGGCCGTGCTGATGGTGCCGCTGACGCTGGGCTTCTACAGCGCAGGCATCGAAGGCGAATGGAAGGTGCCCACCGGCAACGTCGTCCAGGTGCTGGTGGTGCTGCTGGTGCCCACGCTGCTGGGCATCGCGCTGCGCAAGTGGAACGCCAACATCGGCGCCGTCGTCGAGATGGTGGGCGGCCTGCTGGGCGTGCTGGTGATCCTGTTCCTGGTGGTGAGCTGGGTGCCACGCAACTGGCCGCTGCTGCTGTCCACGGGCTTCCCGGTCTATGCGGCCAGCATCGGGCTGGGGCTGGCGGGCTTCGTGCTGGGCTACGGCCTGTCGCGGCTGCTGCGGCAGGACGCGCGGCGTTCACGCACCATCGCGCTGGAAACCGGTATCCAGAACGGCCCGCTGGCGGTGCTGATCGTGCTGCTCACCTTCACCGGCACGCAGCAGCAGGAAGTGCTGCTGATTCCGGTGCTGTATTCGCTGTTCATCGTCGTCTCGTCCAGCGCGGTGACGGTCTGGTTCAGGCGCATCACCACGCGTGAGGAACTGGCGCGCGATGCGGCCAAGGTCGGGGTGCTGAAGGCCGCCTGAGCCGGGGCTGCGAACCGGGGCCTCAGCCCGGGGCCAAAGCGCCCTTGCCTTCACCGAACAGGTCGAAGACCTGGCCGCGCAGCCATTGGTGCAGCGGAGAGCGGTGCACCTTGGCGTGCCAGAACAGGTTGATCGCGATCTCGGGCAATTCCACCGGGTGCGGCCGCAGCGTCAGGCCAAAGGGCTCTTTCAGGCTGTGCGCCAGGCGCTCGGTCACGGTGGCCAGCATCTCGGTGCGCTGCAGGATGTGGCCCACGCCCACGTAGTGCGGCACCGTCAGGCGCACGCTGCGCGCCACGCCGGCGCGGCGGATGAGTTCATCGACCTTGCCATGACCGGTACCGGCCGAGACGATGACCAGGTGCTCGGCGGCCTTGAAGTCGGCCAGCGTGAAGCGCTTGCGGTCCAGCGCATGGCCCTGCCTGAACAGGCACACATAGCGCTGGCGGAACAGCCGGCGCTGGAAAAAGCCGGCCTTCAGTTGCGGCAGCGGGCCGATGGCCAGGTCCACCTTGCCGGCTTCCATGTCTTCGCGCAGGTTGGTGGCGGTGGTGCGCACGGTGTGGAGCGACAGCCCGGGCGCCTGCTGGCGCAGGCGTTCCAGCAGGCTGGGTAGAAAAACGATCTCGCCGATGTCGGTCATGCCGATGGTGATGTCGCGCTGGACGCTGGCGGCTTCGAAGCGGCTGGCCTGGTTCAGGCCGCTGTGGATCATGCCCAGCGCATAGCCGATGGGTTCGGCCAGTTGCTCGGCAAAGGGCGTGGGCACCATGCCCTGGGGGGTACGCACGAACAGATCGTCGCCGAACTGCCGGCGCAGCTTGGCCAGGGTGTTGCTGACGGCGGGCTGCGTCAGACCCAGGTTCTCGGCCACGCGGGAGACGCGCCGCTCCACCATCAGTTGCTGGAACAGCACGAGCTGGTTCAGGTCGATGTCGGTCAACTCCATGGCTGCTTCCCATCACTGGCAGTGATACACCACATTCAAGACATTCTATTTTCTGCATGACCAGGAACGGGAATGATCCGCGCACCGCAAACCTGCTGCCATGGATCTCCTCGTTCAACCCCTCAACCGCACGATCCAGGTCCAGCCTGGCGCCAACCTGCTGCAGGCCCTGCAGCAGGCCCGGGTGCCGATGTCCTATTCCTGCATGGCCGGACGCTGCGGCATTTGCCGCTGCCGCGTGACGGCAGGCGAGGTGCTTGAAGGCACGGGCGAGCAGCGCCGCCCTCTGGATGGCGCCGACAACAGCGTGCTGGCCTGCCAGACCACCCTGACCGGGCCCTGCACGATCGAGATCCCCGAGCCCGACGAAGCCGTGGTGCACCCGGCGCGCACCATCAAGGCCACGGTCGTGGCCATCGAACACCCGACGCACGACATCCAGCGCCTGCTGCTGCGCCCGGCCAAGCCCATCGAGTTTTCACCCGGGCAGTACGTGCAGCTGCAGTTCACGCCGGAACTGGCGCGCCCCTATTCGATGGCCGGCCTGTGCAGCGACGCACTGCTCGAATTCCACGTGCGCCGCGTGCCCGAAGGACGCGTCAGCGGCTACATCGCGCAGCAGCTGAAGCCAGGCGACGGGGTCAAGCTCAGCGGGCCCCTGGGTTCGGCCTACCTGCGGCGCAAGCATGAAGGGCCGATGCTGTGCGTGGCCGGTGGCACCGGGCTGGCACCCATCCTGTCCATCCTTCGCGGCGCAGCAGCGCAGCACATGCCGAACCCCATCCGCCTGTACTTCGGCGTGCGCTCGCCACGTGACATCTATGGCCTGCCCTGGCTGCAGCAGTTGCAGCGGGAGCACCCCAGCCTGGCCTTGCACGTGGTCGTGGGTTCGGGCGGCGACCCGGCCACGCAGCGCTGCGGCCTGGTCACCGACGCCATCGAACACGACCTCGACAGCCTGCAAGGCTGGCGCGTCTACCTCTGCGGTTCACCGCCGATGGTGGAAGCCGCCACCCTGCTGGCGCGGCGCAAGGGCGCAGCTGCCGAACACATCGTCGCCGACGCCTTCTACGCCCAGGGCCACTGAGGAAACCCCATGCACACCGCCCCGCTCTCCGCCGAAGCGCAACGCCAGCGCGCAGATTTCTATGGCCGCATCGGCCAGCAACACATGACGCCGCTGTGGGAAGTGCTGGGCGCGCTGGTGCCGCCTCAGCCGCGTACGCCCGTGGTGGCCCACCTGTGGCGCTATGCCGAACTGCGCAGCCAGGTGATGGAAGCCGGCCAGCTGATCAGCGCCGAGGAAGCCGAGCGCCGCGTGCTGATCCTCGAAAACCCGGCGCTGCGCGGGCAGTCGTGCATCACGCAGTCGCTGTACGCCGGGCTGCAGCTCATCATGCCGGGCGAGGTGGCTCCAGCGCACCGCCACACGCAATCGGCGCTGCGCCTGGTGCTGGACGGCGAAGGCGCCTACACCGCCGTCGACGGCGAACGCACCACCATGCGCCGTGGCGACTTCATCATCACCCCTTCGTGGACCTGGCATGAGCACGGCAACCTGGGCAGCCAACCCGTGGTGTGGCTGGACGGGCTGGACATTCCCATCGTGCGCTTTCTCGACGCCGGTTTCGCCGAACGCAGCGAACGCCCCAGCCAGCAGCCGCTGCGCCCCGAAGGCGACGCGCTGGCGCGCTACGGCGCGAACATGCTGCCGCTGGATTACCAGCCCCGCCCTGCCGAACCCACCCGCGTGTTCGTCTACCCTTACGACCGCACCCGGGCTTCGCTGCTGGCCATCGCTCAAGGTCAGCCCGACCCCCACCACGGCCACAAGCTGCGCTTCGTCAACCCGGCCACCGGCGCTTCGCCGATGCCCACCATCGGCGCCTTTGCGCAATGGCTGCCGGCAGGCTTCGAAACCCAGGCCGTGCGCTCGACCGACGGCAGCGTGCACGTATGCCTGCAAGGCGGTGGCGAAGTGCGGGTGGGCGAACACAGCTGGCGCTTCGACGAGAACGATGTCTTCGTCGTGCCTTCCTGGCAGGCCCTGCAACTGCGCGCCGACAGCAACAGCCTGCTGTTCAGCTTTTCCGACCGGCCGGTGCAACAGGCGCTGGGGCTGTGGCGCGAGCAACGCGAGGGGCGCTGAACCCTTGATTGACGCGCACCGGCCCGACCTGCCCACGCCTTTGATCCATCACCCAGCAGCCCCAACGAGACTCCGCCATGAAACTCGCCATCGACGCCCCACCCTTGCCCACCCTGGCCATCGCCGGGCGCGATGAGCGCTTTCCCGTGCACCGTGTGTTCTGCGTCGGCCGCAACTATGCGGCCCATGCACGGGAGATGGGCAAGGACCCTGACCGCGAACCGCCCTTCTTCTTCATGAAGCCCGCTGCTGCCGTGGTCGACGCCGCCCGGCCCGTCGCCGTACCCTACCCGTCGAAGACGACGAACTACCAGCACGAGATCGAGCTCGTGGTGGCCATCGGCCGCGGCGGGCGCGACATCCCGGTGGCCACGGCACTGGACCACGTCTACGGCTACGCCGTGGGCCTGGACATGACGCGGCGCGACCTGCAGCTTCAGGCGCGCGACCAAGGCCGGCCCTGGGAATTCGGCAAGTCCTTTGCAATGTCTGCACCCATTGGCGTGCTGCACCGCGCGCAGGACATCGGCCACCCGGCCAGCGCCGCCATCACGCTGAGCGTGAACGGCCAGCCGCGCCAGGCCTCGGACATCGCCAAGCTGATCTGGTCGGTGGCCGAGTGCGTGGCCCAGCTGTCGGACTACGAAACGCTGCAGCCCGGCGACCTGATCATGACCGGCACGCCCGAAGGCGTGAAAGCGGTGGTGGCTGGCGACACCCTGCGCGGCGAGATCGCCGGCCTGGGAAGCATCGAAATGCGGGTCACGGGCTGAGGTCCGCTGCGACCGATGTGGAGGAGAAGAGACATGAACGAGGCATCGACGGTGTTCCCGACCCAGCCGGTGTGGGAAGGCGGCGAAAGCACCCACCGCATCCCCTTTCTCGCCTACACCAGCGAAGAGATCTACCGGCGCGAGCTGGAACGTTTCTTCTACAAGGCGCACTGGTGCTACGTGGGCCTGGAAGCCGAGGTGCCGAATGCGGGTGACTTCAAGCGCACGGTCGTGGGCGAACGGTCGGTGATCATGACGCGCGACGCCGAAGGGGGCATCCACGTGGTCGAGAACGTCTGCGCCCACCGCGGCATGCGCTTTTGCCGTGAACGGCATGGCAACCGCAAGGAATTCGTCTGCCCTTATCACCAGTGGAGCTACACGCTGAAGGGCGAACTGCAGGGTGTGCCTTTCCGCCGCGGCGTGAAGCAGGACGGCCAGGTGCATGGCGGCATGCCCGCCGACTTCAAGACCACCGACCACGCGCTCACCCGGCTCTCGGTGGCGCGCCGCGGGGGCGTGGTGTTCGCTTCCTTCGACCCCGATGTCGAACCGCTCGAGGACTTCCTGGGCCCCACCATCCTGGGCTACTTCGACCGACTGTTCGATGGCCGCCAGCTGAAGATCCTGGGCTACAACCGCCAGCGCATCCCGGGCAACTGGAAGCTGATGCAGGAAAACATCAAGGACCCCTACCACCCGGGTCTGCTGCACACCTGGTTCGTCACCTTCGGACTCTGGCGCGCCGACAACAAGAGCCAGCTGCGCATGGACGCGCAGCATCGCCATGCCGCGATGATCAGCACCCGCGGGAGTGCGGGCAGTGCGGGACAGTCGGGCCAGGCAGCGCAGGTGACCCAGGTGTCCAGCTTCAAGGCCGGAATGACCCTGCACGACCCCAGCTTCATCGACATCGTGCCCGAGGCCTGGTGGGGTGGGCCCACCGCCGTGATGACGACCATTTTTCCCAGCGTCATCCTGCAGCAGCAGGTGAACAGCGTCAGCACGCGCCACATACAGCCCAATGGCCACGGTTCGTTCGACTTCGTCTGGACCCACTTCGGCTTCGCTGACGACAGCGACGAGATGACAAACCGCCGCCTGACCCAGGCCAACCTGTTCGGCCCGGCCGGCTTCGTGTCGGCCGACGATGGCGAGGTGATCGAATTCAGCCAGCAGGCCTTCGAGAGCAAACCCTTTCATCGCACCCTGGCCGAACTGGGCGGCCACGGGGTGGAGGACACCGAGCACATGGTCACCGAAACGCTGATCCGCGGCATGTATCGCTACTGGCGCCAGGTGATGGAGGCCTGAGCGATGGGCACGACTGCAAGCCTGAACTTCGATGACTGGCTGGCGCTGACCCAGCTCTATGCCGACTACGCCATGGCCGTCGACTCCGGGCGGTGGGACCTGTGGCCCGAGTTCTTCACCGACGACTGCGTCTACCGCCTGCAGCCGCGCGAGAACCACGAACGCGGCTTTCCACTGGCCACCTTGTCGTTCACCAGCAAGGGCATGCTGAAGGACCGGGTCTACGGCATCCAGGAAACCTTGTTCCACGACCCCTACTACCAGCGTCACGTGGTGGGCGCGCCATTGGTGCGCAGCACCGAGGGCGGGCGCATCCGCAGCGAAGCCAACTACGCCGTCTTCCGCACCAAGCTGTCGGAGCTGTCGACGGTGTTCAACGTCGGACGCTACATCGACGTCGTGGTGCGCACACCGGCCGGCCTGAAGTTCGCTTCGCGCGAGTGCATCTACGACAGCGAAATGATCCCGAATTCAATCATCTATCCCATCTGAATCCGCCATGAACAATCCCCCATGGGTCGATGCACTGGCCGCCGACATGTTGCCCACGAACGACGTCATCGGCGTGGTCGTGGCCGGCCTCGACCTGGCGATCTACACCGTCGACGGCGCGGTGCATGCCACCGATAACCTCTGCACGCATGGCCATGCCCGCCTGTGCGATGGCTTTCTCGACGGACACGAGATCGAATGCCCGCTGCACCAAGGCAGGTTCGACGTGCGCGACGGCCAGCCCGCGTGCGCGCCGGTCACTGCGCCGCTGCGCTGTTACCCGGTGAAGCTCGAGGGCGACCGCGTCCTTGTGCAGCTCGACTGAACCCGCCCCTGGTGGCCGAGCCCTTGGCGTTGCCGGGTAAGCGCTGATGGGGCCTGCCAGGACCTGAACTAAAGTGAACCCGACATCACGAGGCACGATGTCCATGAACCACCCTGCAGCGGCTTCAACCGCATCGCGCATCGATTACCAGGCCGAGCGCATCTGGAAGGCCCGCCATCACTACTTCGATGACGGCCTGCTGCCTGAAGGCTTGCTCGAACGACCCGTGCTGCGGTCCTGGGAGCGCTGTCGCCAACGGGGCCGTGAGCCGCAGGACGCGGTGGTGTTCGACCCGGTGCAGCGCAGCCACCTGCGCGCGCTGCTCGACCGCGAACACCGGCTGCTGCAGGCCGCTGCGCCAGAACTCGACACGCTGGCTGGCTGCGTGTCGAACGTCGGCTACGCCGTGATGCTGACCAACACGGCTGGGCAGGTGCTGGCGGTGGCCGGCGCGCTGGACCGCCACTGCCGGCCCATGCGCCAGGCCTTCCGCCCCGGCGTCGACGCGTCTGAAGCCGCCATCGGCACCAGCGCCATGGCCCTGGCCCTGGCCGAGCAGCGCACGGTGCGCGTGCTGGGCGCCGAGCACTACTTCGCCAACAACCAGATCTTCCACTGCTGTGCCGCGCCCGTCTTCGACCCCCGTGGCCATCTGCTGGGCACGGTGGACGTGACGCGCGACGCCCCCCATGTCGTGACCGGCGTGATGGGGCTCACGCACCGCTGTGCGCAGCAGATCGAGCGCCGGCTGTTCGAAACCTTGCCGGTGTTCATGCGCATCGAGCTGGCCGACACCCACGGCGCCACGCTGGGCTTCGACCGCGACGGCCAGCTGCTGGCGGCCAATGCCGCCGCGCGCCATGCGCTCGACCTGCCCGTGCTGCGCCCGGGCCTGAGCTTCGAAGACCTGTTCGAAGAACGCTTTGGGGCCTGGACGTCAGCAGCCATGCAGCAGCGCGCCGGCAGCCGGGTGCTGCCACTGCACGGCGGCGTGCGCCTGCGCGGCATGGCGCTGGCTGGCCCGGCACCGGCAGCCTCGGCCAACCGAACGGCGATCGGCCAGGCCGGTCCGGCCAAGGCAAGCTGCTCACTCCCGCCTGCGCAGGGTGTGGCGCTGCGTGCCCTGGAAGCGGGCCTTCCCGTCCTCGTCACCGGCGAGACCGGCGTCGGCAAAGAGGTGGCCGCGCGGGCGCTGCATCAGGCCAGCCAAAGGGCGCAGGCGCCGTTCCTGGCCATCAACTGCGGGGCCCTCACGCCCGAGCTCATCGCTTCCGAACTGTTCGGCCATGTCGAAGGCGCCTTCACCGGTGCCACGCGTGGCGGCAGCGTGGGCAAGTTCGAAGCCGCGCGCGGCGGCACGGTGCTGCTCGACGAGATCGGCGACATGCCCCTGCCACTGCAGGTGGCCCTGCTGCGCGTGCTGGACCGGGGCGAAGTGCTGCCGGTCGGCGCCGCCCAGCCCAGGTCGGTGGACGTGCGCGTCATCTGTGCCACGCACCGCCCGCTGCAGGCCCTGGTGGCCGAAGGCCGCTTCCGCGAAGACCTGTACTACCGCATCAGCGGCTTCGAACTGAAAGTGCCAGCCTTGCGGGCACGCGATGACTTCGATGCCATCGTCGACAGCCTGTGCCAACGCATCGGCGCCGACGCCAGCAGGCTGGGCCCGCCCTTGCGGGCACACCTGCGCGAACAGGCCTGGCCGGGCAACGTCCGCCAACTGCAGCACGCGCTGACGCTGGCTTTTGCGCTGGCCGAGCCCGGCCGCGCGCTGGCCCTGCAGGATTTCGGGCCCGGCACCCCGGCAGCGCCGCCGGGGCCTGCGCATCCCGGTCATCGAGGCCATGACGGCAATGACAGCCCGCAAGCCTTGTCGATGCAGGGCATCCAGCGCCAGGCCATCGCCGAAGCACTGCGGCGAACGCGTGGCAACGTCACGGCGGCTTCGGCACTGCTGGGCATCGGGCGCGCCACGCTCTACCGTCGCTTGAAGGCCGATCCCGAGCCGGCGGCCTGCGACAGCGGCCGGTAGCGGGCACTCAGCGCTGGGACAGCAGGATGTCGGCCATGCGCTCGCCGATGACCACGGTGGGCGCCATGGTGTTGCCCGTGGACACGCTGGGCATCACCGAGGCATCGGCGATCGACAGGCCCTCGACGCCACCACGCACCGACAAGCGGCCGTCCACCACGGCCATCTCGTCGCGGCCCATCTTGCAGGTGCAGCTCTGGTGGAAATAGGTGCCGGCGGCATTGCGCAGGAAGTCGGTCATGGCTTCGCGTCCCAGCGGGCCGGGCATCACTTCGCGCTTCACGAATTCCTTCATCGCCGCTGAATTGCCGATCTCGCGGCTGAGTTCGATGCCACGCAGGAGCGCCTTTACGTCGTCGGGGTGACTGAGGAAAGCGCCGTCGATCAAGGCCATGTCGGCGGGATTGGCCGAAGCCAGCGTGACCCGGCCGCGGCTCTTCGGACGCACCAGGCCGGGCGCGATGGTCCAGGAACCGGCTGGCGCCTTGAACTGCGGGCCGGTGACTTCCGAGGTGAACGGCACCTCGATCTGGAAAGGCTGCAGGTCGGGCGTGGGCAGGGCCGGGTCGCTCTTCCAGAAGAAGGTGGCTTCGGCGGCGTTGTTGGCCGGGGGCAGCGCCTGCTTGTATTCCCACACGCAGCCGGCCACCAGCACGTGATCCTGGAAGTTGCGGCCCACGCCGGGCAGCTTCGCCACGGTCTTGAGGCCATGATGCTTCAGCTCGGCTTCTTCGCCGATGCCCGAGAGCATCAGGATCTTCGGCGTGTTGATGGCCCCCGCGCTCAGCACCACGCGGCGCGCGGCCTTCACGGTCTGCAGCGTGCCGTTGCGCAGGAAGCTCACCCCCGTGACCTTCTGCCCCTGCATCGTGAGCGTCTGCACTTCGGCGCCTGTCAGCAAGGTGATGTTCGGCCGCTTCAGCGCCTGGTACAGGTAGTCCGAAGGGATGTTGCGCCGGCGGCCATCGCGGATGCGCAGGTTGGCCATGGCCACGCCGCCGGCGCCTTCCATCAGCGCGCCGTTCATGTCGGCGAACTTCGGGATGCCCACCGAGGCCGCAGCGTCGAGCATGGCCGCGGCCACCGGATTGGCATTGCGCGCCGGTTCGACCCACAGGCGCCCGCCCTTGCCGCGCCGGGCCGCGTCGGGCGGGCCCTGCCAGTCCTCGATGCGGCGGTAGATGTCCAGCACGCGCGCATAGCTCCAGCCGACGTCACCCGTCTCGGCGGCCCAGCCGTCGAAGTCGTTCTTGTGGCCACGCGCCCAGACGCTGGCGTTGACGGACGATCCTCCGCCCACGACCTTGCCCATGGGCAGGATCAGCGAACGGTTGTTCACCGCCTTGGCTGCCGCGGCCGAATGGCCCCAGTCGCGTTCACTGCGGATGTTGGCGGGCCACATGCCCGGGTTCAGCACCGCCGCCACCTGGTCGGTGCCGCCGGCTTCGAGCACCAGCACGCGGGCGTCGGTTTCGGCAGCCAGGCGCCCGGCCACCACGGCGCCTGCGCTGCCGCTGCCGATGACGATGAAGTCGTATTCGGCCTGCAGGTTGCGCGCGTTGTAGAGCTGGGTGATGGCAGCGTCGACGCCGTCCTGCGCCATGGCCTGCGCACTGGCCAGGCTGGCGCCTGCGGCCACGGCCCCCAGGATGAAGCTGCGGCGGCCGATGTGGCCACGGTAGAGCGCGTCTTCGAGCGCGTTGAGCCTGTCGCCAGAGGCGGTGGCGGCGGTGTGGATGGGCTGCATGGCTTGTCTCCAGTTCCCGATTCGTTGTTCATCGTCCCTCGGCAAGGGTCCGGGGCACCACGCCTGCTGCAAGCCCCGTACCTGACGACTTCGGGCCTGGTCACCCAGGTGGCACAGGGACCAAGGGCGTGGCGGGCGTCTCGGCTTGAGACGAACCGGATCACACCGGGACCGACAGCGCTCAGGCCTTCGGCTGTGGCCAACCCAGGCGCGATGACACCTCGGCGGCCGATGTCCTGACGGCCAAGGCCATGCCTGAGGACCAGGCCGAAGGCACGTGATCCTGGTGGCCCAGCAGGGTCAGCACGAGCACGGGTTCGCCGTCATGGTTGAACACCGGTGCACTGAAGGCGTTCACGCCCGGCATCGGGCGACCCACCGCACGTGTGCAGCCGTGGCGCCTGTAGTCGTCCTTCGCGGCCATGCGCTCGGCGTCCCAGTCCTGCTGCCGCACTGCAGCATCCTGGCCGCCAATGGGCACGCCGGCCAGCACAGCAGCAATCTGCTGCGACGGCATCACGGCCGCAAACGCGCGTCCGGTGGCCGTGCCGAACAGCGACATCACCGAACCCGCACGCATGGCCACGTGCAGCGGTTGCCGGGCGTCGACCATGCGCACGACGGTGGGGCCGAAGTTGCCCCACACCGCCACGGCCACGGCCTGGCCTGTCTGGGCTGCCAGTGCTGCGGCCACCGGCTCGGCGGCCCGCACCGGGTCGCACTGCGCCAGCGCCGTCAGCCCCAGCTGCAGCGCCGCCGGGCCCAATGAATACAGGCCACTGGCCGCGTCCTGCTGCACCAGGCCCAGGCGACCGTAGCTGACGAGATAGGGGTGGGCGCGCGAGGGCGGCAGGTCGGCCCGCGCGGCCAGGTCCTTCAGCGTCATCGGCCCCAGGCTGCGGCCCAGGGCCAGGAGCAGCCGACCGCCCACCTCCACCGACTGGATGTTGCGCTGCGCCTTGCCGGATTCGTCCACCAGGTTCGTTCCCAGGTTCTTGTTCATGGTGCATTCTGGCGAACGGGTTTGACAATGGCAAATCCAGAACTAAACTTCGACCAGCAGCAAACCTGTTCGTTTAAGACAAATCAGAACCGCCCATGAACACCAAAGCATTCGCCAGCCAGGCCGACCTTGAAGAAAAAAAGGTCACCTTCGAGCAGCTGTCAGAACACGCCTGGGCCTACACCGCCGAAGGCGACCCGAACACCGGCATCGTCATCGGCGACAACGCCGTGCTGGTGGCCGACACCCAGGCGACGCCGGCCATGGCGGCCGACGTCGTCCGCCGCATCCGCGAAGTCACCGACAAGCCCATCCGCTATGTCGTCCTCACGCATTACCACGCGGTGCGCGTGCTGGGCGCTTCGGCCTACCAGCCGCAGCAGATCATCGCCAGCCAGGACACGCTCGACCTCATCCGGGAACGTGGCGAACAGGACAAGGCCAGCGAGATCGGACGCTTCCCGCGGCTGTTCCGCAACGTCGAGACGGTGCCCGCCGGCCTGACCTGGCCCACCATCACCTTCACCGGCAAGATGACGCTGTGGCTGGGCCGGCTGGAAGTGCAGCTGCTGCAGCTGGGCCGCGGCCACACCAAGGGCGACACCGTGGTCTGGCTGCCGCAGGAACGCACGCTGCTGTCGGGCGACCTGGTCGAGTTCGACGCCACGCCCTACGCCGGCGACGCCTACTTCCAGGACTGGCCGCAGACGCTGAAGAACCTGGCCGCCCTGCAACCCCTGGCGCTGGTGCCCGGGCGCGGTCCGGCGCTGAAGGGGCAGGCGCAGGTGCAGAAGGGCCTGGAAGTCACCAGCGGCTTCATTGCCGACGTGTGGAAGCATGTCAAGGCCGGGGCCGATGCCGGCAAGGACCTGAACACCGTCTACAAGGACACCTACGCGGCGCTGAAGCCGCTGTATGGCCACTGGGTGATCTTCGACCACTGCATGCCCTTCGACGTGACCCGCTGCTACGACGAAGCCACCCAGCACCCGCACCCACGCATCTGGACGGCCGAGCGCGACCGCGAGATGTGGGAAACGCTCGAAGGCTGAAGCCGTGGGCCTGTCCTATGACAGCGACGGCGCCGCCGTGCAGCGCCATGAGTTTGGCTACCGCCGTTCGCCCGACCAGGACGCGTCTGCCCCCGTGCGCCACCCGGTGGTGGTGGTGGGCGCCGGCCCCACGGGCCTGAGCCTGGCCATCGACCTGGCCCTGCGCGGGCGCGACCGCGGCCAGCGCGTGCTGGTGCTGGACAACGACCACCGCTTGTCCAGCGGCTCGCGCGCCATCTGCTTTGCCAAGCGCACGCTGGAAATCTGGGACCGGCTGGGCGTGGGCGATGCCATGTGCGCCAGGGGCGTTCAATGGAACGTGGGCAAGGTGTTCTTCAGGAACGACCTGCTCTACCGCTTCGACCTGCTGCCCGAACCCGGCCACCAGCGGCCGGCCTTCATCAACCTGCAGCAGTACTACGCCGAAGCCTTTCTGGCGCTGCGCGCGGCCGAACTGCCGAACCTGGAGATCCGCTGGCAGAACACAGTAGCCTCCTGTGAACAGCAGGAAAGCGGTGTGCTGCTGGGCGTGGACACCCCCGAAGGCCGCCATGCGCTGCAGGCCGACTTCGTTGCCGCCTGCGACGGCTCACGCTCGGCGCTGCGCGGCCTGCTGGGCCAGGAAAGCAAGGGCCGCGTCTTCCGCGACCGCTTTCTCATCGCCGACGTGAAGATGGCGGCCGACTTCCCGGCCGAGCGCTGGTTCTGGTTCGACCCGCCCTTCCACCCGAACCAGAGCGTGCTGCTGCATCGCCAGCCCGACAACGTCTGGCGCATCGACTTCCAGCTGGGCTGGGACGCCGACCCCGAAGCCGAGAAGCGGCCAGAACGCATCCGGCCGCGCGTGGACGCGATGATGCGCGCCGCCTTCGGCCACCCTGTGCCTTTCGAACTGGAATGGGCCAGCGTCTACACCTTTGCCTGCCAGCGCATGGAGCGCTTCGTCCACGGCCGCGTGTTCTTCGTCGGCGACTCGGCGCACGGTGTCTCGCCGTTCGGGGCCCGCGGCGCCAACAGCAGCGTCCAGGACGCCGACAACCTGGGCTGGAAGCTCGACCTGGTGCTGCGCGGCCAGGCCCCGCGCGCCCTGCTGGACAGCTACGGCACGGAGCGCGAAGTCGCCGCCGACGAAAACCTGCTGAACTCCACCCGGGCCACCGACTTCATCACCCCCAAGAGCCCCGTCTCGCGGCTGTTCCGCGACGCCACGCTGGACCTGGCCCGGCATCACCCCTTCGCGCGCCGCATCGTCAACAGCGGTCGCCTGTCGGTGCCGACCACGCTGCACACCAGCCCGCTGAACACGCCCGACCGCGACCATTTCAGCGGCACGATGCAGCCCGGCGCACCGGCCGCTGACGCGCCACTGGCCGATGGCGGCTGGCTGCTGCGCCGGCTGACGGGCCCGGGTTTCGCGGCCCTGGTGTTCGGCGCGACTGGCACCGAGGTCGAAGCGGCCGTGGCCCAAGGCAGCCGGGGCCTGGCCCAGGTCCAGGTGCTGCATCTGCCGGCCAGCGGCCTGGCCGCAGAACGCTACGATGCGCAGGCGGGCACGGTGGTGCTGCTGCGCCCGGACCAGCATGTCTGCGCGCGCTGGCGTGCACCCGCCGCCGCCGACATCGCGGCGGCGCTGAAGAAAGCCCTGCAATGGCCCTGATCACCGAACCCCATCTCGAAGCGCCCGACCCTTTCTACGAAGCGCTGATCGACAGCCACAAGGACCTGGCCGAAGCCGAGAGCCACGCGCTCAACGCGCGCCTGGTGCTGCTGCTGGCCAACCACATCGGCCGCCATGACGTGCTGCTGGAGGCGCTGCAGGCCGCGCGCGCTGCAGCGCGCTGAACACGGAAGAAGCCCCATGAACACCGCACCCCCCCGCCAGTACCTGGCCGGCTTCGGCAACCAGTTTGTCAGCGAAGCCGTGCCGGGCACGCTGCCGCAGGGGCGCAACAGCCCGCAGAAGGCCCCGGGCGGCCTGTATGCCGAACTGATCTCGGGCAGCGCCTTCACCGCCCCTCGCGCCGAGAACCGCCGCACCTGGGTCTACCGCCGGCAGCCCAGCGTGGTGACCGGCACCTACGCGCCCTACAGCCAGCCGCACTGGAAGAGCGGCGCGGCCGAAGGCGAACACGCCCCCCCCGACCCGCTGCGCTGGAACCCCGTGCCCGTGCCACCGGAACCGATGGACTTCGTCGACGGCCTGCGCAGCATCGTCGTCAACGGCGACCCCGACGCCCAGACCGGCATGGCCGCCCACCTGGCGCTGATCAACCGTTCGATGGACGGCCGCGCCCTGGTCAACGCCGACGGCGAGATGCTGGTGGTGCCACAGCAGGGCACCTTGAGCTTCGTCACCGAACTCGGTGTGCTCGACGCCCAGCCCGGCGAGGTCGTGCTCATCCCGCGCGGCCTGGCCTTCAGCGTGCAGGTGCAGGGGCCCTCGCGCGCCTATGTCTGCGAAAACTACGGCGCGCACTTCCGCCTGCCCGAACTGGGCCCCATCGGCAGCAACGGCCTGGCCAACCCGCGCGACTTCCTCGCACCGGTGGCGGCTTTCGACGCCCGGCAGGACAGGCTGTTCGAGATCATCCGCAAGACCGGCGGCCGCCTGTGGCGCACCACCCAGCCGCGCACACCGTTCGACGTGGTGGCCTGGCACGGCAACCTGGCACCGCTGAAGTACGACACCGCGAACTTCATGACCATCGGGTCGATCAGCTTCGACCACCCCGACCCCAGTATCTTCACCGTGCTGACCAGCCCCAGCGACACGCCGGGCACCGCGAACTGTGACTTCGTGATCTTCCCGCCGCGCTGGATGGTGGCCGAGGACACCTTCCGCCCACCCTGGTACCACCGCAACCTGATGAGCGAATTCATGGGCCTGGTGCATGGCCAGTACGACGCCAAGCCCGAAGGCTTCAAGCCGGGCGGCATGAGCCTGCACAACGGCATGGTGCCGCACGGCCCCGACGCCGAGGCCTTCGACAAGGCCAGCCAGGCCGCCCTGCAGCCGCACAAGCTGGACCACACGCTGGCCTTCATGCTGGAAAGCCGCTGGCGCTTCAGGCCCACCGCGTTTGCGCTGGGCTGCGGCGCGCTGGACGGGGCCTACGCCGACTGCTGGTCGGGCCTGAAGGACGGCTTCACGGGCTGATCTGCGCGGCCTGAATCGCGCCAGCCAGCCTGGTTCCGCGAGGCCAGGCGGCATCGACCCGGCCGAAGTGCCGGCGTGGCCCCGTCCGGCACTTCAGCCGGGGTGCCGTCCGGCCGACAACCGGGGGACACCATGCGCCCATCCCTCGCCCTGCTCCTGGCCTCGGCCTTCGTCGCGCCCGCCAAGGGCGCCGAGCCGCCGGCGCAACCCCCGGCCGCCGGCCTGCTGCCCTGCGACAGGCCGGTGCGGTTCGCGGCCGGCTGGTTTGCCGACCCCGAGGTGGACACCAGCAAGTCGACCGCCGACCTGAAGAAGATCAGCACGGGTGCCGGCGCTGGCGCCACGCCGCTGGGCCATGTCGTCGTGCAGACCAAGCTGGCGGTGCAGGCTCAGACGCACTGCCGGGGATACATCGTCAGGCTGGACTACGAACAGCCGGTGCTGCGCGTGGCCAGCGAATTTCCACCCGGCAGCTGCGCCCATGCGCGGGTGATGAACCACGAACTCACGCATGTGCGCATCCACCGCGACATCGCGCGGCAGTTCCGCGAACTGCAGTACCCCTGGGCCGTTGGCGAGCGGGGTGAGGCCGGCAGCGCCGCAGACAGCGCCGCCATCCTGCGCTACGCGAAACACGAACTGGCCCGCCTGATGCGGGCCCAGGACCTGTTCGACAGCCCCGAGGAATATGCACGCAACGACAGCGCCTGTGGCGGGGAGATCGCGCGCCTGCTGAAGCCGGCCGGGAAGTGAAGGCCGCGCGGTGGGTGGGCCGCAAGGGCGAAGGCCCCGCTCAGGCCCGCGGCTCGTCCATGCGCTGCACCGCACGGTGCATCAACGCCCGCAGCCACACCAGGCCGGGGTCCTGCGTGCGGTACTTGTGCCATTGCATGGCCTGCTGCATCGACTCCAGCGGGAACGGCGGCGCGCGCAGCGCCAGCGGCCAGCCTTGTGCAAACAGGCGCGCCAGCCGCGCATGCACGGTGGCGACGTATTCGGTGCCCATCACCAGCGCCGGCAGCATCGCAAAGCCAAAGGTTTGCACGGCGACGCTGCGGCTGATGCCGTATCGGCGAATGGACCAGCCCTCGAACGACTCGCCGGCCGTGCCTGGCGGCTGCATCACCACATGGTGGGCGGCACTGTAGCGGTCGAAGCTGAAATCGCCCTGCGCGAGTGCGCTTTCACGCCACATCACGCACTCGAAGTCCTCGTCGTACAGCAGTTCTTCGGGATGGTCTGCCGACAGGAAGCCGCGCGGAATCACCAGCAGGTCGGCCTCACCGCGTTCGAGGTTGCGTTGCGGGTTGGCCACCTGCGGCAGCAGCTCGAAGCGGGCGCAGCAGCGCTGCTGCGCGGCCAGCGCCAGCAGGTGCGGCATCAACACGATCTGCGTGTAGTCGGACATGAAGATGCGGAAGGTGCGGTCGGTGGCCGCAGGGTCGAAGGCCGGCTGCGCGGCAATCGTGCTCTCGATGCGAACCAGCACGTCGCGCACCGCGTCGTGCAGCCCCTCCGCGCGTGGCGTGGGCTCCATCTTGCGGCCCACCTGTACGAGCAACTCATCGTCGAAGTAGTCGCGCAGGCGCGCCAGCGCGCTGCTCACCGCCGACGGCGTCAGGTTCAAACGCTCGGCCGCCCGCGTGACGCTGCGCTCGGTGAGCAGCACGTCCAAAGCCGTCAGGAGGTTGAGGTCGAGCCGGTTGAATCGCATGCGGGGTTAACCCTCCATCGTGAAGCGGCATCGAAAGCTGCTGTCAATCGAATTCGATTTTCATAAAACGTGAGCCAGATCAATCTATCGGTTTCCCGATCGTGCAAAGCAACAGGAGACAAGGAATGGCTCTAAGTACGGCGACACCCGACCTCGCGAACATGCGGCGAAGCGCTGCCCATGATCCGCAGATCTCAAGCCCACCGCCGGCCGCGCTCACGAGCGGCTGCGCTGCTTGACCCGCTTTCGCATGGCCATCAACGCAAACACCGTCATGACCCATTCACCCAGACCCCATCGTCTATCCGCCCTGGCCGTTGCTGCCAGCCTGGCCCTGGTGGCAGAAGCGGCGCTGGCACAAGCCACGGGCCAGCCCGCCGCAGCGCAGCCGAGTGCCGACACCGGCAGCTCGAACGAGAGAATCGTCGTCACCGCCCGCAAGCGCGTCGAACTGGTGGTCGATGTGCCGCTGGCCGTCACGGTCGTGGGCCGTGATCAGCTCGAGCGCGACCAGGTCAGCAACCTGAGCGACCTGGCGCGCACGACGCCCGCCCTCGAGATCAGCCAGAGTTTCGGCGGCGAGTCCAATGGCGGCGGCCGGCTGCGCGGCATCGGCACGGGCGTGTTCAACCCCAGCGTCTCGCCGTCGGTTGCGCTGGTGGTGGACCAGGTCCCCATCGGGAACCTGGCGTTTCCCATGCTGTACGACCTGTCTGCCGTCGAGGTCTTGCGCGGGCCACAGGGCACGCTGTTCGGGCAAGGCGCGTCGGCCGGCGTGATCAACATCCGCAGCACGGCGCCTTCCACCACAGGCTTTGCGGTCAGGGGTGGCATCCAGTTCGCCGAAAAGGGCCGTGCGGGTTCGGAGTTCGGCGACCAGGTCGTCGATGCCGCCGTGAACGTGCCGCTGAACGACAAGATGGCGCTGCGCCTGGCCACGCAGCACCGCGTGGAGACGGGCCTGCAGCGTCGCATGAATGCCTCGGGCGGGCAGCCCGCGGGCCAGGACACCGAGATCACCGATGTCGGCGTGCGTCTGCGCTTCCTGATGAAGCCGACCGACAACATCCAGGTCAACCTCAGTGCCGAGTACGGCCTGAACGAAAGTGATGGCCAGATCTTTTTCGCCCCGGCCATTGCGCCGAACGCCACCACGCCTTTTGGTGCGCCGGGCAATACCTTGGGAGCCACATCGCTGGCGGCTCACCTGAACCCGGCGGGCTGCGCGATCACGGAATTCAGCCTGCGCGCGGAGCAGTACTGCGAGGCCGCACCCAGCTACACCGAGACGGAGGTCAGCGGCGTGTCCGCGGTCGTCGACTTCACGCTGTCGGACGCGCTGTCTATCACCTCGGTCACGGGCGTCCGGGAGCGCGTCTACCGCCAGTTCAGGCGCGAGTTCACGCGCCTGTCCACGGCGCCCTCGGCCGCCCGGGAACGGGTGGACGAGGATTCCGACGGCTTGTCGCAGGAACTCCGCGCCAGCTACGCGGGCGATGGCTTCGACCTGACCTTGGGCCTGGCCTACGCGAGTTTCGAATTCGAGAGCACGCCCCAGGGGAGCGAGCCCTTCACCTTCGGCTTGCGCCGGCAGGGCGATCGCATCGGCTTCGGCGTCTGCACGCTCAGCGGCGCCGTCTGCACCGTTCCGCCGGTGTTCACCAAGGAGATCACCCGCAACAAAACCCTGTCGGCGTTCACCGACGCCACGGTCAAGCTGCCGGCCAAGATGCAGGTGTTCGGCGGCCTGCGCGTGGACGATTTCAGCAACACCACGCGCACGGGCGCCAACACCCTCACGCCCACCTCGTCGCTGACCACGGAAGACCGCGCGCTGTCCGGGCGCATCGGTCTGAGCTGGCAGCCGGTCAGGAACTCCAACCTCTATGGGTCGCTGTCGCGGGGTTACAAGCCGCCGGCGGTCGGCACCAACGCCGCGGGCCAGCTGTTCGAATTGCTGCCCGAGGAATCCGACGCGTTCGAACTCGGCGCGAAGCTGTTCACCCGCAACGTCCAACTCACCGCCAACCTGTTCCACAACACCCTGAAGAACTTCCAGGGCCAGAGCAGCGTGTTCGTGGGGACGGCCCTGATCTCGACCCCACTGAACGTGCCCAAGCTGGTGGCCCAGGGCTTTGAGATCACGGCCACGGGCGACATCGGCAAGCACCTGAACGTCAGCGCCGGGTACCAGTACAACAACGTCAAGTACCCCGCCGGCTTCTCCGGGGACGACGGCCAGTCGCTGGGCGGCCGCCAATTCGTGCTCTCGCCGAGGCACAAGGTCTCGCTGTCCACCGAGTACAGCTTCGCGCTGACCGGTGCCGTGGTGGGGTTCGTGAACGCCAACATCATTCACAAGAGCGAGACCCTGATGTCCTCTCGCAGCGACCCGCGCTACGTGTTCCCGGCGCATGAGATCGTGAACCTTGGCTTCGGTGCGAGAAGCGCCGACGGTCGCTGGAACGCCTCGGTCTTCGTGCGCAACCTGACCAAGGAGCGCCAGCCCATGGCCTTCCTGGCCGGTACCTTCGCCGGTCAGCTGGACGGCAGCATCCGCGCCTGGCCGGTGGGCGGCCTGACGGCGCGGGCGGTGGGTGTGCGCGCGGGCTTCAGCTTCTGAGCAGGGTCAGGCACTCCACCCGCCCATGTGGGCTCGCCAGCGGTCGTTCGATCCGGGCTGCGGCGTCTGCTGGCTTTCCTGTCCATCGCTCCAAGGAGATTCCCATGCTCCCCCGCTGCTTCCTGCGCGCGCTCGTCGCCTTGTCCATCGCGGTTGGGGCCTCCAGCGCCACCGCGACCGACTCGCCTGGCGCCGTTTTCGACCGCTATGTCCAGGCCGTACACGCCACCGACATGGCGGCCGTCCGCGCGCTCATCTCGCCCGACGTGGAGCGCTCGAACTTCCGGCGCTGCAAGCCCGAGATGGACAACCCGACCTGCCTGGCGTTCTACATCGAGAGCACCGTGGTGGAGCCCAGGGCGAAGCTGACCGTCGTCAACCGCCGCCTGGAGGGCGACACGGTCATCGCCGACCTGGAAGTGCGCAGCTCGCTGTACACCCAGGCGGGCGTCGAGCGCATCCGGGGGCAGGACATCGTGCGCGTGCGCAACGGCCTGATCCACGGTTTCCGCTTCGTGCCCGACTTCAAGGATGAGCCCACCGCCATCTTCTTCGCCACGCTGGGTGTGGGCCCGCGGGCCGCACGTCCGGCCACCAAGCCCTGATCCTGACTCTGACCATGTTCAAGTATTTCCCTACCAACTACGTCTGGAACCTCTCGGTCGACCTGGCCATCGAGATGGGCGCGCGCATCGGCGAGATCGAGGTCATGTGCGCGCCGCTGCAGGAGGCCGCCAAGGCGCCCGATGCCGCCGGCACCCAGGCCTTCCGCCAGACCTGGGTCGCCATGGCCGACCGTCTTTGCGAGCTGGCCGCCGAGGACGAGGCGCGCGGCCGGCTGCTCTCGGCCGGCGAGAAACTGCGCCGCGCCTCCAGCTACCTGCTCACCGCCGAACGGCTGCAGGCGCACGACGCACCGGGCCGCATCGCGCTGTACCGGCGCCAGCAGGCGCTGTTCATCAAGGGCTCGCGCTGGATGGGAGACCGCGTCGAGCGCGTCGAAATTCCCTACGAGGGCACGCACCTGTCGGCGCTGTACCTGCCGGCCACGGGCCTGCAGCCGGGCGCGCGCGCGCCGCTGCTGGTGCAGGTCAACGGCCTGGACTCGACCAAGGAGATGAAGTACCTGGTGGGCCTGCCGGCCTGGCTGGCGCAGCGCGGCGTTTCGTCGCTGGTGGTCGACCAGCCCGGCACCGGCGAGGCGCTGCGCCTGCACGGCCTGACCGCGCGCTTCGATGCCGAGCACTGGGCCAGCCGCGTGGTCGACTGGCTCGAGCAGCACCCGGCGGTGGACGCCAAGCGCATCGGCTGCGAGGGCGTCTCGCTGGGCGGCTACCACTGCCCGCGCGCCGTGGCCTTCGAGCCCCGTTTTGCCGCCGGCGTGTGCTGGGGTGCCAACCACGACTGGCGCGACGTGCAGAAGAAGCGGCTGCAGAAAGAAGGCGACTTCCCCGTGCCGCACTACTGGGCGCACGTGTGCTGGACCTGGGGCGCCAAGGACATCGACGACTTCATGCGCATCGCCGAGAACGTGCACCTGGACGGCGTGGTCGAGAAGATCCGCGTGCCCTTCCTGGTGACGCACGGCGCCAAGGATTCGCAGATCCCGCTGAAGTGGGCCGAACGCACCTACGAGCAGCTGGTGAACAGCCCCAAGCGCGAACTCAAGGTCTTCACCGACCGCGAAGGTGGTGCGCAGCACGCCAGTTTCGACAACAGCATCAACGCCGGCCACTACATCGCCGACTGGGTCGCCGAGACCCTGGGCGCGAGCACGGCCGTCTGACCCGACAAGGAGGAAAAGCATGAACATCATCGGACCCGACGCGCTGGTCTTCGGCGTCGAGGACATCGCCGCCTGCAGCCGGTACCTGGTCGACTACGGCCTGAAGGACGTGGGCAGCGGCCGCTTCGAGGCGCTGGACGGCACCGCCGTCGTGATCAAGGCCAAGGACGACGCCTCGCTGCCGCCGCCGCTGCGCACGGCCAGCCTGCTGCGCGAGACGGTGTACGGCGTGGCCGACACGGCGACGCTGGACGCCATCGAGGCCGAGCTGCGGCGCGACCGCGAGGTGCGCCGTGAAGGCGGCCTGCTGCGCTGCGTGGACGACATGGGCTTCGCACTCGCCTTCCAGGTGACGGTGCGGCGGCCTATCTCGCTGCCGGCCGAGACCGTCAACGCGCCCGGCGCCGCGCCACAGCGCGGGCCCAATGCCATCGGCGTGACGCGCGACATGCCGGCGCTGCCGCGCTCGCTGTCGCACGTCGTCTACTTCGTGCCCGACGCAGCCCGGGCCGAGGCCTTCTACACGCGGCTGGGTTTCGTCTGCACCGACCGCTTCACCGGTGTAGGCCCCTTCCTGCGGCCGGCCGGCACGCTGGAACACCACACCCTCTTCTTCATCCAGACGCCGCCGCACATGCTGGGCTGCGAGCACTTCACCTTCCACATGGGCGGGCCCACCGAGGTGATGATCGCCGGCCGCCGCTTCGTCGAGAAGGGCTACGAGAGCTTCTGGGGCCCAGGCCGGCACCTGTATGGCAGCAACTGGTTCTGGTACTTCAACTCGCCGCTGGGCTGCCATGTCGAGTACGACGCCGACATGGACCTGCACGACGACACCTGGACGGCGCGCGAGGCGCCCATGGGCGCCGACAGCTCGCAGTCCTTCCTGTTCCAGTACCGCCAGGCCTGGGCGCCGGGCGGTCCGCCGCCCGGCGGTGCCGGCAAGCCCAGCGGTCCGCACTGAGGGCGCCCTCGATGCGCCTGTGCCACTTGAACGAACTGCCCGACGGCGGCGCGCGCGGCTTCGACCCGCGCGCCAGCGGGCGTGACACCTTCTTCGTGGTTCGCCGCGGGCGCCGGCTCGATGCCTATGTGAACGCCTGCCCGCACCATGGCACGCCGATGGCCTGGCGCAAGGACGCCTATCTCAATGCAGCGGGCGACCGCATCGTGTGCGCCGCGCACGGCGCGCAGTTCGAGATCGACAGCGGGCTGTGCACGCTCGGCCCCTGCCTGGGCGAGCACCTTCGCGCGCTGCCCCTGGCCCTGCACCATGACGGCGAGGTGCACCTCGCCGCCGACACCCCGAAGGACATTGACCCATGAGCCTGGCCCAACGACGCATCCTCATCATCGGTGGCGGCTTCTCCGGCATGGCCGCTGCCATCGAGCTGCGCAAGCTCGGCGCCGAGGTCGACCTGATCGAGATCGACCCCGGCTGGCGCAGCTATGGCGCCGGCATCAGCCTGGGCGGCGCCACGCTGCGCGCCATGCGCACCCTGGGCATCCTCGAGGCCTTCCTGCGCGAGGGCAATGCCGCCGACGGCGTGAAGATCTGCCTGCCGCATGGCCCGCAGGTGGCCGAACTGCCGACGCCGCGCCTGGCCGGCCCTGACGTGCCGGGCGGCGGCGCCATCCTGCGGCCCGTGCTGGCGCGCATCCTCGCCGAGGCCACGCGAGCGGCCGGCACGAACGTCATGCTGGGCTGCACCTTCACCTCGATCACGCAGGATGCCGATGGGGTGGACGTGAGCTTCACCGACGGCCAGCGGCGCCGCTACGACCTGGTGATCGGCGCCGATGGCCTGTATTCGAAGACGCGCGAGGCGCTGTACCCGGACGCGCCCAAGCCGCGCTACAGCGGCCAGGCCTGCTGGCGCGCGGTGCTGCCGCGCCCGCCCGAGGTCACGACCGCAACGATGTGGATGGGTCGGGTCAAGCCCGGCGTCAACCCGGTCTCCAAGACGCACATGTACTTGTTCGTCACAGAGCACCGGCCCAGCAACGAGCACGTCGATCCAGCCCGCTTCCCCACGCTGCTGCGCGAGCTGCTGGCCGATTTCCCGGCGCCAGTGTTGCAGCAGATCCGGGCGCAGATCAACGAAGACTCGCAGATCGTCTTCCGTCCACTCGAGGCCCTGTTGATGCCGCGGCCGTGGTCGAAAGGCCGCGTCGTGCTGATCGGCGACACCGTGCACGCGACCACGCCGCACCTGGCCAGCGGCGCCTGCATCGGCATCGAGGACGCCATCGTGCTGGCCGAGGAGATCGGCCGTGCCGGTGCGGCGCCAGCGGCGCTGCAGGCCTTCGAGGTGCGCCGCTGGGAGCGCTGCCGGATGGTGGTCGAGAACTCCCTGCGCCTGGGCGAGATCGAGATGGCCGGCGGCGACAAGGAAGAGCACGGCCGCATCATGCGCGACTCGCTGATGGCGCTGGCGCAGCCGATATGAACCCAGCGACCGCGGCACCACGCGCACCGCATGTGCTGGTGACAGGCGCGGCCGGCTTCGTCGGCCGCGCCTTGGTGGCGCGGCTGCTGCAGGCCCACGCGCGGGGCACAGGACCGCTGGCGCGCCTGACCACGATCGACCTGAGTGCCGTGCCTGCGGCGGCAGGAGTCCCTCTGCACGCCGTCGAAGGCAGCATCGCCGACGCGGCCGTGGTGCAGCGCGCCTTTGCCGAGCCGGTGGACTGGGTGTTCCACCTCGCCAGCGTGCCCGGCGGCACCGCCGAACAGCACTACGAACTGGGTCGGGACGTCAACCTGCACGGCACGCTGCACCTGCTGGAAGCCTGCGCGGCGCAAGTGGCCAGGGCAGGGGGTGGCGGCCCGGTGCCGCGCTTCGTGTTCGCCAGCACCGTGGGCGTGTTCGGCGCGCCGCTGCCGCCGGTGGTGGACGACGACACCTCGCCCTGCCCGGCCATGACCTACGGCACGCACAAGCTGATGGCCGAGGCTGCGGTGGCCGACTTCACGCGCCGCGGCGGCTGCGACGGCATCAGCCTGCGCCTGGCCGGCGTGCTGGCGCGGCCGCCGGCCCCCACCGGGCAGCGATCGGCCTTCCTGAGCGAGCTGCTGCGCGGCCCGGCGGCCGGGCGCGAGGTGGTGTGCCCGATGTCGCCCGAGGCCACCACCTGGGCCTCGTCCACGCCGAATGCCGTCGACAACCTGCTGCACGCCGCCAGCGTGCCGGCGGCACTGCTGCCGCGCCACCGCGCGCTGACGCTGCCGGCGCTGCACTTTTCGATGGCCGAGCTGATCGACGCGCTGGTCGCACGCCACGGCAGCGCCGTGCGCGCCTGCGTGCGCTTCGCGCCCGATCCCGTCGTCGAGGCGCTCTTCGGCCGCCAACCACCGATGCACACGCCCGCCGCGCTGGCCGCCGGCTTTTGCGACGATGGCGACCTCGCGACACTGCTGCGGCGCGCCACCGAGGCCGAGCCGCCTGATGGAGACACCCCATGAGCCCCAACCCCCGGCGCCGGTTCGTCGACCTCTCGATCTACCTCGAGAACGAGGTGCTGTCCGACCCGCCCCCGCTGGCGCCGAAGATCACCTACCAGAAGCATGCCGACACGCTGCCCGAGTTCATGGCCATGCTGCCCGGCACGCAGCCCGAGGACTACCCCGAAGGCGAGGCCGCCGCTGCTGAATGGGTGACGCTGACCACCCACAACGGCACCCACCTGGACGCGCCCTGGCACTTCCACTCCACGCAAGACGCCAAGAACGGCGGCAGCCGCCCCAGCATCACCATCGACGAGGTGCCGCTGGAGTGGTGCTTCCAGCCCGGCGTGAAGCTGGACTTCCGCCACCTGGCCGACGGCCACGTCGTCACGGTCGCCGAGGTCGAGGCCGAGCTCACACGCATCGGCCACGTGCTGCAGCCGCTGGAAATCGTCATCGTCAACACGCGCGCCGGCTCGCGCTATGGCCACAGCGACTACGTGAAGAGCGGCTGCGGCATGGGCTACGAGGCCACGATGTACCTGCTGGAGCGCGGCGTGCGCCTGACCGGCACCGACGCCTGGAGCTGGGACGCGCCCTTCGCCTACACCGCGCAGAAGGTGGCCGAGACCGGCAATAAGGCGCTGATCTGGGAAGGCCACAAGGCCGGCCGCGACATCGGCTACTGCCACCTGGAAAAGCTGCACAACCTGGAGGCGCTGCCGCCGGACGGCTTCACCATCAGCTGCTTCCCGCACAAGATACGCGGCGCTTCGGCCGGGTGGACGCGGGCGGTGGCCATCTTCGATTCCCTCTGAAACCGCCCCATCGACAGGAGACTCTCATGATCACCCGACGCCATTGCCTGGCCGCCGCCGGCGGCGCCATCGCCGGCCTGGCCGCCACACCGCTGCGCGCCCAGGCCGCGTTCCCGTCGCGCAGCCTCACGATGATGGTGGCCGCGCCCGCGGGCACGCCGTCCGACTCCAACGCGCGCCGTCTTCAGCCCTACCTGCAGAAGGCGATGGGGCAGCCGGCCATCGTCGAGAACGTGGCCGGTGCCGGCGGCACACTGGGCGCTGCGCGTGTGCTGCAGCAGCCCGCCGACGGCCACACAATCTTCGTGGCCTCGCCCACCGAATTGGTGCTGAGCCCGCTCACCGTGCCCGGGGCGCGCTACACGGCCGAGGACTTCGCGATGCTCGGCAACTTCGGCCGCATCCCCTACGTGCTGGTCAGCCGATCCACCCTGCCCCAGGGCTCGCTGGCCGACATCCTGGCGCTCGCCGGCAAGGGCGGCGCGCCGCTGAACATCGGCAACATCGGTGCCGGCTCCCTGATCCACCTGCTGAGCCTGGACTTCGAGCGCCTCGGCGGGCTGCAACTCAACCACGTGCCCTACCGCGGCGTGGCCCCGATGGTGCAGGACGTGATGGCAGGACAGCTCGACCTGTGCTTCACGCCGCTGGCCGGCAACACGATGGCGCTGCTGGAGCAGGGCCGCATGCGCACGCTGGCGGTGAGCTCCATCGCCAAGGCGCGCCTGATGCCGCAGGTGCCCACGCTGGCAGCCTCGGACCCGCGCTTCGCGCGCTTCGACTACGACGTGTGGGGCGGCCTCTTCCTGCGCCGCGAGACACCCGAGCCGGCACAGGCCCGGCTGCACGCCTGGTGGAGCGAGACTGCGCGCGACCCCGAGTTCCTGAACTGGATGCGCTCCACCGGCGGCGACCCGCTGCCGGTGCCACCGCTGGCCGAGACACGCGCCTTCTACACCAGCGAGGTGGCGCGCTACCGCGCTTTGCTCAAGTCCTTCCCCGAGGCCATGCGTGGTTGAGCAGGACAGCACCATGAGCCTGCCTGCCATCCACCGCGTCGTCACCGGCCACGACACCGACGGCCGTGCCATCGTCATCGAGAACGGGCCGCTGCCGCGGGTCGAGGAGCTTGCCGCCATTCCCGGCACCGTGTTCCACGAGGTCTGGTGCACGACGGGCGCGCCGGCGCCCGTCGACAACGGGCCCGACCCCACGCTCGGCCCGCTGAGCCTGCCGCCGCCGCCGCTGGGCACGCGCATGCGCTTCGTCGACATCCCGCCGGACACGCCGGAGTTCCTGGCCCACGGCGCCGCCCGCATGAAGGCGGCCTTCGCACAGATCGGCGACGAGGCTGCCTCCACCGTGCAGGCGCACTCGCCGCACCCGCTGATGCACCGCACCGAGTCGGTGGACTACGGCGTCGTCATCGACGGCGAGATGACGCTGGTGCTCGACGAGGGCGAGGTGCTGCTGCGCCCCGGCAGCGTGGTCGTGCAGCGCGGCACCAACCACGCCTGGGCCAACCGCTCGGGCAAGCCCTGCCGCATGCTGTTCGTGCTGGTGGCCGGCCGCTACGCCCCCGAGATCGCTGCTGCGCTGCCAGCGCATCCCTGAAGGAGTTTCCCCGATGCGATTCGCCACCCTGCGCGACGGCAGCCTCGACGGCCGCCTCGTCCTCGTCTCGGGCGATGGCCAGCGCGCCGTCGACGCGGCGCCGGTCGCGCCCTCGCTCATCAGTGCGCTGCAGCGCTGGACGGCCGTGCAGCCGGCGCTGCAGGCGCTGGCCGATGCGCTGGACACCGGACGCGCCGCCGGCGCCTTCGACTTCGACCCGCGCGCCTGCGCCGCTCCGCTGCCGCGCAGCCCGCAGTGGCTGGACGGCTCGGCCTTCCTCAACCACGGCCGGCTGATGGACAAGGCCTTCGACAAGCCGCCGCCACCGCTGGTGGACACGGTGCCGCTGATGTACCAGGGCGCAAGCGACGACTTCCTCGGCCCGCACGACGATGTGCCCATGCCCACCGAGGCCGACGGCATCGACTTCGAGGGCGAGTTCGCCGTCGTCACCGGCCCCGTGCCGATGGGCGTGTCGCCGGCCGACGCACTGGGCTGCGTGCGCCTGGTGCTGCAGCTCAACGACTGGAGCCTGCGCGCCCTGGGCCCGCACGAGATGAAAACCGGCTTCGGCTTCCTGCAGGCCAAGCCCTCGACCGCGTTCGCGCCGCTGGCGGTGACGCCTGAGGAACTGGGCGACGCCTGGCAAGACGGCCGCGTGCACTTGCGGCTGCACGTGCAGTGGAACGGTGATCGCTTCGGCGAGCCGCACGGCGGCGAGATGAACTTCCACTTCGGGCAGCTGATCGCGCACGCGGCGCGCACGCGGCGGCTCACCGCCGGCTGCATCGTCGGCTCGGGCACGGTGTCCAACGTGGCGCGCACGGCCGGCTCGGCCTGCATCGCCGAGCGCCGCGTGATCGAGAAGATCGACCTCGGCGAAAGCCGCACCGCCTTCATGCGCTTCGGCGACCGCGTGCGCATGCAGGCGCGGCACGCCGACGGACGCGAAGGACCCTTCGGTGTGATCGAGCAGCGGGTGGTCCAGGCGGCGTGAACGGGGCGCCGGGCTCGGCGGACGGCAGCCGCTCGACGAGGTCCGTGCCCGTGTCGCCCGGCCTGCCGGCCTTCAGCTTTCGAGATTCGCGCGCAGGCGCGTCAGCAGGCCCAGCAGCGTCTCGCGCTCGGCCGGGCTGAGGCCGGCGGCGGCGGCCTCGGCCTCGCGGCGGCGCTGGCGCTGCACCGTGTCGTGCAGTGCCCGGGCCTGCGGCGACAGCGACAGCCGCGTCACGCGACCGTCGTGCCCATCGGGTTCGGCCAGCAGCAGGCCACGGTCGCGCAGCGCCTGCACCAGCCGCGCAAGCTGGCCCTTGTCGCGCCCGGCGTGCTCGGCCAACTCGGTCAGCGTGGCCCCGGGCCGCCGCGCGAAGAAACCCAGCAGCCGCGCCTCCAGCGGCGTCAGCCCCAGGCCGGCGTCGCGCAGCGCCTGGTGATGGCGGGCGCGGGCTGCGTGCACGACGGCATGCAGCGCGTCGAGCAGCTCCGACACACCGCCCATTTCGTTGACATTGTCAATCTTGTTTGCCATGATTGTTGATCATATCAACCATCTCGGAGATTGCTGCTTGCACACCGAACCAGGTTTTGCCGGGCGCGACCCGACCCCACGCCGCCGCGTCGAGCGCGTGCGCTTCGAACTGCGCCGGCGCGAACTGGTGGTCGCGCGCGTCGAACGGCCGACACCGGGCTTCGCCGCCATCACGCTGGCCGGGGCGGCGCTGGAAGGCTTCCAGTCGCTGTCGTTCGACGACCACCTCAAGCTGATGCTGCCGCATCCCGACGGCACGGTGGTCATGCGCGACATCACGCCACGCGCCTTCGACGCCGCGCGGCAGGAACTGCGCCTGGAGATCGCGCTGCACGGGCACGGCCCGGCCAGCATATGGGCGGCGCAGGCCAAGCCGGGGCAACCGGCGGTGATCGGCGGGCCGCGCGGCTCGATGATCATCCCGGCCGACTTCGACTGGCACCTGCTGGCCGGCGACGCCTCGGCGCTGCCGGCCATCCTGCGCCGCCTGGACGAGCTGCCTGCGGGCTGCATGGCACAGGTGCTGGTGCAGGTGGACGATGCCGCCGACGAACGCAGGCTGAACAGCGCCGCCACGGTGCGGGCACGCTGGGTGCGCACCCCCGCGCAGTGGCTGCAGCAGTTGCGCGATGCCGACTGGCCGGCCGGCGAGGGTTTCGCGTGGCTGGCCGGCGAAGCGCGCGTGGTGGCCCAGGCACGGCGGATCGTGCTGGGCGAGCACCACCACCCGCGCGAGGCGCTGCGCGCAGCGGCCTACTGGAAGCAGGGCGCCGCGGCCTTCCACGAGCAGCTTGACGAGGCCTGAGCGCGCGTTGGCGGGCCGAGGGCGCAGACCGGAAGAGGGCGCCCCTCAGCGCGCGGCCTGAAACAGCGTGGTCACCTCGGCGGCCGTGAGCACGCGGCCGTAGGCCCGCACGCCGTCGATCACTGCATAGGCCGGGTCGCGCAGTCCGCCGCTGAACCGGGCGCGGCCCACGGCAAAGGCACCGTTGGCCGCCCAGCGGGTGCTGTTGGCCAGCGTGCCGGCCAGGCGGCCGTTGACGTACAACGCCATCGTGTTGGAAGTGGCGTCGCGCACCGCCACCAGGTGGTACCAGGCGCCGGTGACGATGGTCTCGGTGTCGGTGATGCGGAAGGTCGGGCTGGCGTCGGCATCCGCGCCCAGCATCGCGAAGGTCGCGCGGGGCAGGCCGCCGCCGCAAGGCGGCACGATACCAAGGTAGAAGCCCGACACCGTCACCCCGTCCTGGCTGGCCAGGATCTGGTTCCAGCAGGTGGGCAGCTGGTCGAAGCGGATCCACCCCGACACGCTGAAGCTGCCCGCGGTGTCGAGCACTCGCGCTGCGGTCGTCGCACCCGCGCCCGAGCCCGGGCCCGCGAACTGCAGCGCCGCGCCGGCCCGCCCGCTGGCGGTGACGGCCACGCCACTGCCCAGCGTGAGCGTGCGGCCGTTGCCGCTGCTGTCGGGTGCACCGGTGCCGCTGGCGGCGTCGAAGCTCCACTCGGCCAGCGCGCCGGCAGGCAGCGTGCCTGTGGCGGCGGCCGTCACCGTCATCGAGACGGCCGCGCCGGTGGTGGCCGCACCGGCGTTGTCGAAGGCGCGCGCGGTCAGCGCGTAGGTGCCTGCGACGCTTGGCGTCCAGCCCAGGGTGTAGGGCGCCGTGGTGTCGCTGCCCAGCAGCGTGCCGCCGGCGTAGAACTCCACGCGCGCCACGCTCCCGTCGGCATCGGCGGCAGTGGCCGACAGTGCGACAACGGTGCCGGTGGCCACGCTGGTGCCGCCGGCTGGGGCTGTGAGCGACACCGTTGGCGGCTGGTTGACCGGTGGCGGCGTCGGCGATGCGGAGCCGCTCCACACCCGGGCCTCGAGAATGCCGGTAGCCAGGGCACTGCGCATGGAGACGCGGATGCTGGTGGTCGTGACCGGCGCGAAGTCCAGCCGGTTGAAGCGGTTCAGCAGCAGGCCCGGCGAACCCAGTGCGACCCAGGCACTGCCGTTCCAGTGTTCCACCGCAGCGGCGGTCGGCGTGCCGATGCCTGCGCCGTCGTTCCACCAGTAGACCTCGAAGGCCGAGACGCTGCGCGCCGTGGGCCAGCTGAAGCTGACCCAGTCGGTCCGGCCGTAATTGACCGGGCCTTCCCAGTTGCCATAGGCGCCGCCGCTGCGGTCGGCCGAACTCGCCGGCAGGCGTCCGTCGTTCACCGCCGCCAGGGTTTCCCATGGCGAGACGTGGGAGGTGGCCAGGGTGGCCGAAGGCGCCAGATTGGTGCTCTGCACGGGCGGGGGCGCGATGATGCTGAAGGCCACCGCAGCGCTGGTGGTGGAGGCACCGGTGTTGTCGAAGGCGCGCGCGGTCAGCGAGTAAGCGCCAGCCGTGGCGGGGGCCCAGCTCAGGGCGTAGGGCGCGGTGGCGTCGGTGCCCAGCAGCGTGCCACCGGCGTAGAACTCCACCCGGGCCACGCTGCCATCGGCATCGGCGGCGGTGGCCGCCAAGGTCACCGCGGTGCCGGTGGCCACGCTGGTGCCGCCGGCCGGCGCCGTGAGCGCCACCGTCGGCGCCTGGTTGGCGGGGGGCGGTGCGCCCGGCGCGTACAGCTGCGCCACCGGCACCCGGGCCCAGGCGCCGCCAGGGCGCAGCCAGCTCAGCTGCAGCACCGCGCCGCCGCCGAACTCCTGGAACTCCACGACGATAGGCACCCGCTGCCCGGCCGCCAGTGCGATGCCGGCCGAGGTGTCGACGGTGGGCGGATGCGCCGTCCAGTTGTTGATGAGCAGCACGCCGTTCACCCACACGCGCACGCCGTCGTCCGACAAGGTGCGGAACTGGTACGTGCCGGCCTCCACGGCCTGGATCTCGCCCGTCCAGCGCACCGAAAAGTTGTCCGCCCCGATGCCGGGTGCGGGCGCACCCACCCCCCAGTCGAACCATGGCACTTCCGTGCGCGTGACCACGGCCGTGCCAGCGAGCGTGGTGTTGTTGAAGTAGCTGGCCCGCAGGCCCGTGCCGGTGCTGGCCGCGGGCACGCCCGGACCCGGCTCGTCGCCACCGATCTGCTGCAGGTAGGCCACCAGGTTGGCCAGGTCGGCCCCGGCCACGGTGCTGCCCGCATGCGCCTGCACGGCCGCCGCCAGCGTCGGCGCGCTGCCGTCGTGCAGGTAGGGCGCGGTGGCCCACAGGTCGCGCAGCGTGGGCGCGTCGATGCCCGTCAGGGGCGCGCCCAGGCGACCGCCGCTGCTCGGCTTGAGCGTACCGATGCTGCGCAGCGAGCCCGCGTCACCGCTGATCGTGAAACCCGCCCCCGTGTGGCAGCTGGCGCAGTTGGCGTTGGTGAACACCGTCCTGCCGGCGATGGCGGCGGCCGTGAGCGTGCCGTCGGCGTTGCGGTTGGGGCTGCGTTCGAAGGTGGTAAGCGAGCCGAGGTAGGCCGCCAGCGCGTCGAGGTCGCCGCTGAGGCCGGCCTTGCGGTCGCCCAGCGGGGTGTTGCGCGTGCCCGCGTTAAACTGCGCGTCCGCCATCAGTCCGGTGCCCCCGGCAAAGGCGCGGATCTGGCCTTCGAAGTCCTGCACCTCGTCGAAGTTGGCGCTCCAGTGCACGAAGCCTTGGGCCATGCCGGCGCGGCCGGCCAGCGCCGGGGTGTTGCGCAGGCCTTCGCCGAAGTGCGTGAAGTCCCAGGTGCGGCCGTCGTGGCCGGCGTCGCTGTGGCAGCTGGCGCAGCTCATGTAGCTGTCGCGCGCCAGGCGCGGGTCGCGGGCGTCGTAGAAGAGCTGCTTGCCCAGCAGCACCTGGGCGCTCAGGCGCTCCGCACCCGTCGTGGCCACGGTGGCCACAGTCGGGAACTGCGGCAGGCCCTCGCGCACCAGCGGGCCGAGGTCGACCACGCTGGCCGAGCGGTCCATGAAGTTCTGCACGTACAGCCGGGTACCGTCGGCCGAGACAGCCAGCGCCTGCGGCGCACGGCCGACATCGAACTTCACCAGCTCGCGGCCGCGGAAGGCGTCCACCACCGCCACCTGGCGGCTGGTCTCCAGCGCCACGAACAGGTACGCACCACTGGGGTGGTAGGCCGCGGCCGTGCCCAGGCTGGCGTTGTCGTGGTCGATGCGGCTGGCGTGATCCTCGGCCAGCGTGGCCATGTCGATGCGCGAGCTGATGGCGCGCACCGTGTTCTGGAAGTCCAGCGGCTGGCCATTGCGCAGCGCGCCGCGCCGGATGTTGTCCTGCTTCGATGGCACCCAGGCGCGGGCGCCGTCGGGCGAGATGGTGGCCGCGGCCAGGTAGTTGGGCAGGCCGGCGCCCTGGTTCTCGTTGTCGACCTTGTCGCTATGGCGCAGCACGATGCTGCGGTTCAGCGTCATCGGGCCGGCGTTCACCGCCAGCACCTCGGCGCCGCCCGCGGCGGTGTCGACGGTGGCCGTGCCTTCGCCAGGCAGCGGGTTGGTGATGAAGCGCGAGACCAGCACGAGGGCGCCATTGGCCGACGCCGACACGTGCCGCGCGTTGGCGCCCACGGCCAGCGTGGCCTGCACGGCGCCCGTGGCCGGGTCGAGCTTGAGCAGCTGGCCGGTGGCCTCGAGCACCACGAAGGCACTGCCGCCGGGCGCGAAGGCCAGGCCGTGCGGCTGCGCCGCCGACGGCAGCGCCACCGTGGCCACCACCGTGAGCGTGGCGGGGCTGAGGATGCTGATGCTCGACGAGCCCTTGTTGGTGACCCAGAGGCGGCCGTCGGGTGCGACGGCCACCGCGCGCGGCGAGCTGCCCACGGCGACCTCGGCCACGCGGGTATTGCTGGCGGTGTCGATCACGGCAACCGTGTTGCTGTCGGGGTTGGCCACCCACAGCCGCGCCGAAGCGCCGCCGCGTGCTTCCAGCGCCACGGCCGAGGAGGCCGCGGGCCGGCCCGGCGTGGGCGGCGTGCCCACCGCCTGCAGGAAGGTGCGCGCGGTGGTGCGCCCGGCGGTGTCGCGTGCCGAGAGCGTGACGGCATAGACCCCCGGGTTGGCGAAGCTTCGCGTGATCGACGCGGCGGCGCTGAACGGCGTGGCGGGCGTGCCGTCGCCGAAGTCCCAGCTGTAGCTGACGCCGGCCTGCGCCGCGACGGCGTAGCTTGCGCTGCCGCCGGCGTTGATGACCGGGGCGTTGATGACATCGGTCACGGTGGGAGGCGTGTAGGGTGTCACCGGCACCTGCGGCGCGCCGACACCCTGGCCGACGGCGATGATGGTGCCGCGCGAAGGCACGCCGCTGGCGTCCACCGCCACGAGCTGGTAGTAGCCCGGGGGCACCAGGGTGTTGGCCGGCACGGTGGCCGTGATGCGGAACTGCTCCTGGGTGAAGGCCATCGGGATGCGGCGCTGCCCCGAGTTGAACGAGTGCGTACCGACGCTCAAGCCGATCAGCACGGTCTCGCGGATGGTGGCCGTCGAAGCCAGGTCGAACTGCAGCTGCGCACCGTTCGCATGGCGCAGGCCGCTCACACCCACCAGGCGCGGGCGAGGCGCCAGTTGCGCGGCTCCGTTCACCGTGCGGAACAGGTACGGCGGATAGAAGACATCGCCGCGAAGCTGAACCGGCCCGGGCGTGCCGCCGCCAGTCACCAGCACGGTGCCGTTGGGCAGCAGGCTGGCCTGCGAGTGGTAGCCGCGGAACACGGTCGAGGCCGCCATGCGGGCCCAGGTGCCGTTGGCCGGGTTCCACATTTCGGCCGTGTATGCGCCGAAGGCGGGATCGTTGTTGGCGCGGGTTTCCCCGCCGGTGACCACCACCTTGCCATCGGGCAGGACCACCACGCCCGCGTAGTGGCGGCCGAAGGCCATCAGCGGCTGCTCGGTGCGTGCGGCGCCACCACCGTTGAGGTCGATGACCGTGGCCTGACGGCTGCCGGCCCAGCCCAGGCCGTTGTGGTAGGCGTTGCCGCCGACCATCAACACCCGGCCGGGCGCGTACATCACACCCGTGGACGTCGGGCCGGCGTTGGGGGCGTTGTCGTTGGTGAAGGCGCCACCGGGCGCCCCTTTCCACCCGCCGACGATGGTGGTCGTGCCCTGGCCGCCCGCGGCGTTGGCGTCGACGTACCACATCTGGTCGGTGCTGACGCCGAAGACGCGCCCGTCCGGCGCAAGCCAGGCCTTGGGCATCGACGCGCGCAGAACGTCAGGGCCCCAGGCCGTGCGGCTCTGGGCGTTGAACAGGGTCCGCCAGGCACCGTTCTCGTAGACCTCGGGCGTCATCGACGACAAGCCTTCGGTCAGCGCCCCCGCCACGTTGTTCCACTGACCCTCGGTGTAGGGCGCAATGCCGCCCAGGATGATGGGGCGGCCGTCGGCCAGCGTGATCATCGTGGCGTACCAGCGCGAGTCGGCCACGTTGCCTGCCGCAGGCATGGCACCGCTGCTGGGTTCGTAGGCGACGCTGGTGACGTTGCCGTTGCCGCCGGTGATGAGCAGTTGCCCACTGGACAGGTAGGTCGCAGCAGCGCAGAAGCTGTCCTGGCGCGTCGGGTCGTAGGTGGTGACGTGCGCGCCGGCATCGAAGAGGCCGCGGTTGGGGTCCCACACGTCGAAGTAGCGGCCGTTCTGCGCGTTGCCGTCGGGCGTGGTGCCCCAGGTCAGCACCTTGCCGTCGGGCAGCACGGCCTGGTGCAGCCCGTTCATCGGCCAGGGGCCGACGCCCGACCACATGCCCTGCGTGGGCGCACTGGCTGGAATGGCCAGGCCCTGCAGCAGCGCATCGGTGGGCGCCGGCACGCTCACCCAGCCTGTCGGGTTGACCGTGACCGCGAGCGCCCGAGCCCGCCCCTCCTCGCCCGACAGCGCCGCCTGCTCCGGATTCGACGGCGCGCGATCACCGCCGCCGCAAGCGGCCAGTGCCGCTGCGACCAGGAGTGTTGCAAGCGCAGAGCGGTGGCAAGGGCGGCGCGTCAGGCGAGGGTGTGGGCGATGGGTCATGGAGAGCGGTTCGTGTCGTCAGCAATCTGTGGATGTGGGCGCGCAGGTCGCTCAGGCGCCAGCGCGGCGCGTCAGTTCGTCCAGTGCCGGGATTTCGCGCAGCAGGCGCTTCACATCGGGCGGGTTGCCGTCGTAGCGCAGGCGCAGTTGTCCGTTGCGGTCGATGAGCCACAGGCCGGTGGCATGGTCATCGGGGCGACGCACTTCCGGCCCGGGCCGGAACAGGCGCAGCGCATCAGACACGCGTTCGATGTCCTCCGGGCGCCCCGTGACAAAGCTCCAGCCCGACAGGTCGACCCCCATGCGCACCGCGTAGGCCTTCAGCGCCTGCGGTGTGTCGCCCAGCGGGTCGAGCGAGACCGACAGCAGCCGCACCCGTGGCCGCACGGCCGGCGGCAACTGGCGCTGAAGCTCGGCCAGAGCGGCGATCTGCACCGGGCAGACGGTGGAGCAGCCTGTGAAGACGAAGTTGGCCAGCACCGTCCGACCCACCAGGACCGCGGGATCGAACCTGCGGCCTTCCTGGTTCAACAGGTGCATGCCGCGGAAGTTGGCGTAAAAGCTGCTGCCTGCCCCGCCCGCGTTCGCCCGGGCCAGCGGCGCCGAGAAGGCCGCCGCCCAGCCGAGCGCTGCACTGGTGACCGCCTGCTGCAGCCAGTGGCGGCGCGAGACTGCGCGGCGGTCTGCGCCAGGGGCCAAGCCGGCCGTCAGACCCCGCGCATGCCAGGGCGACAAGTCATCGGTTGCGGTTGCGGTTGCGGTTGCGCTTGTGCTCTTCCAGTCCCTCGGTTCGGGCGCGTGCTTCTTCGACAACTTGTTCATCTGCAGTTCCGGCGCCCGTGGGCATGGGGCTTTTTCCTCGCGCAGTGTGTGTAACAAATGGTTCAATCCGGGTTCAATCCAGGCACCCCCCCGCGAAGCCGGGGCTCCACGGCGGACGAACCCGCATTTACCCGATGAGCGCACCGTCGACGGTTTCAGACCCAAGCACCACCACCCTGCGATTCGGGCGCTGCGAGCTGCTGCTGCAAACGCGCGAGCTGCGGGTGTCCGGACGGCCAGAGCCCGTGCGACGGCGCGTGTTCGACCTGATGGCGTTCCTGGTGGCGCAGCGCCATCGCGTGGTGTCTCATCACGAGCTGCTGCGCCAAGTGTGGGGCAGTGCCCAGGTCTCGCCCAAGATGCTGGCGCGTGCGGTCATGGAAGCGCGTCGTGCCTGCGGCGACCCGGCCGAAGAGCCCGGGCTCTTCGTCTCGGTGCGGGGGGTGGGTTACCGCTTCGTCGGCACCCTCACCGAGGCATCGACCTCGCCATCCCCAGCCGACACGGCGGTCGAGGACCCGAGCGAGGTCCGCAGCCTGCTGCGCAGAGCCCGCCAGGCGCTCGACGCCGGCCGGCTCGACGAGGCCCAGGTCTTGGCCGCCGAGGCCCAGGCCGGGGCCGACAGGGGGCCCTCGCACGCCGACCGGGTGCAGGCCCTGGTGCTGCGTTCGTCAATGGCCATGCGCAGGGGCACCGCCGCCGAAGCCGCGAGGCTGGCTGCCCATGCGCTGCAGATCGCGCGCGCCGAAGGCCAGCCGCAGCTGGTGGCCCAGGCGCGGCTGGCGGTGGGCTACGTCCACCTGGTGGAGGGCGACCGGGCCTTGGCCATCAGGCACTTCGAAGAGTCCCGCGAGGCCCTCTCGGCGCGTGGCCATGAGCGCGATCTGCTGACCTGCCTGAACCGGCTGGCCATGGCGTTCCGGGACACTGGCAAGCCTGAGTCGGGCTTGCAGATGAACCGGCGCGCCCTGGTTCTCGCGCGCCAGCTCAGGGACCCGGATGCCATCCTGATCGCGCGCAACAACGAGGTGATGTTCCTGCTTTACATCGGCGACAGGCAGAGCGCCGAAGGACAGGCTGCTGCCGCCCGCAAGACCTTCGAGGAAGCACTGGCGCTCGTGGATGGGCTGCTGCAGGACCAGCCCGCCGGCGCCGGCAGCCGCCAGCGGCAGTCGGCGCTGGGCAACCGCGCCTTCGTCCTCCAGCGCCTGGGCCGGCTTGACGAAGCCTGGTCCATGCTGTCCGAGCTCGAGGTCGAGTCCGAAGGCTGCAGATGGTTGGACAGCCCCATCCATGCCGAGCGGCAGATGGTCACCCGGGAACTCAGGGCCACGCTGCTGGCCGACGCCGGCCGGCACGACGAAGCGCTCGAGCTGCTGGGCCAGAGCGTCGAGGCGGCGGTGCGCCTGGGGCGCCACGGCGCCTTGCCACGCCTGTACGGCCTGGCCGGCGACATCGCCGAGCGGGCAGGCCGGCTGGCGCAGGCGCTGCGCTGGGTGCGGCTACAAGGTGACGCGCAGGTGGCCCTGCGTGCCAGCGAAGCGAGCGCGCTGGCACTCATCCTGGAAGCCGAGATGAACGCCGAGAACCTGCAAGCCGAACTGCATCGGGCGCGGGCGCAGGTGGCAGCGCTGCAGCAGGAGAACGCAGGGCTGCGGCAGCGCGCGGAGCTGATGCAGGGCGCGGCACCGGTGGCGGCAGACACCGGCCTGGCAGGCAGCGAGCAGCTCACGGCATTGTTCTCGGCGCGGCACCATCACGCACGCGTCAAGGGCTTGCCGATGTGCCTGGGGCTGCTGGAGTGGGCGCCGGATCAGCCGCTGGCTCCCGCCGCACTTCGGGGCATCGCCGAGGTTCTGGCGGCGCAGGCCGACATTGCCTACCCGGCTGTCGACCAGGGCGCGGTGGGCGTGGTGTTCCGCATCCGTGACGCGGGGCCCTCGCACGCCGCCGAGGTGTGCCGGCGCGTGCTGGACGCGCTCGAGCGCCAGACCTGGTCGCGCCCGGGCACCGGGCAGCCGCCTTCGTGGCGATGCCGCAGCGCCGATGCGGCATGCTTCGGCTCGATCGAGCAATGCATCCAGAGCCTGGCGCATCGCTCGCCGACACCGGACAAGCACATGGCCGACGAATGAACGCGAGCATGGCGCCCGGCGCCACCGTGATTCCGAACCGGTCGGGCGCGAACGGATGCACCGACACCCGACTGCCCACTGCAGGCGCTGGCGCTCACCTGGCCGCACTGCTCCCCGGTCTGTTCCCCCCAAGTTCGCGCGGGACTTCATGAGACCACCAACAGCAGCCAGTCTGGTGCGATCCCGCGGCCGCCGCAATGGCTCCGCTCCGCCACATCGACGTCCGATGCAAGCTCAGTCGGCTGTCCCAAAGCCGCTGCGCACCAGATCCGCGATCCGAACCGCCATGCTGCGCGCAGGATCGAACGGAAGGTCTTCGAATCCGAAGGCCGCATAGAGCGCCCGAACATCGTCATCCAGCGGATGCGTCAGCACGCAGAAGCAGCCGACTTGGTCGGACAGGCGCACTGCCGTTGTGAGCGCATAGAACATCAGCGATCGAGCGATGCCCTGCCCCTGCCACCGCAGGTCGACCGCCAACTGGCCCAGCAGGATGGCGGGCAACGGGTCGGGCCGAGTGCGTTGCTGCGCCTTGGGCAACCACGCTCGCTCGACCTGCGCCGTCGACAGGCTCACGTAGCCGACGACGCTGCCAGCTTCCGCCTCGAAGATCACGCTTGTACGCGAAACCCCCAGTTCCTGGTTGCGCCAGGCGTGGCGGCGGAACCAGTGGTTTAGCGCGTCGCGCCCGCAATCGAACGCCGCCGTGTCGTCATCGGCCACCAGGGGTCGCGGCGGTGTGAAGGCGGCCGTTGTGTCTGAGGTCACTTCTGCCAGACGGGGCGAGTCTTGGACAGTTTTCGAAGCGCCGGCACTTCCCTCGCTGGCGCAATGGCCCAGGCCTCGAACCTCGCCCAGTCCTTCGCCGGAATCGTCACGATGCGGCGATTGAGCAGGTCGGACTCTGCGGCTTCGAGCGCACGCCGCCTCACGAAGTCGCTGAGACTGGTGCTGGCCTGTTCGGCCGCCGCCTCCAGCAAGGCACGTTCGCTGGCATTGACGCGAACACTCAGAACGGCCGCGGGGGTGGTTGGCATGCGGACATCTCCCAACGAATGTATGACAATAGCATACAAGACCACGAAGCGCCATTCGCCTGCCATGTTCCCTGCCTGCGACGAGCGCCGTGCCGTGGCTTCGTTCGGCAACAGCTCGCCCAGCTTCACCCACCGCACCCGATTTCAGCCATGAACGTTCATCCCCTGCGCCCACGCGATCACGAAGACGCGGCCCGTGTGGCCATCTCCTGGCTGACCGAGCGTCATCGCAAAGGCTGGCGCAACGCGTTCGAGGCCCTGCTGGATCTCTGGCGACCCGAAGGCCCGCGTGACGGCTGGCAGCTGGACGAAGACGGTATGACCATGGTGTCGATCAACGCCGGCGAGTGGTTGATCTCCCGTGGGGAGATCCACGCCCGTGGTGGCCCGCGCGAGATCAACGCCTACCTGCTGGGGCAGGAGGGCCCGTTTCTCACGCCCGGCCAGCGCGACTGGATCGCTCAACTGCGCGCACGGCCCCTGCGCCTGTACCGGGTCACCGACGTGCAGCCCGGCGCCGGCATGACCCTGATCGACGAGTTCGACCCGCAGGCCCCACCACAATCGGTGCGCGAGATCAGCGGCAGCCGCACCGCGAAGCTGGGCATGCTGATGGGCGCTCGCATCATGGAGGTCGCTGCCGGCGCGGGCATGGCCGGGCACCTTGAACTCTCGGGGGCCATCTATCCCTTCTCCAAGCTGGCCGAGTCAGCCGTGCTGGCGCAGGCCCGTCAGGCGCTGGCCGGCTCTGCCGAGTTGAAGCTTCACGTCGACAATCAACGTGATCTGTTCGAGCTGAAGATCGCCCGCGCCTGGCTGGACCAGTGGCTCGCGCCCGCACCGCTGCCGCAGATTCAGGATGCATCGACCGGCGATCTCCTGCTCCTGGTGACCGACCACTACCGCGTGGTCGATGCGGCGGCGCTCGCCGCTTCCTTGGCGTCGCAGCCCGATGTCCACGGCGATGTACGGCAGGGATGGAATCGCATGATCGAGAGCGCTGACGGCGCGCAGCGCAGCCTGTCGACCGTCAACCCAGGACGCAGCACCGACCGCGTCGAACTCTTCCACCGCACCCAGCGGCTGGCGGAAGATGGCCGCGCCTGGTTCGAAGGCATGGCCGGCGCGGCCGTGCAGCACCTGACGCGCGAGATCACCGATCCGGCCGGCCATCTCTCCCGGGCGGGCGGCGGCAAGGGTGCCAACAGCACGGGCCGCACGCCGCGATCCGCCTCCGCAGGCACTCCGGACCTGCCGCCCGAGGTCATCGCACAGGCCATCGAGCATGCGCTCCATCGCCACTACGCCAACTGGGCTGACGAGACGATTCCCGCCCTGGGCGGACGCACGCCGCGCCAGGCCATCACCGCGCCGGCAGGCCTGGAGCGCGTGAAGGGCCTGCTGCGCGAGTACGAAGAAGGCGAACGGCAGCAGTCCGCCGCCCAAGGGCGGCCCGCCGTGTCCTACCAGTTCTTGTGGGATGCATTGGGGATCTCGAGATGAGCATGGATGACACCCCGCACGGCCACGGTAGCCATAACGCAAGGGTTTTGACCATCGACCTCGAGGAGCTGACCTGGGCATTGAACTCGCGCGACCCTCTCGGGGAGAGCAGCCACTGGCTGAACCTCGAGTCCGGGACGATCCTGTCCCTGATCGGACCCGATGCCGACAACGAAACCGACGCGGATCCACGGGATGACGACTGTTGGCTGTTCATCGAACCCATCGAGTCGTCAGTGGCCTTCCGCGTCATGGAGGAATTTGTCGATCAGTGCGGCGATGACCGGCTCGCACGGACTCTCGGGCAGGCGCTGCAAAAGCGCAAGCCCTTCCGTTGCTTCAAGGACGCGCTGGCTGCGCATCCTGCGCAACGTGAGGCCTGGTTTGCCTTCGAACGCCAGGCCATGGAGTCGATCGCACGGCAGTGGTGCGAAGAGCATGGCATCTCGGCCCGGTGGGCCACCCGGACGACCGAGCCTACGCCTTGAGCCGCGTCAGATCGTCGAGGTCCGCCCGTCGCTGCGCGACCCTGCGCTCGTAGCTCGCCTGGTTCTTGGTGCACACCAGCACGTGCGGGCTGCCCTTGCGCTCGGTGCTGCAGTCGACGTCGTGCCGGCCCTGACGGATCGCGTCCTCGACGTGGCGTCGCGCAGCTTCGCGAGCCTTGAAGCGCCAGTCCTCCTGGTCGGCACTTTGCAGGAAGCGGCTCAGGGCCAGGCAGTGCTCGCAATGGCAGCTCAAGCGGGCCTCGCGCCGCCAGTCGGCAGGCGGTACCAAGTCCAGTGAGCAGCGTGCGCGCAGGTGGTCCAGCGCAGCGGCCCGCAACCGCAGGCAGGCCGGCCGTTTCAGCAGCGCGGGCCGCTCGGCGACACGGCGCAAGGCCGGAACGATGACGGCATCCATGCCATAGGTCTTGGGCCAGGCCAGCCAGTGCGTCACAGCCTGATCGGCCAGCGCAGACATGCCCGCGTGCCCGGTGGACGCGAGGGCGCGCAGCGTGTCGTGGAGCACACCCGCGCCGGCGCGCTCGCGACGCCACGCGTCGGCCGGGGACTGGGGTCGCGCCGGATCGCCCGGCATGGCATCGAGCAGCGCCTGGGCTGCGCCCACCAGTTGTCCCCGCCAGGTTGAAACAGCGGCAGCACGTGCCAGCAGGTCAGCGCAGCCGCCGATGTGGAGGTCGGCATTGCCCTGCACGACGGGCAGCAGCAGCGCACCGACGCGGGAGGCCGGCAGCAGCTTCAACGCCTGCACCAGGGCCTCGTTGTCGCCGGCCACGTAAGCACCGGCCGCGACGACCTTGGTCAGTATCGATTCGATGTGCTCGCGATCCTGGAGCCGCACCAGTTGCAACAGCATCACGCTCTCGGCGCTCGGCCCATCGTGGTCGCCACGAAAAGCTTGCACGGGCCAGCAGGCCAGCATCTCTGCGGCCAAAGCGTGGGCCTCGTGCCAGGGCGCATGGCCCGACTCGGCTCCGCCGTCGATCCAGGCCCTGACCATGCCGTCCAGCGCGGGCAACGAGGCTGCGAGACCTGCCCGCGCGATCAACCGCAGCCTCTGCGCATGCGGCCACAACACCAGGGCCGCCCGCTGGTAGCTGCGCTCGAACGAGGCGCCTTCGTTGCCTGTCGCCTCGTGAAAGTGCTGTTCGTCCGGCCCCATGTCGGCCAGCGCTTCCGGCGGGCAGACCTCGCCATCGCTGAAGGGCAAGGGGCCCAGGGACACCAGGCCGCCGTCGGGCCGTCCCCAATCAGACAGGGTCAAGGAGCGATCGAAGACCTCGGCGACCCTGAACTCGTCATCGTCCCCGTTATCACCGTCTTCCTCGTCATCGTCGTGGTAGCGGCTGCGCCAGCGTCGGCCGGAGTAGCCGTTGTACTCCGCTGCACCACTCTCTTCGATGCGCAGCAGCGCCACGTGCAGATCGCAGGCGGCATCGCCCGCGGCCGCGGTCAGCACGGTGGCAACCGCAGCATCTGCGCCCTTGAGCGCAGAAAACGACAACTCGGCCGGCGTGTAGGCGTGTGCCAGCGGGTAGACCAGCTTGAGCGGCCGGTCCTCGTCTGGTCGCGCCGGCTCTTCGCACCAACGGCGCAACAAGCGCCCCAAAGCAGCCTTCTCCTTGTCGTACGACGGCGGACGGGGCAAGCGGCCGCGGCCCGTGCGTCGCAAGTTGTAGACGAGCACCAGCCGGCATCCCGAGTCGATGGGCAGCACCTCGTGCACGCAGTCGGCATAGAAGGCGGCCCAGGCGAGTTCGGAAACATCAGCGCAGCGCAGGTCGAGACGAGCTTCGCGTTCGCGATGACGGATCACCAGTTCACCGCCCGTGTGCAACGACGGCAGCGCGACGATCAGCGAGCCGAACATCCCGGGCGACTTCTCGGTGTCACGATGCTCGAGGAAAAAGCTGCCCTCGTCGTAGACCAGCAGCTTGTACAGCTCGGCCTCCACCCCGGCGCCTGCGCCGAGACCCGCGGCCGCGCGTTCGACGATGCCGTCCAGCATGGCCGGCCATTGCCTGCCCCGAATGCGAACGCGGTCGACGCCGATCTGCCAGGTGCGGCGCACGGAGGTGTCGACCAGCGTGTCTGCCCCGCGTCCATACGGGGCGCGCTCAGCCAGCGCGATGAGTTGAGCGGCCTGCGACGGCAGCAGCGGGAAGGCGATCGGGCCGATGCCTTCGACCTCGATCAGCGGAACATGCAAGGCGCACTTGCCAGCCGCAAAGAAGTCGCCCGGCGTCTGCACGGTTCGCAGGATGGCCGCGAGCGCGTCGTTGATCGAATCCATGATCGGCTCCCTCAAGGCCGACAGTGTGCCCGGTGTCGTGCGACTCGCACCCGGTCGGCGCTACCGCATCCGACGGTCGGAGGCGCCTGAACCGTTCGCCACGGCACGTTGTCGAACGGGACGCGCTTGCCGTGCCTCACGCCAGCAGCTTCAATCGAATCGACATCAGCGCAACGATGGAGGAACGCATGGGCAGGAAAGGCACCGGAGTTGAAATCCGCGGCAGGGCCAGCCGCATCCGGTTCAGCCTGAACGGCGAAGGCGTGCGCCGAACGCTCAGGCGTGACGGCATGGCGGTCCCGCCGTCGGCAGAGACCCCCCGTCAGGGGCAAATGGCGAAAGCCCCGCCAGAACGCCGTCGTTTCGACTGGTCGACTGCGACGATCAGACCCGAAGATTCGCTCCGCATCGAGCCCCAACGACAACGGCCCCTCACCTTGCGATGAGGGGCCGCTGGAAGGGCTTTCGCCCGGTGTTACCTGGGGTGGCTGATGGGACTCGAACCCACGACAACCAGAATCACAATCTGGGACTCTACCAACTGAGCTACAGCCACCACCGAACCGGAGAGTATAGCCGCCAGCCTATTGCGAACCGTCGGTCGCAGGCCGGCTGCCGGCGGCAACCGCGGCTTCGTCCACCTCGACCTTGTAGCGGCGCTTCAGGGCCTGTTCGTAGGCGCGGGCTTCGGCAGCGGCCCAGATCCGGGCGTACTGGGTCTGCCATTCAGCCTCTTCCTGTGGCAGCTTTTCGCGCGGCAGCAGCTTGTTCACGCGCAGCACGACATATCCCTGCAAGCCCAGGTCGACACTGGTCAATGCCGGCAGCTTCTCCGGGTCGGCCGACAACACGGCATCGACCAGGGCCTTCGGCACACCCTGCGCCTGATCGCGCGAGACGATGGCCGTGGCACCCATGCCTTCGGCACTGGCCGGAGCCTTCTGCAGTTCTGCCAGGCGGGCCTGGCCCTGCTGGCGGGCCAGGGCCGCGGCTTGCTGGTCGATGACACGCAGGCGCACGGCGTCCTTGACCTCGGCCAGGGGCAGGACACGGGCTGGCGAATGCGTCACGACACGGGCCGCCGTCAGCTGGCTGGACCCCGTTTCGATGGCGTCGGTGTTGCGCTTGTTCTGGATGGCGTCGCTGGAGAACAGGGCTTCCAGCAGCTTGGCTGAGGCCAGCGGTCCGGTGGCCCCCGGCGCCGCGGTGCGCTGCACCGTCGCTGTCTGCTTGCTGAGCTTGAGCCTGTCGGCCACCGGCTGCAGGCTGTCGGGTTGCTCATAGGCGGTGTTGGTGAACTGCTCCGCGGCTTCGGCGTAGCGCCGCTGTGCCAGCGACTTGCGCACCTCGGCCTCGATCTCGGCGCGCACCGTGTCGAAAGGCTTGGCCTCGCCACCGCGCGTGGCCTCGAGTTTGATGATGTGGAAACCGAAATCGGTTTCGACGAGGTTGCTGATCTCGCCCGGCTTCATCGAGAAAGCGGCGTCCTCGAAGGGCTTGACCATGGAACCACGACCGAAGAAGTCGAGGTCGCCACCCTGGGCGGCGGAGCCCGGGTCGTCGGAACTCTTGCGAGCCACTTCGGCAAAGCTGGCTGGGGCCTTGCGCACTTCGGCCAGCAGTTCCTCGGCCCGCGCCTTGGCCTTGGCCTTGGCTTGCGCATCCATGCTGGCATCGGCCTTCACCAGCACGTGGCTGGCGCGGCGCTCTTCGGCCTGGGTGTAGCGGCTGCGGTTTTCCTCGTAGTAGCGGCGCAGGTCTTCCTCGGGCACGGCAACGCCCGCGCTCAACGCGTCGAGGTCAAGCACCACGTATTCGATGCTGGCCTGCTCGGGCGAGGTGAAGCTGGCTTCGTTCGCCTTGTAGTAGGCCTCGAGCTCGGCGTCCGAGGGGTTGATGCCGGCACGCAGGGCCATCGGGTCGAAGCGCTGGAACTGGATCTCTCGGCGCTGCAGCAGCGGGTCGACGGCCGCGGCCACGCTGGCGGCAGGGGCCAGCGAGGTTTCGGTGATGCCGCCCATCACCTGCTGCATGGCCAGGTCCTGACGCAACTGTGCCGCGAACATCTCCGAGCTCATGCCCTGGGCGTTCAGCAGCTCGCGGTTGACGCTGCCGTCGGGGTTGCGCACGCCCGCGAACTGAGGGTCGCTGACGAACAGCCGCTGCAGGCGCTGGTCGGTGGGGGCCAGGTGCTGGTCGCGCGCGGCCGCCAGCAGCAGGCGCTGGCGGATGAGCAGGTCCAGAGACTCTCGGCGCGCCTGCGGCGTGTCCAGCTGCCGGGCGTCGATGTCGGGCGTGCGCTCGCGCAGGCGCTCGACGTTGCGCTGATGGGCCTGGTCCCATTCGGCCCGGGTGATGCTCTGGCCGTCGACCGTGGCCACGGTGGCGTTGCCGCCTTCCGTGAAGCGGCTGTAGCCGTCGACGCCGAAGAAGACGAATGACGGAATGATGAGCAGCAGCAGGAAACCCAGCGTCAGCCGGGTGTGCGCGCGGACGAAATCGAACATCTGTTCAGGCCTGTTCCGGAATCGGGGGGAGTCGGGTGTGATCGACGCCTGCAACTGCAAACGCGTGCGACGCCCAGGGCGCCATGGGTCCGCTGATGCGGCCTGGCGAATTCTATCCGGGGGTGGTGGGTGCTGACGGGCTCGAACCGCCGACCTACGCCTTGTAAGGGCGCCGCTCTACCAACTGAGCTAAGCACCCGGAAGTGGTGAGCCGCGCGCTGCGGCCCCAAATTACTTGACGCCGTTCAAGGCGTCTTTCAGGCCCTTGCCCGGGCGGAACTTCGGAACTTTCGAAGCCTTGATCTTGATGGCCGTGCCGGTACGCGGATTGCGGCCCGTGCGGGCCTTGCGTTTGTTCACGGCGAAAGTGCCAAAGCCGGTGATGGTGACGCTGTCACCCTTCTTGAGCGAAGTCTTCACAGCGCCGATGACGGCTTCCAAGGAACGGGTGGCAGCAGCCTTGGAAATGTCGGCCTGATGGGCGATGACTTCGATCAGTTCACTCTTGTTCACGTGGTTCCCCTCATCGGAATTCGTCGGGCTGGGCAGTGCGATGCCGAGGCGCGATTCTAGGGCCAAGCCCGAGCGGCCCGGACTGTACAAAAGCGGTGCCCGGGGTGGGAAGATGAGGGAGCTTTCACGCTTGACAAGGCGGCAGCGCGATCCTATGGCGCGACCTGTGGCGCCACGACCTGAGGCGCGCGCACCACCAGCCACACGCCCACCGCCGTCATGCCCAGGCCGACGAGCACAGTGGTCGTCAGTTGTTCGTCGAACAGCCACCAGGCCAGCAGCGCCGTGCAAGGCGGCACCAAGTACATCAGGCTGCTGACGCGGGTGGCCGCACCGCGTTGCACCAGCAGGTAAAGCAAGGAACTGCCACCCAGCGTCAACACCAGCACCGACCAGGCCAGCGCACCGAGCAGTTCTGGGTGGAGCTCGACCCCCCCGGTTTCCAGCAACGCCAGCGGCAGCGACAAGATCAGGGCAGCGCCCAGCTGCACGGTGTTTGCGGTGCGAACGTCACAAGGCGCGACGAATCGCTTCTGGTAGAGCGTGCCGGCTGTGATGGCCAGCAGGGCCACCAGTGCACAGCCCAGGTTGAATGCCGTGACTTCACCCAGGCCCAGCTTGCGCCCCACCACCAGCAGCAGCCCGGCCAGGCCCAGGGCCAGGCCAGCCCACTGCCGCGCAGTCACACGCTGGCCCTGGCCGCTGGCGGTCACCCACAGCGCCGTCAGCACCGGTTGCAGACCGACGATCAAGGACACCGTGCCGGCGCCCATGCCGGACCGCACCGCCGCCCACACGCCGCCCAGGTAGCCGGCATGCATGCACAGGCCCGTCACGGCCAGATGCAGCCACTGCATGCGCGTGGCAGGCCAGAGGGCGCCGGACCACTGCACCCACACCAGGAAGGCCAGGATGGACAGCCCGTAGCGCCAGCACAGGAAGGTGAACGGCGGCGCATAGGGCATGCCGTACCGCGCGACGACAAACCCGGTGCTCCAGATGAGCACGAACAGGATGGGCATGGCCCGCAGCAAGGCGTCGCGGCGGTTGTTGTCTGCCGCCGGATGCAGGCCGGTCACGGCGCCTTGGCCCGGATCTCGGGTATCGCCTTGCGCAGGTAGTAGACCATCGACCAGACGGTGAGCACGGCCGCCACCCACATCAGCGCCGTGCCCCAGGGCCGGGTGTCAAACAGGCCGAACAAGGAGCCGTCGTAGAGCAGGAAGGGAATGGCCACCATCTGCGACGCGGTCTTCAGCTTGCCCAGCATGTGCACGGCCACGCTGCGCGAAGCCCCGATCTGCGCCATCCATTCACGCAGGGCCGAGATCGCGATCTCGCGGCCGATGATGATCAGTGCGATCAGTGAATCGACCCGGCCCTGCTCCAGCAGCACCAGCAGGGCGGCACAGATCAGGAACTTGTCGGCCACCGGGTCCAGGAAGGCCCCGAAGGCCGAGGTCTGGTTGAGCTTGCGCGCCAGCCAGCCGTCGAGCCAGTCGGTCAGTGCGAACAGCACGAACAGGCCAGCCGCGATCTGGTTGCGGTGCTCTGGGGCCAGCGGCAGGTAGAAAACGCCCACGATCAGTGGAATCGCGCCAATGCGCGCCCAGGTCAGCAGCGTGGGAACCGTCAGGAACATCGTTTGATTGTGCAGGCTGAGCGCGTTGCGGGCCGCGGCAGCCCGGGCATTCACTGCAGGTCCAGGATCCGGGGCTTGAAGCGCATGGCGTCGTCGAACAGGAAGGTCTCCACCACTTTCCAGGGCCGCGGCAGGTGCGAGACCTGGCCGTAGGGTGCCGCCCGGTGCACGGCTTCGATGGCCAGCTGGGTGGCCTGGTTGCCGGTCTTGGGATGGCGCAGCACCTGGATCCTGCGCACGCTGCCGTCGCCATTGAGTTCGATCTCGAGCACCGGGATGGCCAACAGGCGGTCGGGTGCGCGCGACAGATAGCTCGTGTCGGGGTGGGCCTGCACGAGCCGGTGGGCCATCTGCCGCTGCAGTTCGAGCGGGGTGCGCGGGGTCGCCGGTGCTGGCAGGCTGACGCGCCTGGGCGCCGTGCTTGCAGCCGGGCCGCCAGGCGTGGCCTTGGGCACGACGCCAGGCGCGGTGGCAGCAGGTGCGGGTGTCGCGACGGGTGCGGGCAGCGGCGCCTGAACGGCGGGCGGCGGCTTTGGCGCGCCACAACCGACCAGCATCAAGAGGCTGGCCCAGGCGGCCCAGAAGGCGGCACGCGCACCGGGGCGCTGGGGGGTTCGTTCAATGCAGGGCACGGTAGATCTCCTCAGCCAGTTCCTTGGATATGCCTTCGACGCTGGCCAGGTCGTCGACGCCGGCGCTGGCCACGCCACGCACGCCGCCGAAGCGCTGCAGCAGCCGCGCCCGCTTGCGCGGGCCCACGCCGGGAATGTCTTCGAGCCGGCTGCCGCCGGTGCGCACGCTGGCCCGCTTGGCCCGCATGCCGGTGATGGCGAACCGGTGGGCCTCGTCGCGAATGTGGGCCACCAGCATCAGCGCCGCGGAATCGTGGCCCAGGTAGACCTTCTCGCGGCCGTCGGCAAACACCAGTTCCTCGAGCCCGACCTTGCGGCCCTGGCCCTTCTCCACGCCGACGATCAATCCGATGTCCAGGCCCAGCTCCTCGAACACTTCACGCGCCATGCTGACCTGTCCGCGCCCGCCGTCCACCAGCACAAGGTCGGGCAGGCGCGCCAGGCCGCGCCTGCGTGTCGCCGGCTTGGGCGCGGGCTGGGGCTCTTCCGCGGGCGCTCCGGGCGCGGCTGCGGCGGCTGCGCCCGCTTCGCCTTCTCCCTTTTCGTCCTGCTTGCCATGGGCCACGGCCTCGGCCAGCCGGGCATAGCGCCGCGTCAGCACCTGGCGCATCGCGGCATAGTCGTCGCCGCCAGTGATGCCTTCGATGTTGAAGCGGCGGTACTGTGCGCTTTGCATCGCGTGGCCTTCGAACACCACGCACGAGGCCTGCGTGGCTTCGCCGGCGGTGTGGCTGATGTCGAAACACTCCACGCGCAGCTGCGCCGGGTCGTCCATGTCCAGCTCCAGCGCCTCGATCAAGGCCCGCGTGCGCTGCTGCTGCGAGCCTTCCTCGGCCAGCAGCCGCGCCAGCGCCAGTTCGGCGCCCTTGGCGGCCATTTCCAGCCACACGCGCTTTTGCTCACGCGGCTGGTGGGTGGCGCGCACCTTGGTGCCGGCGGCTTCGCCGAGGGCGTCCAGCAGGTCGGGGCTGACGCGGTGGCTGGTGGCCAGCTGCGGCGGCACGGCCTGGCCGATGTAGTGCTGGGCGATGAAGGCCTCCAGCACGGCGACCTCGGGCGAGTGCGGGGCCCACTGCCCGTCAGAGGGCCCGGCCAGGTCTTCTTCGGCGCGGTCGTTGAAGTCCTGTTCGCTCAAGGCCGCACCATCGTCCACGTGCGCCGGGAAGTAGGCGCGGTCGCCCAGGTGGCGGCTGCCACGCACCATGGCCAGGTTGACGCAGGCGCGGCCGCCAGCCACCTTCACCGCCAGGATGTCGACGTCGCGGTCGGCGGCCGACAGGCTGTTGGTCTCCACCGACTGCTGGTGCAGCACGCGCGACAGCGACCCGATGCGGTCGCGCACCTTGGCCGCTTCCTCGAACTCCAGCGCTTCGGCGTAGGCCATCATCTGCGCCTGCAGGTCTTCGATCACGGCCTGGGCGTCGCCCAGCAGAAAACGCTCGGCGTCGCGCACGTCGCGGGCGTAGTCGGTGGCGCTGACCAGGTTGACGCACGGCCCCGAGCAGCGCTGGATCTGGTACAGCAGACAGGGCCGCGAACGGTGGTTGAACACCGTGTCCTCGCAGGTGCGCAGCCGGAACACCTTCTGCACCAGCTGGATCGTCTGCTTCACTGCCCAGGCGTTGGGGTAGGGTCCGAAGTAGCGGTGCTTGCGGTCGACGGCACCACGGAAATAGGCCACGCGGGCAAAGCGCTGTGCGGCGGTGGTGGCCACCGCGTCGGTGTCGGGGGTGCCCGTCACTTTCAGGTACGGGTAACTCTTGTCGTCACGAAACAGGATGTTGAACTTCGGGTTCAACGTCTTGATGAGGTTGTTTTCCAGCAGCAGGGCCTCGGCCTCGCTGCGCACGACCGTGGTTTCCAGCTTCGCGATGCGGCCGACCATGTGGCCGATGCGCGTGCCGCCGTGCTCCTTCTGCAGGTAGCTGCTGACGCGCTTCTTCAGGTTGCGCGCCTTGCCCACGTAGAGCACGCCACCCTGGGCGTCGAGCCAGCGGTAGACGCCAGGCAGGCTGGGCAAAGCGGCCACTTCCGACAGCAGGCGCTGGCGCGGGTCTGCGACGGGTTTCGCAGAAGATTCGGGGTCGGGTATCGCAGCGCTCATCGGGGGCGCATTCTGCCGGCTTCGATAATCACCGCATGCCGCCCGCCACCACCACCCCGGGCGCGGCCTGGGACATCTGGTGCCGCGTCATCGACAACCATGGCGACCTGGGCGTGTGCTGGCGCCTGGCCGGCGAGCTGGCGGCACGCGGACTGCAAGTGCGCTTGTTCGTCGATGACGCCAGGGCGCTGGGCTGGATGGCGCCAGGCGGCCGACACGGCGTCGATTTGCGGCCCTGGCCCGGGGACGGCACGGCACCCGAGGCCGGCGACGTCGTCATCGAAGCCTTCGGCTGCGACCCGCCGGACAGCGTGGTGGCCGCCATGTCGCAGCGTCCCCGGCCACCGATATGGTTGAACCTGGAGTACCTGAGTGCCGAGCCCTACGTCGAGCGTTCGCACGCGCTGCCCTCGCCACAGCGCGGTGGACTGACCAAGTGGTTCTTCTACCCCGGCTTCACGCCCCGCACCGGTGGGCTGCTGCGCGAAGGCGGTCTGCTGGCACGCCGCGCCGCCTTCGACGGCCAGGCCTGGCTCGCAGCACAGGGCTGGGCTCGGCGTCCGGGCGAAGCCGTGGTCAGCCTGTTCTGCTATGGCTATGCCCCGGTGCCGGCGCTGCTGCAGGCACTGGCCGGCCGGCCCATCCTGCTGCTGGCAACGCCGGGCCATGCCCAGCAACTGCTGGCCGCAGCGGGGGCCCTGCCGGCCAGCGTTCGCGTGCTGAACCTGCCCTGGCTGACGCAGTTCGACTACGACCACCTGCTCTGGGCCTGCGACCTGAACTTCGTGCGGGGCGAGGATTCGCTCGTGCGCGCCGTCTGGGCCGGTGTGCCCTTCGTCTGGCACATCTACCCGCAGGACGACGGCGCCCACGGCCCGAAGCTGCAGGCGCTGCTGGACCTGCTGCAGCCCCCTCAAGACGCCCGCGCCTTCATCTGGGCCTGGAACGGCTTGTCGAAGGCAGCCGATTTTCCGGCCTGGCCGGCGCAAGCGGCCTGGGCTGCGGCCAGCGCGCGCTGGCAGGCGGGGCTGGCCGGCCAGCCCGACCTGACAACGCAGCTGCTCGATTTCGTGGCAGACCGTGCGACGAAGTCACCGGGTTTTCACGGCCACCACTGCTAGAATCATGGGCTTTGCGCAGCGCCATCTTCACCGACCTGGCCATGCGCAACCCCCCGCCCCCGCCCCCGCCCCCGCCCCAGCCACCGCGCGCCATGTCGGCCCGGGGCCGAGGACCACCCCACCGGGGGCACCGATGAGAGCATCGAAGAGAGACCAGCCATGAAACTCGCTCAAGAAATTCGCGCCGGCAACGTCATCATGCAGGGCAAGGACCCGATGGTCGTGCTGAAGACGGAATACAGCCGCGGCGGCCGCGGTGCTGCCACCGTCCGCATCAAGATGAAGAGCCTGCTGTCGGGCTTCGGCGCCGAGACGGTGTTCAAGGCCGACGAGAAGATGGACCAGATCATCCTGGACAAGAAGGATTGCACCTTCTCCTACTTCGCCGACCCGATGTATGTCTTCATGGACGAGGAATACAACCAGTTCGACATCGAAGCCGAGAACATGGGCGACGCCATCAACTACCTCGAAGACGGCATGACGGTGGAAGTGGTGTTCTACGACGGCAAGGCCATCAGCGTGGAACTGCCCACCACCGTGGCGCGCGAGATCGAGACCGACCCCGCCGTCAAGGGCGACACCTCGGGCAAGGTCATGAAGCCCGCAAAGATCGTCGGCACCGGCTTCGTCATCAACGTGCCCATCTTCGTGGAAAACGGCGACAAGATCGAGATCGACACCCGCACGCACGAATACAAGAAGCGGGTCTGACCACCGGCCACTGGCCTTCAGTCCTGCCAGACCAGGCACCCCGCGGGGTGCCTGTTTCGTTTCGGCGGCATCATCCCGGCATGAGCTTCGACTTCGACGCCGCCGTCACGGCGCCCTTCCGCATGCAACCCGGCCTGCGGCGGCTGGCCGCAGGCGCGCTGCAGCTCACACCCGCGGGGCCCGGCTCGCGCCATCAACGCGAAAAGCTGGCCGTGCTGTCGGCCTTTGCCGAAGAAGCACTGCAGGCGGCACCCGGCTTCGACCCGCGGCCCGCCTTGGGCGTGCTGGCGCAGCAGGCCGCCAATGAGCACCCCAGGCACTTCCGTTGGGACGGCCACGCCGCCGAAAGCCTGGGCGTGCGGGTCTGCGAAAGCCAGGTCCAGCGCCTGGCCAGCGGCAGCTTCGGCCTGGGCGACGAGGTCAGCCGCTGCCTGCTGGGCCTGCCCGAAGACTGGCGCCTGGCCGGGCTGCTGAGCCTGGCTTTCGAGGAAGACTTCGCCATCGTCGACGCCAGCGGCGCCAGCGACAACCGCCCGGCCACCCTGCCCTGGCTGGCAGTGGCCCTGCCTTCGCACTGGGCACCCCGCGAAAAGTGCGGGCAGCCGTTCATCGCAGCACACGCGCCGGTGGCCGACAACATGCTGCTGATGCAGGCCGCAAACCACCTGATGCGCCTGGTGACGGGCCAGGGACGCTGGGAGCGCTTTGTCTGGAACGTCACCAGCCACCCGCGCCTGCACGCGCTGCCGGCACATGTGGACCCGGGCCGCTGGCAGGGCCGCTTCGACCCCGCCCAGGCCTGGTGGCGCACCGAAAGGCAGACCTTCATCCCGCTGCCGGGCCGGCGCCAGGCCGTGTTCACCATCGGCGTCCAGGTGCGGCCCCTGCAGGGTGCGTTGACGCCAGCGCAGGCCGCGCAGCTGCAGGCCGCCGTGGCCACGATGAGCGACGCGGTGCTGGCCTACCGCAGCCTGGGTGAGGTCCGTGGCCCGCTGCTGCACTGGCTGCAGCAGCAGGCCGGGATTCACGCCCACGAAACGCCGGGCGCGGCTTCGGCCGGCGCCTGAGGCGGCACCCCGTGCCCAGCCCGCACGCGCTGGCCCTGGCAGCGCAGCTGCCCGGCGTCTGGTCCGGGCAAGCCGCGCTGGGCCATTACACCGTGCTGTGCAGCCACTTCGGCCAGGGTCAGGCCTTCGCGGCAGTGCTGCAGGCCTGGAGGGGCTGCCCGCAGCGGCCCGAGCGGCTGGTGTTCGTCAGCCAGGCCACGCAGTGGCCTGACGCACCCACACCGGCCGGAACCGACTGGCCGCCGCCCACCCGCAACCTGCACCTGCTGGACTTCGAAGGCGGCCGCGTGCGGCTGCTGCTGGCGCTGGGGCTGGACTCACCCTGGCGCCAGCTGCGCCAGGTGCAGGCCGACGCGTTGTGGCTGGACGGGCAGGACTTCAGCCGCGACAACCCACGCAGCGCAGACGGTCACCCGACGGCTGGCGACAGCCACAGCGACCACCGCCAGACGACGGCGGCGATGAAGGCTGTCGCCCGGCTCGCGGCCTGGCAGTGCCGGCTGGCGCTGTGGCAGGCCACGCCGGAACAGGCGTCAGCCCTGCGCGCCGCCGGCTTCGTGTTCGACGGCGGCGCCGCCCCGCTGCTGACGGCGCGGTTCCAGCCGACCTTTGGCCATCGGCTGCAGCAGCCCCCGCCCAGCCCAGCGCGGCCGGCCGGCCATGCGGTGGTCGTCGGGGCCGGCATCGCCGGGGCCTGTGCCGCCGCCGCGCTGGCCAGGCGCGGCTGGCAGTGCACGGTGCTGGACGCACGTGCGCAGCCCGCGGGCGGGGGCTCGGGCAACCCGGCGGCAATCTTCCACGGCACCGTGCACGCGGCCGATGGTCCGCATGCGCGCTTCACGCGGGCTGCGGCGCTGCATGCCCAGAGGTTTCACGCCCGGCTGATGGCCCAGGGTGTGCCAGGTCAGGTCGACGGCCTGCTGCGTGCCGACGCCCAGCCAGTTTCACCACCGCCACCCGAACGCTGGGCCAGCCGCTGGTCGGCCGCGACCCTGCAGGCCCACGACAGCGGCCTGCGTGCCGACAGCGCCTGGTTCTTTCCGGGCGGTGGCTGGATCGACGCCTCTGCTGCCGTGCGGACCATTCTGCAAACACCTGGCGTGCGCTTCCAGGGCCAGGCCTGCGCGGCCGGCCTGCGCAGGGTCGGCAGCACCGGCCAGGACTGGCAGGTGCTCGATGCGGACGGGCAAGCCCTGGCCGAACCCGGGCCGGTGGTGCTGGCCGGCGCCGGTGCCGGCGACCTGCCATGCCCGCCGATGGCCTGGCTGGCCAACGATGCCCAGGCCTGGCCGCTGCCGTTCAGCCGTGCGCGGGGGCAGGTCAGCTGGTTCCAGCACGACGGCCCTGCACTGCCCAGGCCCGTGGCCGGTGGCGGCTACGCCTTGAGCCTGCCGGGCGGCGGCCCGCTGCTGTGCGGCGCCACGACCCAGGCCGATGACGACGACCCGCGCCCGCGCGAAGGCGACCATGCCTTCAACCTGGAGCGCCTGCTGACGCAGACCGGCATCGCACCCGCCGCTGGCACATCCGTGCATGGCCGCGTGGGCTGGCGTGAACGGGTGGCCGACCGCCTGCCCGTGGTCGGTGCGGCCCTGGATTCGCGGGCGGTGCAGGAGATGTCCGGCCGTTCAACCAGCATCGGGGCCGGTCGGCTGAGCCGCTTGCCCCGGGTGCCGGGCCTGTTTGTGCTGGGCGCGATGGCGGGCCGGGGCTTCACCTGGGGCCCGCTGGCCGGGGAGGTGCTGGCCAGCTGGGTCGACGGCAGTCCCTCGCCGCTGGAAGCGGACTTGCTGGACGCGCTGGACCCGGCCCGCTTCTGGCTGCGGCAGGCGCGCCGCGAACGTGGCCCGGTCCGGGACTAGCCAGCCAGCCCGGTTCCCGGCGTGCGCTGTTCGGCTTCAGCCAGCCTGCGCGGCAGGAGGTTGGCCCGGGGCTGCAGCATCCGCATCGGCGTCGTCGGCCTCGTCTGTGGCCGGTTCATCACCGCCCGGACCGCCAACCTTGCGCGCTGCCTTTTCCTTTTCCTTCTCTTCCTTCTTCTTCTTCTTGGCGATTTCGCGCTGGCGCTTCTCGAACGAATAGTTGGGTTTGGCCACCGTTTTCCTTGGCTACGTCAAAGCATGTATGAGAACACAAGTACGCAGGGCGATCAGCCGGGCATGCCCTGCCAATCAGTACGCCACGGTCTGCACGCCCTGGGCCGTGCCCAGCAGGCACAGGCTGGCGCGATGGCGCGCGAACAGGCCCACGGTGACGACGCCGGGCCATTGGTTGACCTCGGTTTCCATCGCCAGCGGGTCGGTGATCTGCAGGCCGTGCACGTCGAGGATGGGATGTCCGTTGTCGGTGAGCACGCCGGCGCGCAGCAGCGCGCGCCCGCCCAGCGCCGCGAAGCGCCGCTGCAGTTGCGGCACGGCCAGGTCGATGACCTCCACCGGCAACGGGAATCGCCCCAGCACCTCGACTCGCTTGCTCGCGTCGACGATGCAGACGAAGCGCGCTGCCAGGTCGGCCACGATCTTTTCACGCGTGAGCGCGGCACCGCCGCCCTTGATCATGCAGCCCTGGCCGTCGATCTCATCGGCGCCGTCGATGTAGACCGGCAGGCTTTCGACCTCATGCGCCTCGCGCACAAGGATGCCATGGGCGCGCAGCCGCTGCGTGCTGGCCACCGAACTGCTCACGGCGCCGGCAATCTGCGCCTTCATGCCGGCCAGTGCGTCGATGAAGTGGTTCACGGTCGAGCCGGTGCCCACCCCCACCCAGGCGCCGGGCACGACATGCTGCAGCGCCGCGCGAGCCACCAGGGCCTTGAGTTCGTCTTGTGTCATGGCCGGGGATTATCCCCAGTGGCCCGACAATCGCCGCCATGCCGCTCGTTCCCTACGCCCTGACCCGCCCCTTCCTGTTCGGCCTGGACCCGGAAGCCGCCCATGACCTGACCCTGGGCAGCATCGCCAGGCTGCAGAACACCCCGGCACAGTGCCTGTGGGCGCAGCCGCGCGTGAGCGACCCGGCCACCGTGGCCGGGCTGAAATTTCCCAACCGTGTGGGCCTGGCCGCCGGCCTGGACAAGAACGGCCGCTGCATCGACGGTTTGGGTGCCATGGGCTTCGGCTTCATCGAGGTCGGCACCGTCACGCCACTGGGCCAGCCCGGCAACCCCAAGCCGCGCATGTTCAGGCTGCCGGCACGGCAGGCGCTGATCAACCGGCTGGGCTTCAACAACGACGGCCTGGCTGCGTTCCTGGCCAACGTGCAGCGTGCACAGAGCTTTCGCCGCGGCGGCGGCATCGTCGGGTTGAACATTGGCAAGAACGCCGCCACACCCATCGAGCGTGCGGCAGACGACTACCTCACCTGCCTGGACGGCGTGTACCCGCATGCCGACTACGTCACTGTCAACATCAGCAGCCCGAACACGAAGAACCTGCGCGCCTTGCAAAGCGACGAGGCGCTGGACGCGCTGTTGTCGGCACTGCAGGAACGCCGCGCCCGCCTGGCCGCAGCACAGCGCCGCAACGTGCCGATGTTCGTGAAGATCGCGCCCGACCTGGACGAAGCCCAGGTCGGCGTGATTGCCGCCACGTTGCAGAAAAACGGCATCGACGGCGTGGTGGCCACCAACACCACGCTGGCGCGCGACGCGGTGCAGGGCCAGCCCCATGCCGAGGAAACCGGCGGGCTTTCCGGCGCGCCAGTGCTGGCGGCCAGCAACCGCGTCATCGCGCAACTGCGCGCCGCGCTCGGCAGCAGCTACCCCATCATCGGCGTGGGCGGGGTGATGAGCGCGGACGACGCCCAGGCCAAGCGGCGCGCGGGCGCCGACCTGGTGCAGCTATACACCGGGTTGATCTATGGCGGACCGGAGCTCGTGGGCGCCGCGGCGCGCGCGCTGGCCCGGGGCGGCTGACGCAAACGGGCAGACAGGCCGTCAGGCCGCCAGGCCAAGAGCCCGAACGACTCTGCCCGGCAGCGCGCGGGTTTACCCGCTGAATTCTGGACCAGATGCCGCCGGAGAATTCTGTATACAGAGTTCAGAAGCCACCCGACCCCGTTTTCACCTGCCTGCAGGCCACCCCCGCCATGAACACCCGCGACAAGAACCTTCCACCTTCGGACACCCCCGCCGAGAAGAAGCTCATTCCCTATGGCGGCTACTTCAGCAACCGCGTGCCCGGGCACGACCCCGAAATCACCGAAACCGGCCCGGGCACGCCGCTGGGCGAGTACATGCGCCGCTTCTGGCACCCAGTGTGCATGACGCTGGAACTCACGGACACACCGCGCTTCCTGAAGATCATGGGCGAGGAACTGGTGTGCTTTCGCGACGGCAGCGGCCGCATCGGCCTGCTGCATGCGCACTGCGTGCACCGCGGTGCCTCGCTCGAATACGGCAAGATCGAAGAGCACGGCATCTCCTGCTGCTACCACGGCATGCAGTTCGACGTCGACGGCACCTGCCTGCGCGTGCCCTTCCCGCAGGGCGAGGAAGAAGAAGGCGAGCGCTACCGCTGCAGCATCCGCCAGGGCGCCTACAAGGCCTTCGAACGCCATGGCCTGGTCTTTGCCTACATGGGCCCGCCCGAAGAAGAACCGCCCTTCCCCGAATGGGAGGGCAACTTCACCGTGGCCGAAGGCGACGAACTCGTGCCCTACAGCAACTTCCAGCATGCCAACTGGCTGCAGGTGCAGGACAACGCCGCCGACAATTTCCACACCATGGCCCTGCACGCCAAACGCCAGGTCACAGGCGAACACTTCCAGGGCACCACCTTCGACGAAGTGGGCGCGGCCAGCATGGAAGTGCCGCCCGACATGCACTTCGTCCCGGTGCAGGGTGGTCGCAGCCTGGCCTGTGCCGGCGCCCGCCGTTCCGACGACGGCCACATGTACATCCGCGTGCAGCAGCAGGTGCTGCCCAACCTGAGCCTGCACGCCTACACCTCGGAAGACGGGCACCGCAAGAAGCTCTTCGGTCGTTTCCACATGGTGCGCTGGACGGTGCCGGTGGACGACCACAACAGCAAGATGCTGGGCTGGCGCGTGATGGGCCCGGGCATCGACACCCGCGGCGTGGGCGACAAGAGCCTGGTCGGCTACGAGACCATCGACTTTCTCGAAGGCCAGGTGGCCATGCGCCGACCCGAGCGCTTCGGCGCCTACAAGCTGGAAGACCTGCCCCCCATCCCCAGCGACCCGCGCGCCCGCGCCAACTACAAGGACTGTCAGTACGCCCCGGGCGACTACGAGGCCATCACCAGCCAGCGGCCGATTGCCGTGCACGCGCTGGAGAACCCGACCAAGTTCGACGCCGGCGTGTACATGTTCCGCAAGCTGCTGCGCGACGCCGTGCGCGGCGCCAACCCGCGCGCCACACCCGAGCAGTTCGCGCAATGGCTGCGCGATAACGCCGGTGCACCCAACAGCTACTGCAGCGGCAACGTCTTCGAGCTGCCACTGGGCCGTACGCGCGAAGAAGAAGTGACGCTGCGCCGGCACCTGGCGCGCCAGGTGGTGGCCATCCTCACCGAGGCCGAAGGCCTGAAGGGCAGCGAACGCGACGCCTTCGTCACACAGCGCATGGAAGTGCTGCAGCAGGACGTGCTGACGCGGAGGCAGGCTTGACACGGCTGCCCAAGGCGGCGACATCAGCAGCAACATGAGCACCGCCACCCTGAACCTGCAGCTGCGCGCCATCCGCCTGGTGGCCGAACGCACGCATGCCTTCGAACTGGCGCACCCCGACGGCAGCGCACTGCCCCCTGCGCCAGCCGGCGCGCATGTCGACGTGCACCTGCCCGGTGGCCTGATGCGCCCGTACTCGCTGGCCGGCGACCCGCAGGACCGCAGCCACTGGTTGTTGGGCGTGCTGCGCGAAGCCGAAGGCCGCGGTGGTTCGCGCAGCCTGCACGACAGCGTGCGCGTGGGCGACATGCTGGCCGTGAGCGCGCCGCGCAACGCCTTCGCGCTGGCAGCCGAGGCCCGGCACAGCGTGCTGCTGGCCGGCGGCATCGGCATCACGCCGCTGAAGGCCATGGCCCATGCACTGGCGGCAGCGGGTGCCGCGTTCGAACTGCACCACTGCGCCCGCAGCCCGCGCCACGCGGCCTTTGCCGACGCGCTGCGCACCGTGGTGCCTACCGGCCGCCTGCACCACCACTTCGACGGCGGCGACCCCGCGAAGGGCCTGGACATGGCAGCACTGCTGGCCCGGCCCGCACCCGGCACCCACCTGTACTGCTGCGGCCCGGCCGGCTTCATGCAGGCCTGTGCCGACGCCAGCCAGCACTGGCCGGCGGGCAGCGTGCACTTCGAACACTTCAAGGCTCCGGCCGCGGCCCCTACAGCACCCACGCTGGCCGCCGGCAGCTTCGAGGTGCTGCTGGCACGCCACGGCATCCGCCTGCAGGTGCAGCCCGAAGAAAGCATCGTCAGCGCCATCGAGGCCGCCGGCCTGCACGTCCCCACCTCGTGCCTGTCGGGCCTGTGTGGCGCCTGCAAGACCGACTACCTGGAAGGCGAGGTCGACCACCAGGATTTCATCCTCAGCGACGAAGAACACCGGCACTGCATGACACTGTGCGTGTCGCGCGCGCGCAGCCCGCTGCTGGTGCTGGACCTGTGAACCCCCCCCGGAGACCCCCATGCTCGACACCGTGAAGAACCATTCCATCTACCAGCCCACGCAGCCCGGCCTGGTGTTCCCCGAAGCCCCGCGCTTCGACGACGTCGCCTCCGAACGCCTGCACCTCAAGCAGCGTCTGGTGGCGGCCTGCCGCGCCTTCGCGCTGGAAGGCTTCGACTACGGCTTTGCCGGCCACCTGACCATCCGCGATCCCGAGCACCCCGAGCTCTACTGGACCAACCCGATGTGCGTGCACTTCGCACAGGTGAAGGTCTCCAACCTCATCCTCGCCGACCACAAGGGCCGCGTCGTCGAAGGCCGTCACGCCATCAACCGGGCCGGCTTCGTGCTGCACGGCGCGGTGCACGAAGCGCACCCGGACATCGTGGCGATGTGCCACGCCCACACCGTCTATGGCACGGCCTTCGCCGCACTCGGCCGGCCGCTGGCGCCCATTTCGCAGGACGCTGCCGCCTTCTTCGAGGACCATGTCGTCATCAAGGACGAAGCCGGCCAGGTGGCGGTGGAGGAAAGCGCCGGCCTGGCGGTGTGCGACTGGTTCAAGGGCGTGAAGGCAGCCATCCACCAGAACCACGGCCTGCTCACCGCCAGCCGCCACAGCATCGAGGCTGCGGCCTTCTGGTTCATCGCCCTGGAACGCTGCTGCCGCCAGCAGCTGCTGGTGGACGCCAGCGGCCACACGCCGGCCCTGGTGTCGCCCGAGCGTTCGCGCTACAGCCGCGAACACGTGGGCTCGGAATACATCGGCTGGCTGCATTTCCAGCCGATCTACGAGCACCTGGTCGCCACCCAGCCCGACATGCTGGAGTGACGCCGCCACCATGAGCCTTGCCAAGGTCCCGGCCCGAACCGACTACGTCGACGAGGTCTACCGCAGCCTGCTGGACGCCATCTGCGACGGCACGCTGGCGCCCGGCGCCCGCATCACGCAGGAAGACCTGGCGGAGCAACTGAACGTGTCGCGCTCGCCGGTGCTGCAGGCGCTGCGGCTGCTGAAGAAGGACGGCCTGCTCGAAGATGCGCCCGGCCGCGGCTTGCTGGTGACGCGGCTGGAGCCGCAGCGCATCGGGCAGCTGTACCAGGTCCGCGGTGCGCTCGATGCCCTGGCCGCCAGGCTGGCCGCCGAAAGGTGTGCCGACATTCCGGCCGAACTCATCACCGCCGGCCGGCAGGCGGCCGCAGGACACGACGTGCGCGCGATGATCGAGGCCGACACCGCCTTCCACCGCGCCATCTACGTCGCTTCAGGCAACCCCTACATCGTCGACAGCGCGCTGCTGCACTGGATCCACCTGCGCCGCGTGATGGGCGCGGTGCTGCTGCAGGGCGACAGCCGTGCCGGCATCTGGGACGAGCACGAGGCCATTCGCACGGCCATTCGCGGGGGTGATGTTGCAGCGGCGGCCGAGTTGTCGGAACGCCATGCCAGCGTCGCCGGTGCAGCCCTGGCCAACAGCCTGGCGCGTGCGTTGAAGTCGAACGCGGCCACGCCGCTGCATGCGGCCTGAAAGCCCGGGCGGGACGGTCCACACCGGCGGAGTTCACACCGGCCGAAATCAGACCGGCCTGATACCGAAGGCCCAGGCCAGCAGGCTGAAGCTCACGAACGACAGCACCGTGCTCGTCATGATGATGCGGGCGATGCGGCCGTTGTCGGCGCCGAAGCGTTCGGCCAGCAGCGACACGTTGCTGGCGCTGGGCAGCGCTGCTGCCAGGGCCATCACCATCACCTGAAAGCTCGACAGCGGCGCCCCCAGCACCTGCGCCGAAGCCGCCAGCAGCAGCACCAGCAGCGGATGCACGAGCAGCTTGATCAGCGCCACCGGCACGTAGTCGGCCAGGGCCGTTCGCGTGTGCGTGTGCTGGCTGGCGCGCCAGAGCACCGCGCCGATGGTGAACAAGGCTACTGGCGTGGCGGCATCGGCCAGCATGCGCACCACCACGTCCACGGGCCCGGACAGCTTCAGCCCGCTGACCGAGAACACCGCACCCAGCGCGATCGACCAGGGCAGCGGGTTCGACAGCGCCCCGCGCAGGGCCCGCAGCGCTGCCGTGCGCGCGCCATGGGCTGCCGACCCCTGGGCCTGGGCCAGCGCAATGCACAGGCTGCTGGTGATGAACAGGTCGGCCAGGATGGTGCAGATCACCGGCCCGGCCGCCGCCGGCCCCAGCAGCGCCACCAGCAGCGGCACGCCCATGAAGCCGGTGTTGGGGAAAGCCGCCACCAGCGCACCGAACGAAGCGTCCTTCAACTGCACCCGCTCGTTCAGGCTGACGGCGATGGTGAAGAACACGATCACCAGCGCCGCCGCCAGGTACACCAGCAGCACGGCCGGGTTCAGCAGGTCGAACAGCGGCGTGTTCATGCCGAAGCGGAACAGCATGCAGGGCAGTGCGAAGTACAGCACGAAGGCGTTCAGCCCGGGAATGGCGCTTTCTGGCAGCACGTGCCGCCGGGCCGCCAGGTAACCGGCCAGGACCAGCGCGAAAAAGGGAACGGTGACGGCAAGAATGGCCTGCATGCGCCCGGGAGTATCGCAACCCGGCGCCCGGGGCCCGGGAACAGGCGCCTGGGGCCCGGATGAGGCCGTTCGTCGCATCGTCGGCCAGGGTCAAGGCGCATTGCCTATGCTTGCGTCCATCCTGACCATCCTGAAGGCTGTCCCGCCATGTCCGAAGAACGCAAGCGCATGTCATTCCTGGGCCGCCTGTGGTGGCTGGTCGACGCCAGCCGGCGCACTCTGATGAACCTGATCTTCCTGGCGCTGATCGGTTTGCTGCTGTGGGCCTTGTTCAGGCCGGGCCCGCCCGGCCTGCAGCCCAAGACCGCTCTGGTGCTGAACCTGGCTGGCCCGATGACCGAGCAGAAGGCCGGCAGCGCCCGCGACAGCGCGCTGGCCCAGGTGCAGGGCGAAGACCTCGCCCAGACCCGCCTGCGCGACGTGCTGGCGGTGCTGGACGCCGCCGCCAAAGACCCGAACGTGCCCCACGTGCTGCTGACCCTGGACGACTTCGGCGGCGCCGGCCTGCCCACGCTGCGCGAGGTGGCCGCCGCCATCGAGCGCTTCAAGGCCAGCGGCAAGCCGGTCTACGCCTGGGGCGCCGTCTACGACCAGCGCAGCTATTTCCTGGCCGCCCACGCCACCGAAGTCTGGCTGCACCCGATGGGCGGATTGCTGATCGAAGGCTTCGGCCGACCGCGCAACTACTACAAGGACGCCTTCGACAAGTTCGGCGTGCAGGCCACCGTGCTGCGCGTGGGCAAGTTCAAGAGCTTCGGCGAAGTCTATTCGGCCAGCGCGCCATCGCCCGAGACCACCGAGGCCGAGAAGTTCCTGTACGACGCCATGTGGAGCAGCTGGCTGGGCAGCGTCGAGGGCGCCCGCAAACTGCCCGCGGGCACCATCATGAAGCTGATCGACGGCCTGCCCGACAACCTGGCGGCCGAAGGTGGCGACGCAGCCCAGCTGGTGCTGAAGGAGAAACTCGTCGACAAGCTGAAGACGCGTGACGAGATGCGCGCCTTCCTCATCGAAAAAGGCGCGAAGGACGAGGCCGCGGCCAGCGGCCAGCAGCGCGAAGCCACCTTCCTGCAGGTGAGCTTCAACGACTACCTGGCCCGCATCAAGCCGAGCACCACTGGCGACGCGGTGGGCGTGATCGTGGCCGAAGGCGAGATCGGCGACGGCCAGGCCCCCGGCGGCAGCATCGGCGGCGAATCGACCTCGGCCCTGATCCGCCAGGCGCGCGAGGACAAAAACATCAAGGCCATCGTGCTGCGCGTGGATTCGCCCGGCGGCAGTGCCTACGGCTCTGAACTCATCCGCCGCGAACTCGAGCTGACGCGCGCGGCCGGCAAGCCCGTGGTCGTCTCGATGGGCGACCTGGCGGCATCGGGCGGCTACTGGATCAGCATGGCTGCCGACGAGGTGATCGCCGACGAAACCACCATCACCGGCAGCATCGGCGTGCTGGCCGTGCTGCCCAGCGTCAAGGGGGCGATGGACAAGGTCGGCGTCAACACCGCCGGCTACGGCACGACCTGGCTGGCCGGCGCGCTGGACCCGCGCAAGACGCTGGACCCGCGGCTGGCCGGCATCGTCCAGACCAGCATCAACCGCGTCTACGCCGACTTCACCGAACGTGTGGCCAAGGCACGCCAGACCACGCCCGAAAAGGTGGACGAAGTGGCGCAGGGCCGGGTGTGGACGGGCGCACAGGCGCTGGAGCGCGGCTTGGTCGACAAGCTCGGCAGCCTGGGCGACGCCGTGGCCGCGGCCCAGGCGCGCGCCAAGCTGGCCGCCGACACACGCGTGCTCTATGTCGAAAGGCCGCCAGGCCGCCTGCAGCAGGCGCTGGAGATGTTCGGCGTCAGCGAAGCCGGCCTGGGCGGCCGGCTGCTGGCGGCGCTGGCCCCGGGCCTGATGCTGGGCGACCCGGTGCAGACCCTGCTGCCCGGCGTTCCCCAGGCCGTGGTCGACGGCGTGCGCCGCGACCTGGGCTGGCTGGCTGCAGTCGGCGAGCGGGGCAAGCCCTTCGACGCCGTCGTGCATTGCCTGTGCACGGCACCCTGATCCCGGCTGCGGCCGCGGCGGTGCCTGCTACAGGTTGCCGCGGCCCCAGGGCCCGACGATGGCCACCGTGATGCCTGGCGACTGGATGTTGGCGAACAGCACGCGCCCGGTCGGGTCGAAGCAGGCCCCGCAGAACTCCGAACCGCGAAAGTCGCCAGGGGCGACGATCTTGCCGGCGCCGGCAATCTGCGGCGCCGTCAGCTGCACGTTGTTCTTGCACAGGATGTAGGCCTCGCCGGCCGCATTCAGCCCGAGCAGGCGCGTGCCGCTGCCGAAGGCGTCGGGCGAGGCGCCACCGTCTTCGCACAACACCAGGCCGCCGCGCGGGCTGACGGTGACGTTGTCCGGGTTGTTGCCGGCCGTGGCCGCGCCGCTCACGAACAGCGCGCGCAGGCGCATCGAAGCCAGGTTCAGCTCCCACACCGCGCCTTCGCCCTGGCCGGGTTGGTTGCTGCCGTTCACGCCAGCGCCGGTGTCGACGATGAACATGCGGCCGTCGGCATGCCAGATGCCCTCGCCTCGGCTCATGCGCGCGCAGCCGGCAGCCAGGGCCTGGATCGTCGGCCCGGCCATGGCCGCCAGCGCCACGCCGCCAGGCAGTCCGGCCACGGTGCGCGGGTCGGCATCGGGGTCGGCGATGGTGATCCATTCGAGTTCGTACTCGTCGCCGATCTCGGGATTCAGCAGTCCCAGGTTGTTGCTGGCCGCCAGGCTCAGCGGCTGCGCCTGGCGCACCACGCCGCGGATGCGCGCGGCCTGCAGGGTGCCGCCCTGCTGCAGGCTGCCCAGGCGACCGCTGGTGTCCACCGGCAGGTAGCGGTACAGCGCAGACGCGTTGCGGTTGTCCTCGGTCAGGTAGACGGCACCGCTGGCCGGGTCCACGGCCACCGCCTCGTGCACGAAGCGGCCCATGCCGACGATGGGCGTGGCCAGCGAGGCGGCCGCGTCGACCGCCGACTCGAAGACATAGCCGTGCTTGCGGCCACCGATCTGCGAAAAGTCGAAGATGGTTTCTTCGCAGGTCAGCCAGCTGCCCCAGGGCGTGGGGCCGCCGGCGCAGTTGCCCAGCGTGCCGCCGATCGAAGCATAGGACTCGGCCCACTGGCCATTGCGGAACACCAGGTTGGTGGTGCCGCCACCGGCCACGCCGGTGAAAGGCGTTGGCGCAGGCGCAGCCGGGTTGGTGACGACACCGCTGGCGCCGATGCGCACGGTCAGCGCGCCTGTGATCGTGATGATGCCGTTGATCGCACCAGCCGAGTACACCTGCGGCGCCTGGATGGCATCGGCCGGGCCGGTGGCCAGGCCGCGCTCGTGGTTGCGCACCAGCACGAATTCAGTGCCGCGGCCGTCGCGCGAGACCCGCGATGCCCGCACCACGGCCATGCCGTCGTGGGTGGACGGCGTGGGCCGGCCGTCTCGCATCGGGTCGCCGGTCCAGCCGTAGCTGCGGTAGCTGAAGCCTTCGGGCAGTTGCAGCAGCGGCAGGCCGGTGGCCAGGTCGGCCACCGGGGCGATCGGGCCGTATGGCGACACCGCCGACGTCGTCTGCTTGCCACCGCCGGTCTGGGCCATGGCCTGGCGGCTGTGCAGAGCGGCCAGCGCGCCCACGAATGACGAGGCCATCACCGCGCCCGAGCCCTGCAGCAGACGGCGGCGATTCAGTTCCAGGGATTCAACGGGCGTGGCGGGCAATGGCAGGGAAAGACGGCGCATGAGGGCTCCGGAAGCGGCTTGAGGTGCCCGGAGTGTCTGAAGACGCCGTGACGATTTGGCGAAACCCGGGCCGGGCAGGCAGGTCCGCCCGGCAGATGAACGCCCCGCAAACGTCCGGTGGACGCCCGGTAGGACGCCCCGTCAGCGCCGCGGCAGCGCCACGGGCCGCGCCATGTCGTCCACCGTCTGGCCCTGCTGGCGCAGCAGGGCTTCCAGGGCCGGCAGCAGCGGCCCCAGCCTTTCGTCGATGGCCGCGCGCACGGTGTCGACGAAGACCTGTGTACTGCGTTCGATCTCGATGTTCAACAAGGCGCCTTCGGGCTTGGCGCCGAAGGTGGTCATGCGCAGCGTCTCGGGGATCAGCCAGACCTCGAACCAGCCGCTGCCGTCGGCCTCGCGCCGGGCTTCGGCCACCGTCAGGCTGGCGCCGTTGACGGCGATGTAGCCCTTGGCGAACACGTAGCGCATCCAGGGCGCTGGCACGGCAATGCGCAGGACCTGGTTGTTCTCGGGGCGGCGCACTTCGGCCACGGTGGCCTGGAAGTCGATGTGGCCCGACAGCGGATGGCCGCCGATCTCGGCACCGTCCTTGGCCGCGCGTTCGACATTGATGGCGCTGCCCGAGGCCAGGCCACCCAGGGTGGTCAGCGCCAGACTCTGCTGCATCACGTCGAAACTGGCCTGGCCCGGAGCAGGCCGGGAAGTGACGGTCAGACACACGCCGTCGACCGCGACGCTGGCGCCGATGGCCAGACCCTCGTCGAAACCGGCGGGCAGTGCCAGCACGAAGCTGCGCAGGCCGGCCCGGTCGTGGATGTGCTGAACCTGGGCGATGCCCTGAACAATGCCGGTGAACATGGGTGGGAGCTTAAGCCAAGCCTGCTTAGACTCGACCGTCATGGACGCGATATCCCCGCCCCCGGCCCCGCCACCCGCTGCGCCCGACTGGCTGCCTGCCTTCAGCCTGGCCAGGCCGCCCGCCGGCTTCGTCGACGACCCCTACCCGTTCTATGCGGCGCTGCGGCGGTTTTCACCCGTCCACGAGATGGCGGCCGACAGCCATGCGCTCACCCGGTACCAGGACGTGCTCGCGGTCTATCGAAGTGCGGCCGCCAGCAGCGACAAGCAAACCGAGTTCGCGCCTCGGCTGGGCCCGGGAAGCCCCATATACGAACATCACACCAGCAGCCTGGTGTTCAACGACCCGCCATCGCACACACGCGTCCGCCGCCTGCTGATGGGGGCGCTGAACCAGCGCGCCGTCGCCCGCATGGAGGCCGGCGTCGTGGCCCTGGTCGACGGCCTGCTCGACCGCCTGGCCGGGCAGCCGGCACCGGACCTGATCGAGGACTTTGCTGCCCGCATCCCGGTCGAGGTCATCGGCAACCTGCTCGACGTGCCGTCGGCACAGCGGGCACCGCTGCGCGACTGGTCGCTCGCCATCCTGTCGGCCCTGGAACCCGCACCGGGGCCCGAGGTGCTGGCCCGCGCCAATGCCGCAGTGACCGACTTCCTGACGATGCTGCGTGAACTGGTCGCCCACCGCCGCTGCCACCCTGGCGACCCCGAGTCCGACGTGCTGACCCGGCTGCTGCAGGGCCAGGGCCAGTACCAAGGGAACACCGACACAGCCTTGAGCGAAGGCGAACTGCTGCACAACTGCATCTTCCTGCTGAACGCCGGCCACGAGACGACCACCAACCTCATCGGCAACGGCCTGCACGCGCTGCTGGCACAACGCGAAGCACTCGAAGCTCTGGTGGCCGAGCCGGCCTTGATCGACAGGGCCGTGGAAGAACTGCTGCGCTTCGAAAGCCCGCTGCAGCTGAACAACCGCCGGCTGACGGCACCGCTGGCCCTGGGCGACCGCGTGCTGCCCGCCGGCAGCTTCGTCACGCTGTGCATCGGCGCTGCCAACCGCGACCCGGCGGTGTTCGCGCAGCCCGACAGGCTGGACATCCGCCGCAGGCCGAACAACCACCTGGCGTTCGGCCAGGGTGCCCATGCCTGCTCGGGCATGAACGTGGCGCGGCTCGAGGCGCGGATCGCCGTCGGGCGACTGCTGGCGCGATATCCCGGGCTGGCGCTTGCCGGCGCGCCCGAACGCGATCCGCGGGTGCGCTTTCGCGGCTTCAGGCGACTGCCCGTTCGCCTGAAGTGAAGCCGCCTAAGGTCTGGCCCAGCCCGCCAGCCCCACCGTGACACGGCCATCGGGCCATTCCACGACAGGGCGCTTGACGACGCTGGGCTGGGCCAGCATCAGGGTGCGCGCGCTGGCCGCGTCGACCACACCGGCCTGCACCTCGGGCGCCAGCTTGCGCCAGGTCGTGCCCTGGCGGTTCAGCAGCGGCTGCCAGCCCAGGGCCTGCAGCCAGGCGTCCAGCCGGTCGGCGGGCAGGCCCTGCTTCTTGAAGTCGTGGAACACGGGGTCTGCGCCTCGAGCTTCGAGCCAGGCGCGGCCCTGCTTGACGCTGTCGCAGTTGGAAATGCCGTAGATGCGGGTCATGCAGGCCGATCAGACGCCGTCAGACGGCACGTCGCAGCCGAAGTCAGGATAGAAGCCGCCGTCGCGCACGAGGCCGTCGTCGCCGATCGAGACCCGGAACCAGAAGCATTCGTTGGTTTCGTAGCGCCAGGACCAGATCTCGCCGCCCTGGCGGCCCCCGCCACGGCGGTCCCCTGGGGTGCCCAGAGTTCGCAGCAGCTCGTCGCGGGGCATGCCTGGGGCACGGGCCTGGAATGCCTGCAGCGACGAGTCCGTCAGCACCTGCTCGGCCCCGACCAGGCGACCCCCGGCGTCCAGGTCCAGCATCCAGGTGCTGCGGCCAAAGGGGCCGGTGGCGTACTCCAGCCGCAGTCCTCCTGAACCCAGCGGGTATCGGGCCGTGGGCTGACCCCAGCGCTGAAGCACCTCGACCTCGGTCGAGCCCATGCCCGGGGGTGTGACGACACAGCCCGAGAGCCACAGGGCCAGGGCCGGCAACAGCCAGAACAGTTTCATGATCAACGCTCCATCGGTGCTATTCCATCGATCTTGCGCCATGCTGCCGCAATGCCGACAAACTACCTCTGATCCGGCCCCAAATCCATGCAGCCGGCTGCAGAATGGCCAGTATGTCTGTGCCGCCTGGCGAAAGTGCAGTCTTGCTCCAGCTGATCCTCGATCACGCCGGCGAAGGCATCAGCGCGTTTGACTCGCAACTCCGGCTCCAGGTCCATAACCAGCGCTTCCTGGACTACACCGGCCTGCGCCCGGAACAGACCGCGACCGGAACGCCACTGCTGAGCCTGCTGCGCGCCATGGCTGCCGCTGGCGAGTTCGGACCGCACGACAGCGAGGCCGCACGCGAGGCCGATTGCCAGCGCCGGCTGGCCGAGATGGGCAACGGCCGGACGGCGCTGACGCACCGCCTGCGACCGAACGGCCAGACCCTGGAATTGCGCCGCACGCCCACGCCCGAAGGCGGCTTCGTCATGCTGTACCTGGACGTGAGCCAGCGTCGCACCGCCGAAGACTCGCTGCTGCAGCAGCAACGCATGCTGCAGCTGGTGCAGCAGACCACGGCCCAGGGCTTCTGGTTCATCGACAACGGGCAGCGCACCATCGATGCCAACCCGGCCATGTGCAGGATGCTGGGCGTGGCGCGCGAAGCCCTGATGGGCCGCAGCATCTTCGAGTTCGTCGACGAGGCCAATGCCGAGATCTTCCGCCGCAACGTGGCCCTGCGCAACCTGGGCCAGGTGAACGGCTACGAAGTCAGCCTGCGCAGCGCCGACGGCAGGCTGGTGGACTGCTTCAACAATGCCACGCCCATCTACGACGCCCAGGGGCGGCGTTTCGGCGCGCTGGGCCTGTTCACGGACATCACGCCGCTGAAGCAGGCCCAGAAGCAGCTGAACCTGACCAGCGGCCTGCTGGCCCAGAAGACCCATGTGCTGGAGGTGACGCTGGACAGCCTGGCACAGGGTGTGCTCAGCGTCGACGCCAACGGCCAGATCAACGCCTGGAACCAGCGCTTCCTGGAACTGCTGGAAGTGCCAGAAGAGGTCATGGCGGCCCGACCCAGCTTCCTGGAGCTGTGCCGCTGGCAGATCGACCAAGGCCGGCTGCCCCAGCAGCCGCTCTACTGGCCGGCCATCACCGAAACCTACCAGCGCACCCGGCGCGACGGTGCCCTGGTCGAGGTGCAGACGCACGTGGCCAACGACGGTGGCATCGTGCGCACCTACACCGACATCACGGCCACCGCCCAGGCCAGCCGGGCGCTGCGCGAAAGCGAGTCGCGCTTCCGTACGCTGGCCGACGGTGCCCCGGCGCTGATCTGGCAATCTGACCGGGATGGCCGCGCACTGTGGTTCAACCAGCGCTGGCTGAAGCTCACCGGGCGCAGCCTGGACCAGGAACTGGCCAGCACCTGGGCGCAACGCATGCACCCCGACGACCTGGAACGCAGCCATGCGGTGCTGCTGCAGGCGCGCGATTCACTGTCGCCCTATCACGTGGAATTCAGGCTGCCGGCTGACGACGGCCAGTGGCTGTGGATTGCCGACCACGGCGTGCCGCTGTTCGGCAGCGACGGCAGCTTCGACGGCTTCGTGGTCTACGGCTGGGACATCACGGCCCGCAAGCAGGCCGAGACTGCGCTGCTCAAGGCCAAGGAAGAGGCAGAGCGCGCCAACCGCGCGAAATCGGAATTCCTGTCGCGCATGTCGCACGAACTTCGCACGCCGCTGAACGCCGTGCTGGGCTTTGCACAGCTGCTGCAGACCGACGCGAAGGAGCCGCTGTCGCCCCTGCAAGGCGCGCGTGTCCAGGAGCTGCTGCACGGCGGCCGCCATCTGCTCAGGCTGATCAACGACGTCCTCGACCTGTCGCGCATCGAAGCCGGTGCCCTGCACCTGGAACTGGTGCCCGTGGCGCTGGCCGAACTGGTGGGGGACTGCCTGAGGCTGGTGACGCCGGCAGCGGCGGAGCGCGACATCACCCTGGCGATCGAGCACGCCTCGCCCATGGCGCAGAGTGTGCTGGCCGACCCGACCCGGCTGCGGCAGGTGCTGCTGAACCTGCTGTCGAATGCCGTCAAGTACAACCGCGAGGGTGGGCGGGTCGTGATTTCCTGGATGCACGAAGCCGAGCGCGGCAGCGTCTGCCTGTCCGTGTCCGACACCGGCCCGGGCCTGGACGAGACCCAGCAGGCCAGCCTGTTCCAGGTCTTCGAACGCCTGGAAGCCCGCCACTCCACCGTGGAGGGGGCCGGCATCGGACTGGCGCTGAGCAAATGGCTGGTCAGCCTGATGCAGGGCGAGGTGGGGGTGGACAGCCGGGCCGGCGAAGGCAGCCGCTTCTGGGTGCGCCTGGCTGCAGGCGACGCCGGTTCGACAGTGTCTGCCCCGGCCCCCGCCGCGCAAGCGTGGTCTACCGCAGCTGTGGCCACGGGAAAGACGCACACCGTGCTCTACATCGAAGACAACCCGGTCAACCAGGTGCTGATGGAAGGCATGCTGTCGCATCGGCCCGGCGTGCGACTCTTGACCGCTGGCCTGCCGGAAACCGGCCTGGCCATGGCACTGCAGGCGCAGCCGGCCCTGGTGCTGCTGGACATCCAGTTGCCGGGCATCGACGGTTATGAAGTGCTCAAGCGGCTGCGCGCAGACGTGCGCACCGCCCACATCCCCGTCATTGCCGTCAGTGCGAACGCGATGCCCGACGACCTCCTGCAGGCCAGGGGGCTGGGCTTCGCCGACTACATCACCAAGCCGCTCGACCTGCAGGTGCTGCTCCAGGCGGTGGCCAAGGTGCTGGACGCCGGGCACCCGGCGCGCCACTGAGGCCCGGCGCGCGGCTGCGCCGGGGATGCATCGCGTTGCAAAGACCCCTTGTTTGCGGGGTAGGCGGGTGCAGATGCTCGTCTGAAACTGAGGCATCCCCAAGTTGTGTGGAAAACTTCACTTGGCCGCAGTCCAGAACGCCATTTCGATCCCAAGGAACCCGCATGTCGAATAACAACAAGCTTGTCCGCTCGCTCGCACTGGCTGGCCTGCTGGCAGCCTCTGGCGCCTCGCAGGCGGCCATCACCATGTACACCACGCTGAGCTCGTTCACTGCGGCGGTTCTGGAATTGGGCACGGACACGTTCGACGACCTGGACCCCACGGAAGCCCTGGGCTTCGGCCTGCAAACGCGCAGTGCCGGCAACTTCACCTACGTGGGTGAGGTGCCCCAAAGCAACTTCTTCGGTGCCGGCACCACGGCCGACGTCTGGCTGAGCACGAACGGCGCCCTCAACACCATGGAGTTCAAGAATTTTTCCGCGGGTGTGGCGGCTTTCGGCGGCAACATCTTCGGTTCGAACCTGGCAGGCGGATTCAGCAGCGGCAGCTTCATCGTGACGGCCGAGGATGCCGACGGCGTGTTCACGACCAGGATCGACAATCCCACCACCGCCAGCTTCCTGGGATTCGTCTCCAGCCGCGGCAGCCTGATCGAAGCCACCATCGCGGCCGTCTCGGAGCCAAACTCGCCGGTCGTGTTCCCGACCATCAACAACCTGGTTCTGGCGGCCGTGCCGGAACCCGAAACCTACGCACTGATGCTGGCCGGCCTGGGCCTCGTCGGCTTCATGGCCCGCCGCCGCCGCGTCGTCGGCTGAAACTTTGCGAACGCCGCCTCTCAGGGGGCAGCGCGAGTCCCAGCAAAAACGCCCCGGACGATGTCGTCCGGGGCGTTGTGCTTTCTGGTGGGCCCTGACAGATTCGAACTGTCGACCAACGGATTAAGAGTCCGCTGCTCTACCAACTGAGCTAAGAGCCCTGAAAACTGGATGCTGACTTTGCGAATGAGCTTGCGGCTGTGATGGCGGCAAGGTGGTGGGTCGTGCGTGACTCGAACACGCGACCAACGGATTAAAAGTCCGCTGCTCTACCGACTGAGCTAACGACCCGACTGAGCTAACGATCTGACTGAGCCAAGACACCAGGGACCGCCCCGACCGGACGATCCATCCCGGCTGGGCTGCCGCAAAGCCGAGAAGGCTGCAATTTGCAGAGCCCACGATTCTAACCCGAAGCTTCAGGCCCTGGCCATGAGCGGCACCTGCAAGGACGACAGCAGTTGTGAAATCGCCTCGCCCGCCGCGACCATGCCGAAGCTCGCCGTCACCGTGACACTGGACCCGTAGCCGTGGCAGTTCAGGCTGCCGTCCAGCGCGCAGTCGTCCGCCGCGGGCGGCAGGGCCACCGGCTCGCGCGAGAAGACACATCGCAGTCCCGCCAGCGGAGCAGCGCCTGCAGCAGCCCGCCTGACCACACCCGCCTGGCGCAGCCGCTGGCGCAGGCCGGCCAGCAGCGGGTCGTGGCTGACCTGCGCCAGGTCGGCCACGTCCACCGCCTGCGCCAGCCGCTTGCCGCCTGCTGCACCGACGCAGACCACCGGCACGCCCGACTGCAGGCCCCAGGTCGCCAGCACGGCCTTGGCGCGCACCTGGTCGCAGGCATCGACGAGCACGTCCACGCTGCCCTGCAGCAAGCCCGGCCAGTTGTCGGCCTGCACGAAGTCCTCGACCGCATGCACCAGGCAGCCGGGGTGGATCTCGGCAATGCGCTCGCGCAGAGCCAGCGCCTTGGCCTGACCCAGGGTCCGGTCCAGCGCCTGCACCTGGCGGTTGATGTTGCTTTCGGCCACGTGGTCCAGGTCGAACAACCAGAGTTCGGCCACACCGCTGCGCGCCAGGGCCTCGACGGTCCAGGACCCGACCCCGCCCAGGCCCACCACGGCCACCCGGGCTTGCCGCAGCCGCTCGTAGCCAGCATCGCCATACAGGCGCCGCAAGCCCCCGAAACGGCGCTCCAGGTCGGCGGCAGGCAGGGCCTGGCCGATCGGCGGCGCCACGGCAAGCGGCGTCACAGCTGGCTTTCCAGCCGCCAGGTCTGCCAGCGCAGCCCCAGCCAGCCGCCGGCGAAGATGCCAGCCAGCGCAATGAAGCTGCCCAAGGCCAGCGTCGACACACCACTCAGCCCCTGGCCCACGGTGCAGCCCAGCGCCGTCACGCCGCCCACTCCCATCAGCACGGCCCCGACGATGTGGTTCGCGGTGTCCTCGGCGCCACGGAAGCCCTCCCATCGAAAGCTGCGTGAAGCCAGGGCCACGACGGCCGCACCCACCACCACGCCCAGGGAAGTGACGATGCCCAGCGTCAACACCTTGCTGGTGTCGCTGAACAGGATCAACCAGTCCAGGGTGTAGGCCATGGGCGCAACGAAGCTCAGCGACTCCATGCGCCGACTGTTGGTGCCCAGGAAGCTGGCCTCCAGGGTCAGCGGGTGTTCGGGCACGAAGCCCAGCCGCCCCGAAACCCACCAGACCGCCACGACCACGCCGCCCAGGCCCAAGCCGGCCAGCCAGGTGTCGGCACTGCGGCCCTCAGGCCGGGCGACGACGAATGCCACCAAGGCAGCGGCGACACCGCCACCCAGCATCAGGGCCCAGGTCTGCACCTGGCCGCCGGCCCAGTGCGAAGCCAGGGATGGCAGGTCCTGCCCAGCGGGCAAGGCCAGTACCGCCTGGTCGATGGTGGCCACGCGTGCGACAGCGGTGATGCCACGCATCGTGGCGTAGGCCGCGGCCGCCAGCACGAAGAACACGACCAGCGACTTCAGGCTGCCGCCGCCGATGCGGATGAGGGTCTTGCTGCCGCAGCCGGACGCCAGCACCATGCCCACGCCGAACATCAGACCACCGACCAGATTGGACAGCCAGAGCAGCTGCGGGCTGGCGTAGATCGTCGACCCGGCCTGCACCCAGCCCAGCCCGACCATGGCGTTGAAGCCGAGCATGGCCACGGCCATCGCCAGCAGCCACATGCGCATGCGTGTCCAGTCGCCCATCGTCACGATGTCGGCGACCGCACCCATGGTGCAGAAACGGGTGTGCTGGGCAATGGCACCAAAGACGATGGCCAGGCCGAAGCTGGCCCACAACACCTGGGCCGTCAGCCCCGGCAGATCAGACTCTTGCATCAGGCTGATTCTAGGCAGCCTGGGTGCAGGCCCCCGGTCACTTGACCGAAGCCAACCTTTCCTTGCCCGCCTGGGCAGCTTCGCTTTGCGGATAGGTCTTGATCAGTTCGTCCAGCGTGCGCCTGGCCGCACGGGGGTCTTTCAGCTCGGCCTGGCTGTTGGCCAGGGCCAGCAGGGCCTCGGCGGCACGCGGGTGCTGGGGCGCTGCCGTGACGAAGGCGCGGAAGGTGGCGATGGCTTCCTTGTAGTCGCGCTTGCCGTACTGGGCGTTGCCCAGCCAGAAGCGCGCGGCATCGCGATAGCCGCTGTCCGGGTAGCGGGCCTGGAACGCCGTCAGGGCCGCCACCGCCTTGTCGAAGTCGCCGGTGCGGATGATGGCCACGGCGTCGTCGAAACTGCGCTTTTCGGCCGGCTCGACGCTGAATTCGCGTCCGTCCAGGCTGACCTTGACGGGTTCGAAGCGCCGCAGCCGCTCATCCACGCTCTGCGCCAGGTCCTTCTGCAGGCGCTGCAGGTCGGCCAGTTCCTTGGCGCGCTGCTCGTCGCCGCCGCGCAGCTTCGCCAGGTCGGCACGCAGTGCCTCCATCTGGGAATTCATCTCCAGCAGGGTACGGCGCAACTGGGCCAGCTGTTCCAGCAGTTCGGCCTTGGTCGTGGCCAGTTCGGTCAGGCGGTTCTTGTTGTCCTGATCCTGCTGGGCCACCCGGGTGCGCAGTTCGACGATGGCCTTGCGCGCTTCCTCGTCGTCGAAAAGACCGGCATGCGCCGGCCACGCTGCACCCAGCAGGGCCGCAACGAGCACTGCCCGGCCGGCCGCGGCCGGGCCCGGAAGGCCGCAGGCGCGGCGGGGGCGATTCATCTTCAACGGTCCCTCAGCTCGGCCCGCCGGTTGCGGGCGTAGGCGGTCTCGTCGTTGCCCTGGACGGCAGGACGCTCCTTGCCGAAGCTCACGGCTTCGATCTGCGCAGCGCCGGCTCCCAGCAGTTCGAGCGTGCGGGCCACGGCCTCCGCGCGCTTCTGGCCGAGAGCCAGGTTGTATTCGCGGCCGCCGCGTTCGTCGGTGTGGCCTTCGATGACGATCCTGCGTGCGCGGTCATTGGCCATCAGCTTGGCATGGCCCTCCAGCGCGGGCTGGAACTCGCTGCGCACGGCGAAGCTGTCGAAGTCGAAGTAGACGATGCGCTGGCTGGCCAGGGCTGCCAGTGCTGCGGCATTTGCAGCGGCGGTGCCACCCGATCCGGCCAGGTCGACGGTGGTCACGCCCGACTGCGGCGTGCCGGCAGCGGCAGCGCCGGAACCGGTTGCCGCAGTGCTTTCGGTTCCGGTCGAACGGCTTTCCACCGGAGCCATCGCGGTGGGCTCCTTCAGCGAGACGGAACTGCCGCATGCCGCCAGGAAGGCGGCCATGGCCAGCAGGGACAGACTGTTGCGAAGGGGCATCTTCTTCATGTTCGGGCTCCGTTGGATGAGTAAATGACAGTCTGGACAGACAGGCAGATGAAGAAAAAGTTCAAGGCGGCTCAGGTGCGGAACGGACCCCAGGCCGGCTCGCGCACGTCGGCGCCGCTGCTGACCAGACGGGTCTTGATCTTGCCGTCGAGCGTGGTCGTGACCAGCACGTCGGCGCCACGCACCCGGCTGGCATAGACGATCTGTCGGCCATTGGGCGCAAAGCTGGGGCTCTCGTCTTCGCTGGTGTCGGTCAAGGGCGTGACGTTGCCGCTGTCCAGGTCCTGCGTGACCAGGCGGTAGGCATTGCCCTGGCGGGTGATGTAGGCCAGCAGCTTGCCGTTCGGGCTGACCGCCGGGCTGATGTTGTAGTTGCCGCTGAAACTGATGCGCTGGGCACCGCCAGCGGCCACACCCCCTGCCATGGGCAGGCGATAGATCTGCGGGCCGCCGCCACGGTCGCTGACGAAGAACAGGCTCTGGCCGTCGGGCGCGAACACGGCCTCGGTGTCGATGGCGTTGCTGCGTGTCAGCCGTTGTGGCGTACCGCCGGCCGCCGGCAGGGTGAAGAGCTGGGCGATGCCTTCACTGGACAGCGTGACCACCAGCTGGCGGCTGTCGGGCGACCAGGCAGGAGCGCTGTTCGAGCCGCGGAAATTGGCCACCATGCGCCGCGCACCCGTGGCCACGTCCTGCACCCAGACCACGGCCTTCTGGGTCTCGAAGGAGACATAGGCCAGCTGCTTGCCATCGGGTGACCAGGCTGGCGAGATGATCGGTTCGTTGCTGGCCAGGGCCACCTGCACGCCTTCGCCGTCGGCGTCGGTGACGTGCAGGGTGTAGCGCCGGCCCACCTTCAGCACATAGGCGATGCGCGTGGCATTGACACCCTGCTCGCCGGTCAGCATGAGCTGGATCTCGTCGGCAATGCGGTGCGCGGCCAGACGTACGTCGACGGGCAGCACCAGCTTGCTCTGGCCCAACAGCTCTTCGTTGCGAACGGCGTCCCAGAGCTTGAAGCGCACGTCGAAGCGGCCATCGGCCAGGCGGCTGGCCGAGCCGGCCACCAGCGCATCGGCACCCTTGGCCTTCCATTCGGCCAGGCTGACCTGGCTGCGTTCGTCGAGCACGGCGTCGGCCGCGAAGGTGCGGAAAAGCCCGCTGCGTTCGAGGTCGTTGCGGATGATCTGGGCCAGGGGCTGACCCGAACCCGCCTCGTCGCGAAAGCCGGCAATCGCCACCGGCACCTGCGTCGCGCCGACCCCGGTGACATCGATGCGGAACTGGGCGAGCGCCGCGGGCGCCTGCCACAGGGCAGCCGGGCCGGCCAGGCCGAGTGCGGCCATGCGGGAAAGCGCCCTGCGGCGGGCTGGCCATGCCGTCATCAAAACGTTTTCATGCAGAACCTGTTCATATGCACGATTGTAGGCAGCGCCCCTGTGCACCCACCCGGGGCACCGATAATCCGGCTCCGGCTCCGGCCTTCGGTTCGTGCCTTCCATGCCCCCTCTCCTGCAGCGCCTGAAGCGCCTGCTGCCTTACATCCGCAAGAGCCGCGCCGGGCTGCTGGCTGCCTTGGGCGGCGCAGCGGTCACCGCGGCCACCGAGCCGGCCATTCCCTGGCTGCTGGGCCGTCTGCTCGACCAGGGTTTTGCGGGGGGTGGCATGCCGCTGTGGGTGGTACCGGTGGTCATCATCGGCTTGTTCGCGGTGCGCAGCGGCTCGGGCTTCGTAGCCCAGTACGGGCTGGCCTGGACCACCCATCGCGCCGTGCTGCAGATGCGCGAGAAGATGTTCGAGCAACTGCTGCGCAGCGCCCCGGCAGTGTTCAGCCAGCAGACCGCCAGCGGCATGACCAACACCCTGGTCTACGAGGCGCAGTCGGGTGCAAACCAGCTGTCGGCCTCGCTGCTGACCCTGGTGCGCGACAGCCTCATCCTGGTGGCCCTGCTCGCCTACCTGCTGACTCTGAACTGGCAGCTGACGCTGATCGTCGGACTGCTGTTCCCAGCGGTGGCCTGGGTCATGCGGGTCCTCGGCCGCCGGCTGCACAGGCTGACCGTCGAAGGCCAGAAAGCCACCGACAGCCTGGCCTATGTCGTCGAGGAAAACATGCTGGCCTGGCGCATCGTGCGGCTGCACGGCGCCGAACAGCAGCAGGGCCGACGCTTCGGCGGCGCGGCCGACCGCGTGCGCCAGCTGATGATGAAGGCCGTGGTGGCAGGCGGCACCATGACCCCTGTGACTCAGATGCTGGCCGCCTGCGCGCTGAGCGTGGTCATCGTCATCGCGCTGTGGCAAAGCCGCAGCGGCGGCACTTCGGTCGGTGAATTCGTTGCCTTCGTCACCGCCATGTTGCAACTCGTGGCGCCCGCCAAACACCTCTCCGACGTGATGGCACCGCTGACACGCGGCCTGGCTGCGGTCGAGCGGGGTCTGGACCTGATCGACCAGAGCCCGGCTGAGCAAGGCGGCCCGCACGACGGCGGCCGCGTCCGCGGCGACATCGTGCTGCGGGGCGTCGGGCTGCGCTATCGCGACGACGCAGCACCGGCGCTGGACGCCATCGACCTGCACGTGCGCGCTGGCGAAACCGTGGCATTGGTGGGGCCCTCGGGCGCTGGCAAGTCGACGCTGGTGAACCTGCTGCCGCGGTTCGTCGAGCCGACCTCAGGCAGCATCACGCTGGACGGGGTGGCCCTGGGCGACTGGAACATGCTGGCCCTGCGCCGCCAGTTCGCGCTGGTCAGCCAGGACGTGGTGCTGTTCAACGACACCGTGGCCGCCAACGTGAGCCTGGGCGCACCCATGTCGACGCAGGCCGTGCGCGACGCGCTGCAGGCCGCCTACCTGCTCGACTTCGTGCTCGGCCTGCCCGAGGGCCTGGACACGCTGATAGGCCACAACGGCAGCCAGCTGTCGGGCGGCCAGCGCCAGCGCCTGGCAATCGCGCGCGCCATCGCCAAGGACGCCCCCGTGCTCATCCTCGACGAGGCCACCTCGGCCCTGGACAGCGAGAGCGAACGCGCCGTGCAGGCCGCGCTGGAGCGGTTGATGCAGGGCCGCACGACGCTGGTGATCGCGCACCGGCTGAGCACCATCGAACATGCCGACCGGGTGCTGGCCTTCGAAGGCGGGCGCCTGGTCGAACAGGGCACGCACGGCGAACTGCTGGCCGCCGGTGGCCTGTATGCCCGGCTGCACGCCATGCAGTTCAGAAACTGAAGGACGACACCATGACCGCCATCTCACGCTACCCCGTGCCCGAACTCATCGACCTGCCCGAAGACATGCGAACACGCATCCTGGCGGTGCAGGACAAGGCCGGCTTCGTGCCCAACGTCTTCCTGGCGCTGGCCCACCGGCCGGCCGAGTGGCGGGCCTTCATGGCCTACCACGACGCGCTGCTGCTGAAGGAAGGCGGTTCACTGACCAAGGGCGAGCGCGAGATGATCATCGTCGCCACCTCGGCGGCCAACCAGTGCCTGTACTGCGTGGTCGCACATGGCGCCATCCTGCGCGTCTACGAGAAGAAGCCGCTGCTGGCCGATCAGGTGGCAGTGAACTACCGCAAGGCCGAAATCACGCCGCGCCAGCGCGTGATGCTCGACTTCGCGATGAAGGTCTGCAACGCATCGCACACCATCGACGAGTCGGACTTCGCCACGCTCGATGCCAACGGCTTCAGCGACGAGGACGCCTGGGACATCGGCGCCATCACGGCATTCTTCGGCCTGAGCAACCGCATGGCCAACCTGACGGCCATGCGGCCCAACGAGGAGTTCTTCCTCATGGGCCGCATGCCCAGACCGGCAAAAGGCTGAACCGACCCGGGCCGGCCCGGGCCGGCCTGACCCATAGGCCAGCGGCCAGCGCAGCGTGCCTTACTGAGCTTGCTGCAGCGCGCGGATGCGGTCTTCCAGCGGCGGGTGGCTGCTCATCAGCGCCATGAACCCGCTGGGACGGCCGCTGATGCCCATGGCCTGCACGCTTTGCGGCAGCTGGCCGGGATCGAGCCCACCCAGGCGTGCCAGGGCGTTGATCATCGGCTGCTTGCGGCCCATGAGCGCGGCAGCACCGGCATCGGCGCGGTATTCACGCTGACGCGAAAACCAGGCCACGACGATGGCCGCCAGGATGCCCAGCACGATGTCGAGCACGATGGTGCTGATGTAGTAGCCGATGCCCGGGCTGTCGCTGGTGTTGCGCAGCACGACCTTGTCGACGAAATAGCCGATGACGCGCGACAGGAACACGACGAAGGTGTTCATCACGCCCTGGATCAGAGTCATCGTGACCATGTCGCCGTTGGCGACGTGCGCCACCTCGTGGGCGATCACGGCCTCGACTTCTTCGCGGCTCATGCTCTGCAACAGACCCGTGGACACCGCGACCAGGGCCGAGTTCTTGAACGCGCCGGTGGCGAAGGCGTTGGGCGCGCCTTCGTAGATGCCGACGTCGGGCATGCCGATGTTCGACTTCTTGGCGAAAGCCTCGACCGTGCCGACGATCCAGCGGTGGGTGGGGTCGCTGCTGTTGTTGATGATCTGGGCGCCCGTGCTCCATTTGGCGATCATCTTGCTCATCAGCAGCGAAATGATCGCGCCGCCGAAGCCCATCAGCGCAGCAAAGGCCAGCAGCATGGGCAGGTTCAGGCCGTTGGCCGTGAGGAAACGGTTCACACCCAACAGGCTCGCCGCAATGCCCAGCACCAGCATCACGGCCAGGTTGGTACCGACGAACAGGAGGATACGTTTCATGTTTGTGGCGTCCGCGAGGACGTCAAAGTGGGGGTAATGAGCGGGATATTAGGTCCTGCCGCCGGCTTTCAAGTGCCGGCCGCGGGCAGACCTGCAACGAATGGGGCTGTTCGAAAACGGGTCAGCGGCGCATGCGCAGATGGTTCGGCTGGCCAGGCGGCAACAGCTCGAAGAGTTCGGGGAACTGGCCCAGCAGCTTGGTCGACGACCCGCTCCTGGTCAGCAGGCCGGCTTCTCGCAGGCGCTGGGAAGCCACACGCAGCTCCAGGGTTTCGCCACGCTGGAGTTCGGGCATGCAGGCCAGGATCTGCCTGGCCTTTTCGTGCAGGGGCGTGGCCGCACGGGGGGTCTGCGCTGCCGGGGCTGGGACCGGGGCAGCCGGCGCGACGGCCTCGACCTCGGTCGCGGCCAGGGGCTCGGCCGCCACACGGCTGCCAGCGGTCTTGCGGGCGGTCTTGCGGGCCGGCTTGTCTGCAGGCTCCGGCAAGGCCGGCGTCTCGTCGGCGGCGGTCGCCACGGCCTTGGACGACTTGGTCGCCGCCCGGGGCGCTTTCTTGGCCGCCGCTGGCGCCTTTTTCGCCGCTGCCTTGCGAGCCGGGGTCTTGCGTGCAGGTTTTTCCGCCGGCAAGGGCCGGGAGGCGGTGGCCGGGCTGGCCGCGCCGGCGGGTTTGCGGTGCTCCAGCACCGTGAAGTCGTCGTAGACGTCGCGCGTCTCGTCGCCGGTCTTGCCATGCTGACCGATGCCGCGCACGACGCAGCCTTTTTCGCGCAGGCGCTGCACCAGCGGCGCGAAGTCGGAATCTGAAGAGGCGATGACGACGACGTCGGGACGCTCGGCCAGCACCAGGTCGATGGCGTCGACGGCCAAGGCGATGTCGGTGCTGTTCTTGCCCGCCGCCAGGTTCACCATCGGCTTGATGCCCAGGCGCTTGAATACCTGTTGGTTCTTCAGCGCGCCTTCGGCCGTGCAATAGGCGCGGCGCACATGCAGCGCGCCATGCTGGTTCAGCAGCAGGCGCACGGCCTGCTCCATCACGTCGACCGACACGTTGTCGGCGTCGATCAGCAGCATCACGCGGTCGGTGGTCATGCTGCCCGCCCAGTCGTCCGAAGGACAGCATGCGCCCGCTCGGGGGGCAGCGAGCGCGGTGAGCTTGGGGGCTTGTTCATTGCAGTTTCCAGTTCAGGGTGTCGCCGGCACGCAGTGGCTTGATCAATGCGTCGCCAAAAGGCAAGGTCTCGGGCAAGGTCCAGGTTTCGCGCTTCAGGCTGATGTGGCCTTCGTTGGCCGGCAACCCGTAGAACGCCGGGCCATGCAGGCTGGCGAAGGCTTCGAGCTTGTCCAGCGCGCCAGCGGCCTCGAAGGCTTCGGCATAGAGCTCCAGCGCTGCCGGCGCGGTGAAGCAGCCGGCTCCGCAAACCGACTGCTCCTTCAAGGCAGCGGCGTGCGGTGCGCTGTCGGTGCCCAGGAAGAAGCGGGCGCTGCCGCTGGTGGCCGCCTGCACCAGTGCCAGCCGATGATGTTCCTTCTTCAGCACCGGCAGACAGTAGTAATGCGGGCGAAGACCCCCGGTGAACAGCGCATTGCGGTTGTACAGAAGATGGTGCGCGGTCAGCGTGGCGGCGGTCGGGCCGGGGGCTTCGGCCACGTATTGCGCGGCTTCGGCGGTGGTGATGTGCTCGAACACCACCTTCAGCTCAGGGAAGTCGCGGCGCAGCGGCTGCATCACGCGGTCGATGAAGACCGCCTCGCGGTCGAAGATGTCGATGTCGGGGTCGGTGACTTCGCCATGCACCAGCAGCAACAGGCCTTCACGCTGCATCGCTTCCAGCGTCGCATGCGTCTTGCGGATGTCCGATACGCCGGCGTCGCTGTTGGTGGTGGCGCCTGCGGGGTACAGCTTCAGCGCCACGACGCCGGCTTCTCGCGCCCTGCGGATTTCGTCGGGCGGCGTGTTGTCGGTGAGGTAAAGCGTCATCAGCGGCTCGAACGCCAGGCCTTCGGGCAAGGCCGCCAGGATGCGCTGGCGGTAAGCCACGGCCGCCGCCGCCGTGGTGACCGGCGGACGCAGGTTGGGCATGACGATGGCCCGCGCGAACTGGCGGGCCGTGAAGGGCAGGACCGCCTGCAAGGCCGTGCCGTCACGCAGGTGCAGGTGCCAGTCGTCGGGCCGGCGCAGGCGAAGGACGGTGCTCGAAGGGTCGGGATGGTGGGGTGCATTCACGCATCGATTCTCGCATCCGCGCCCATCAGGGCAGATCCAGGTTCGTGCGTTCGCCCAACAGCGCCCGGGCCGCCGCCAGGTCCTGCAGTGCCATGCCCACCGACTTGAACATCGTCAGGTCCTTGCCAGGCGCTGCAGCACGCAGGCGGCCCTGCAGCAGCCCCGCCAGGTCGGCGCAGATGGCGTCCTGCAACAGCCCCCCGGCGGCCAAGGGCTGCACCAGGTCACCCGCTTCGGCCAGCGCACCCGGCAGACTGTCGACGACGATCTGCGCGCGCTGCACGGCTGCGTCGTCGACCTCGCGCATGTCGGGGCGGAAGGCGCCCACCAGGTCCAGGTGCGTGCCGGGCCGAAGCCAGGCGCCCAGCACCACCGGGCTGAGCGCCGTGGTGGCGCAGCAGACGATGTCGGCTGCTTGCGCTGCCGCCTGCAGGTCCGGGGCGACCTGAGCAGCCAGGCCTTCGCCTGCCAGTGCCTCGGCCAGGGCGCGGGCAGCCGCGGCGTTGCGGCCCCACACGTCCAGCCGCTTCAATTGCGGTCGCAAGGCGCAGTGCGCGCGTGCCATCCAGGGTGCGAGCCGGCCCGTGCCCACCAGCAGCAGGCGCGATGCGTCGGGCCGCGCCAGATGCCGTGCGGCCAGGGCGGAAACGGCAGCGGTGCGGCGCAGCGTCACCGCCTCGCCGTCCAGAAGGGCCAGCGCCGCGCCGCTGGCACGGTCCAGCACCAGCAGCGTGGCCTGCACGGTGTGCGCCGCGCCCGGCATCACGGTGACGAGCTTGGTGACGATGAACTGCCCGTCCCAGGCCGGCATCAGCAGCAGGCTGTCGCTGGCCGACAGTGCATGGGCATGGCGCAGTGGCGCCTGGGCGTGGCTGCGGTAAACCTGCTCCAGCGCCGCCACAAGTGGGGGCCAGGGCAGGCGGGCATGCACATCGGCGGCTGAATAAACTTGCATGATGCAACGCAGTGTAGTGATCGTCGGTGGCGGGGTGATGGGCGCGGCCACGGCCTGTTTCCTGGCGCGCGACCATGGCCTGAAGGCCACCGTGATCGAGCGCGACCCCGGCTACAGCCGGGCTTCCAGCGCGCTGTCGGCCAGTTCGATCAGGCAGCAGTTCTCGCAGCCGGTGAACATTGCGCTGTCCTTGTGGAGCCTGGGCTTCCTGCGTCGCGTGGGTGACGAACTGGCGGTGGCGGGCGAGCGCCCGTCGCTGGGCCTGGTGGAACCGGGCTACCTCTACCTGGCTGGCAGCGAGGCCGGCGCGGCCACGCTGCGCCAGCAGCAGCCGCTGCAACGTCAGCAGGGTGCCGACATCACCCTGCTCACGCCCGCGGCGATGGCCCGGCGCTTTGCCTGGCTGCACACGGCCGACCTGATCGCCGGCAGCCTGGGCGAAAGCGGCGAAGGCTGGTTCGACGGCCCGGCCCTGCTGCAGGCCTTCAAGCGCAAGGCACAGGCCGGCGGCGCCCGCTTCGTGACAGCCGAGGCCACCGGCTTCGACAGCCACGGTGGCCGGGTGCGGGCGGTGCGCTGCAGCGACGGCAGCGCACATGCCGGCGACGCCTTCGTGCTCAGCACGGGCGCATGGTCAGCCACGCTCGCTGCGAGGCTGGGCGTGGACCTGCCGGTGGCGCCGAAGAAGCGCGATGTCTTCGTCTTCGACAGCCCGGCCAGCCTGCCCGGCTGCCCGCTCGTCATCGATCCTTCGGGCCTGTGGTTCAGGCCCGAAGGACGCGGTTTCATCTGTGGTGCGCCGCCACGCTGCATCGACGGCGTCAGCGACCCCGACGAACCCCCGCTGCACGCCATCGACCATGCCCAGTTCGACGAACAACTGTGGCCGGCGCTGGCCCACCGCGTGCCGGGTTTCGAAGCCCTGCGGCTGCGCTCGGCCTGGGCCGGCTATTACGAGATGAACGGCTTCGACCACAACGGCCTGGCCGGCGCCCTGCCCGGCTGGGACAACGTCTGGACGGCCTGCGGCTTTTCGGGTCACGGCATGCAGCAGGCGCCAGCGGTGGGCAGTGCGCTGGCCGCACAGGTGGCGGGGGGCAGCAGCAGTGCCCCGCCGCTGGACGCGCTCTCGCCTCAGCGGCTGCTGGACGGGCGACCCTTGATCGAGGCCAACATCATCTGAAATGGCCAGGGCGCCATCAATGCGCCAGGATCTTCGACAGGAATTCCTTGGCGCGCGGCGACCGGGCGTCGGGGTCGCCGAAGAATTCGTCCTTCTTGCAGTCCTCGACGATCTTGCCGGCGTCCATGAAGATGACGCGGTGGCTGACCTTCTTGGCGAAGCCCATCTCGTGGGTGACGCACATCATCGTCATGCCTTCGTTGGCGAGCTGCACCATCACGTCGAGCACTTCGCCCACCATCTCGGGGTCGAGTGCGCTGGTGGGTTCGTCGAAGAGCATCACGATCGGGTCCATCGACAGCGCACGCGCAATCGCCACGCGCTGCTGCTGACCGCCGGAAAGCTGCCCCGGATACTTGTCCTTGTGTACCGTCAGGCCCACGCGTTCCAGCATCTTCAGGCCGCGGGCCTTGGCGTCGTCGGCGCTGCGGCCCAGCACCTTGGTCTGCGCCAGCGTCAGGTTCTCGGTGACGCTGAGGTGCGGGAACAGCTCGAAATCCTGGAACACCATGCCCACGCGGGCGCGCAGCTTGGGCAGGTTGG
>LNET01000039.1 GCA_001464055.1 Burkholderiales bacterium Ga0077543
GCCGGTGGCAATGGCGAAGATGTTCGGGTCGAAGATGATGTCTTCGGCCGGGAAGCCCACCTCGTCGACCAGGATGCGGTAGGCGCGAGCGCAGATCTCGGTCTTGCGCGCGTAGGTGTCGGCCTGGCCCTTTTCGTCGAAGGCCATCACCACCGCGGCTGCGCCGTAGCGGCGCACCAGGGTGGCCTGGCGCTTGAACTCGGCCTCGCCTTCCTTCAGGCTGATGCTGTTGACGATGCCCTTGCCCTGCACGCACTTCAGGCCGGCCTCGATCACGCTCCACTTGCTGCTGTCGATCATGATCGGCACACGCGCGATCTCGGGTTCGCCGGCAATCAGCTTGAGGAAGCGGTCCATCGCGGCGGCGCTGTCCAGCATCGCCTCGTCCATGTTGACGTCGATGATCTGGGCGCCGTTTTCCACCTGCTGGCGGGCCACGCTCAGCGCGTCCTCGAAGCGCCCTTCCAGGATCATCCTGGCGAAGGCCTTGCTGCCGGTGACGTTGGTGCGTTCGCCGATGTTGACGAACAGGCTGCCGGTGTTCAGGCTGACGGGTTCGAGGCCCGACAAGCGCATCGGTGCTGGAGTGGAAGGGGTCGGGGCGGCGGCAGTGGTGCTCATGGTACGGGCTCAGTCCTGGGTCAGGGCCGAGCGCCGTTGCCTTCCGGCCGATGCAGCGCAGCGGCGGGATGTCCGAGCCTGGCAAGGGCCGAAGCCCTGTCGCAACGCTCCTCGGAACCGGCTGAATTCTATCGGCTGTGGGATGTCAGACGTGCCAGCGGTGCAGCCGCGCTGATGCCCAATCCTGCACGCCGCGCGCCAGCGGGGGCCTGTTCGGGCTTGACTTCGTCCAGCCGCGCCGCGCTGGCCGCGGCCAACGCTGGCAGCACCACGCTGCCTTCACCCGCCTGCCCGCTGCGTCGCATGGCCACGCCCACGGCCAGGATGTCGATGACCAGCAGGTGCAGGATGCGGCTGACCATCGGCAGTTGCGTAGCCAGGTCTTCCACGTGGTCGACGATCAGTGCGACCTCGGCCTTCTTCGCCAGCGGCGAATGGCTGGCGGTGATGGCGATGACCGCGGCGCCGCGTTCGCGCGCCAGTTCGGCCACGGCCAGCAGCTCGTCGATGCGGCCGCTGCTGCTGACGATGACGACCACGTCGGTGGGCCGCAGCACATTGGCCGACAGCAGCTGCAGCCGGGTGTCGGTGACGGCTGCGGAGGGCACGCCGAAACGCAGGAACTTGAACTGCGCGTCGTCGGCCACCACGCCGTAGTGGCCCACGGCGTAGAACTCGATGCGCTGGGCCGCGCTCAACACCTCGATGGCGCGGCCCAGGGTGTCGCGGTTGAGTTGCTCGCGCAGCTGCAGGATGGCGCTGGCGGTGTTGCCCAGCACCTTCACGCCCAGTTCCAGCATGCTGTCTTCGCCGGTGACCTGGGTGTGCGTCACCGGCACCGTGGTCGACAGGTTTGACGCCAGCCGCAGCTTGAAGTCCGACAGGCCTTCGCAGCCCAGGCTGCGGCAGAAGCGGATGACGGTGGGCTGACTGACCGCCGCGGCCCGGGCGATTTCGGCAATGGGCTCGGACAGCGCCGCACGCGGATGCGCCAGCACGTGTTCGGCGACGCGCTTTTCCGCAGGCGACAGCTTGTCGCGGGCGCGACGGATCTGCCCCAGCAGCGCCGATCCTTCGCTGCCCTGCAGCGTGTTGAGCTGTGCTGCGAGAATGGCCGAAACGCCCATGAACGTGGCGTGCTCGGCCGTAACCACGTAGGTGGGGATGGCGCGCAGGTAATCGCGGAATCGGCCCTTGTCCTCGAAGCGGGCGCGGAAAGGGCTGCGGTCGAAGTACTCGCCCAGCCGCGGCACGATGCTGCCACCGATGTAGACGCCTGCCATCGCCCCCAGCGTCACCGCCAGGTTGGCCGCGGCCGTGCCCAGGATGGCGCAGAAAGTCTCCAGGGCCTCGGCGCAGCAAGCGTCGCCGCCATCCAGGGCCTGGCGCGTGATGTCGGGTGCGGCCTGCGTCACCGCCGGGAGGCCGGCGCGGTCGCGCAGTGCGGCGAAGATGAGTTCCAGGCCAGGGCCGGACAACAGGCGCTCGAACGACACGTGGCCAAAGCGCTGCAATGCGTAACGCAGGATCGCGATCTCGCGTTCGTCGCGCGGTGCAAAGCTGGTGTGCCCGCCTTCGGTGCCCAGCGCCACCCAGCCGCCGCCGGCCGGGATCAGGCCACTGACACCCAGGCCGCTGCCCGCCCCCAGCACCCCCAGCACACTGCGCTCGACCGCCTCGCCGCCGCCCACCTGCCGGCGCTGGCCCGGTCCCAGCCGTGGCAAAGCCATCGCCAGCGCGGTGAAGTCATTGACGACGACCAGCGTCTGCAAACCCAGCCGCTGGCGCATCTGCTCGATGCTGAAACGCCAGTGGTAGTTCGTCATGCGCACCTGGTCGCCCTCGACCGGGTTGGCAATGGCCACCGCGGCGTGCTCCAGCGGCCCGCCCGGCCCCAGTGCGTCGGGTGCCAGCCCCTGCAGATAGGTGCTGATGGCGGCGTGGAAGTCGGCATGTTCGGCGCAGCGCAGTGACGCCATGTGCACAAGCCGGCCGGGCGCGGTTTCAATAGCAAAGCGCGCGTAGGTACCGCCGACATCGGCCAACAGCCGGGGGCTGTCGAAGGCGGGCAGGCAGACGGCGTCCATGCCTGGGATTGTGCCCGGCCCGAGGCTTGCGTACATCCTGGCAGCAGCCAAGTCCTGTAGCGCAATTACATTAATCTGAAGTTCTCTCTCCCCCCAAAAAGAACTAAGCGCTTTCCAGCGCGGTCTTCTGAAGTGTATCGATCGGGCATGTCTGGCTTGTGGGCCATTTGTAGTTTTGCTACCGTCCTGCGATGCACTCTGACACCCCAACGGCGAACACCGCAACAGACCTGGATGGCCTGGCGCGCCCTTGGCTGCTGGCCGACATCGGCGGCACGAACGCGCGTTTCGGCTGGCTGGCGGCCGGCCACACCGAACCGTGCCACCTTGAAACCCTGCCGACGGCAGGCCACGCCAGCCCGGCGCTTGCCGCACGCCACTACCTGGCACTGCTGGCCGACCGGCTGGGCCATGACTACACGCCGCCGCAAGCTGCAGCCTGGGCCGTTGCCACGGCCGTGGGTTCGGACGAAGTGCGCTTCACCAACAGCGCCTGGGCGTTCTCGCGCAGTGAAACCCGCAGGCTCCTGGGTTTGCAGGAACTGCTGATACTGAACGACTTCGAGGCCCTGGCCTTGTCGCTGCCGCACTTGCTGCCACATCAGGTGCGCCGGTTCGGCGGTCCCGAACACGGCCTGCCGGGCGCAGCGCTGGCTGTCATCGGCCCCGGCACCGGGCTGGGGGTGGCCGGACTGCTGCCCACCGCCCAGGGCTGGGTGGCCATTCCCGGCGAAGGCGGGCACGCCAGCCTGTCGGCCGCCGACGACTTCGACGCCGCCGTGCTGGCCGCGGTGCGACGTGACCATGCCCATGTCTCGGCCGAACGTCTGCTGTCGGGAATTGGCCTGCCAGTGCTGCACGCTGCTGTCGCCCGGGTGATGGGCCTGCCGGCCACGGCCAAGACCGCCAGCGAGGTGGTCGACGGCGCGCTTCAGGCCCATGACCCGGCTTGCGGGCGCACGGTCGACAGCTTTTGCGCACTGCTGGGCAGCTTCGCAGGCAACGTGGCGCTCACGCTCGGCGCGCGCGGCGGTGTCTACATCGGCGGCGGCATCGTGCCGCGGCTGGGTGAACGCTTCCTCGCCTCGCAATTCCGCGAACGCTTCGAAGCCAAAGGCCGATTCCAGGCCTACCTGCAAGCCGTGCCAACGGTATTGATCACCGACACCCTGGCGGCACTCACGGGTGCAGCGCAGGCACTGAGGCAACAGCGCCGCTGATTCGCAGACCCGTGTCGAACGCGTGTCAACCGACCCGGCAGGTCCGGCGTTGTGGGTGGGCCGCACGCGCCAGCCGGCCCGCGCGGAGTGATTTCCATGACACCCTGCTGAAGAGAAAAGAGACATTGATGAACAAGACCCTTGCCGCCCTGATCCTGGCCGCCTTCTCGGCCACGGCGTTCAACGCCAGCGCCACCACCGCAGCGCCTGCAGCCGCCAAGCCGGCCAGCGCCGCAGACAAGAAGATGGAGAAGAAGGTCGAAGCCAAGAAGGAAGAAATGAAGAAGGAAGTGAAGAAAGAAATGAAAAAGGAAGAGCCGAAGAAGTAAGGTCTTCAGCTCTCGCCAGCAAGGCAGGGGCTCCCCTGCCTTTTTTCATGGCGGGGTGATCACGGGCTGGTCGTCCATCACATAGCGCCGGGCGCGGCCCGGACTGCTTAGCGCCAACCCGGCATACGGCCGGCTCAGGCTGAACGGCTTCTTCATCTGCCGCCGGGCGGCAGCCTAGGTTTTCACTCCGGCCCGCAGCCGCCACTGCCCGGGCGTACTGCCCATGCGCTGGCGAAAGAACCGGGTGAAGTAGCCGGCTTCGCAGAAGCCCAGGTCGAGCGCGATCTCCTCGACCGTCATCGCGGTGTAGGCCAGGTCGCGCTGGGCCTCCAGCAACAGGCGCTGGTGCAGCACCTGCGAGGCACAGTGGCCAAGCACCTGCTGGCAGGCACGGTTCAACTGCGTGGGCGTGATGCCGATCTGCGCCGCCAGCGCCGCCAGCGTGGGCTGCCGGCGGAACTGCGCGTCGACCAGGGCGCGCAGGCGCTGCACGTGGCCCAAGGCCCTGGGTGCCGCCGCCGTGGCCGTTTCTGCCGCTGCCGGCCAGGCACGCAGGGCGGCCACGGCCAGGCGCAGCACGGCCGCGTCCAGGGCTGCCGCTCGAAACGGCGCCGGGCCAGCCTGATGCTCGTCGTGCAATGCCTGGGCGGCGGACAGCAGCGCGCGCACGCCCGCTTGACGCGCCGGCAGTGCGGCAGCGCGGGGCTGCAGCAGCGCATCGGCCAGCCCGGGCGCATGCGCCGCCAGGCCGCGGCAATGGTTTTCGGCCAGGGTGAAGACCCAGCCGTCGACGTCATCGGAAAAGCGGAACCCATGAGCCGCCAATGCCGGCACCGTCACCAGCGCCGGCCCGCGCAGCGCCTGGCTGCGGCCGTCCATGGCCACCTGCACCCGGCCGCGACGCACCACCAGCAATTGGCACAGGTTCTCGTGCCGGTGCGGGCGGATCTCCCAGCCGTGCAGCCGGCTGCGCGCGGCAATCGACTCGGCGTGCACGGCATCGAAGGCCGGCGTGGCGGCAGCTTCGCCGTACAGCGCGTACGCGGGCATCACGGCGGCGGGCGCAGGACGCCGGTTCAGGCGGGCGGTGGCGGGCATGTTCGAATTGTTCACCCTGGCGCTGCTTCCGTCCATTGAAGCCGGGCATGCGGCCGCCTACGCTGCGCCGCTGCTTTCACGGAACTGACGGAGACCCACCCCATGCGCACCCAAGTCGCCATCATCGGCGCCGGCCCTGCCGGCTTGTTGCTGGGGGCCCTGCTGCACCGCCACGGCGTCGACAACATCGTCATCGAGCAACGCAGCCCCGACTACGTGCTGGGCCGCATCCGCGCTGGCGTGCTGGAGCAGGTGACCACGGGCTTGCTGGAAGAAGCCGGCGTGGCCGCGCGGCTGCATGCCGAAGGCCTGCCGCACCATGGCTTCGACATGTGCTTTGCCGGCCAGCGCCGGCGCATCGACCTGCAGCGGCTGGTGGGCCGGCACGTCACCGTCTACGGCCAGACCGAGGTCACGCGCGACCTGATGGCTCACCGCGCCGGCATCGGCCGCATCACGGTCTACGAGGCGCAGGACGTGGCCGTGCACGGCTTCGACGGCGCCCACCCCAGCGTCACATATCGCCACGGCGGCGTGGCCCATGAAGTCCAGGCCGACTTCATCGCCGGCTGCGACGGCTTCCACGGCGTGTGCCGGGCCAGCGTACCGGCGGGCGCGCTGCAGACGTTCGAGAAGGTCTACCCCTTCGGCTGGCTGGGCGTTCTGGCCGACGTGCCGCCAGTGGCCGACGAGCTGATCTACGGCAACACCGAACGCGGCTTCATGCTGGCCAGCATGCGCAGCGCCACGCGCAGCCGCTATTACGTGCAGTGCAGCCTGGACGACAAGGTCGAGAACTGGTCAGACCAGGCCTTCTGGGACGAATTCCGCCGCCGCCTGCCGGCCGAGGACGCGGCGCGCCTGGTCACCGGGCCCAGCATCGAAAAGAGCATTGCGCCGCTGCGCAGCTTCGTCGCCGAGCCCATGCGCTTCGGCCGGCTGTTCCTGGCCGGCGACGCCGCGCACATCGTTCCGCCCACCGGCGCGAAGGGCCTGAACCTGGCCGCCGGCGACGTGGGCCTGCTGTCGCGCGCGCTGGCCGAGTTCTACTGCGGCGGCGGCGCCGGCACGGCAGGCAGCAGCGCCGGCATCGACAGCTACAGCCAGCGCGCGCTGGCGCGGGTGTGGAAGGCAGAACGCTTCAGCTGGTGGTTCACGTCGCTGATGCACCAGTTCCCCGAGAACGGCGAATTCGGCGCACGCATGCAGCTGGCGGAACTGGACTACCTGTTCACGTCTGAAGCGGCGCAGCGCGTGGTGGCCGAGAACTACGTGGGCTTGCCGCTCGCCGACTGACTCGGGGCAGCCAGGGCGGGCGGGGCTGGCAACACGCCGGAAAGACCGCCGGGCGGTGATGTATTTCACGGCCGGGTAGGCCCCTCTGTGTGGGGCCCGGGTGCATTGGCGCAGCCTGGTCCCACTTCAGCCCCCGACCCAGGACCGCCCCATGACCGCTCAACTGGAAGAGTCACCGAACGCGGCCGTCGACGCCTGCGCCCGTCCGTCGGCATCGTCCATGGACCCCGGCGCGCCCCGCCTGGACCGCATCGCCGTCATCGGCCTGGGCTATGTCGGCCTGCCGCTCGTGGTCGAGTTCGGCAAGCAGGCGCGCACCATCGGCTTCGACATCGCCAGCCACAAGGTCGAGCTCTGCCGCCGTGGCCACGACCCGTCGCGCGAACTGTCCGACGATGCCATGCAGGCGGCGCGCCACGCCGTGTACACCGACGACCCGGCGCTGCTGGCCGAGGCCGACGTCATCATCATCGCCGTGCCGACGCCGGTCGACGACGCCCACATCCCCGACCTGCGGCCGCTGATCGGGGCCAGCATCAGCGCCGGCCGGCACATGAAGCCGGGCGCCATCGTCGTCTACGAAAGCACGGTCTACCCCGGTGCCACCGAAGAGGTCTGCATCCCGGTGCTGGAACGCGAGAGCGGGCTGCGCTGGAAGCGCGACTTCTTCGTCGGCTACAGCCCCGAGCGCATCAACCCGGGCGACAGGGAACACACGCTCACGCGCATCCTGAAGATCGTCAGCGGCGACCGCCCGCAGACCGTCGAACGTGTGGCCAGGGTCTACGAACGCATCGTGCTGCCGGGCGTGTTCCGTGCCAGCAGTATCCGCGCGGCCGAGGCCGCCAAGGTCATCGAGAACACCCAGCGCGACTTGAACATCGCCCTGATGAACGAGCTGGCCATCATCTTCGACCGCATGGGCATCGACACCAGCGAGGTGTTGGACGCCGCCGGCACGAAGTGGAACTTCCTGAAGTTCAAGCCCGGCCTGGTGGGTGGACACTGCATCGGCGTGGACCCGTACTACCTGACGCACAAGGCCGAGATGCTGGGCTACCACCCGCAGGTCATCCTGGCCGGGCGGCGCATCAACGACGGCATGGGCAAGTTCATCGCCGAGCAGACGGTCAAGCAGTTGATCGCCGCGGGCAGCACCATCAAGGGCGCGCGCGTGAACGTGCTGGGCCTGACCTTCAAGGAAAACTGCGCCGACCTGCGCAACAGCAAGGTCATCGACATCATCCGTGAACTGCACAGCTACGGCGTGGAGGTGCAGGTGTGCGACCCCTGGGCCGACCCGGCCGAGGCCCTGGCCGAATACGGCGTGCGGCTGATGACCTGGGACGCGCTGCCGCGCGCCGACGCCCTGGTGGCCGCCGTCGCGCACGACCGTCTGGTTGCGCTGTCGGCCGAGGACCTGGGCCGCAAGCTGGTGCGCGGCGGCGTCGTCGTCGACGTGAAGTCGACGGTCGACCGCGACGCCCTGCAGCGGGCGGGCCACCGCGTCTGGCGTCTGTAGCCCGCTTCGTTGGCCAACGCCGGCCCGGCGCAAAAAGCTTCGGGGCGGGAGTATCAGAACGCAAGGCCGTCACCTCTGTCGGCAGCAACGAAGACACACCGCATCCCCTGCGGGCCACCCACCGACACCAACGGCAGCCCGCCGGGCTGGACAGTCATGACGGAACCGAACCCCAAGCCCTGCGTGCACCTCGTGGCGGGCGCACGACCGAACTTCATGAAGATCGCCCCGGTCGTGCGCGCGCTGCGGCGCGACGGCCGGCTGGACTGGAAGATCGTCCACACCGGCCAGCACCACGACCACAACATGAGCCAGGTGTTCTTCGACGAGCTGGGGATCCCGGCGCCCGACGTGCAGTTCGACTGCAGCGGTGGCAGCCATGCGTCGCAGACGGGGCGCGTGATGCAGGCCTACGAAGGCCATTGCGCCGCCGACCGGCCCGCCGCCGTGGTCGTGGTGGGCGACGTCAACTCGACGCTGGCCTGCGCGCTGGTGGCGAAGAAGGCCGGCATCCCGGTGGCCCACATCGAGGCCGGACTGCGCAGCGGCGACAGGCGCATGCCGGAGGAGATCAACCGCATCGCCACCGACGCCATCAGCGACTGGTTCTTCGTCACCGAGCCCTCGGGCGTGGAGCACCTGCGCCACGAGGGCCATGCCGAAGACTGCATCTTCCATGTCGGCCATGTGATGGTCGACAACGTCATGCACCAGGCCTGGCGCCTGGCCGACGAGGGTGCCGGCGGGCTGGACACCGAAGTCATCAAGGCCGTGGTCGGCCCGCACTACGGCGTGGTCACCCTGCATCGGCCCTCGAACGTGGACGACACGCGGGTGCTGGCCGGCATCGTCGGTGCGCTCAACGAGATCGCCGTCGAGATTCCGCTGGTCTTCCCTGTGCATCCACGCACCTTTGCCAGCCTGAAGCTGCTGCAAGGCGAAGGCATCCAGCTCAGCGACCGTGTGCACCTGATGCCGCCGCAGGCCTACATGAGTTTCCTGAACCTGTGGAAGGACGCCGCCCTGGTGCTGACCGACAGCGGCGGCCTGCAGGAAGAGACCACCGCACTCGGCGTGCCCTGCCTGACCCTGCGCGACAACACCGAGCGCCCCATCACCGTCGAACAGGGCACCAACACCCTGGCCGGCACCGACCCGGCGCGCATCCGCACGCTGGCCCTGCAGCGCCTGCGCGAAAGCCGAAGGCGCAGTGAACAGGGCGAAGGCGCCAGGCGCCCACCGCTCTGGGACGGCCTGGCGGCCGTCCGCATCGTCAACATCCTTGCGAGCCAACTCACATGAACCGCCACCGCGTCGAGATGATGGGCTGCCAGATCGACAACCTGTCGATGGCCGAGACCCTGGACACCGTCGAAGGCTTCATCGCCAGCGGCCAGCCGCACCAGCACGTGGTGGTGAACGTGGACAAGCTGGTCAAGGCCAGCCGCGACCCGCAGCTGCGCCAGATCATCAACGACTGCGCCCTGGTCAACGCCGACGGCATGCCCGTGGTCTGGGCCAGCCGCCTGCTGGGGCGGCCACTGCAGGAGCGCGTGACCGGCATCGACCTGTTCGACGCGCTGATGCACCGCGCCGCCGCCCGTGGCTGGCGCGTCTATTTCCTGGGTGCGACGCAAGAGGTTCTGGACACCGTCAGCCAGCGCTACGTGGGCCGGCTGCCCCAGCTGCAGTTCGCCGGGGCCCGCAACGGCTACTGGGCGCCCGAGGAGGAGGCGCAGGTCGTGGCCGACATCACCGCGGCGCGTGCCGACCTGCTGTTCGTGGCCATCAGCTCGCCGAAGAAGGAACAGTTCCTGGGTCGATGGCAGGCGCAGATGCGCGTGCCCTTCGCGATGGGCGTGGGCGGCAGCTTCGACGTGATGGCCGGCAAGGTCACCCGCGCACCGCGCTGGATGCAGCTGGCGGGCCTGGAGTGGTTCTACCGTTTCCTGCAGGAGCCGCGGCGCATGTTCAGGCGCTACTTCATCGACGACATGGCCTTCGTGGGCCTGCTCTGGCGTGAGGCACGGCACGCGCGCAGCCACCGCGGCCAACCGGCGCCCATGCCCAGCGACGTTGCGCCGGTGCCGGCGAACCGGGCACCGTGAACCTGGTCATCAGCCTCGACTACGAGGTCTATTTCGGCCCCCGCAGCGGCGATGTCGACAGCACGCTGATCCAGCCCACCGCGGCCCTGGCCGCGCTGGCACGGCGGCATGGCGTGCCACTGGTGTTCTTCGTCGACGTGCTGTTCCTGCTGCGCCTGCGCGAGCAGGCCCGGGCCCACCCGCTGCTGCAGCGCGCACACGACGCCGTCGCGACCCAGCTGCAGGCGCTGGTGGCGGCCGGGCACGAACTGCAGCTGCATCTGCACCCGCACTGGCTGGACGCGCACTGGACCGGCGATCGCTGGCAGATGGACATGCGCCGCTACAGGCTGCACGCACTGGACGACGCCACGCTGGCGCAGACCGTGCGTGCCGGGGCCGACGCGCTGCGCCAGTTCGGCGGGCCGGTGACGGCCTTTCGCGCCGGTGGCTGGTGCCTGCAGCCCTTCGACCGCCTGCGTGCCCCGCTGCTGGCCGCCGGCATCACCATCGACAGCACGGTCTACGCCGGCGGCATGCAGCGCGGCGAGCCGCCAGCCGATGCCGGATTCGACTTTCGCTGTGCCCCCGAGCTCGGCCACTGGACCTTCGACAGCGACCCGCTGCAGCCGGTACCCGGCGGGCCGTTCCTGGAGGTGCCGATCTCCAGCCATCCGGTGTCGCCGCTGTTCTTCTGGCGCCTGGCCGCCCTGCGCCGGCTGGGCCCGATCCTGGGCGGGGCGCGTCACCGCGCAGCGGGCAACGGGCAGCCGATGGCACTGGCCCGCGGCGAGCTCGTGCGCAAGCTGCTGTGGCCCAGCGTCAGCGTGGTGTCGATCGACGGCCTGAAGGCCACGTTCCTGCAGGCTGCCTGGCAGCGCCACCAGCGGCTGGGGCGCAGCGACTTCGTCGTCATCGGTCACCCCAAGGCCTTCACGCCCTATTCGCTGGCCCGCCTGGACAACTTCCTCGCGCGGCGGCAGCACAGCCACCAAAGCGGGCTGGACGGTTACCGCGGTCTCATCGCGGCGCGGCCGCCGGCGCAGTGGCCGGATCGGCCGCCCCTGCCGGGCCGGCCGCCGGCAGCGCAGTCCCGGCCCAGCGCCTGAGGACCTGGTACGCCGCAAAGGCCAGCAGGCTGCGCAGCGCGTCCAGGCGCACGATCTCGTCACGCCCGAACAGCAGGAAAACCAGCAACTGCAGGCACAGGCGCGCGCGCTGCGGGTAGGGGTGATCGGCCACCGTGCTGCGCCCGCGCAGCGCCGACCACAGCGCCCGCAGCGCCTGGTGCTTGCCACCGCTGCGCCGCAGCGTGGGAGCGAGCACCCGTGGAGCCGGCAGCCCGCCGAGCTGCAGCGTGCCGGCAAGGGCCAGCGGCTCGTCGTAGCCGGCCGCGAGTACCTTGCCGGTGGATCCGCCCAGGCGCGGGTTCAGATCCAGGAAGTACACCTGTCCGCTGTGCGCGCACTGCACGAAGTCGTAGTGGTAGACACCGGCCAGCCCCAGCCGGGTTTCCAGCCGCACGCAGGCCTCGCGCAGCAGCTGGGGCAGCGGCACGGGCTGCAGCAGCACCGACAGGCCCTGGAACTTCACCTCGGTGATGAAGGCCAGGTGGCCGGCCAGCGCACCGGGGCCCTCGCTGCCGTCGCCGGGGCCGGCGCAACCGTTGCGCCAGGCGTGCACCAGCAGGTTCGGGCCCTGCACCAGCGGCTGCGCAATCCAGGGCACGGCGCCGGGGCGCTGCAGGGCCGGAAGGCGCTGCAGCAACTCGGCACGGTCGGCGACGACGGCGAGCTTGAAGTCGGCCCCGGCCAGTCGCTGCAGGTCGGGCCGCAGCACCAGGGGGAAGGCCTGGTCGGGCACGGCGTCGACGTCGGCCTGGGCGCGCACGCCGGGACGCAGCAGCCAGGTCGGCAGCGTCGGCAGACCGGCTTCCCTGGCGGCCTGACGCTGGGCCCGCTTGGACGCCAGCACCGCAATCTGGTCGGGCCGTGCCGAGACGATGCGCACCCCTGCAGGCAGCCGCGACTGCAGCGTCCACAGCGCCAGGCTGATCGGTTCTGACACGCAGGTCAGCGCGCCCACGCCATGTTGCACCAGCGCCTGGGCCAGTGCGTCCACCCAGACCGGGTCTTCGGCCTGCAGGGGGCCCAGGTGCACGCAGGGAACGCCCAGCAGCAGCTGCAGCCAGCGCGGCAGCGGTGCCGCGTCGGCATGCAGGAACACCACCGGCACCCCGGCCCGGCGCCAACTGCGCAGGCAGGCCAGCTGGGGCGTGCCCAGCCGGCCGACCAGGCCGATGACTTCGGCGCAGACCGGCCCTTCGGGCTCGGAACGGTCAGCCTGCAGGGCGCTGTCGGCGAAGCCGGGTATCAACGAAGAGGACATGGCTGCGGGGCCTCGGCAGGTGGCGACGAACAAGCGCCTGGATGGGGAATGACCGGGTTGGGCGAACCCGGGCGTGCCAGCTGGCCCAGGCAGGCCGCCAGCGCGTGCTGCTGCCAGTGGCTGCGCCGCTGGCGCGCCAGTTCGCTGGACGCCTGGGCCCAGCGCGGGGCCTCCTGCCAGGCCTGCTGGATGCCCTGGACGATGGCGTCCGGGTCGGCAGCGTTCACGCATACCGCGGCCTGGCCGAACAGCCGGCGCAGCAGGCTCGTGTCGGCCATCACCATCGGCTTGCCGTAGCCCAGCGCCTCGCTGCACACGCTGAGCTGGATGCCGTCGTGCCGCGTCAGCGCCAGCACCACGTCGGCGTGCAGCAGCAGGGCTTCGAACTCGTCGGCGGGCAGGTAGCCGGTCTGCCGCACCTTCAGCGGCACGTAGTCGACGACATGGCCGTTCTTGGCGATGTTGCTGATGCGCCCGGTCACGGCCAGGGTGCCGCTGGGAAGACGCTGCGCGGCCTGCATCAGTTCGGCAATCGGTTCGTCGGCACCGTAGCTGCCCGGAAACAGCACCCAGGGCCGGGGCCGGCCGGCGAAGGCCGGCGGCACCGGCGGCAGGCCGTGCAGGACCCTGGGCGCCGTGAACGGCGAAGGCGGCACGTCTTCCAGCACCCGCAGCCGTGCCGAGGGCAGGCCCAGCCCGAGGGCCAGCGCCAGCATATCGGCGTTGTGCACCAGGATCAGCTGACAGTGCGGCAGCAGTCGCAAGCCCAGCGGGAAGCGCAGCCAGGGCGGGCGGAAGACGGCGTTGTGGCAGTCGGCCACGACCCGCAACCGCCGGTCGAGCACCGCGCGGTACAGCAGCACCACCCACAGCAGCGGCAGCTGCGGCAGCTGCAGCCACACTTCTGCCGGCCGCCGCCGCCACAGACAGACCAGGGTGCGCAACGCCAGCAGGCCGTAGTGAGCAGCCCGCAGCGCATGGCTGCGGCCCTTGTAGCCCAGTGGCAGGAAGACGCAGTCGAAACCCACCAGCGGCGCCATCGACAGCTGCCTTCGCTGAAACGCGGCCCAGGCCAGGTACAGCACGGGGCGGAGGTCGCGGCCTGGCGGGCGATCGCACGCGTTGGGCTCGTCGCCGCCTGTGGCGGGGCCATCGCCTGCGGAGCCGACGCCGTCGCGAGGGGCGGCCCCGGCTTCAGGCGTGCCGGGCAGCCCGCGGTGCAGCTCGGCGACACCCAGCCCCGCGGTGGTGGCGTAGGCCAGTGCCATGGCCAGCAAGGCCCCGGCCGCACCCAGCGCCTGCACCAGGGGCACGGCCAGCAGCAGGCTGGCCCCGGCGGCGATGGCGCGGCCCCGGAACAGGCTGCGCGTGCGCTCGGCCACATAGAGGCTGGTGTCCACCGGCTGGGACACGGCCATGCAGGCCATCACCAGGCACCAGCCCCAGACCACCGCCGCCTGCCCCGCGTAAGCCGGGCCATACACCCATTCCAGCAGCACCGGCGCGGCCAGCGCCACCAGCGCCAGATAGGGCAGGCCCGCGCCCAGCAGCAGCGCCACGCCGCGCCGGCGCACCCGGCGCAGCCCAGCCGGGCCTTCGTCCACCAGGGCCCGGGCAGCGCGTGGCTTGTCGACGCTGTCCAGCGCCGCCATCAGGCTGCCCAGGGGCTGCACCAGGGTGCGGCAGGCATGGAACACGCCCACCGCCGCCGGCCCGGCCAACGCCGCCAGCAAGGCCTGCAGACCGAAGTTGTAGCCGCTGTAGGCCAGGTGGCTGGCAGCCGACCAGCGCGCGAATTCGCGGTAGCGCGGCTGCAGCGGCCAGCCGGCAGGACAGGGCAGCACCGCCAGGCCGCTGGCCAGGCGGTAGCTGGCGGCTGCGGCCAGGCTGGCGGCGGCCATCGCAAGAGCCGGCCACCAGGGCGACGCTGGCGTGCCGGCCAGGGCCGCGGCCGCCACCGTGGCCAGCAGCAGCACGGCCGCATAGGCCACGCCCATTGCGGCCAGAAGGCCATGGCGACTTTCCTGCACGGCAGCGCGGCGGGCAAATTCGTGCAGGCACAACGGCAGCCACAAGGCCGCTGCCATGGCCAGGCTGGGCAGCCAGGTGCCGGCCGGCCACAGCGCGCTGGCCAGCGCCAGCGCAAGCAGCAGGCTCGTCACCACGGCCAGCGCCAGACCGCTGTTCAGCCGCGCCCAGCGCAAGCGCGCCGCCGGCCAGCCGGCACCGCTGGCCGACAGCGGCACCATCGGCAAGGTCACCGCTGCCCGCTGGAAGCCCTGCAGGAACAGCACGGCGGCATAGGCCAGGCCGAACAGGCCCCAGTCCCGAGGCGACAGCCAGCGTGCCCACAGCACAAAGGCCAGCAGGTGTGCACCCGACAAGGCCGCCTGTTCCAGCAAAGCCGCCCCGCGTGCCGTCCACGGGCTCGGGCGGTTCTTCCGCTGGCGGTTCATCGCCCGCCCTCCTGCAGCGGCACCGGCGCGACGATGGTGAATTCGGCCAGGTCGACATGGGTGTCGGCACGGGCCGCCCAGCTGTCGTCGCTGCCGCCGAAAAACAGGTCGACGAAGACGCCGTCCACACGCCGCTTTGCACTGTCGCGCAGGCGCAGGCCGCCCACTTCGCCGACGGCCTGCCCGTCCAGCCACAGGCGCAGCACACCGTCGTCCAGGCCCGGCGTGTTCAGCAGCAGCTGCTGGGTGACCTGGTGCCATCGCCCTGGCACGAAGCGCAGCTGCCCGCGCAACAGCGACAGCCCGTGGCGCCGCACCCGGCCGGGCAGATAGGCATAGACCTCGCCGGCGCCGGCTTCGCGCCACATCAGGCGCAGCGAGAAACCGTCGTCCCCCTGCGGCGCCACGCCGCCCGAGGGGCCGCGCCCGCCGTACAGGCCCGGCAGCTTGCCGCCGCGCACGAAGTCGAAGCCCGGCGCGAAGCGCAGGCGGTAGCGCAGCGTGGCGCTGTCGCTGCCGCCGGGAATGACGGCCGCCTTGAAGCCCGTGCCTGAACGCGGCAGGCCGCGCCGCGACATGCTGCCAGGGTCGATGCTGCCCTGGCGCAGGCGCACCCGCAGCAGCTGGCCGGCCACGCCCGGTTCGGCCAGCAGCTGGTGGTTGTCGAGGCCCCAGTCTTCGTGCAGCCGACCCCAGTCGGCCAGGCCCTGACGGAACTGGCTGCGCCAGACCGGCTGGCGAAGCTCGGGGGCCCGGGCCGGCGCGGCGGTGGCCGCCTCGGGCGTCGCCGCCGCAGGCAGTTCAGGGGCGACGATGCCCGCCGCCATCGCGACCGTCGGGCACGACGCCGCAGTGCAGGCTGAAGTGGCTGCGGGAGCGTCCGGGGCAGTGGTCGCGGCGACGGCCGATGCCGCAGAACGAGGCGCCAGCAGCGGCCAGGCCAGGCCACTGGCCAGGGCCCAACGGCGCGACAGCGCCCAGCGAAGATCCGTCATTTGATTTTCTCGGGTGTGGCACTTGCCAAGCCCAGGGCAGCGGCCCAGGCCCAGGCAAAGCTCATGAGGTTGACCGACGGGCCGGCAGCGCTGGCTTCCAGCACGCCGATGGCCAGCACGAACACGATGACCGCGTCGCGCGCGGGCCGGCGCTGCCGGCACAGGCACCACAGCCAGCCCGCCTGCGCCGCCAGCAGCAGCAGCAGGCCCAGGGCGCCGGTGGTGACCGCGGCCTGCAGCCACAGGTTGTGGGCCGAGGTGGTGGTCCAGCCGAAGGGGTCGCTCCAGTAGGCAGGCAGCACTTCGCGCGTGGACGCATAGCCATGGCCCAGCTGCGGCGCCTGCTCGATCAGCTGCAGCACCGCCTGCCAGATCTCGGTGCGGCCGGTGAGCGTGCCGACTTCGCTGGCACGGCCGCTGCGCGACAGCAACGCAGCCACGTCGTGGGCCAGTTCGGGCTGCCACCACAGCAAGCCTGCGCAGAGCGCGGCGGCAAAGGCCAGCGCCGCTGCCCACAGCGGCCGCCAGCCGAGCAGGGCCGCTCCCAGCGCCAGCAGCAGCGCCGCCACCGCACCGCGACTGCCGGTCAGGACCAGGGCACCACCACACAGCACCAGCGCCAGCGTCAGCCAGGCCCATGCAGGGCCGCGGCGCATGCCCGGCAGCAGCAGCACGGCACACAGCAGACCCAGGGCCGCGGCACGCGCCAGGTTGTTGGGGCTGCCGAAAATGCCCGACAGGCGCAGCGAACGGCCGTTGTCCAGCACCGTCATGGCCCGTTCCGGCAGCGCGGCGTACAGCAGCAGGCTCAGCGCCACGGACAGCAGCAGCGCACCAGACAGCAGCCACAGGCCGCGGCGTTCACCCAGGCACTGGGCCGTCACCACGGCCAGCACCCACACCCCCAGGAACGACAGCGCCGCGCCCAGGGTGTAGGCCGGCGTCGCCGAGTACACCGTGCCCGCCACGCACCACAGGCCGTAGGCCGCCAGCGCACCGCTGGGCAGGTGGCACAGCGCCCGGCGCAGTTCGGGTGCGCGCCAGAACACCAGCAGCAGCCCACCCACCCATAACGCGAACTTCAAGGCGCTTTGCAGGTCCAGGCTGCCGCCGCTGCTGCGCCAGGTGGCGTCCGACAGCAGCACCACCGCACCACCCCACAGCGCCAGCGCCAGCCCGCCTTGCTGGCCCGCGCGTGCCAGCCACCACAGGCCGGCCGCAGGCAGCAGCGCCGCGGCGAGCAGCAGCGCCGCGCGCGCTGGCGTCACCCAGGGCTGCACGAGCAGCGCGACCACGCCACCGCCTGCGGCCAGCAAGAGCCAGCCCAGGGCCAGCGCGGCCGGCACGCGCGGGTCGGCGGGGCGCGGCGCGGGAGCCGGACTGAGGTGGGCGGCGAGCATCACGCCGGGCTACCCAGGCGGGCGAAGCCGCCGCCACGCGGCGTCCAGTCCACGACCACGCGCAGCGTCTGCCTTGGCGGCGATGGTGTGGCGGGCGGGCGGCGCACCGGTGCGGCCAGCACACCCAGCAGCGGCAAGGCCAGGCTGCCGGCGGCCTGGGACCGGCTGCGCACACGCGGGCCGCGCAGTTCCAGCAGCAGCACCAGGCCCAGGCTGGCGACACCTCCGAGCACCAGGCTCAGGCCCAGACCCAGCCACGGGCCGGCTGAGGGCTCGGCCGCGGTGGCCCGGGCCAGCCACTGGGCGCTGTCCAGCGGTGCCGCAGCGGCCAGCCGGGCCTGCCGCGTCCGGGCTTGCAGTTGCTGGTAGGCCTGCAGCGCCTGCTGCGCTTCACGCTGCAGGGGGTGAGCCTCTCGCAAGGCACTGCCCTGCTCGGCCCGCAGCCGGTGCGCCTGGCGGCTGGCGTTGGCGGCCAGGGTCTCGGCCTGGCGCTGCAAGGCGGCGTCTTGCGCTGCGACGCCCGACCAGGCATCCGACTCGCGGCGCAGGGCGTCGGCGGCGTGTAGGGCGCGGGCCTGCAGCGCCTGCATCTGAGGGTGGGCGTTGCCCCAGCGCTGCTGCGCGGCCTGCAGGCTGGCCAGGGCCTGGGCATGCAGCGTGACCGCCGGGCGCTGCGCGGCATCGGCCATGAGCGGCGACGTCACCGCCGGCGGAAGGGGCCGGCCGACCCCTGGCGCGTCCACACGGGCCAGTGGCGCCAGTGCACGCTGGGTGCGCTGCACATCGCCAGCGGCGGCGGCCACAGCGGCTTGCCCATGCGCCAGCCGGCGCGAGGCGGGCGCCGTCTGCAAGGCGTGAAGCGTGTGGAGCAGGGCGTCGCCCGCGGCATTGGCCGTGGCAGCGGCCAGGGCGGGGTCGGCGGCGCTGACCAGGAGGTGCACGACCCGGCTGTTCGGGGCGCGCTGCACCGCCAGCTGGCGCGGCAGCACCTGTTCGGCCCAGGCCTGCGCGCTGCCGGCGGCCAGCATCTGCTGCTGCCAGGCCGAACGCACCGCCACGTCGTCATGTTCGGCCAGAGCCCCGGCCACGCGCTGCGCCACCGCGTCGCTGCGCAGCACCGCCAGCTGCGTGCCGACCAGGCTTGGCGCGTCAGCGCGGGCAGGTCCGCGCGTCGCACTGGCCGCCTCGGCCGGCCCCAGCCCCAGCAACAGCTGAGCCCGGGCCACGTGTTCGCGGGGGTGCAGCTGCAAGGCCAGCAGCGTGGCCGCCAAGGCCAGCGCAGGCCCGGCCAACAAGCAGGGCCAGCGCGCGACCAGCACCGCCAGGCCGGAGCCGGTCGCAGCACCCGATCGCCCCGCCATCCCGCACGGATGCTGGCGATTGGGTGCAGGATGAGATGGCGAGAACATGCTGCACAGAGGCCGCGCCGCCGCCGCTGATACACCCCGGCGACTTCGTCCGACCCGCGCCAGGACTCGGCGACGCCCCGGCAATGCCCCGCTGCCTGGCAGCGCCGCGCGCCATCAGGACACCTCCACCCCCAGCCGAGCGTTTATCCTCTGCATACGCAGTTCTTGCTGCGCCACCCGATGACCACCCTGCCGCCCTCCGAACTGGCCAGCCTGGACGACACGGCCCTGGCTGCGCTCTGCGCGCAGGGCCAGGCTGCTGCCTGGGCCGTGATGGTGCGTCGCTACGAACGCCTGATCTTCACTGTGGCACGCCGTGCCGGCCTGGACGAGCATTCGGCCGCCGACGTCTACCAGACCGTCTGTGTCCGCCTGTACGAACACCTGCCGCGGCTGACGCAGACCGATCGGCTGCAGGCCTGGCTGGTCACCACCACCAAGCGCGAGACGCTGGCGGCGCTGCGCCAACGCGCGCGCCAGGGCAGCCTGCCGAACCCGGGCGGCGAGGACGGCGAAGACCCCTGGCTGGCCGTGCCCGACACCGCGCCCCTGGCCGAAGACCTGCTGGACGACCTGCAGCAGATGCACCGCGTGCAGATGGGCCTGCAGGCGCTGGACCTGCGCTGCCGTGAATTGCTGACCCTGCTGTTCAACGACGACGACGACCGCACCGACTATCAGCAGATCTCGGCCAGCCTGGGCATGCCCGCGGGCAGCATCGGGCCGACACGGGCGCGCTGCCTGGCCAAATTGCGCCGCTGGCTGGAAAGTTGAATCTTCGTTTGCGCTGGATGTATTTATTTGTGAAGCTTCCGCTCTGTGGTGTGCCGGCCCCCCGTTCCGGCTGAAGGATGGCTGCCATGTTTCCCCGCGATCTGTCCGATGCCGACCTGGCGCTGCTGGCGCGGCGTGCCGAACGTGAACTGCTGCAGGTGCCGGCCTGGGCGACGCAGCGCGCACTGGCCATTGCCCAGGGCGCCGCTGCCGCGCAGACCCGCCTGCCGGCACAGGTGGCCCAGTCGCTGCGCCGTTGGGTCGCCAGCCTGCGCTTCGACAGCTGGCAGGCCCAGCCGCAGCCGGCGCTGCGCTCTTCGGCCGGGGCGCCCCGGCAACTGCTGTTTTCCATCGGCAGCCACGACTTCGACCTGCGCGTGCAGGGTGCCGATTCCCGGCCCGGTTTCATCCACCTCAGCGGCCAGGTGCTGGGCCCGGCCACGCTGGGCCAGGTGCGCTGGCGGCCGGCCGACAGCTCCGATCTGCCGCCCGCGGCCGCCGGCGAGGTCGCGCTGGACGACATGGGGGAGTTCGTCGCGCCCGAAATGCGCGCCGGCACCTATCTTCTGACCGTCCAGTTGGCCGATGGCGAGGTCGAGCTCCCGCCGCTGGACCTGCAGGCGCAGCGCACCGGCTGAGGCTGCGCGACTTCGGCGTCTGACGACCTTGCAGCGCAGCGCGATCGAGGAACAGGCCTGGGCGCTGAAGGATCAGGCACAGGCGGCATGGCACAGCGACCCCCCGCAGACCCGGGCAGCCGCCCGCACACTGGCTGAACTGGCCGGCACCGCCAGCCGCAGCACGGACCCGGGACCGCAACCCGCCGCCGCGGGCCTGCACACACTGCGCCCGTTGGCCGTCTGGGCCGAAGGGCTGGCCCTGCTGGCTGAAGGCGAGCTGCCATCGGCCCTGAGCTGCCTGCGCGAGGCCGCGCGCCAGTGGCAGGCACTGCAGCTGTCCCTGCATGCGGCACAGGTGCAGGTGGCCGAAGTGGTGGCGCTGTCGATGATGGGGCGCTTCGACGAAGCGGTGGCTTGCGGGCGCGCAGCAGAAACCGTGCTCGCAGCCCAGGGCGACCAGCTGGCGGCGGCGAAGCTGGCGATCAACCTGGGCAGCCTGGAAATGCAGCGCGACTGCTATGGGCAGGCGGCCAGCCAGTACCGCCGTGCTGGCGTGCTGGCGGCCAGGGTGGGCGCGCGCCAGCAGTCGATCCTGGCCGACATCGGCCGTGCTGATGCGCTCACCTATGCAGGCAAGCACACCGAGGCCCGGCTGATCTACGACCGCGCCGAGATGCGCGCCAACACCCATGGCCTGGCGGCCCAGGCGGCCAGCGCCGAGCATGGGCGCGCACTGCTGAGCCTGGACGAAGGCCGCTACCGCGAAGGCCTGGCGGGCCTGGCGCGCGCGCGCCAGGCTTTCGAGCGCTGCGGCATCGAGCACGATCGGGTCGAGGTCGAGAAGAACCTCGCCGACGGCTACCTGCTGCTGCGGCTGCTGCCCGAAGCGCTGGCGCTCTACGAGCTGCTGCTGCCGCGGCTGCGGGCCCAGTCCGGCGAAGCCACGCTGCCCTGGCTGCTGACGCAGATGGCCAGCGCGCAGGCCCTGGCGGGGCGCCCCGAGCTGGCCCACCCGCACCTGCAGGAGGCGGCCAGCCACTTCCAGGGCCGTGGCAACACCCTCGGCCTGGCCTGGGTGCGGCTGCTGGACGCCGAGATCCTGCGCGACCAAGGGGCCCACGCGCATGCCGAGGTCGCCGCGCGCGCGCTGGCGGCCACCCCGGGCCTGCCGGCCAACATCGGCCAGCGCCTGCAGTTGCTGCTGGCCGCCTGCGAACGCTTGCTCGGCCGGCCGGCCCCGGCCCTGGCCCGGCTGGACGCGCTGCTGGCCGAGACCGCCACCGGCAGCGCACCCCTGCTGCGCGCCCATGGCTGGCACGAGCGCGGGCTGGCGCTGCGCGCCCTGGGGCAGAGCGCGGAAAGCGCCCAGGCCTTCGAGCACGCGATCGCCGAGTTCGAAGACGTGCGCGCGGCCCTGCCGGGCGACGACCTGCAGCAGGCCGTGCTGGGCGACCACCTGGGCCCGTATGTCGAACGCCTGCAGCATGCGCTGGCGCACGAGCCCGACGCAGCCGTCCTGCAGTGGCTGGAACGCCACCGCGCGCGGGTGCTGAGCGAAAGGCTGCAGCAGGGCCGACTGGCCGGCGACGGTGGGATGGAAGGCGGCGTGTGCACTGGCGGCGAACCGGGCGACAGCGCGCTGCGCATGCGGCTGCGCTGGCTGCAGCAGCAACGCCAGCGGCGACTGCAGGAAGGCGAGGCCGGCCTGGCCGCACCGCTGCAGACCGAGACCGAGCGCATCGAACGCCACCTGCTGGAAAGCGCGCGCCGCCAGCGCCTGCTGCAGGCCGGGCAGGCGGTGCCGGGCAGCGCCGCCTGGGCCGCCGGCGGGGAACTGGCACCGACGCTGGACCTGGCCCGCCTGTGCGCGGCCTTCCAGGGCGGGCGGGCGCTGCTGGCCTACGGCGCGGCCGGCGACGAGCTGTTTGCCGTGGTCGTGGCCGCAGGCCGGGTTCGGCTGCACCGCCGCCTGGCCAGCTGGGCCGAGGTGAACGCCCGGCTGCGCCAGATGCGCTTCCAGATCGACACCTGGCGATGCGGCAGCCCCGCGCTTCAGGCCCACCTGCCGCAGCTGCTTGTGCGCACCGAAGCGCATCTGCACCGGCTCTACAAGGACTTGATCGCACCGCTGGAGCCAAGTCTTGCGCAAGCCCGGGAATGGGTCTTGGTGCCGCACGACGGCCTGCACGCCCTGCCATTCGCCGCCCTGCACGACGGCCAGGGATGGCTCAACGAACGTGTGCAGCTGCGCATGGCCGTGAGCGCGGTCGTGGCCGCGCTGGACCCGCGCCCAGCGCTGGCGGCAGGTACACCAGGGCTGGTGGTGGGCGACAGCCATTCGCTGGCCCATGTCGCCACCGAAGTCCAGGCAGTGAACGCCGCACTGCCGAAGGCGCCCTGTCTTCTGGGCCCGGCGGCCCGGGTCGCGGTCGTCGCGCAGCAGGCCACCACGGCCGACGTGCTGCACCTGGCCTGCCATGGCGAATTCCGCGCCGACAACGCCCTGTTCTCGGCGCTGCACCTCAGCGATGGCCCCTGGACGGCGCTGCAGATTGCCGAGCGCCCGCTGCCGGCGCGGCTGGTGGTGATGAGCGCCTGCGACACCGGCCTGGCCGACCGCCTGCCCGGTGACGAAAGCGTGGGCCTGGTGCGGGCCTTCCTGCTCGCCGGTGCACACGAGGTACTGGCCAGCCTGTGGGCGGTGGACGACGCGGCCACGGCCGACTTCATGGGCTTCTTCTACGCGGCCTGGCGGCAGACCGGCGACACCGCTGCGGCGCTGCAAACCGCGCGCAGGCAGGCGCGCGCCCTGCGGCCCCACCCTTTCCACTGGGCGGCTTTCGTGTTGCACGGCACCCCCGCATCGCGGGGGGCCTGAATTCGGCATCCGGTGTATTTTCCGCCGCCCAGCGCGCTCTGTCGCTGGCGTCCGACTTAAGGAAACCCCATGCGCCGCTTCACCACCCCGACTGTTCCGCATCGCTTTGGCGTCTGGCTGGCGCCTGCCGTTGCCGCCCTGGGCCTGGTCACGGGCCTGCTGCCGGAAACGGCCCTGGCCGCCCCCGAGACCCGCGTGCCCGGGGAAGTGCTGGTGCAGCTGCGCAGTGGCGCCGACCTGCCCGCCGTGCAGACGGCCTATCGGCTGGCGCTGGTCAGCCGCTTCGGCCAGCGACCGATCTTCCGCTTCAGCCTCAGCGGCCGACAGGACATGGACGCCGTCGTCAACGCCCTGCGTGCCGACCCGCGCGTGGCCGCAGCCGAACCCAACTTCCATGCCGGCGCGCCCGAGGCAAGAAAGCGTTCCGTCTGGTCCGTCGGCACCCCCGGCGCCTACACCACGCAATGGGCCCCGGCCGCCCTGGGCCTGGCCGCCGCCCACACCCAGGCCACCGGCCAGGGCCTGCGCGTGGCCGTGCTGGACACCGGCATCGACCGCCACCACCCGGCTTTCGCCGGCCGCGTGCTGCCGGGCTGGGACTTCGTCGACGGCGACGCCGACCCCAGCGAGGTAGGCACGCCGGGCACCGGCGGCTACGGCCACGGCACGCATGTCGCCGGGCTGGTGAGCCTGGCGGCGCCGGGTGCGCAGATCATGCCGCTGCGCGTGCTGGACGCCAGCGGCGAAGGCAACATCTGGGTGCTGGCCGAAGCCATGCTGCACGCCGTCGACCCCGACGGTGTGCCCAGCACCCCCGACGGCGCGCGCATCATCAACATGAGCCTGGGCACGACCCAGCGCACCGAAATCCTGGACTTGGTAACGCGCCTGGTCGAGTGTTCGGACGACGACGACGATGACGATGACGATGACGACGATGATGATGAAGACGTGCCGCTGGACGACCCCGGCTACGACGACGACCGCGAACGCTGCAACGTCCTGGGCAGCGCCGTGGTGCTGGCCGCCGCTGGCAACAGCGGCAGTGCCACCGAACAGCAGTTCCCCGCGGCCGAAAACTCAGCCGGCAGCATGGCTGTCGCCGCCAGCACGCAGCGCCGGACCATCGCCAGCTTCTCGAATTTCGGCGCATGGATCGACGTCACGGCACCGGGTGAAGGCCTGACCAGCCCGGTGCCAGGCGGCGGCTACGGTGTCTGGAGCGGTACCTCGATGGCCACGCCGCTGGTGGCTGGGGTTGCCGCCCTGCTCCTGGAACGCAACCCCGACTGGAGGCCGGAGGACGTGACCAAACGCCTGCGCGAAACCGCCGTGGGTCTGTGCGGCACGCCGCTGCGCCAGGTGCATGCCGACGCGGCCGTGCGAAACGTGCAGTTTCCGAGCCACTCCTGCGGGAGCCCGCGGCGCTGATCCCGGCCCCCACGTACCCGAACAAAGAGACTGACTAGCGGCGCGCCAGGCGCCGCCGCGAGGCACGCGCGTGCGGCACCCACTTCTGCTGTGCCCAGCGCCGCCACATCAGCAGCCCGCGCAGCCATTCGTCTGCCGCATAGGCCAGCCACACCCCGGGCAGACCCCAACCCAGGTGCAGGCCGAAGAACCAGCTGCCGCCCGCCAGCACCACGACCATCGACAGGGCCCCGGCCACCACCGGGTAGCGGGCGTCACCGGCCGCCCGCAGGCCATTGACCACGATCAGGTTGAAGATGCGGCCGGGCTCCAGCAGCACCGTCCACCACAGCAGGGTGACGGCGGCCGCCACGATCTCGGCGTCCTTCGTGAAACCGCTCAGCAGCCAGGGCCCGGCCAGCGCTGCCGCGGTGGCCACCGCGACGCTGACCACCAGCCCCAGCGACAACGTGCGCTTGACCAGGCGCTGCGCCTCGTGCAGCCGGCCTGCGCCGATGAGATGCCCGACCACGGTTTCCACCGACAGCCCCGTGGCCAGGCCGAACAGCAGCACCAGGTGGACGATCTGCATCGCATAGGCCTGGGTGGCCAGGGCGCGCGCACCCAGGGTGCCGGCCACGGCCACGCTGACCATGAAGGCCAGCCGGTAGATGATGTTCTCGGCCGCGCCGGGCAGGCCGATGTGCGCCACCGCGGCCAGCTCGCGCCGGCGCAGACGCCACCAGTCGGCCGCTTGCGGCACCACGCCCAGCTGCCTTCGCCACAACCACAGGTGCAAGGCCAGGCCCAGGCTGCGCGACAGCAGCAGCGCAACCGCAAAACCCGGCAGGCCCAGCGCCGGAATGCCCAGCGCCTGGGTCGGGCCCCAGCCCGCCATCAAGGGCACGCACAGCAACAGCAAGCTGCCGTGCATGACCACGGTCACCGCCAGCGCCTCGCGCGCGCGCAAGTGGGCGCGCATCACGCTGCCCATGCTGGCGTTCCAGGCGTCCAGCAACAGGGTCGGCGCCAGCACCTGCAGCAAGGGCAGGGCCAGCGGCAGCACCTCGGGCGGGGCGTTCATCAGCCGCAGCAGCGGTGCCGCGGCAAGGAAAGCCGCCAACGCCGTCAACCCGCCGATCCAGCTGCTGGCGCCCAGCGCGGCACGGGCCACCGCATCGGCCGCCACGCGCTGGCCCGCGCCCAGGTTATGCGCCAGCACCACGCCGACGCCGGCACCGATGACGCGAAACAGCAGGAACAGGGTCGCGGCCACATGGTTGGCCAGGGCGAAGGCCGCCCCTGCCGTGTCCGAGATGCGCGCCGCCAGCAGCGTGCCGGCCACGCCCACGCCGATGCCCAGCAGCAGTTCCAGGAACAGCGGCCAGGCCAGGGGGACGAGACGGGGACTGGCGGTGCGGACAAGCGTCATGGAGGATCAGGCGTGGGGCCGGGGAGAACGGGGAGAACGGCAAGAGCGGGAAGATGGCCCCGCGTCCACGCGCGCTTCGGGCGGTTGCTCTTGCGGCTGGCCGGCATCTCGGCCACGGCGGCGCTGCCGCCGCGGACGGCGGTGGTCTACGTGGCCGACTGAGCCCCAGGCCCGCCCGCGCGTGGCAGGGTGACACTGAAGCAGGAACCCAGCCCAGGCTGGCTGGCCACGGCCACCCGGCCGTGCATCAGCACGACGAGCGCCCGCGTCACGCTCAAGCCGATGCCAGCGCCTTCGACCGCGCCGCCGGCCTGGGGCCCGCGCTGGAAAGGCTCGAAGATCAGAGGCAGGTCGGCCTCGCCGATGCCCACCCCGGTGTCGGTCACGGTCAACAGCACCAGGTCGTCGGGGCTGGTCTGCACCTGCACCGTCACCGTGCCCCCCGTCCGGTTGTACTTCACCGCATTCGACAGCAGATTCAGCAGCACCTGGCGCAGCCGCGTGCGGTCGCCCTGCACCAGCAAAGTCTCGCCGCCGCTCAGCAGCGTCATGCGCACCTGGGCTGCCAAAGCCGCGGAACGCATCATTTCCAGCGCTTGTGCAGCCATCGCGTGGAGCGCGATCGGTTCGAGCACCAGCGCCATGCCACCGCTTTCGATGCGTGTCAGGTCGAGCAGGTCGCCGATCATGCTGAGCAGGTGTTCGCCAGCATCACGGACGAGCTTCAGCCGACGCAGCTGTCCTGGGCTGGGCGGGTCGGCGTGGTCGATCTCCATCAGCTGGGTGAAGCCCAATACGGCGTTCAAGGGGGTGCGCAGTTCGTGGCTCATGCGCGACAGGAACTCGGTCTTGGCGCGGTTGGCCGCGCTGGCCATGGCCGCGTCGCGACGGGCCTGCTCCAGCTGCACACGCTCGGTCCGGTCTTCGACATAGCCGTACCACCGCGTCAGGTGCTCGGTCACACGTTCTGGCGTGGCGTGGGCCGACATGTGGCGCCACTCGCCGTCAGGGTGGCTCAGGCGGAACTCGGTCGTCCAGTCGCACAGCGTTCGTGCCGAGAGCCTGAACGCCTGATGCATGCGCTGACGGTCTTCCTCAGGGATCAGGGCCCAGATCACGCCCATGTCCTGCTGGGCCCGGGCCGGCGGCAGGCCGAACAGCGCCAGGCCGCGTTCGCTGGCGTAACGCAGCGAGCCGCCCTGGCCACGTTGCAACTCGAACATGTACAACATGCCCGGGACCTGGCGCGCGATCTGCTCGAGCCGCTGCACGGCATCCGAAGCCTTGCGCTCGACGGCGCGGCGCTCGGTGATGTCGACCTGGGTGCCGACCACCCGACGCGGGCGACCGTCGGCGTGGCGTTCGATGATGCGGCCGCGCTCGAGCATCCAGCGCCATTCACCGCTGCGGTGGCGGGCGCGGTAGCTGTGCTCGTAGATCTCGGTTTCGCCTTCGGCATGGCGCCGGAAGGCCAGGTCGTTGGCCGCCAGGTCGTCGGGGTGGATGAGCCGGTTCCAGTCGGCCTGGGTGTGTCCGACCTCGTCGACGGAATACCCCAACAGGCGCAGACCCTCGTCGATGTCGCCGAGCCAGTCGTTGTCCAGGTCCCATTCCCAGGTGAAGGTGTCAGTGCCAGCGAGTGCGGCACGCAGCAGGCTGGCGTGGGTTTCAGGCTGCAAGGCCCGCGCGGCGTCACCGGTCTCGCGCTGCAGCAGCACGGCCAGTGTCGGCAGGAGTGCTGACAGCGCCTGAGCTGGCGGCGCCGCGGGCAACCACAGCCAGCCCAGTTGAAGGCCCAGTTCGGCCACCGGCAGAGCATGGCCCTCGGCCACGCCTTCGGTCCATCGGGGTTGGCCGTCTTCGCCCAGGGCCGTCAGGCCGCACGCGCCACCTTGCTGCTTCGACAGCGCGGCCAGCGCCAGCTTCAGCGCCTGGCGGGCGTTGCCCCGCCCCAGGAAGTGGAGCAGCGCGTCGCGCGCCATCTCGGCCAGGGTGACGGGAAGCAGCCAGGCTGGGTTCACGTCGCGCCCGACCGGTACGGGGTGGGCGGCGCCAGGCGCATGTTCAATGGCCGGAGTGAGCCTTTTCGCCGGCCTTCAGCCGGTACACCGTGCCGCAGTAAGGGCAGCGGCCCTCGCCCGTGGTGGCCACGTCGATGAAGACCTTGGGGTGGGTGCTCCACAGCGGCATGCGTGGATTCGGGCAGTGCACGACACCTGGCCCCAGCAGGTCGCTGGCAGCCAGTTCGACCACGGCACGGGCACTGGCGTTGCTGTCGTTGCTCATGGCTTCAGACCGCGGTCAGCCACTCGGCGTACTTCGGGTTGCGGCCGTTCACGATGTCGAAGAAGGCGCTCTGGATCTTCTCGGTGATGGGGCCCCGGCTGCCGGCGCCGAGCTCGATGCGGTCGAGCTCGCGGATCGGTGTGACTTCGGCCGCGGTGCCAGTGAAGAAAGCCTCGTCGCAGATGTAGACCTCGTCGCGCGTGATGCGCTTTTCCTTGAGCGTGAGGCCCAGGTCGTTGCAGATGTTGAAGATGGTGTCGCGGGTGATGCCGTTCAGCGCACCGGCGCTCAGGTCGGGGGTGTAGACCACGCCCTTCTTGATGATGAACAGGTTCTCTCCTGCGCCTTCGCTGACGAAGCCGCTCGGGTCGAGCAGCAGGGCTTCGTCGTAGCCCTCGTCGGTGGCTTCCATGTTGGCCAGGATGCTGTTGGTGTAGTTGCTCACCGCCTTGGCCTGGGTCATGGTGATGTTGACGTGGTGGCGGGTGAAGCTGCTGGTCTTCACGCGGATGCCGCGCCGCAGGCCTTCTTCGCCCAGGTAGGCGCCCCAGGGCCAGGCCGCGACCATGATGTGGATGTCGTTGCCCTTGGGGCTGACGCCCAGCTTCTTGTCGCCGATCCAGATCAGCGGGCGCAGGTAGCAGCTTTCGAGCTTGTTCTCGCGCACCACCAGACGCTGCGCCTCGGCCACTTCAGCCGGCGTGAAGGGGATCTTCATGCGCAGGATCTTGGCGCTGTTGAACAAGCGCTCGGTGTGTTCCTGCAGGCGGAAGATGGCGGTGGGTCCGGCCGCCGTCTTGTAGGCACGAACACCTTCGAAGGCGCCGCAGCCGTAGTGCAGGGTGTGGGTCAGGACGTGGATCTTCGCGTCGCGCCATTCGACCAGCTGGCCGTCCATCCAGATCTTGCCGTCGCGGTCGGACATCGACATGGGAAAACTCCTGTGTTGGGGTGGGCGATTTTAGGCGCCGGCTCGCTTCAGACGCCAAGCCGTGACCTGACCGTGCCGAAGATCGACTTCGACGCGGTCGCCCGCCAGGTCCTGCCAGGCAAAGGTTTCGTCGACAGCGTCGGCGGCGGTGGCCACAGGCGTGCCCAGGCTGCGCGTGAGCTTCAGCACGTCCACCAGGCGCAAGCCCTGGCGCAGCCTGGCTTGCAGCATCACGGCGTTGTCGACCTCGCCCACCGGGCGGGCTGCGGCTGCACGCATCGCGCGCAGCGCGCGACTGAACTGCAGCAGCATCCAGAACACGATGACGGTGAGCGCCAGCACCAGGCCTGGCCAGCCATAGGTCAGGTAACCCACCACCAAGGCGGCCAGCGCCAGGCCCCAGCCGATGGCGGCGCTCAATGACAATCCGAGCGATGCGCGATTTGGAAGCTTTGTCGACATGGGTGATCAATCTGGACCGGGCGCCGGACCGGCTGGCCCGCATCAGCGCCCAGCTGGATGGGCTGGGCATGGCCTGGACGCGGCTGGCCGCGGTGGACGCGAGCCGGCTGCGCCCCGAGCAGCGCGCCCAGCTGGACGATGCCGCCTATCAACAGCGCCACGGCATGAGCCCGGTACTGGGCGAGCTGGGATGTTACCTGTCGCACGTGGCGGTGATGAAGGCCTTCCTGGCCAGCCCGGCCCGCTTCGCCCTGGTGCTGGAAGACGACGTGTTGCTGCACGCCAGCCTGCCCACCGTGCTGCAGGGGCTGGTGGCACAGGCCGGCCGCTGGGACATGGTGAAGCTGTCGGGCGTGCACTCGGGCACGCCGGTAGCGGTGGCCCAGGTGGCCCCGGGCCACGCGTTGGCCGTGATGCTGAGCCGCTGCACTGGCAGCAGCGCCTACCTGATCAACCGCCGCGCGGCGCAGGCCTACCTGCAGCAGCCCGGCGGGCTGCTGCCGATGGCCCTGCCCTACGACCATGTCTTTGACCAGGGCTGGCGCTTCGGCTTGAAGGTGCGGCTGGTGACACCGCGCCCCTGCGGGCACGACGAGATGATTGCCAGCACCATCGTGGCGCCGCCTGGCGCCACCCGCAAGTTCCACTGGACGCGGCGACTGCCGGCCTTTGCCTACCGGCTGCGCAATGAAGCCAGGCGCCTGGCCCACGGCCTCGGGCAACTGCTCCGCGAACGCGTGGCCCGCTGAAGGCCAGGAAGCCTGGGGCCTGGCCGGCCTACAGCGGCTTGGTGCCGATGTCGGCGCGCACCGCGGCCGGCAGCTTGCCCAGGATGAAGCGGATCGCCAGCGGAATGAGCACGATGTCGTCGACCACACCCAGGAAGGGCACGAACTCGGGGATCAGGTCGACCGGCGACAGCACGTACAGCACCAGGCCGGCTGCGGCCAGCCTCAGCCAGCCCGGCGACAGCGGGTGGCGCAAGGCCCGCCACAGCGCCAGAGCGTCGCCGCGCACCACGGTCCACAACAGGGCCAGACGTTTCCACATGAAGCGCACCTCCAAGGGCAGCAACAGAGCAGGCCCATACATGGGCGCTAGTGAAGACTCTACAAGCCGCGAACGATGTCGATCGCCTGTTCGATGCGTTCGACCGCATGCACCGTCAGGCCTTCGATCGCCTTTTTTGGCGCATTTGCCTTGGGCACCATGGCCACGCTGAAGCCGAGCTTGGCCGCTTCCTTCAGCCGTTCCTGACCGCGCGGCGCCGGCCGCACTTCGCCCGCCAGGCCCACTTCACCGAAAGCGATGAAGCCGCGCGGCAGCGGCTTGCCGCGCAGGCTGCTCTGGATGGCCAGCAACACCGCCAGGTCGGCAGCCGGTTCGCCGATGCGCACGCCACCCACGGCGTTGACGAACACGTCCTGGTCCATGCAGGCCACGCCGGCGTGGCGGTGCAGCACGGCCAGCAGCATGGCCAGGCGGTCGCGGTCCAGGCCCACCGAAAGGCGCCGCGGGCTGGGCCCCCCGCTGTCCACCAGCGCCTGCAGTTCCACCAGCAGCGGGCGCGTGCCTTCCAGCGTCACCATCACGCAGCTGCCGGGCACCGGTTCGCCATGGGTGGAAAGGAAGATCGCGCTCGGGTTGCTGACTCCCTTCAGTCCCTTTTCGGTCATGGCGAACACGCCAATCTCGTTGACGGCGCCGAAGCGGTTCTTGATGGCGCGCACCAGCCGGAAACTGCTGTGGGTGTCACCTTCGAAATACAGCACGGTGTCGACGATGTGTTCCAGCACCCGCGGCCCGGCCAGGGCGCCTTCCTTGGTGACATGGCCCACCAGCACGATGGCGCAGCCGCTGGTCTTGGCCAGCCGCGTCAGCTGCGCGGCGCATTCACGCACCTGGGCCACCGAACCCGGTGCAGAACTGAGCTGGTCGGAATAGACCGTCTGGATCGAATCGACCACGCACAGCGCCGGGCGTTCGCCGTCCAGCGCTGCGGCGATGCGTTCCAGCTGGATCTCGGCCAGCACCCGCACCGCCTTGCCGGACAGGCCCAGCCGGCGTGCCCGCAAGGCCACCTGGGCGCCACTTTCCTCGCCGGTGACGTACAGCACCTTCATCCGGCCCGACATCGAATCCAGCGCCTGCAGCAGCAAGGTGCTCTTGCCGATGCCCGGGTCGCCGCCGATCAGCACCACCCCGCCGGCGACGATGCCGCCGCCCAGCACGCGGTCGAGTTCTTCCTGGCCAGTGGGTGTGCGCTCGACGTCGGTGGCATCGATCTCGCTCAGCGTGGTCACCACCTGCCGGGCGGCGGCGCCACCGGCCAGGGATTCGAAACGGCTGGCCTGCCTGCCACCGGCAGGCTCGATCAGGGTTTCCTCCAGGGTGTTCCAGGCGCCGCAGGCCGGGCACTTGCCCAGCCATTTCGCGGATGTGGCACCGCAGTCGCGGCAGGTGTAGGTGGTTTTCGCAGCCATGATCCGGATTGTCGGGCGCTGCGGCCGGACCAGACGGCCTGCAACGGCGTCGGAAAACTTGACATGCGATACCGCAGTTTTTGGCGACCTCGATTTTTTTCTATGCAAATCAAGCACTTGGAAAGGAAATTCGGGGTGGCACGTGGTTTGCTCATGAGATGCGGGTCAGATAGAAATCAGCCCGCCTTCAATCTTCAGGAGTCCTCCATGAAACGTCTCTCTCTCGCCCTGGCAGCCCTGTTGGCCGTCGGCGGTGCTCAGGCAGCCCCCGTGAACCTTGAGTTCAGCTGGGGCAACCCCATCGTCGAAACCACGACCGAAATCAACCAGAGCGGCCAATTGGGCCTGTTCGATAGCAGCCTCGGCACCCTGACGGGCGTGTCGCTGACGGTGTTCGGCAGCGCAACCTTCGCGTTTTCGGGCACCAACCGTGCTTCGGGCACGGAAGTGGCCGACATCACCAGCTCCACCCGTCTGACCTTCAATTCGACGATCGGCGCCTTGACCCCGTTCCTGGCGAACGCGATCAACCTGTCGTTCAGCAGCGGTGACCAGACCTACGCTGTCGGCGAAACGAAGAACTTCGGCCCCGTCGGCCGCAGCGACAGCGCGAACGACGACCTGTTCGCCATCCGTGCTGCACTGACGCAAGCCGGTGGTGGCGAATTCACCCTGGGCTGCCGTTCGCTGTCCGGCCTGAACGTGCTGGGCGGTGGTGGCAACATCAACACGACGCAGCAGACCCGTGCTGGTTGCGGCGCGACCATCGTCTACACGTACGAGCCGAACACGCCGCCTCCGCAGGTGCCTGAGCCCGCTTCGCTGGCCCTGGTCGGTCTGGCGCTGGCCGGTGCAAGCCTGGCCACCCGTCGCCGTCGTCAGGCCTGATCGAATAAAGCGCCTCGGCGCTTCGTTCATCAAGGAAAGCCCGGCTCGCCGGGCTTTTTTCATGGCCGCGCAGAACGGCTTGCGGGCTCAGGTGGCTGCCGTGAAGTTGCCATGGAAGCCCAAGGGCAGAACATAGGGCAACACAGCCTGGGCCACCGGGCCGGTCGCCAGGTCGGCAGCCTCCAGCAGGTTCAGCACTGTGGCCTGCTTCGCGGCGTCGAAGGTGGTGCCCAGCACCCAGGCTTCCAGCTCGCCGCTGCGGCCCGGCTTGGGCACCAGGATGTGCTCTTCGGCCACTACTTGCGGGCCGTAGTCGAAGCGCTGGGTTCGCCCACTCGGCATGTGGGTCAGCTGCAGGCCCTGCAACAGCGAGGCGTCGCGACCGCCCGCGCTGTCCCAGCTGGCGCCACACAGCAACCACTGCGCCGCCTCGGCACCGCCCAGGCCGATGCGTTTAGGATTGATGCGTGGGAACTCCACCACCGTGGCCGCATGGCGCTCGGCCTGGGCGCGACCGCTGGCCATGTCCAGCCGCACCGTCTGCAGCTGCGAACCTCCGGCCGGCGAGGGCTCCCCCGCCATCAGCGCCACCGCGCCACGATCCAGGAACCAGGCGTCTGGCGCCCCCACGAAACTCAGCACCACGGCACCGTCGCCGGCCTCGTGGGCGTTGCCGATGTGAAACACCATCTGCGGCGGGAGCTCGAACACGCGCCGGCGCGCGATGTCGGCCTTGTCCATCACCAGGATGCGCAGCGGCTCACCCGGGTCCATCTCAAAACGGCGCGGGCCGTCACCCACAGGGCGACTGAAGTCCAGCTTCACCGGCGGCAGCGGCACCACCAGGTAGCGCCCGGTCACCGCCATGTCGTGCACCATGCCGCCGGGATAGGGCGAGCTGCCGTGCTGGATGCTCAGGAGCCGGCCGTCCGGCCCCACCTGCCAGACGACGAAGTGGCGGCCCATGGTGCCGATGTTCCACAGGTGCCCGCCAGCGTCCACTTTCGGATGGGCAGTGAAAGGCAGGCCGGCCAGGTCGGCCCGCCAGGTCACCGGCCCTTGCGTGCTCAAGTCCTTCGGGTCCAGGCCGTAGGCCGATCCGCCTTCCCACATCGCCAGCACCCGGCCCGCGTGTTCCAGTGCATTCGTGTTGGCGGCGTTGATGCTGTCGGCGCCAGTGATGGGCGGCCCGCCTTCGATGGCCGTGCCCAGCGCATTGAACAGGAAACGGCCGGCCGCACGTTCGGCCATCAGCTTGGATGTCTGCACCAGGCGTCCGCGATGGCCGATCCGGCCACCGTACAGCGTGAACTGCTGGACCATGCCGTCGCCGTCGAACCAGTGGTGGTAGCGCTGGCCGGCGCGTTCGAACAAGGCCGGGCCGTTGCGGTAGAAGCGCCCGCGCAAGGCCTCGGGCCAGCGTCCGCGGGTGGGCACCGATTCGGCAAGGCGGTCGCCGCTGGTGTCGTCGACACCCAGAAACGGCGTCAGCAGCGGGTTCGCGGCGAGCCGGGCGCGGATGCGGTCGGCTGCTGCCGGCCGGGATTGTGCCGGCAGCAGCCAGGCGGTGCCCAGGCCGGCTGCTGCCAGCCCCTGCAGCAAGCGGCGGCGGCTCATCGCGACATCCTCACCACCAGCGGCTGGACGCTCACCAGCACTCGCGCCGTGGCCCAGGTCGGCCCGGTCATGCCCGGGCTGCCCGAAGAACCCCAGGGTTCGGTGGGCAGTCCCAGCAGGTTCGTGCCCATCTTGCCGTCGCTGTCCAGGTCCTGGTACAGCATCAGCGCGACATCCGGACCCGTCAGGCCGCAGATCTCGAAACGCATCGTCGCTTCTCCGGCCACCAGCCGCAGCGCGGCCGCGGGCTTGCGATTGAAGCTGGCTTCGTCGTTGAAGGCCGAGATCATCAGGTGCCCTTGCTGGGGGCGTACGCTCTGCACTTCGACGCTGGCGCAGCCCTCGGCGGCGCTCGTGCTGGTGTGCAGCACGGCCGACGAGGCCAGCAGCAGGGCGGGAAACAGGTTGTGGCGCATCGCGAGACTCCGGCGTTGGGGTGGGGATGCCTCGCATTCTTCGCAGCACGTCGTGATGGCGCAGCCCTTGTGCGACAGAGCGGCGAACACTGGTGCGGAACGTGTGTTGCCGCTCGCGAACCGCAGCGTCAATCGCTGACGCGCTGACGCCCCGCCTTCACCTCGCCGCGCCGCGCCTTGCCATCCAGCCGCCGCCGCTTCGAGGCCCGCGTCGGCCGCGTCGCCAGCCGCGGCAGTTCCGGTGCGAGCACGGCATCCAGCAGGGCTTGCAGGCGGGCCAGCGCATCGGCCTGGTTGCGTGGCAGGCTGCGGTGGGTCTGGGCCTTGATGACGACCACGCCATCGCCACTGATGCGCTGGTCGGGCCAGCCCAGCAGGCGTTGCTTGACGTCTTCGGGCAGGCTGGACGCACCGATGTCGAAGCGCAGATGGGCTGCGCTCGACACCTTGTTGACGTTCTGCCCACCCGCGCCTTGCGAACGGATGGCCGTGAACTCGACCTCGGCCGGGTCGATGACGACCGCTGGGCGCGTGGTCACACCGCCGGAGAAACGGAAATCGGCACGCGTGCGGCCACCGCACACATCAGCTCGTAGCCGATGGTGCCCGCCGCAAAGGCCACCTCGTCGATGGCCAGCATGCTGCCGGCAGGACCGCGGCCCCAGAGCGTGACCTCGCTGCCGATGCCGGCGTCAGGCAGGGCCGACAGATCGGCCACCAGCATGTCCATCGACACCCGGCCCACAGTGCCGCTGCGCCGGCCGTCCACCAGGATCGGCGTGCCGGTGCCGCAATGGCGCGGGTAGCCATCGGCGTAACCGCAGGCGACGATGCCGATGCGCATCGCCCGATCGGCCACGAAGCGGCTGCCATAGCCGACGGCGTCGCCGGGTTCGAGCCGTTGCACCGCAATGATCTTCGAGCGCAGGGTCATTGTCGGCTGCAACTGCCAGTGGTGGATGTCGTGCTCGGGGAAGTCGGGCGAACTGCCGTACAACAGGATGCCGGCACGCACCCAGTCGTTTTTCAGCCCATGGCGCAGCAGGGCGGCGCTGTTGCTCAGGCTGCGCTCGCCGGGAAGGTCGTTCGTGGCGGCATCGAAGCGGGACATCTGGCGGGAGACGCCAGCTTCGCCGTCGGCGTCGGCGAAGTGCGTCATCAGCGTCACCTCCTCGACCTGCGGCAGGGCTTGCAGCCGGGTCCAGGCGCTGCGGAAGGCGGCCGGCGTGAAGCCGAGCCGGTTCATGCCACTGTTCATCTTGAGGAACACGCGGTGCGGGGCCTGGGTCTTGTGATTGGCCAGCCAGTCGATCTGTTCCTCGCAATGCACCACATGCCACAACCCCAGGCGCGAGCACAGCTCCAGGTCACGGGGCTCGAAGGCTCCTTCCAGCAGCAGGATCGGCCCGCGCCAGTCCAGGGCACGCAGCACCTCGGCCTCGTGCAGGTCGAGCAATGCAAAGCCGTCGGCACCCCGCAGGCCGGCAAAGGCAAGACCGACACCATGCCCGTAGGCATTGGCCTTGACGACCGCCCAGACGCGCGCGTCGGGCGCGGCAGCGCGGGCGCGTTCCAGGTTGTGCGCGAGCGCGTCGGTATGCACCTGGGCTTGGATGGGACGGGGCATGTGCCGGATTCTGCCAGCGCAACCCCACGCAGACCTGCATGCTATAACCCGGCGCCCCAGCAGGAGACAGATCACGCCCCCGCCCGTGCACCCGCACCGGGACGGCAGGCTCAAGCGCGCCGCGATGAAAAAAGGTTTCTCGACCATCATGTCGGCGCAGTTCTTCAGCTCGCTGGCTGACAACGCGCTTCTGGTGGCCGCCGTCGAACTGCTGCGCACCAGCCAGGCGCCGGCCTGGCAGGTGCCAGCCCTGGCACCGATGTTCGCGCTGTTCTACGTGGTGCTGGCCCCTTTTGTCGGCGCCTTCGCCGACGCCTTGCCCAAGGGCCGGGTGATGTTCATCTCGAACACCATCAAGATCGTGGGCTGCCTGCTGATGCTGTTCGGCACCCATCCCTTGCTGGCCTACGCGGTGGTGGGCCTGGGGGCGGCAGCCTATTCGCCAGCAAAGTACGGCATCCTGACGGAGCTGCTGCCGGCGTCGCTGCTGGTCAAGGGCAACGGCTGGATCGAAGGGCTCACGGTCGGATCGATCGTGCTGGGCATCCTGCTCGGCGGCCAGCTCATCGGTGCACGTGTCTCGGGCTTCCTGCTCGGACTGGACCTGCCAGGGCCGGACCTGGGGATCGACACCGCAGCCGAAGTCGCGATCGCGGCGATCGTGTTTCTCTACATCACCGCAGCCGCCTTCAATCTCTTCATTCCCCGCACCACGGCGCCGCTGCAACCCATCCAGCACGGGCCGGCCTGGATGGTGCGCGACTTCTCGCAGTGCAATTCGCGGCTGTGGGCCGACAAGCTGGGCCAGATCTCCCTGGCCACCACGACGCTGCTGTGGGGCGTGTTCGGCAACCTGCGCCTGATCGTCTTCGCCTGGGCCGCAGCGGCGCTGGGTTACACCACGGCCCAGGCGTCGAACCTCGCGGGCGTGGTGGTGATCGGTTCGGTCGCCGGTGCGGTCGCAGCCTCGGCCATGACCAAGCTGGACAAGGCCACCAACGTCATCCCCCTGGCGATCGTCGTCGGACTGCTCATGATCGGTCTGAACGTGATCAGGGATCTCTGGGTGGCAGTCCCCTTCCTGGTGCTGCTGGGCGCGCTCTGCGGCTTCCTGATCGTGCCGATGAACGCGCTGCTGCAGCACCGCGGCCACAACCTCATGGGCGCCGGCCGTTCGATCGCCGTGCAGAACTTCAACGAACAGGCCTGCATCCTGGTCCTGGGTGCGTTCTACGTCGGCATGACCCGGCTGGGCCTGTCGGCCTTCGTTGCCATCGCCGTGTTCGGGCTGCTGGTGGCGTGCACGATGGAGCTCATCAGGCGCTGGCACCGCAGCAATGCCGTCCGCCATCATGCCGAGGTCGAACGCCTGCTGGTCATTGCGCGCACCGACGGGCACTGACCGGGCGCCGATGCAAGCCCTCTCCGGCGCCGGTCTGGCCGTCCTGGCACTCAGCTTCAATGCCTTCACCTGGGGCGTCAGCTGGTGGCCCTTCCGCCAGCTGCAGGCAGCGGGCCTGCACCCCTTGTGGGCCACCGTGCTGATCTACAGCCTGGCGTTGCTGGTCATCACGGCATGGCGGCCCCGCGCCTGGGGCCAGTTGTTCCGCGCGCCTGTGCTGTGGGTGCTGGTGCTGGCTTCGGGCACCACCAATGCCGCGTTCAACTGGGGCGTGACGCTGGGCGACGTCGTTCGGGTGGTACTGCTGTTCTACCTGATGCCCTTGTGGGCGGTGCTGCTGGCGCGCAGCCTGCTGGGGGAACGCGTCACGGGTATCGCGCTGTTGCGCGTGGCCATGGCGCTGGCCGGTGCCATGCTGGTGCTGGCCACAGGCAAGGCTGGCGACGGCTCGGCCACGTTCGGCCTGCCTGTACCTTCTTCACTGGCCGAGTGGCTGGGGGTACTGGGCGGCTTCAGCTTTGCGCTGAACAACGTGATGCTGCGGCGCGAGGCCGAGCGCCCGGCCGAGGCCCGTGCCCTGGCCATGTTCCTGGGCGGCGCGCTGGTCGCGGGGGTGCTGGCCTTGTCGCTGCAGCCCGGGGTGCCGCTGCCACCCGCGCCGGCCTGGCCCTGGGTGCTGGGAGCCTTGGGCATGGGGCTGTGGTTCCTGGCCGGCAACCTCGCCTTGCAGTACGGCGCCACGCGGCTGCCGGCCAACGTGACGGCGGTGGTCATGGTCAGCGAAGTGCTGTTTGCTTCCGTTTCGGCGGTGGCGCTGGGTGCTGGCAGCCTCGGCTGGGCACTGGCAGCAGGCGGTGCCTTGATCGTCGGGGCGAGCCTGCTGTCGGCACGCAGCGGCCATTGATTGACCTTGAGGTGGCAGCCCAGCGCCGGTCAATCGCCCGGAGGCTGCTGCAGCCAGCCTTCGCGCCACAGCAGATGCCCGAGCTCGACCTCATCCACCGGCTTGGCCAGATAGGCATCGCAGCCGGCCAGGCTGCCACGAACGCGGTCACTGGGGCCGTCGAAACCGGTGACCAGCGCGACCCAGGGCGCTGGCCCCTGCCCAGGCCGCGGCTGGCGCTTGAGCTGCTGGCACAGGCCGAATCCGTCGAGAGCGCTGGCTGGACCCAGGTCGACGTCGACGAACAGGCTGTCGAAGCGGCGCTTCGTCAACCAGGCCAGCGCCTGTCCACTGTGCGCGGCAAGTTCGACGGCGAAGCCCCAGCGCTGCAGCCGCAAGGCCAGGGCGCGGCGCGCCGTTTCGCTGTCGTCGATGACAAGCGCGGTGGGCGCCTTGCCGTCGGGCGGCGGCAACAGCGGCGGTGAAGTGTCGGCGACGGTCCGGGTCGATCGGAGCAGGCGCAACGCGTCGAGTTCGCGCAGGAGATGACGGGCATCGATCGGGCGCGGCAGGCAGACGGCGGCACCCGGCGGCGGGGTCTTGCCGATGAAAACCGCATCGGCCAGCCGCTCGGTGGCCAGCACCAACTGGACCGCGGGTGCGTGGTCGGCATCGGCCAGGATGAGATTGCCGTCGTCGAGTCCGGACACGGGAACATAGTGCCAGGGGCGATTCACGGCCATGCGCAGCCCTGTGCTGATGGCCGCGCGATCGAGCGCATTGAAGCCGAGCAAGGCCACGCGCAGCACAGCGGGCTTCGTCCCCATGAGCTTCAGGCCACCCCGGCCGAAGCCGGCGACAAAAGCCGAAGCCGGTGAGACTGAAGTGCGGGCGCTAACATTCCGTCGCCGACATCACACCCCACCCGCCAGGAGATTGCGCCATGGCCAGCGTCTACGACTTCGAAGCCACCAGCATCCAGGGCCAGGCCACGGCCTTGTCCGACCACCGCGGCAAGGTGATGCTGATCGTCAACACCGCCAGCGCCTGCGGCTTCACGCCGCAGTTCGCCGGGCTGGAACAACTGCACGCCGACTACGCCGCTCAGGGGCTGGTGGTGCTCGGATTTCCGAGCAACGAATTCGGTGGTCAGGACCCGGGCAGCAACGATCAGATCGCCAGCTTCTGCCAATTGAACTATGGCGTGAGCTTTCCGATGATGTCCAAAGTCAAGGTGAATGGCGCCGATGCCCACCCTCTGTGGCAGTGGCTCAAGGCGCAGGCGCCTGGCCTGCTGGGCACCGAAGGCGTGAAATGGAACTTCACGAAGTTCCTGGTCGGCCGCGATGGGCGCGTGCTCAAGCGCTACGCGCCCAACGACACGCCGCAGTCGCTGCGCAAAGATATCGAAGCCGCGCTTGCCGCGGCCTGAGCCCATAGTTTCAGGCATCAACACACCATGTTCCAGCACCTCGACCCCTACGCCGGCGATCCGATCCTGAGCCTGAACGAAGCCTTCCAGAAGGATCCGCGCAAGGACAAGGTCAACCTCTCCATCGGCATCTACTTCGACGATGCCGGGCGGATCCCCGTGTTGCCCAGCGTACACCAGGCCGAGGCCAGGATGCTCGGCGAAAGTGGCGCCAAGTCGTATCTGCCGATCGAAGGCTCTAGTGCGATGCGCGTGGCTGTCCAGGAACTGCTGTTCGGCCAGGGCCACGAAGCCCTGCGCAGTGGCAGGGTGGCCACCCTGCAGACGGTGGGCAGCAGCGGCGGGCTCAAGGTGGGTGCAGACTTCCTGCACCGCTGGCTGCCAGGCAGCGCGGTATGGGTGAGTGATCCGACCTGGGACAACCATCGCGCGATGTTCGAGGGTGCCGGCCTGGCGGTGAACACCTATCCGTATTACGACCCCAGCACCGGCGGCCTGAAGTTCGACGCCATGTTGGCGACGCTCGGCACCCTGCCGGCACGCAGCGTGGTCCTGCTGCACGCCTGCTGCCACAACCCCACCGGCGTGGACTTGAGCCCGGCGCAGTGGCGGGCGCTGATTCCGGTACTGCAAGAGCGCGAATTGCTGCCTTACCTGGACCTGGCCTACCAGGGCTACGGCGACGGCATCGACGCCGACGCTTTCGCAGTGCGGGCGCTGGCCGACAGCGGCTTGTCGTTCTTCGTCGCCAATTCGTTCTCCAAGAGCATGAGCGTCTACGGTGAACGTGCCGGAGCCCTGAGCGTGGTGTGCACCAGCGCCGCCGAAGCCGATCTGGTGCTCGGCCAGATGAAGGCCACGGTGCGGCGCAACTATTCCAGCCCCGGATTGCACGCAGCCGGTATCGTCAGCCGGGTACTCACCGACCCGGCGCTGCGACCGATGTGGGAAGGCGAGGTGGCTGCGATGCGGACGCGCATCGCAGCGATGCGCAGCAGCTTGCATGCCGTGCTGTCGGCCCAAAGGCCGGGTCTGGACTTCGGCTACTTTCTCAGCCAGCGGGGCATGTTCAGCTATACCGGGCTGAGCGCAGCCCAGGTCGACCGGCTGCGCGAAGAGTTCGGCGTATACCTGGTTCGCTCCGGCCGCATGTGCATCGCCGGGCTGAACACAGGCAACGTCGAGCGCACGGCTGCCGCCATGGCGGCCGTGCTGGATTGAGGCCGCAGCCAGACGGGCATGCGCCCGGTCACGTCATTCGTGCCGCGAGCGGCCGAAGATCGCCAGCAGGCCCGCCACCAGCGCACCGGCCGCTGCGGCCACCAGGATGGCCTTGACGGGTTCCTGGCGGATGTAGCGCACCGTCGAATCGGTGGCATGGTGTGCGCTGTCGACCACACGGTCGGCGGTTCGTTCGACCACGGCCAAGCCGTTTTCGACGACATGGTTGGCCTTGTTGGAGATCGTGCTGAAGGTATTGGCGGTATTCATGGTGGATTCCTTGGCGGGTGGCAGAGCGGGTCGGGCTGGCGCCAGCGGGTGGCGCTGGCTGGGACGGTCAGGGCTTGAACCAGTCGTCGCCGGCGGTCCGCTCCCAGGACGCAACCTGCTTTTCGGCCTCGTCCTTGGCGATGCCATAACGTTCCTGGATCTTGCCGGCCAGCTCTGCGCGACGACCCTTGACGACGTCGAAGTCGTCGTCGCTCAGCTTGCCCCACTGCGCCTGGACCTTGCCCTTGAGTTGCTTCCAGTTGCCTTCGATGCGGTCCCAGTTCATGTGATGCCCCTTCGGTCGAGTGGATGAGGCGGGGCGGGCTTTCGTCGGCGCCGCACCGCTCTCGGTACCTTAGGGAAACCGGCAAGCCAGTGCGATCGGACGGCAGGCCGGCGTCGTGTAGGAAAGCAGGTAAGCCCCGTCAGAAAGGCGCCGTTTCGGCCACCGATGCAGCCACCGAAGCCGTCACCTGGTCGCGCAACCAGCCGTGTGCCGGGTCGAGTTCGTGGCGCAGATGCCAGAGCATCTCCACGTTCACCGGGCTCAGGCTGAAAGGCAGCTCGCAGGTCACCAGGTCGGCCTGGCAACCCGTGGCCTCGACGAAGCCTTCTGGCAGCACGGTCAGCAGGTCGCTGCGCGCGACCACTCTTCCTGCAGTGAAGAACTGGTTCACGGTCAGCATGATGCGACGCCGCCTGCCCACCGCCGCCAGAGCCTGATCGACGAGCCCGTGAGGGCGGCCCGAGAAGCTGACCAGCAAATGGTGCGCGGCACAGTAGGCATCCAGCGACAGCGCTTGCCCAGCCAGGGGGTGGTCGCGACGCATCACACCGACATAGCGGGTGCTGTACAGGCGTCGGTGGCGCAGGTGGCTGTCGTCGCCCTGGGCCGCGATGCCAGTGATGGCTTCTGGGAAAAAGCCCAGCGCCAGGTCGGCCTCGCCGGCCTCGAGCAAGGCACGAGGGTCGCGCGTGGTGAGCGGCAGGATGCGCAGATTGATCAGCGCCTGCGCCGCCTCGATGGCCGTCACCAGGCGAGCCGAGACCAGCGCCGCCGTGGCATCGGCCATCGTCAGCCGCCATTGCACGGCATCGGTGCGGGGCTCGTAGCTGCCAGGGGCCAGTGCCTGGCGCAGGCTGCCCAGAGCCGCCCGGACCGGGGGCCACAAGGTCTCGGCCCTGGCGCTGGGCCGAACGCCATGGGCCGTGCGCAGGAACAGTTCGTCGCCCAGCGCATCGCGCAGGCGTCGCACGGCATGGCTGACGGCGGGCTGGGTCATCGCCAGCACGTCGGCGGCACGGGTCAGGCTGCCTTCGGCCATGACGGCGTCGAAAACGCGCAGCAGGTTCAGGTCCAGCGCCCGGAAGCTGGGAAGTGGGGGTGGCATCTGTGGCATGCGCGAACTCTGACATGAAGTAGATGAATAAGTGAGGTGAGCACTATTCACTTGAGGTTTATGCGCGTAAACCCTAGTATTCCTCCATCGGCCTCGTGCCTGCTTGTTTCACCGGAGTTCCCACCATGACCACCATCACCGTTCAATCGCCTCGCGTCGTGGCCATGCCGCGCGGTGCCGTACTCGGCGCCTGGTTGTTCCAGGTTGCCACCCGCGCCGTGCGGCGTCTGGCCCGGATGCGTCGCGACCATGCTGCCCAGCGCGATCTCGGCCAACGTCTCAGTGACGCTGCCAGCGTTCGCCGTTATGCCCAGACCGTGATCCAGTACGACGCGCGCTTTGCCGCCGACCTGTTCGCTGCCGCTGACCGGCATGAGCGTCACGGTAAGTAAGCGCCTGCTTCGATGAATGGAGCCCCTGGCATTGCGCCAGGGGCTCTTTGTTTTTCGGGACGGCGGCGGATCAGGCGGCCAGCGCATGCGCCTTCTTTGGCGCGATCTGCGCAAACAGGTCCTTGGGGTCGACCAGGGTCGGGATGAGATCGACAACCCTGCCCAGGCCCAGACCCCGGGCCAGTTGGGCCATCAAGCGCAGGGCGGCGTAATCCTCGAGCGCAAATCCCACGGAGTCGAACACCGTCACGGCCTGCGCGTCGCGCCGGCCGCGGGCCTGGCCCGCCAGCACACGCCAGAGCTCGGTCACGGCAAAGTCGGCAGGCATCTGCTGCACGTCGCCTTCGATGCGGCTTTGCGGCTCGAATTCCACGAAGACCTGGGCACTGGCAAGCACCGCGGGTTGAAGCTCGGTCTTGCCGGGGCAGTCGCCGCCCACTGCGTTCAGGTGCATGCCCGGTTCGATCATCTCGGCTGTCAGGATGGTCGCATTGCGCTTGTCGGCGGTCACGGTGGTGACGATGTCGGACCCACGCACCGCTTCAGCCGTGCTGGCATGGGCCGTGAACGTGAGACCCGGCACACCGCGCAAATGCCGCTGCAGCTTGTCCGTGGCCGCGGCGTCGACGTCGTAAGCGCGGATGTGGCGTACACCCAGCAGGTGATGGAAGGCCAGCGCCTGGAACTCGCTCTGCGCGCCATTGCCGATCAAGGCCATGGTTCGGGGCGACGGGCGCGCCAGGGCGCGGGCCGCCATCACCGAGGTGGCCGCTGTGCGCATCGCGGTGGTCAGCGTCAGTTCGCTCAGCCACTGCGGGTTGCCGGTGGCCACGTCGGCCAGCACACCGAAGGCCATCACCGTGGGCAGGCCGGCCCGGGTGTTCCCGGGATGGCCGTTCACATACTTGAACGCGTAATGGCTGGCGTCGGCGATCGGCATCAGCTCGATCACGCCATGGGCGGAATGGCTGGCGACCCTGGCCGTCTTGTCGAATTCCTGCCAGCGCAGGAAGTCGGCGGTGATGGCGGTTTCCAGGCGGAGCAGCACTTCGGGCAGGCCGTAAGCGGCAATGATGCGGGCGATGTCCTGGGTGGTGAGCAGGGTGGTCATGGGCAGTCCAGTGTCGGCAGAACGTGTAGGAGCATTGTTCTGAGGAGTCGCGACAATGAGAACCGGCAAAACTGTCTCAATATCATCAGAACTCTGGCGTAATGAAGCTCTATATTGCCGTTATGGCAATATCGCGCATGGACAGCCTGGACCAACGCCTGCTCGCCCTGCTGCGCTCCGACGCGCGCGCCAGCATCGCCACGCTGGCTCATCAGCTGGGCGTGTCGCGGGGCACGGTGGGCAACCGCATCACCCGGCTGGAAGACCAGGGCGTCATCGTCGGCTACACGGTGCGCCTGCGGCCCGACAGCGAACCCAACCTGATCACTGCCTGGATGAACATCGCCGTTGAAGGCAACCAGACCCGGGCCGTGATCGGAACCCTGCTCGGCGAACCCGGGGTGGCGTCCCTGCACGACACCAATGGCCGCTGGGACCTGCTGGCCGAACTTCGCGCCGGCCACCTCGGGGAACTGGCCGAAGTCCTGGAGCGGGTACGCCTGATCAAGGGCATTGCCAACACCGAGACCAGCATCCATTTGCAGACGTACAAGCTGCTCTGAGCCGCTGTAGTCAGGGACCAACAAACCCACAGGCAGCTGGGCCGTTCGGAGGGGGTGTCACCGGTCCGTCATCAGCTTCGCATAGAGTCCCGGGTTAACCCGAACCTTCGAGTGACAACAAGGATC
>LNET01000040.1 GCA_001464055.1 Burkholderiales bacterium Ga0077543
GGGTGGCCGGCATCATCAACGGCACCACGCACTTCATCCTGAGCGAAATGCGCAGCAAGGGCCTGGACTTCGGCACCGTGCTGAAGCAGGCCCAGGCGCTGGGTTACGCCGAGGCCGACCCCACCTTCGACATCGAAGGCGTGGACGCGGCGCACAAGGCCACCATCATGAGCGCGATTGCCTTCGGCGTGCCGGTCCAGTTCGACAAGGCCTATGTCGAAGGCATCACCTCGCTGCAGGCCGCCGATATTCGTTATGCGGAGCAACTGGGCTACCGCATCAAGCTGCTGGGCATCACCAAGCGGCGCGACGACCTGAAGAGCGCCACGGGCACCGCAGGGGGCATCGAACTGCGCGTGCACCCCACCCTGATCCCGGCGACAAGGCTGATCGCCAACGTCGAAGGCGCGATGAACGCCGTCGTCGTGCAGGGCGATGCGGTGGGCAGCACGCTGTACTACGGCAAGGGCGCGGGCAGCGAACCCACGGCCAGCGCCGTGATAGCCGACCTCGTCGACATCACCCGGCTGCACACGGCCGACCCCGACCATCGCGTGCCGCACCTGGCCTTCCAGCCGGGTTCGCTGCAGGACACGCCCATCCTGGCCATCGACGAGGTCGTCACCGCCTTCTACCTGCGCCTGGTCGTGGCCGACAAGGCCGGCGTGCTGGCGCGCATCACCGGCATCCTGGCCGACAACGACATCAGCATCGACGCGGTGCTGCAGCGCGAAAGCGCCGAGGGTGAAAAGCAAACCGACCTCATCATCCTCACCCACGACACCGTCGAGGGCCGGATGAAGGCGGCACTGGCACAGATGCAGGCCCTGCCCACGGTGCTGGCCCCGATCGTGCGCATCCGCAAAGAAGAACTGAAGTGAAGTACATCAGCACCCGCGGTGACGCCAGCGTCGGCAGTGCCGCGCGCGGCTTCTGCGACATCCTGCTGGAAGGCCTGGCCCCGGACGGCGGCCTGTACCTGCCGACCCACTACCCGAAAGTCGACGCCGCCACGCTGCAGAAGTGGCGCGGCCTGGCCTATGCCGACCTGGCCTTCGAGATCCTGTCGCTCTACATCGACGACATTCCCGCTGCCGACCTGCAGCGCCTGTGCCGGGCCACCTATACGGCAGAGGTGTTCGGCTGTGCCGCCATCACGCCGCTGAAGCCGCTGGAAGCCGGCCTCTTCCTGCAGGCCCTGTCCAACGGCCCCACCCTGGCCTTCAAGGACATGGCGATGCAGCTGCTGGGCCAGCTGTTCGAATACGAGCTGGCGCGCCGTGGCGAGGAACTGAACATCCTGGGCGCCACCAGCGGCGACACCGGCAGCGCCGCCGAATACGCGATGCGCGGCAAGCGCGGCATCCGCGTATTCATGCTCAGCCCGAACGGCCGCATGAGTCCGTTCCAGCAGGCGCAGATGTTCAGCCTGCAGGACGCCAACATCCACAACATCGCGGTCGACGGCGTGTTCGACGACTGCCAGGACATCGTCAAGGCGGTCAGCAACGACCTCGACTTCAAGCGCGCACGCAAGATCGGCACCGTCAACTCGATCAACTGGGCGCGCATGCTGGCGCAGGTGGTGTACTACTTCGCCGGCTACTTCCAGGCAACGCAGTCGAACGCCGAAAAGGTGTCCTTCGCCGTGCCCAGCGGCAACTTCGGCAACATCTGCGCCGGCCACGTGGCGCGACAGATGGGCCTGCCCATCGACAGGCTGGTGCTGGCCACGAACGAAAACAACGTGCTCGACGAGTTTTTCCGCACCGGCGCCTACCGCCCGCGTGGCACGGCTGAAACGCTGGAAACATCGAGCCCGTCGATGGACATCAGCAAGGCCAGCAACTTCGAACGTTTTGTCTTCGACCTGCTCGGCCACGACGCCCGTGCGGCGGCGCGCACCGCCGAACTGTTCGGCCCGGCCCTGGTGCGCGACGGTGGCTTCCAGGTCACTGACGTCGAATTCGCAGCCATCGCCAGCTTCGGCTTCGTCAGCGGCACCAGCACCCACGCCGACCGGCTGGCCACCATCCGCAGCACCTGGGAACGCCAGCGCGTGATGGTCGATACCCATACCGCCGACGGGTTGAAGGTGGCGCGCCAACACTTGCAACCTGGCGTGCCGATGCTGGTGCTGGAGACGGCACTGCCGCCGAAGTTCGCCGACACGATCGAGGAAGCCATCGGACTGCGCCCGCCGCCGCCAGCGGCACTGGCCGGTCTGGAAGACCTTCCGCGCCGCTTCACCGTGATGCCGCCCAGCGTGGCACAGATCAAGCAGTACATCGAAGACCACACCGCGACCTGAATGCGCCACGAGCTGCCCCGAACGTGAAAGACACCCGCCCCCTGCTGAGCCTGGACGAAGCACTGGCACGCCTGGTGGCCGGCAGCGCGCCGCATGCCATTGCGCAGACCGACACCGTGTCCACCTTCGAAGCCCTGGGCCGGGTGCTGGCGGCCGAGGTGCTGTCGGCACTGGACGTGCCGCCCGAGGACAACACCTCGATGGACGGCTACGTGCTGCATGCCGACGACGTGCAGTCCGCAGGCACGGTGCTGCCGGTGTCGCAGCGCATTCCTGCGGGCGTGCCCGGCCGGCCGCTGCAGCGCGGCACGGCAGCGCGCATCTTCACCGGCGGCCAGGTGCCGGCCGGCGCCGACGCCGTGGTGATGCAGGAGCACTGCGAAGCCCTGCCTGCGGCCGACGGGCAGGGTCTGGGCCAGGTGCGCGTGAACAGCGTGCCCGCCCATGGCCAGTGGATCCGCCGCCGCGGCGAGGACGTGCGCTTCGGCGCCGCCGTGCTGCACAAGGGCACGCGCCTGACGCCGCAGGCCCTGGGCCTGGCGGCTTCGGTGGGCGCGGCCATGTTGCCGGTGGTACGCCGCCCGCGCGTGGCGCTGTTCAGCACCGGCGACGAACTGATGATGCCCGGCGAGCCACTGCGCCCGGGCGCCATCTACAACAGCAACCGCTTCACGCTGCGCGGGCTGCTGCAGGCCGCCGGCTGCGAGGTCAACGACCTGGGCATCGTGCCTGATCGACTGGACGCCACCCGCAGCGCGCTGCGCGAGGCGGCTGCGCACAACGACCTGATCGTCACCTGTGGCGGCGTCTCGGTCGGCGAGGAAGACCACCTGAAGCCCGCCGCCCAGGCCGAAGGCACGCTGGAACACTGGCAGATCGCCATCAAGCCCGGCAAGCCGCTGGCCTTCGGGCAGGTGCGCCGCGCCGACGGCAGCGCCGCGCTCTTGCTGGGCCTGCCGGGCAACCCGGTCTCGGCCTTCGTCACCTACCTGCTGTGCGTCACCACGGTGCTGCGCGCGCTGCAGGGCGCGGCCACCAGCCTGCCGCCCAGCCTGCCGCTGCGCGCCGCCTTCGACTGGCCCCGGCCCGACCGCCGCCGCGAGTTCCTGCGCGTGCGCCTGAACGCCAGCGGCGAACTCGACCTGTTCCCGAACCAGAGTTCGGGCGTGCTCACCAGCGCCGTCTGGGCCGACGGCCTGCTGGACAACCCGCCGGGCCAGGCCATCGCCCGCGGCGACGTGGTGCGTTTCTTGCCTCTGCCCGACCTGATCACCCGATGAACCCGGCCGACACCATCACCGTGCAAGTGCGCTTCTTCGCCGCGCTGCGCGAAGCCCTGGGCGCACAACAGACCGTGCAACTGCCGGCAGGCAGCACGCTGGGCGACCTGCGCAGCCTGCTGCTGGACCAGAGCAGCCGCCACGCCGAGCTGCTGGCCCGCGGCCGGGCCGTGCGCTGTGCCCTGAACCAGGTGATGGCCGACGAAAGCAGCGTGCTGCCCGCCGGGGCGGAAGTGGCCTTCTTTCCGCCCGTGACCGGTGGCTGAGATGACCAGGGTCCGCGTCAGCATCCAGACCGAGGACTTCGACCTCTCGGCCGAAGTGGCCGCGCTGCGCGCCGGCGACGGCGGTGTCGGCGCGGTGGCCAGCTTCATCGGCACCGTGCGCGACAAGAACGACGGCAGCGCCGTCAGCGCGATGGAACTGGAGCACTATCCCGGCATGACCGAACAAGCCATCGAAAACATGATCGACAGCGCCATGCAGCGCTTCGACATCCGCACCGCCCGCGTGGTGCACCGCGTCGGCCCCTTGGCCGTGGGAGAGCAGATCGTGCTGGTGGCCGTGAGCTCGGCGCACCGCGGCCAGGCCTTCGAAGCCTGCGAATTCCTCATGGACTACTTGAAGACCCAGGCCCCGTTCTGGAAGAAGGAAACCACGCCCGCCGGCACGCGCTGGGTCGACGCCCGCGAGACCGACGACGCGGCGCTGCGGCGCTGGGGCATCGAAGCCCGCAACGCCGGGCTTTGCGCATGACGGCGCCCGCCGCAGGCCCACCGCTACTCGAAGCCGCGACCACCGAAACCCTGGTCAGCCCGCTGCGCCTGCGGGAAGCCCTGGGCCGCTTCGCCACCGGCGTGACCATCATCACCTGCCTGGACAGCGACATCGGCCGGGTCGGGCTGACGGCGAGTTCCTTCAACGCGCTGTCGCTCGAACCGCCCCTGGTGCTGTGGAGCCTGCGCCGGGAAAGCGCGCAGATGCCGGCCTTTGCCCGCGCCGAGCACTTCGTCGTCAATGTGCTGGCGGAAGACCAGTTGCCGTTGTCGCGGCGCTTTGCATCGCGCCGCGACGACAAGTTCGACGAGGGCGACTGGCTGCCGGGCGAAGGCGGCGCCCCGGTGCTGGCCGGCTGCGCAGCGGTGTTCGAGTGCGAAACCTTCAGCCGCCAGGACGCCGGCGACCACGTGCTCTTCATCGGCCACGTGCTGGCGCTGGCGCAGACCGCCTTGCCGCCGCTGGTGTATCACGCCGGTCATTACCACGGGCTGGGCGGAACGTTCTAGCCTGGTGCGGCGGCGGTCGCGCCGAGCCTCGTTCAGCGCCCCGGGCTCGGGCCTAGACGAACACCCCTTGGCGCAGCCACTTCGTGGCCACCCATTTTTCGCCCGCCGTGACCGGCGCGCCGCCATGCAGCGTGCGCGTACTGGGGTGGGCGCGGTCGTAACTGAAGAAGGCCGCATTGCCGCGCAAGGGGGCCACCTCCATGCCGACGTCGGGGAAGGTGGTGGCGCCCCCGCCTTCGGGCGTGTTCAGGTACATCACCAGCGTGGCCACGCGCTGGCCGCCACGTTCCAGGATCTTCGCCGTGCCCGGGTGCACCGGGTCGAAGTAGTCGTGGTGCGGGCGGTATTCGGCGCCAGGGCGATAACGCAGGATCTGCAGGCCTTCGCCGTGGTTCACAGGCCAGTGCAGCAGGGCGCCGATGCGGGCTTCGATGCGCGAGATCAGCGCCGTCTCGCCACGTTCGAAGAACATGCCGTCGCTGGTGCGCGAAGCGTTCACCTCGTCGCCGCCGGTGGCGTTGTCGACCGTCTTGCTGCGTTCCAGCCGGGGGCGCGACAGCGCCATCAGTTCGTCGCATTCGGTGTCGGTGAGCAGGCCGCCGAAGACGATGACGCGCGGGTGGCGCAGGGTCGCCAGCACCTGCACGGCATGGCCTTCGACGACGATCACGCTGGGCGCAGCCTGCAGCGCCGGTTCTGGCAAGGGCGTGGCGGCGTCCAGCGGCGACACGCTGGCCTGCGGGTTCAGTTCCGCCAGACGCTCGCGCAGCGTCTGTTCCAGCGCCGCTGCGGCCACGGTTTCGTCCCAGCCGCTGGCCTTCATGGCCTGCAGCACGTCTTCGAGACGACAGCCGGCCTCGGCCTGGGCGACGATCCAGCGCCGCAGTTCCGGGGTGATGGTCTGGACAAGTGCAGCCATGGCCGTATTCTTACCCGGGCTGGGCTCGGCGCCGGAACACCAGCCGGTCGGGTTCGCTGGCTGCCGGGGCCAGGGCATAGCCGTCGGTGTCGAAAGCCTCCAGCGCCTTCACGCTGCGCGCACGCACCTGCACCGCATGCCGGGCCATCATGCCGCGCGCGCGCTTGGCGAAGAAGCTGATGATCTTGTAGCGGCCGTCCTTCCAGTCCTCGAACACACAATCGACGACGCGCGCCCGCAGGCTGGGGCGCAACGCCACCTTGGCATATTCGACCGAGGCCAGGTTGACGACGGTGCGCGTGCGCTGGCCTTCCAGCCGCTCGTTCAGATGCTGGGTCACGGTGTCGCCCCACCAGGCGTACAGGTCGCGGCCGCGCGGGTTGGCCAGGGCCGTGCCCATCTCCAGCCGATAGGGCTGCAGCTTGTCCAGCGGGCGCAGCGCGCCGTACAGGCCCGACAGCAGCACCAGGTGGTCCTGCGCCCAGGCCAGGTCGGCGCTGGCCAGGGTGCGGGCGTTCAGGCCGTCGTAGACATCGCCGTCGAAGGCCAGCACCGCGGGCTTGCTGTTGGCGGGCGTGGCCTCGGGCTGCCAGGCCTGGTAGCGCGCCACGTTCAGTTCGGCCAGCGGCGCCGACAGGTCCATCAGCTCCGCCACTTCGCTCACCGATTTCTGCCGCATCAGGGCCACCAGGCTGGCGGCGTGGCTGGCGAACAGCGGGTCGGTGGCGCGCCGCAGGGTGGACTTCGGGGTGGGGGTTTCGTAGTTCAGCGACTTGGCGGGGGACAGCAGGAAGAGCATGGGGGAGTCGGTCTTCGGTCGATGATCGGTCGGTGCGCCATGGGCCCTGCCACCGGGCTCAGCGGGCTGGTTCGGAGCCGCCGTCGGCAGGGTGTTCGTCTACCTCGACGGGGCGTGGCGCCGCGCCCATGGCCGCTTGCCAGGTGCGCAGCGGAATGTGCGTCTGCAGTCGCTGCAGCGCGCATTGCACCAGGGCCGGGTGGACTTCATGGCCCACGCCTTCGGCGATGTCGAGCGTGGCGTCGCCCTGCAGCGCGGCCAGGTGTTCCAGCGCGTCGCGCGAGCCCTGGGCCGGGATCACCCGGTCGGCGCCGCCGTGGAAGAGGTGGATGGTGGTGTGGCGTGGCGCCGCCAGCGGCGCTTCGGCATAACGGCCGCCGAAGGCCAGTACGCGGCCACACAGGCCGTCGTGGTGGCTGGCCAGGGCCAGCGACACGATCGCGCCCTGGGAGAACCCGCCCAGGCAGGTGGCCGCCGGGCCCACCCCCAGGCGCTGCTGCTGGGCCTGCACCCAGGCCTGCACCCAGGCCTGCAGCCCAGGCAGCAGCGCGGCCACGCGCTCGCCCCAGTTCGACTCGGTCAAGCCGCCGACGCTGTACCACTGGCGGCCGCCCGGGGCCGGCCTGCCGGCATGCTGGGGCTCGGCCAGGCTGGGCGCGCTGGGGGCCAGCACCGCTGACTGGGCAAACTGCTGGCGCAGCGCCTGCGCCAGGGGCGCGAGGTGGCTGCCGTCCTGGCCCCAGCCGTGCAGCAGCAGGATGAGTTGTTGCGGCTCGCCTTCGGCGGGCAGCCATTCGATGGGGAGTTCCATCGCCTGGATTGTCCAGCAGGCCGCCGGGCCCGGCGCAGGCTAAGGCATCGGGCCCAGCGTGCGGCGCAGGAACTCCAGGCTCTTCGCCCAGGCTTCGGCCTGGGCATGGGCATTGGCCTGGGGCGTACCGCCGCTCTTGCTGGGCCCGGCGTTGTACTGCGTGGTGGGCCCCCAGCCCGTGCCGCCCAGGAAATGGCCGGCGTCGCGGTAGACCAGGGCCACCGTTTCGCGGCCGGCGGCCGCGCGGCTGCGGGCGATGGCCTCGGCCATGCCGCCGCTGTCCCAGATCTGGTCGTCGTGGCCGCCCACCACCATCACCGGCGCGGCGATGTCCTCCACACGGATGCGCGCAGGCCCCACGCGTTCGGGGTGGGCGGCGCGGCCGGCGTCCTGCGGGCGGCGGATCTTCACGTCGGCACCGGTGGCAAAGCCGGCGAATTCCTTTTCGAAGTCCTTGTAGGGCACGAAGGGCAGCGGTTGGCCCTGCCAGGCGAAGCCGGACCGTTCGCCGGGTTTCACGCCTTCGCCCCAGCCTTCCCAGACCACGTCGCTGGGCACGATGGCCAGCACCGACCTGATCCAGGACATGCGGCTGGCCGCCAGCAGCGCGTATTCGGCGCCCTTGCTGGTGCCCACCACGCCGATGCGCTGCGCGTCGACACCGGGCTGCTTCACCAGCCAGTCACGCGCCGCGGCCAGGCGCTCGACCGGCAGGTCGGCGAAGGCGCGCGGCAGTTCGGGCACTTCGGCCGGCAGCGGGCCGGCGGGGCCCCATTGCGCTGGCGAGTAATACGGCAGCGCCAGCACCGCAAAACCGCGCGAAGCCCACACCGGCGCGTCGAGGGTGATGCGGCGCCCGCCTTCGCTGCCACCCAGGATGATGAGCGCCGGCCGCGTCTGGCTGCCCGGCAGGCTGCTGAACAGCGCGCCTGGGAAACCTTCGGCCGGCCGCGAAACCACCTCGGGCAGCGAACGCAGCAGCGTCAGGGTGCGGCTGGCCAGCGGCTGGCCGGGTTGGGCGGCGGTGCTGAGCTCGATCCTCACCTGCCCTTCGGCCAGGGTCTCGGATGCGGCCGCCGGGGCCGAGGCTGCCGCCGCAGCCGGGGCGGCCGAAACCGCCGGCACGGGCTGCATCGCCCAGAACAGGCCACGCAGGTCGGCGCCGCCGTAGCTGCCGCCTGGCAGCGGCACCGCGGTGGCCAGGTCCAGCGTGCCCGTGGCGCTGCTGCGAAAGCGCGCCTGCGCGGCATAGGCGGTCTGCGCGCCCATGGCATCGCGCAGCACCCGGCGGGTGGCCACCTGCACCTCGGTGTCGGCGGGCAGGCCGGTGAAGCGGATCGCCAGCGGGTCGCCGGCCAGTACGGTGTCGGCGGGTTCCAGCACGAGCTGCTGGGCCTGGGCCGGCTGCGCCAGCGGGTTGAACGGGCCGGCCAGGCTGGCCAGCAGCGCGGCGGCCAGCAGCAGGGTCGGTGGCGGTTGTTTCATGGCGGGGGGGTCGCGGAAAGAGGCTGGGGACGAAGGGCTGACGGCGGCTGGGGCAATCAGGCCGACGCGGCTGCGGGCTGCCGGCCCGCAGCGCCGGCCGCGCCGGCGCCCTCCAGGGCCCGCCAGCGGCGTTCCAGCACCAGCAGGGTGACGGCGTAGACGGCCACGATGACCAGGGGCACCGCCACGAAGCGGTGGTCAGGAAAGGCCAGCCAGGCGGCCAGCACGCCGGCCGTGCGCACGCCGGCATGCCACAGCCCCACCGGGTGGCGGATCACCCACGACAGCGGCAGCCACATCAGCCCGGTGAGGATGCCCACCGTCAGCGGCAGCGAGGTGGCGTCGGCCATGAAGAACGGGATGGCGATGGCATAGACGCCCAGCGACATCGCCACGGTGTGCATGAAGAGCGCGTCGAAGGCGTTTTTCGGGCGGGTCTTGTCGGTGAAGTTCTCGCCGGTCAGCTTCGACAGGGCAATGCCCAGGTAGACGATGCTGCCGGTGGCCACGAACAGCGCCATGGCGGCGCCGAAAGTGTCCAGCACCAGGCCGGCGGCGGCCACCACCGCCCAGGCGATGGTGCCGGCCAGCGGCATGGCCAGCAGGCGGCGGCGGCTGTATTCGTCGCGTTGGATGTCGAGACTGCGTTCCATGGTGGGCTCCTGCGGTTGCGGTTGCGGTTGCGGTTGCGGGTGGGGCGGACCGGTGTCCAGCGATGGCCGCAAGACTAGGCCGGCCGCGGCCACCCTGCCGCTGCCTGGCGACGAATTGCCAGCCCGGGCGACAGACTGCGAGAGCGGGGCGTGGACGGCCGAGGCTCAGCGCGCAGGCGCCAGCGTCAAGGCCATGAACGCACTGTGCGGGTCTTCCACGTAGTCGGCAAAAGGGCCGCAAGGCTGGAAGCCGAAGCGGGTGTACAGCGACTTGGCCGCGTCGAAGGCCGGGTGGGTGCCGGTTTCCAGGCTCAGCGTCTGGTACCCGCGCTGGCGGGCCGTGGCCACGATGTGCTCCAGCACCGCGCGCCCTGCCCCGCGGCCGCGCAGCAGGGCCGGGGTTCGCATCGACTTGACTTCGCCCTGCAGCGGCGACAGTTCCTTCAGCGCGCCGCAGCCCAGCAGCACCTCGTCCTGCCATACCGTCCACAGGCTGACGCCCGGCGCCTTCAGCTTCGACAGGTCCAGCGCGAACACCTTGTCGGCAGGCGACAGCTCGTGCATGTGGTTCAGGTGCTCTCGCAGCAGGGCATGCACCTGCGGGCGGGACAGATCGTCGAGTTCGATGCGCATGCTGGGAAGGGAGGCAGACGAAAAGGGCTCAGGCGGCCGCCGTGCCCTGGTGGTAACGAAGCTGCCAGCCAACGGCCGTTCTGAGCCACAGCGATGCGCGCAGCGTGTGGTGGACCCAATTCCCTTCGGGCTGGACATGGGCAGAACGGTAGGTCAGCAGGGCGATGCCGGGGCCCAGTTCTGCCACCGCGAACGAATCCGAGGCGACGACGACTTGCGCCGCCTGCGTGGCCAGGAAGCGGACCACCGTTTCCCGGTTGTAGCTGCGGCCAGAGCGACCGACCTCATGGAAGTCGGGATGCAGCAGTTGTTCGAGACGCTGGCGGCTGCAGCGAACCCCGGGATGATGGAGTTCGACTTCGAGCGCCTGGATTTCCGGCAGTACGGACGACATCGGGCTGGGAGCCGGGCCGGTCTCAGTTCTGCAGGCGCCAGGAATACGCCACCCTCGAGCTGGCGGGCAGGAAGCCTGGCGCCGGCGGGAAGACACACTTCTGCAGCGTTTCCAGGGCCAGCGCGTCGAGCGCGCGATGTCCAGTCGAGGTGCCGCTGGCTTCGACGATGGCCACCCGGGTCACGCGCCCTTCGGCGTTCACGTCGAAGGACAAAGTCGTGACGCCTTCGGCGCCGGTGCTGCGTGCCTCGGCCGGATACGGCGGCTGGGCGCACTTGCCCTCGGCAACCGAAACGCTGCGCGGCTGGGTGGGGGCGGGCGGCGACGCACAGGCCGCCAGCAGCGCGGTCAGGAAGACCCAGGCCGGCAACGCGGTGCGCGGCCAAGCCTGCAGAGAGGTACACATGAGGAATGAAGCCTGGGTGGGTGTTGGCATGGCTGCAAACGCCGGGGCCCGCCAAACCGGGGCCTGGGCCGAAGCTGCAGGAATGTACCGCCTGCGCAGACCGGGCTGGCCCGCCGGGCCGCAGCGCTGACGATCAGGCCAGGGGCGGGGCCGCACCGGCAGCGCCGGCCCAGGGCTTGACGAACACGACTTCATCGCTTTCGTCACGGAAGCGCAAGGAAAGCAGTTCGTCGGCCTGGACGAAGCCCAGCTTCAGCAGCAGGCCTTGCGACCGAAAGTTGGCTGCCTTGAGAACAGCGACAAATCCCGTACGCCGCAGTCCCTGCCCAGCGTTGCCAACATCGCGCCAACCGCGCGCCCGCCGATGCCCCGACGCCAGAAGCGGCTGTTCAGTTCATAAGCGATGAAGGCCCGGCCACCGGGCATGACCGTGGCTTGCACATAACCCGCCAACTCCTGCGTGTCCAGGCGGATGACCCAGTTCAACCACAACTCCGAGCCGTCGGCGGGGCCGCGCAGCTGCAGGCGCTGGTAGCGTTCGTGCAGCCAGGCTTCGGACGGTGGCGCCGAGTTCTCGAATTCATAGATGGCCGGGTCGGCCAGCACGGCGAACATGTCATGCGCGTGCGATGCGAGCAAGGGTTCGAGAAGCAGGCCCGGTGCAGCGATGCTTCTCATGGGGCCAGCGCCAGAAAGATGGCGTTGTGGCCTGCGTGCGCCGACCAGGCACAGGCATAGGCACGGCCCACCGATTCCCTGCGGAAGGCCATGTAGGCACAGGCGAACACGAGCCCGGAAGCGAAGCTCGTCAGCCCATGCCCCGGGCCGCCGCTGTAGAAGTGCCCCGCCGCAAAGACGGCTGCGCTGGCCACGACGCCGACCGCTGGCGGGGCCTTCAGCCACCGGAGCACTTCGATGGGAGCGAGCTGCCCCGTCAGGGTTTCGATGGCCGGAATGACCAATACGGCGTAGATGAACAGCCAGGGCATGGCCATGCCCAGCACCCCTGCCGCGGCACTGGGGCCGATGCGATCGGCATCGAGCAGCAGGAACAGCAAGGCCCCCACCGCGCCGGCGGCCGTGGCGCTCAGCAGCGACAGCAGCAGGCCGAACGCAAACGGGTTCGCGCGCAGCCGGCTGAAGCCGGTGTTCATGCGCAGCACCCGCTGAAGACCTGGCCTGCGTGAAGCAGGCCCAGGCCGGGGAAGGCCGTGGAAGCGCTCACCCCTGTGCTGCACGCTTGGCGTTTTCGAACATCGAGCGCGTCTGCACCATGTAGACGGCCGGGCCGTCGGGCGTGGTGACGAGCGCGTGCTGCACAAAACCGGCCTTCTCGTAGCAGCGGATGGCCCGCTGGTTGCTGGGCGCCGGATCGGTCTGGATCTTCGTCACCAAAGGGTCGGAGAACAGGCGTTCCACAAGCGCCTTGACGAGCTGGGTTCCCAGCCCGACGTTCAGCTGCAGGGGGTTGGCCAGAGACAGGTCGATGCCACGCACACCGGGGTCGGTCTCGTCTGGCCACCAGCCGCCACCACTGCCCAGTGCGACATACGACTGGGCATAGCCGATGGGCTCTTCGCCCAGCAGGGCGATGTAGGGCGTGACCGGTTCTTGCGCCAGGACCCGTGGCCGGTAATGCGCCACCACTTGGTCGAGCGACGGGCGTTCGGATTCGCCACCCCACCATTGGACGATGTGGGGCCGGTTCAGCCAGGCGTGCAGCATGGGCAGGTCGCTCTCGGTCATCAGGCGCAGCGTGACCGCGGCTCCGGTGGCCATGCCGGTGGAAGCTTCAGGCGCCGCTGCCGCCGGCCAACAGGCTCTTGCGCTTTGCCGGCGCATGGCCAGCGCATCTGCATCGCGTTGAGTGAGCATGAGGAGGAACTCGTGGAAATCAGAAGAACCAGACCTTGCTGATCTTTGCACCCGCGACTTCGTACACCGCGATGGCCTCGACTTCGTCAGGCCCCAGCCCGACGATGCGTTCGTGGTCGACGACCTTGTTTCCAGCGACCATGCGATTGACGACCCTGGCGTGCAAGCCAGCCAGGGTGAACCTGTTCCTGGCGTAGTGTTCCTTGAAGGCCTGAATGCCCGAAATGACGGGTTCGGCCGCAGGCGGCCTGAACACCTGGATGTCGTCGGTGTACTGGGCCACGAAACGCTCGATGTCGTGCGCGTTGTAGGCGTCGAGTTGCAGCTGGACTGGCGTTTCTGGCTTCATGGTGCTTCGATCTTGCGTTCGAGCCGACCGGCCCGAAGACGGAGATGGCTTGGTCCAGGTGGCAAAAATGTAGCGTGTACCGGCCAGCGGGCCAAGGTGCCAGGCTGCGATCACCGAACAAACCCCAAGAAACCCCTTTGACGCGCAGAACCTGCACGTCAGCATGCACAACCGGCCGCAGCAACTGCGATTCGCCGGGCGTGCCCGCCACGAGGCGTTGGGATCTAGTCTGCAGCCTGCGCCCACACGACGGAGCTACGCAGTGCACCCCACAGGAGCTGCAGGTTGGTGCGAAGACTGCCCGCCTGGTCTTCGGCAAACGCCAGCAATTTGTCCAACGCGCCGCGATCGAGGTACTGTCCGTTGAAGAACAGGCCCGCAATCTTCGAGGTGCTGCGGATATCGGCAAGCGGGTTGGCATCCAGCAGGATCATGTCTGCAAACTTGCCGGTCTCGATCGAGCCGTATTCCCGGTCCTTGCCGCTGAACCGCGCTGCGTCGATGGTGGCACTTCGCAACGCGTCCATCGGGGACAGGCCGGCGCGCACAAGCTCGGCAAGCTCGTCGTGGATGGCAAACCCGGGGAAGACGTAGGTGTCGCCAGAGTCGGTTCCAGCCGCTATCCGAACTCCGGCACGGTGGGCCTGACGCAAGTTGTCCAATGCCAGGCGATACAGTTCGGCGTGGACGTCGCGACCCGGTGCCTGCCTGGCTTCAGTCACAGCGCGATCAGCATCCCATCGCCACAGGCCTTCCCAGAAGATGAACGGGATGTAGCGCTGGCGGGGATCTTCGCGAAATTCCGGGTCGCCTGCGAGCGCGCTCATGCGCAGCACCTGCAGTGTCGGCACCCACCAGGTATCGGACGCTGCCATCGCAGCCATGAGATCGGCGCAGCGCACGGGGTCATGCTCGTCGATGAACCGTGCGCGCATGTCGATGGTGTAGGCGGCCGCTGGATCAGGCAACGCCCGGAATTCAGCGGCACCCCGATAACAGTCGAACAGGAAGACTCGCGGGTGCTCGACGCTGTGCTGGCCGGCGGCCAGTACCTGTTCGAGTGAAACACGCACGGGAACATGCCCAGCAAACAAGAGCCCCTGCTTCGAAGCTTCCGCGGCGAGCGCGTCGTAGGCCATCACCGAGACGTGGGTGTAGGTCTTGAGCAAGTCGACGCCATCGGCGACCAAATGCGCCACGAGCGCCCGGGCTTCGCCTGCATTTCGCGCCTTGAAGTATTCAGGTGCGGCAACGGGCACCCCCTGTTCGCCGTTGATTGCATAACTGCTGCGCATGATGTAACGGGGCGCAAGATGACTGTGATCGCGCAGCCCAGCTCGCCAGCGTTTGATGTCTTCGCCGCATGCGACGAAACTGTCAGGATGGGCTGGACAACCCCACATTTCGCGCACGCCGGTAATGCCGTTGGCAATCGACAGGGGGTGGGTGTACTGCGGTGAAATCTTCAGAGAGTGGACGTGCATGTCCCATAGGCCCGGGATCAGGAACTTCCCGGAGCCATCCACGACGACGAGACCGGCTTGCCCGCTGCCAGGCAGACTCGCGCCAATGGAATCGATGCGACCGTTGCGCACGAGCACATCACGGCCAGGAACGATGTGGTCGTTCACCACATCGACGATCGCGACATTCCTGACGAGGAACGCGCCACCGATGCCAGGGCGCGGCATCTCTGGCAAGGGCCAGTTCAGCAACGCCACGAGCACGACCGACAGCGCGAGGCTCAGCCCGGCGACGATGGCCAGCAGTTTCCTGATCAGGCCAGGCCGGGCGCGGAACACACGCCGCTCTTGACTGGTTTTCATCGGTGCAAGACGCAAGAAGGCAGCAACAGGAGGCTGGGCTGCCGGGTGGGGCCCGCAGGGGAACCGTCAACACTCCAGGCGCGGGGGCACTACGTCGACCATGCTCACGCGGGTAGAGGCCAGGAGTTGCACTCTGAAGCCAGGATGTGAATTTCAAGTGAAGTCGAGGAACAGGGGGCAGGCAGCACTTGCGGGCTCCATGCCGTCTGGTGTGGACGCGACAGCCTCACTTGCTCGTCAAGCGTGCAAACGCCTGCGGTTCAGGCCTGGTGCTTGGCCGTGGTGGATTCCGAACACACCGGGCTTGCACTGCCAGCAGCAGCAGCAGGGTCGGTCGAGCAAGGAGCATCACCGAGCCGACAAACCATGTGAAGTTCGTCGTAGAAACGTCCTTCGACGTGCAGTGCTTCAGGTGATGTGCCGCAGACCACGAAACCCAGCCTCTCGTAGAGGGCGACAGCCACCTCGTTTTCCGCAGTCACGGCGAGCGTGAGTTGACGCAGCCCGGGCATGGACCTGGCAAAGTCGATGGCGACACCCATCAAGGCCTTGCCAACACCTCTGCCACGCGCTTCGGGCGCGACGACCATGCTTCTGATGAACCCGCGATGCCTTTCCTTGAGGCCACGTTCGCGGCCGACGCCGACAACTCCCAGCAGCGTGGATTCGTCGAATGCCCCAAACACGGTCCTTCCCGATCCTTCTGCCAGCGAATCGGCGACATCTGAAATCAGGCGATCGGCTTCTTCTTCGTAGCTCGATCCGAATGCGCTGGGACTGTCCAGCAGTGCTCGCAGCCGCACTTGCTGGAAGGCGGCTGCGTCCGAAGGCAGGAGACGGCGGATGTGCATGGCTTCTTGTGATGGATACGCACGACCGTGGATTTTCATCGACCCACACTGAGCGTCAGTCAGCTGCATGGCGCCCAGGGTGCTGCGAGCGCAGTCTGGTCCATGTCGTCCTTGACCGGGCTCGCAGACAGCACGATTCCGGTTCAGCGAGCCAGCCAGCTTGTTTTCCAGCACGGCGACAGCGTCGCGCAGCTATCGCTTCCTTGCACTGTCCATCCACCGACCCCGCCCCCTCACCGGAAATTCCGACTGCCCGCCGCCAAGCCCTGCAGCAGATCACTGTGGTCGACCAGCGTCTTGGCCACCAGATGCCGCACCTCGCCTTCGCGCTGCCACACCCCAAACACCGTCAGCAGGGTCGCGGCCAGCAGCGGCCGGCGCTGTTTTTCGGCCAGGGCCGGCCAGACGATGACGTTGACGAAGCCGGTCTCGTCTTCCAGCGTCACGAAGACCACGCCCTTGGCCGTGCCCGGGCGCTGGCGGTGGGTGACGATGCCGCTGGCGCGCGCCAGCCGGCCGTGCGGGCAGCCGTGCAGCACGGCTGCCGGCTGCACCTGGAACGCTGCCAGTGCTTCGCGCAGCAGGCCCACCGGGTGCTGCGTCAGGCTCAGGCCCTGGCTGCGGTAGTCGGCCAGCACGGTGGTGGCGGCACTGGGCGCCGGCAGTTCGGCCGCGGCTTCGTGGGTGCGGGTTTCGCGCAGCATGGGCGTGGCGCGCGTGTCCACCCCGGCCACGGCCCAGGCGGCCTGGTGGCGGTGGCCCACACGGCGAACCGCCGGGCCGTCCCCAAGGTCCGCAGGCGCCCCCTCGGGGGGCCGACGCGCAGCGTCGTCGGGCCCCATGGGCAGCGGTGCCAGCGCGTCGGCCTGGGCCAGCAGCTCCAGCTGGTGCGCGTCCAGCCCGGCGCGGCGGGCCAGGTCTTCGGGTGACGCAAACGGCGCTTCGGCACGTGCGGCCAGCAGGCGTTCTGCGGCCTCCTGCTGAAAGCCGCCGATGCGGCTGAAACCCAGGCGCACCGGGCGCAGGCCCGGGGGCCAGGCGCCCTGCCCTGGCATCTGTTCAACCTGTTCGGTCTGTTCGCGCTGCCCACCCTGCCCGCCTTGCCCGATGTCCTCCAGCGTGCTGTCCCACTGGCTGTGCAGCACGCTCACCGGCCGCACCTGCACCCCGTGTTCCCTGGCGTCGCGCACCAGCTGGGCCGGGGCATAAAAACCCATGGGCTGACTGTTCAGCAGCGCGGCCAGGAAGGCGTCGGGGTGGTGGCATTTCAGCCAGGCGCTCACGTACACCAGCAGTGCGAAGCTGGCGGCGTGGCTTTCCGGGAAGCCGTATTCGCCGAAGCCTTCGATCTGCTTGAAGATGCGTTCGGCATATTCCAGTTCGTAGCCCTTGGCCACCATGCGGCCCACCAGCTTCTCGTGGAAAGGGCCCAGGCCGCCCTTGCGCTTCCAGGCGGCCATGGCGCGGCGCAACTGGTCGGCTTCGCCGGGGGTGAAGTCGGCGGCCAGGATGGCCAGCTGCATCACCTGTTCCTGGAAGATGGGCACGCCCAGGGTGCGCTCCAGCGCCTGGCGCACTTCGGCGCTGGGGTAGTCCACCGCTTCTTCGCCGCTGCGCCGGCGCAGGTAGGGGTGGACCATGCCGCCCTGGATGGGCCCGGGCCGCACGATGGCGACCTCGATCACCAGGTCGTAGAACCTGCGGGGCTTCAGCCGCGGCAGCATGCTCATCTGCGCCCGGCTTTCCACCTGGAAGGTGCCCACGCTGTCGCCGCGGCACAGCATGTCGTAGGTGGCGGTGTCTTCGGCCGGCACCTGGTGCAGGGCCATCGGCCGGCCCTGCTTGTCGCCCACCATCGTCAAGGCGCGGCGGATGGCGCTCAGCATGCCCAGGGCCAGGATGTCCACCTTCAGCAGGCCCAGGGTGTCCAGGTCGTCCTTGTCCCACTGGATGACGCTGCGGTTTTCCATGCTGGCGTTTTCCACCGGCACCAGTTGCGCCAGGCTGTCGCGGGCGATGACGAAGCCGCCGGGGTGCTGCGACAGGTGGCGCGGAAAGCCGATGAGCTGCTGCGTCAGCGTCATCCACATCCGGCACAGCGGGGCTTCGGGGTCGAAGCCGCTTTCGCGCAGGCGTTCGGCCTGGACCTCGCTGCCCTGGCTCCAGCCGCTCAGGGTCTTGGTCAGGGCCTCGATGCGTTCCAGGTCGATGCCCAGCGCGCGGCCCACGTCGCGCAGCGCGCTGCGCGGGCGGTAGCTGATGACGACGCCGGTGAGCGCCGCGCGGTGCCGCCCGTACTTGCGGTAGATGTACTGGATGACTTCTTCGCGGCGCTGGTGCTCGAAGTCGATGTCGATGTCGGGCGGTTCATTGCGTTCGGCGCTGATGAAGCGTTCGAACAGCAGCGTGGTGCGCGCCGGGTCGACCGCGGTCACGCCCAGGCAGTAGCAGACGGCGGAATTGGCGGCGCTGCCGCGGCCCTGGCACAGGATGCCTTCGCCGCGCGCCCAGTGCACGATGTCGGCCACCGTCAGGAAATAGGGTTCGTAGCGCAGCTGGGTGATGAGCGCCAGCTCGTGTTCGATCATGGCGCGCACCGACGCTGGCGGGCCGTTCGGGAAACGTTCTGCCGCACCCGTTTCCGTCAGATGCCGCAGCCAGCTCGTGGGGGTGTGGCCTTCGGGCGTGATCTCGCGCGGGTATTCGTATTTCAGCTCCGACAGGCTGAAGGCGCAGCTGCCGGCAATGGCGATGGTGGCTTCCAGCCATTCCGGCCGGTACAGCGCCGACAGGCGCACGCGCGAACGCAGGTAAGCCTCGGCATTGGGTGCGAGCGCATGGCCGGCCTCGGCCACGGTGCAGCGCTGCGCGGTGGCGGTCAGCACGTCGAGCAGGGCCTTGCGCGAACGGGCGTGCATGCGCACGCCGCCGGCGGCCACCAGCGGCAGGCCGGTGGCGGCGGAAACGCGCGCCAGTGTGTCCACCAGAACGCCGTCGTGCGCCTGGTGGCGCAGTTCCACGGCCATGGCCGAGCGCTCGGTGCCGAACCAGGTCTTCAGCCACATGGCGTGGTGGAACACGGTCTCGAAGGGCTGTTCGGCGTGGGCCACCAGCAGCGCGAAGCAGCCCGGCAGCCCGGCCAGCGTGGGCGCGGTGGGGATGCGGCCTTCGAGGTCGCTGCGCAGCGCCTGGTACTGGCCCTTGGGGGCGCGGCGGCGGGCCTGGGTGATCCATTCCACCAGGTTGGTGTAGCCGCGGCGCGACTGCACCAGCAGCACCAGGCGCGGTTCGGCCGGTGCCGCAGCCGGCGTGCCTGCCGCGGCCTTGGTGCGCAGCGACTTCGGCGCAGCGGTGGGTGCCGACAGCTGCATCTCGGCGCCGACGATCAGCCGCATCTGCAGGCGTTCGGCCTCGGCCAGCGCGCGCACCGCGCCCGACAGCGTGCATTCGTCCGTCAGCGCCAGCGCCGCGTAGCCCAGGGCATGGGCGCGCGCGACCAGCTCTTCGGGGTGCGAAGCCCCGGTCAGGAAGCTGCAGTTGCTGCGGCAGTGCAGTTCGGCGTAGCCAGGTAGCACGGTTCTCGATCGCGGGCGCGGTGCGGGGTGGGGGGCCAGCCAGCGGCGGGGTAGCGCATGCGGGCCGGCGTGGGCGGGACCGGCGCCCCGCCGGCCGCCGCGCCCATGGCCAGCGGGGTAGCGACAGCATGGGCCACCGGCAGTGCGGGTGGCGCAGCGGGCGAAGGCGCAGCGGCCAGCATGTCCAGCGGGCTGCGCACCGCACCGCCGCCCAGGCGCAGCACGTGGGTGTAGATCATGGTGGTGCTGACGTCGGCATGGCCCAGCAGCTCCTGCACGGTGCGGATGTCGTAGCCGGCCTGCAGCAGATGGGTGGCGAAGGAATGCCGCAGCGTGTGCGGCGAAGCCGGCTTGGCCACACCCGCTGCCGCCAGTGCCAGCTTGAAGGCGCGCTGGAAATTGCCTTCCAGGAAGTGGTGGCGGCGGTGCAGGCCGCTGCGCGGGTCGACGCTGGGCTGGGCCTGCGGGAACAGCCAGTGCCAGGTCCAGGATTGCGGGGCGCGCGGGTACTTGCGGGCCAGCGCGCCGGGCAGGTGCACGCCAGGCAGGCCCTGGGCGCGGTCTTCGGCCCACAGGGCATGGGCCTGCTGCAACTGCAGGCGCAACGCCCCGTCCAGGGCTACGGGCAGCATCACCACGCGGTCCTTGGCGCCCTTGCCTTCGCGCACCACCACGGCGCGGCGGTCGAAGTCGATGTCTTTCACGCGCAGCGACAGGCCTTCGAGCAGGCGCATGCCGGTGCCGTACAGCAGCCGGCCGATCAGGCCGTAGGGCGCGCCGGGCTGGGTGTGCAGGTCCAGCTGGCGCAGCACGGCAGCCACTTCTTCGGCCGACAGCACCACCGGCAGCCGGCGTTCGGCCCGGGGGCGGCCGATGTCGGCCAGCCAGGGCAGGTCTTGCCGCAGCACCTTCTGGTACAGGAACAGCAGCGCCGACAGCGCCTGGCGGTGGGTACCGGCAGACACCCGGCGGTCGTTGGCCAGCCAGGTCAGGAAGGCTTCGACTTCGGCACGCGACAACTCGGCCGGGTGGCGCAGTTCATGGAAATGGACGTAGGCCCGCACCCAATGCACGTAGGCCTGCTCGGTGCGGCGGCTGTAGTGCAGATAGCGGATCTGCTCGCGCAGGGCGTCGAGCAGCCGGGGCGGCGGGGCTTCGGGGCCAGGCGGCGTTTGGAGCATGGCGCATTGCCTTCCGGGAAGACTGTATTTTCATACAGTATCAGCCCGGCGGCAAAACGCAAGCCCTGGGGCGGCTTTTCAGCCCTGCAGTTCGCGCAGCTTGATGGTGCCCAGCTTGCCCTTGCCGGCCAGGTTCTGGCGCGGCTGGGCGCGGGCCGAAGGCGAACCGAGTTCGGTGTGATATTCCAGCGGCTCGGTGGCGGCAAAGTTGCTGTGGACGCCGGCCTGGATCTGCGCCAGGGCCTGCGCCGCCAGTTCGGCCGGGCTGGGTTCGGGCGCGGGTGCGGCCGCGCCCAGCGCGGCATAGGCCGCCGCCAGGGCGTCGCCGTCAGCGTCAGACACCATGCCGGCATCGGCCATGGCGGCTTCGGCCGGGGCGGCGGGCATCGGCACGTCCATCGGCATCGCGGTGCGGTAGGCGTCGGCTTCGCCGTCAGGGTCCATGTGTTCGCGGTCGATGATGGCCACGGCCATCTTCGAACGCAGGTTCGCCAGGCCTTCGGGCGACCAGTTCTGCACCAGGCCTTCCAGCTGGTCCAGCGCGCGCTGCAGCACGTCCAGCGGCAGCTTGTGCAGCGCCCGCCAACCCTTGCGCGACAAGGCGTGCTCGACGAAGACCAGATGGCGCAGGGTGCTGCGGGTCTCGGGCAGTTCGTCCAGCACTGCCGCCAGCTGGCGCTGCATCAGGTCGAGCTCGGTGCGTTCCTTGCGCTGCTGCAGTTCGGCGCGGCTGGGCTTGATGACGGCCTTGCCCTGGCTGTCGCGTTCAGCCAGCACCAGTTCAACCCCGCTTTCGCCACGTCGCAGGCTCAGGTCGCGGGCAAAGAACACCTGGAAGGCGTGGTTCAGGGGCCGGATCAGGCGTTGGATGGTGTTCATGCAGCAGGCCGGGTTGAGTGGACCAAAGGAAAGCGGATGACGGGTTGCCCCGCATCCTGGTCCTTCTATCGGCAGGCGACCTGCTGAATTGAGCCCGCATTGGTGTGCATTTGTGAACCGGCAGACCCCCGGGCTGGCCGCGCTGCCGACCGGGTTCAGCCCACGCAGGTGCGGTTCTTGCCCGTGCGCTTGGCTTCGTACAAGGCCTCGTCGGCGCGTTCCAGCGCGGCTTCCAGGGCCTCGCCCGGCTGCCAGGCCGTGACACCCGCCGAGAAGGTGACGAACACGTCCTTGCCTTCGTGCATGAACAGGCCTGCGCTCAGGCTGCGCTGCAGCCGTGTCAGGGCCTGCTGGGCCTCGACCAGCGGGGTGCCGGGCAGCAGCACGACAAACTCTTCGCCGCCGAAGCGGGCGATGTGGTCCACCGGCCGCAGCCTTTCGCGCACGGCGGCTGCCAGGGTCTTCAGGGCCTGGTCGCCGGCGGCATGGCCCAGGGTGTCGTTCAGCTTCTTGAAGTTGTCGATGTCGAGCAGGCCGATCGCCAGCACCGGTGGCTGGCCGTCGTGCTGGCTGCGTTCGCCGCTGCCCACCAGGGTTTCGAAGGCCAGGCTCAGGCCGCGCCGGTTGGCGACCTGGGTCAGCGCGTCTGTGGCCACTTCGTCGGACAGCCGGCGCAGTTCGCCTTCGAGTTCGCGCACCCGCGCTTCCAGGTTCCGGGCATGGGCCTCGTCGCTGTGCAGCTGCTCGCGCGTGGCGTTGACGGCCGTCTGCACGGCCTGGCTGTCGTCCAGCATGGCCTGCACGACACCGGCCAGACTTTCCAGGCTGTCGGCTCCGGCAATGGCCTGGGCATGCTGACCGATGGCCTGCTGAAAGCGGCCAGCCTGGTCGCCCAGTTCACCGGCGCCGCTGATCATGCGCTGGATGAGCTGCTTGATCGCCGCCTGCGCCGCCTGACGTTCGCTGCGCACCTGATGCTGGCGCAGCCGGGTGTCGGCCAGCAGTTCGGTGGCGGCACGCACGCTGCGCACGCTGGGGCCGCCTTCGGCCGTGGCCTCGCCCAGCCGGGCCTGCAGGTTGGCGCACTGGCCCTGCGCCCAGCTGTCGTCCTCGGCCAGGTCGGTCATGCCGGCGGCAAGCTCGCGGCTCAGCGCGCCCAGTTCGTCGATCAGGTGGTGGCGATGGGCGAAGAAACGCTGCGCTCGCGCGCACAGGTCCTGCAGCTGCTGCAGTTGCCCGGCGCTGGCGCCGCCGGCGACGGCGTCGGCCAGCGCCGCCAGTTCGTCGGCCAGTTCGCTGGCCAGCGCTGCGGCGCGGGGGTCGTTGGCCGGCAGGCCGGCCTGAACGGCGCCGTGCAGGGCCTGCGCCGTGGCTGGCCAGACGGTGTCGGCCGGGCCGGCAGCCAGGTCCCGTGCGGCCTTCGACACCGGCGTGGCCGAGGCGGCCGGCGCAGACGGCGACATGGCGGCGGCCGCAGGCACGGCTGCCGGTGCCAGGGCGGCGGAGGTTTTGTCGGCGGGTGCGGCGGCCGCTTCAGGCTCCAGGCCGAGCGCCACCGCGTCACCCGGGCTGTCGGTTTCCCAGGCGGTGGTCAGGCCCTGCAGGCGCTGCAGCAGCCGGCTGGCGTCGCTGCGGCTGCCGGCCAGTACGCGTTGCAGGCTGTCCTTGCGCCGCGCCGGTGTCCACTGGCGGCCGGGGCGTTCCAGGTGCCGCGCCAGCCTGTCGATGAGCGCAGCCCAGGCCGGGCCGTCGCTGCCGGGATCGGCCGGTGCCGGAACGGGCAGCGGCTGGGCAGCCAGTGCCGGTGCCGGTGGCGGCAGTCCGGCTTCCTCGGCATAGGCCCGGGCGTAGTTTTCGGGCGTGGGTTCCTGCTGCGCCTGGGCCAGCCGGCGCAAGGCGCCCTTGGCCCAGGTGGCGGGGCTGGCGGCTGCGGTTGCGGCAGGCGCCGACGGGGTGCGGGGAGTGGTCTTGGCTTCCATCGGCGTTTCAGCGCATCAGCCGGCCCGGGCCGCGTGCCGTGCCCAGGCTGGTGATCGAGGTCTCCAGCTCGTTGCGGATCCAGGGTGCCCGGCCGGGTGCCAGCATCTGTTCATGCCAGGCCGCCAGTTCAGCACCCGGCACCGGGCGGCTGAACAGGAAACCCTGCATCAGCACGCAACCCAGGCGGTAAAGCTCGTCCATCTGGCGCAGGGTCTCCACACCCTCGGCCACCACGCGCAGGTTCAGCGACCGGGCCAGCGCGATGATCGCCGTGACGACGGCACTGCTCTGGTGGGTCACGCCCAGGTCGCTGACGAAGCAGCGGTCGATCTTCAGTTCGCTGATCGGCAGCGTGGTCAGGTAGGCCAGGCTGGAATAGCCGGTGCCGAAGTCGTCGATCGAGATTTCGACGCCGATGTCGTTCAGGCGGTGCAGGGCCGGTATGACGCTCTGCAGGCCCGCCATCAGCCGGGTTTCGGTGATCTCGAGCAGGATCGAGCAGTGCGGTATGCCAGCCGCAGTCACGCTGGCATGGATGGTCTCGACGAGGTCGCTGCGCTCGAACAGCTGCGAGGGCAGGTTGACCGAGATCGAATCCTTGAAGCCGAAGCTGTCCTGCCACACCCGCGCCTGGCGCGAGGCCTCGCGCAGCGCCCACTCGGACAGCGGCACGATCAGGCCGGTTTCCTCGGCCAGGGGAATGAAGTTGGCCGGTGGCACGAGCACACCGCCCCGCTGCCAGCGCATCAGGGCCTCGACACCCACCATGCGGCCGGCGCGCAGGTCGACCTTGGGCTGGTAGTGCAGCACGAGTTCGTCGCGCTCCAGGGCCTTGTGCAAGGCCGTCTCGATCTCGAGCTTCTCGCGTCCCTGCCCGGCCAGCTGCGGGCTGTAGATGGCCGAGCTGTTCTTGCCCTGGGCCTTGACGGAATACATCGCGACGTCGGAATTGCGCAGCAGGTCGACGACCGAGGCGCCGTCGCGCGGGTACACCGCCACGCCGACGCTGGCGGTGACGAAGCATTCCTGGCCGCTGACGAAGATGGGCTCGCGCAGGGCCTCGAGGATGCGCTGGGCGACGCGCGCGGCGTCATCGTCGTCGCCGACCTCGGGCAGCAGGGCCACGAATTCGTCGCCGCCCAGCCGCCCCACCGCTTCCAGGCTGCGATGCGAACGCACTCCGGCGGCGTCGAACTGGCCTTCCATGACCTGGTCGCTGTGGCGCACACAGGCGCGCAGGCGGCGGCCGACCTCCACCAGAAGTTCGTCACCGGCGCTGTGGCCCAGCGTGTCGTTGATGAGCTTGAAGCGGTCCAGGTCGATGAGCAACAGCGCAAACTGGTGGGCATGGCGGCGCGCCTGTTCCAGTGCGCGTTCGGCCCGCCAGATGAGCTGGCGCCGGTTGGGCAGGCCGGTCAGGGCGTCGAAATTGGCCAGCTCCAGGATCTTGTCTTCGGCTGTGCGGCGGTCGGTGACGTCCTGCAGCACGCCGGTGTAGCCGGCGCTCTGGCCCTGCTCGTTGAATTCCGGCTCGGCCTCGACATGGATCATGCGCTGGCGGCCGTCGATCAGCACCATGCGCACGTCGGTGGCCAGCACCGAGCCGTGGCGCAGCGCGGCGTGCAGCTGGCGCAGCATCAGCATGCGGTCTTCCACCGGCACCATGCGCAGCAGGGTGCGCAGGCTGCAGCGTTCCTGCGGCCCGAAATTCAGCACGCGCAGGGCTTCGGGCGAGAGTTGCAGGCCGCCGCGTTCGTTGCGGTCGGGCAAGCGGTAGTCGAAGCTGCCCATGCGCGCCAGGTCCTGGGCGCGGGCCAGCTTGCTTTTGCTGCGTTCGAGTTCGATGCGCGTGCGCGAGGCTCGCAGCAGGTACTGCAGGCGCCCGGCGAGCAGGCTCCACTGCGTGGCCTTGACGAAGAAGTCGGTGGCACCGGCCTGGTAGGCGCGGGTGATGGAGGCGTCGTCGTCCAGGCCGGTGAGCATCAGCACCGGCACGTTTTCCAGGCCCGGCATGCGGCGCAGGGCGCGGCAGGTGGCAAAGCCGTCCAGCCCCGGCATCATGGCATCGAGCACGACGATGTCCGGGGTGTGCTCGCGCAACAGCTCGAGCGTCTGCTCGCCACTGCAGGCCTCGATGATGCTGAAACCGCGCTCACGCAAGGCGAGCGCGGTCAGCAGCAGATTCACCTCGTCGTCGTCGACCAGGAGAACCTCGGGCTGCGTGGGCAGTTGCTCGTCGGCGAATGGGGCGGGCTGAGCCATCATGGGCTGGAGATCAGACTGCCCAGGATAGCCCGAACAGACTGCAGCGCGACTTCGCCTTCCGTGATCAAGCGCCGCACATCGTCGTCAAGTTGCGCCGGCGCACCAACGCGCTGGCGGCGTTCGACCTCGGCGCAGGCCTGGGACAGCGCCAGCGCACCCACGGCCGCCGACGAGGACTTCAGCTTGTGCGCGATGTCGGCCACCGCTGACGGACGACCCTGGCCGATTTCCGCCGCCAGCTGGTGCAGGATCTGCGCCAGACTGATCTCGAAGGTCGACAGCACCCGCCGAACCACGCCGTGGCGGCCGTCCGGGTCGAGTTCGCGCAGACGGTCCAGCGCGATCGGGTCCAGGCTTGCGCGGGCGGGCTCGGTAGTCATCTGTCTTGGCTTCCCTGGATATCGAGCCGGCGTCCACGGCTGACCGCCATCTGGCGTGGCGCAAGGTGTTCAGGATGCGAGACCGACGGCGGTGCGTCAAGTCGGGAACCAACGGGTGGACGCCGTGGCAGCAGTCGTTGCCGGGCCCCTTGTCGCAGTTTTCGGCAGCCTGGCCACGAACTTGAGCTCGCCGCCGAGGCGTCGGCAGCGGCTGCAGGGCCGTCCCTACAATCCGCCGCAGCGTGTCAAGCCCCTACCCTCCCACGGCCGAGAACAGCAGCGCCCCGCCCGCAGTGGGGCCGCCGGCCGACGCGGCCCTGCGTCTGCCGGCTGTTGCCGTGCTGCTGGGCTGTCTGCCACTGGCGGGCTGCGCCGACAGTGCCGCAGCCTGGGGCGGTGCGGCCGTGATGGCCCTGGCCCTGCCCCTGGTGGCCTACGGCTTTCATGCGCTGGGCCGGGTGCATGGCCAGCGCGAACTTGCCGCTGAGTTGCGCGCAGCCCGACAGGCCTTGCGGCTGCGCGCCGAAATCGACGATGCCTGCACCTGGCGCAGCGACGCGCAGCACCGGCTGGTCGAGTGGCACGGCCCGGGGCAGGCCACGGGCGCGGCTGCTGCAGCGGGGGCGCAGCTGGCCCTGGGCCTGGGGCTGCTGCCGCACTTGCAGACCGAACGTACCTTCAGCCTGCTGAACTTGCAGGTGGCCGAGACGGGGTCGACTCCTGCGCTGCCCAGCCGCCATTGGCGCCTGAGCGGCAGCCCCCGCGTCGACGACCAGGGCCGCTTCGACGGATTCATGGGCCAGGCGCGGCCGCTGGACGACGAGCATCGGCTGCAGGCCGCAGCGGCCTGCCTGGGCGCCGTGCTGGCCGCCAGCGGCGCCGCGGCCTTGGCCGTTGACGAAGGCCAGGGTTTCGTGCTGCAGCAGCTGAGCCCGGCCGCCAGCGCCGCCTGGCCCGGTGCCCTGCCCGGCCGGCCACTGGCCGAAGGCGTGCCCGGAATGCCCGCCAGTGCGGCGGCGGCCCTGGCCGACATCGCGCGCCAGCCTGCCGGAACCAGCGTGGACGTGGCCGGCTGGCGGCTGCTGCGCTTCGACGCCGGCCCCGGCCGCCGCGGCCTGTGGCTGGGCCAGGCAGCGGCCAGCGCCCAGTCGCCGGCGGCGAGCACCGAAGCCGAGCAGTTCAGCATGACGGTTTCGCACGATCTGCGCGCTCCGATCCGGGTCGTCGAAGGCTTCACGCGCATCGTCAAGGAAGACTACGGCAGGCTGCTCGACCGCGTCGGAAATGACCACCTGGACCGCGTGCTGGGCGCCGCGGCGCGCATGAACCTGATGATCGACGCGCTGCTGACCCTGGCCCGGCTGTCGACCCAGCCGCTGGCACGCCAGCCGGTGAACCTGTCGCAACTGGCGAGCTACGTCGTCGAGGACCTTCGCCGCAGCGCGCCCGGCCGCGAGGCCGACATCGACATCGAACCCGGCCTGACGGCGCAGGGCGACCCCACCCTGCTGCGCCTGGTGCTGGAAAACCTGCTGGGCAACGCCTGGAAATACACCACCCGCACCAGCCGCGCCCAGATTGCGCTGCGCCAGCATCACCAGGGCGGCCAGCGCAGCTTCCTGGTGCAGGACAACGGTGCGGGCTTCGACATGCGCTCGGCAGAGCGCCTGTTCGGGCTGTTCCAGCGCCTGCACAGTGCCAACGACTTCCCCGGACACGGTGTGGGCCTGGCTTCGGTCAAGCGCATCGTGCAGCGCCACGGCGGCGACATCTGGGCCGAGGCCGAACCCGGCCGCGGAGCCACCTTCCATTTCACGCTGGCGCCGTAGACGCAGCCGCCGGGCAGGCCGCGCAGCCCGCGGTGGGCTCTCAGATCGCGCTGCGGGCGAGTTCTTCCACGGCGCGGAGCAGGCGTTCGGCCTGGTCTGCCGGGCTGTGCAACTGCTTTTGCGCCAGGCGCTGGAGCTGATCCCAGGCCTGGTCGCGGGTGAGCGAATGGCGGTGCATCAGCAGGCCGATGGCCAGCGGCACGGGGTCGGCCAAGGGAGAGGTCGAGGCCGGCGATGCCGCCAGGGCAGCCGGTGCCGCACCAGGCAGGGCCGGTGCGGGGGCCGGGCCGGCCGTCCCGGCCGCACCAGCCGAAAGGCCGCCAGCCGCTGGCTGCTGGCGCGCCCTTTCCAGCGCGGCTTCGACGCGCGGCACGATCTGGCCCACGTCGAGCGGCTTGACCAGATAGTCCAGCGCGCCCAGGGCCTGCACCTGGGCCAGGGTGGCCGGATCGGAAAATGCCGACAGGAACATGAACGGGATGCGGTAGGCATCGCGCAGCGTGGCGGCGACGTCGAAGCCGCTCTTGCCTTCCATGCGGATGTCGAGCAAGGCCAGGTCAGGGCGATGCTCGCGCGCCAGCAGGATGGCTTCGTCGCCGTTGTCGGCGTCATAGACCTGGAAGCCGGCCTGGGTCAGCCCGTGGGTGACGGTGGCCAGCACCAACCGGTCGTCGTCGACCACGAGGATGCGTGCCTGGGGTGTCATGCGTGGATTGTGGCTGATCGGTCGAGCCCGCTTGACACCGCCGCCGGCTCGGGCAGGCGCACGCTGGGCGGGCGCAGCCGCACTTCGGCCACGACTTCCTCGCCACGCTGCTCGATCAGCAGTTCAGCGCTGCGCCGGGGCAGCAGCGCGCGCACCAGGCCCAGGCCGGAGACGCTGCCCGGCACCTGGGCCAGGCTGAAGCCCGCTGGCAGCCGGCCGCGGCCGGTGATGCGCACCACGACTTCGGCGCCTTCGGTCTGCAGCGCACAGCGCACGCCCCCGCCAGCCACGCCGTGCTTGATGGCGTTGGTGAGCAGTTCGTTCAGCACCAGCGCCACCGGAATGGCCTCGGGCTCGGGCAGCAGGTGCGGAACCTCGGCCATCCCGGCTTCGGCCTGGGCCACGCTGATGGTCTGGCCGAAGGTGATCTGCACCGAATGGGCGATGGCCCGCAGCAGGCCGGCCAGTCCCAGCGGCCCGGCCATGCCCACCTGCAGGCCATAGACCTGGGCAATGGCGCGCACCTGGCCCACGGCTTCGGAGAGCACCAAGGCCAGCTCGGGGTGGCGCACGGCGTTCTGCTGCAGCAGCCCGGCCACGCCCTGCAGGTTGTTCTTGATGCGGTGGTGCACTTCGCGCACCAGCAGTTCACGCTGGTCGATGGCGGCGCGCAGGCGCGCCTGCTCGGCCATGCGCTGTTCGGTCACGTCGCTGGCCACCAGCAGCATCTGTGCGGCCATGCCGCCGCCGGCAGCCAGCGGGGCCACGCGCACGTCCCACACCCGCGGCGCCAAGGCGCTGGCGTCGGTCTGCAAGGCGGCGCCCGGGTCGCGCCACTCGTACTGTGCCCGCTCGCCGTCGGCCGCGGCCGTCTGCAGCCAGCCGTGCAGGGCCTCGGCCTTGGCCGGGTACGGGCAAGCCGCCAGGCCGTCGGCGAGCAGCGCATCCAGGCCGCAGCCGAAGAAGCTGGCCGCGGTCTGGTTGACCTGCAGCACGCGCTGGCTGCGCAGGTCGAACAGCGCAATCGCCAGCGGCGCAGTCTCGATCACGCGCTGCAGCGAGGCCTGGGCCTGGGCGATGCTGACTTCGGCCTGGCGCCGGCGTTCGATGTCGAGCAGCGCGAAGGTGACCTGGCGGCCGCCGCCGGCCTCGCCGCGGCCGGTGAGCACGGCGTTGCCCACGACCCAGAACTCGCGCCCGTCGCGGCCGCGCAGCCGGCATTCGAAGGTCTCGGCCCGGCCTTCCTGCAGCCGCAGCAGGTGGTCGCCCTGGCGCAGCGGGTGGTCGGCCTCGGGCGTGGCCACGGTGCTGATGGGTTCGCCGACGAAATCGGCCAGTTCACCGGCGAACATGCGCCGGGCCGAGCGGTTCATCCATTCGATGCCGTTGTCGGACACGGTGACGATGCCCACCAGCACCGAGTTCAGGATGGCGCGCTGGCGTTCGGCCTGCAACGCCAGGGTCTCGCGCGCACGTCGCCGTTCGTCGATGTCGACGAAGCTGCAGATCAGGCCGGCCTCCAGGTCTTCGGCGTCGACCGGGCGCACCGCCACCTGCACCCAGCGCAGGCTGCCGTCGCGCCGGCGCAGCAGGCGTTCGCCGCTGAAGCGTCCATGGTCGCGCAGCGCACTGCTGACCTTGGCTTCGAAGGCGACACACTCGCGCGCGTTCTCGTACAGCTCGGCGGCGTCCAGCGCGGTCAGCTCGGGCGCGGCGTAGCCCGCCAGCGCGCCCATGGCCTGATTGGCGCGCTCGATGCGCGCACCCCGCAGGTAGACGATGCCGACCTCGGACAGGCTGAACATCAGTTCCCGGTCGCGCAGCAATTGCTCCAGTTCGGCCTGCTGGCTTTTCAGGCGCGAGATGTCGGTGAGCACGGCCACGGCCTCGGTCTCGTCGCCATGGCCGGCCCCCTGCGCCCGCCGCACCGACAGCGAATACCAGACGGTGCGCACCGCCCCACCTTCTTCACGCTGCACCGGCAATTCGGCTTCGAAGGGCTTGCCCTCGTCCAGCGCGGCGCTGGCCTGCTGCACGGCTTCGGGCAGGGCGGTGCCGTGGCCGAAGATCTCGGCCAGGGTGGCGCCGGCGGCAGCACCGGGCTGGAAGCCCAGCATGCGTTCGAAGCGCCGGTTGCAACGCACCAGCATCGGCCCGCGCAGATAGGCAATGCCGGCGGTGCTGCCGTCGAGGATGGTGGTCAGTTCGCGCAGCAGCTGTTCGTTGCGCTGCAGCGCCCGTTCCTGTTCGGTGATGTCGAGCGTCACGACCGAGGTCGTGCGCCGGCCGCCGCCCAGGGCACCGGGTTCGACCCGGGTCAGCAGCCAGCGCGCACCGAGTTCCGGGTGGCGCACGGCGTAGCGCACCTCGGTGCGTTCGCCGTTGCGCAAGGCGTGCTGCAGGCGTTCGTATTCGGGCAGGCTGTCGGGTTCGACGAGTTCGCGGCCGATGCCCAGCAGCGCGCCACGGGCGCGCGGCGCGGCCGGCTCTGCCGAAGACACCGCAGCCTCGCCCTGCGCGCTTGCCCGCGGCGTGGGCGCGAGCCAGCCTCGCGCCGGCTCGTAGGTCGCCACGCCGATGCTGGCGGTGTCCATCAGCATGCCCATCTCCAGGCGTGCCAGGTCGCGTTCTTCCTCGGCGCTGCGATCTTCCACCACGGCCATCACCCGCGGCTGTCCGCCGTCGGCAGCGAAGACCCGCAGCCGCGCACCGAGCTGACGACGGCCGCCACCGCCGCCGGGCACCACGACCAGGCGTTCGACGGCCGTGCCCGCGCCAAGCAACATCGGCTGGATCTGCCCCGCGCCCTGCCGCTGCGCGGCGGGCTGCCAGCCCAGCAAGGCCTGCAGCTCCGGGCCGGCTTCGTCCAGCACCTCGGGCACGTGCCCGACCAGGGCTTCGAAGGCCGCGTTGCTGCGCACGATCAGGCCGGTGTGGTCGTAGACCATCACGCCAGTGTGGCTGAGCTCGAACCACAGGCCCAGCTCGGTCTGCGCGCGCTGCGCCTGGTCGCGCGCAGCGACCTCGGGGGTGACGTCCTGCAGCAGCGACAGCCATTGCGCGGGCTGCTGCGGCGCCGACACATTCTGCGTGGCGATGCTGAACCAGTGCTCGTGGCCACCGGCGTCGAGCAGGCGCCGGCGCCGAGCCGGCGGCGGCGTGCCGAAAGCGGCTGCGGCCATCGACTCATGGCGGGCCAGGCGGCTGCCGTCGCGGTCATCGGCGGGCTCGAATTCGATCAGGTCGCGGCCGACCAGCGCGGAACGCGGATAGCCCAGCAGTTGCACGAAGGCTTCGTTGACGTCGACCACGCCATGGTCGGCGCCCTGGAGCAGCGCCGGAAACGGCGCACCCCAGACCAGGCGCAGCAAGGCCTCTGCCGAAGGGCCCTGGCTCATGGGATCAGTCGAGCTGGCGCGCCGAACGCAGTCCCAGCAGCAAGGCGCGGTTGATCTCCCCGGGCGACAGGAACAGCTTCTCGGCGCACTCGCGGATGTCGAAGATCGACTCGCCTTCGATCGCACGCACCAGGTCCAGGTAGGGCAGATGCGGGCCGCCATCGCCACGCAGCGCCAGCTGCACCCGCTCGGGCACCGGCACGTTGGCCAGGAGCTCGTCGAAAGGCTGGTTCAGAAGCCGGTCGAGCAACGAAAACACGCCGCAGATGAACATCTCGCCGCAGAGGTCGCGGTCACCTTGCGGTCGCACCAGTTCTTCCATGATGAGGCCGCGGCGTACCGCGGCGTGCATCACCGGCTTGCCCGTGGCGTCCTTGCTGGCCGAAGCCAGCAGCAGCACCAGCCAGCGCTTCAGGCGCTGGTAGCCCAGCAGCATCACCGCATGACCGAAGCTGTTGATTTCGACCGACATGCCGAAAGCCGGTGAATTGAGGTAGCGCATCAGCCTGAAGGCCAGCGTCGGGTCGCGCTTGAGCGTGGCTTCCAGCTTTGCCACCGGCAACTCGGCGTCGACGCCCTGGATGAGTTCCATCACCGTGGTGATGTCGGCTGGCACGGTGTTGCGGCCGGTGCCGCGCGGTGCCGGATCGTCGTGCGGCCAGCCCAGCACGGCCACGGCGCCGCGCTCGAAGGCGGTGGTGGCCTCGGCGGTCGACCGGATGCCGGCGTAGACCGACGACACCAGGCGCACCCCCGGCGGTGGTGCCGCCTGGGTGCGGCGATCGTCGCTGAGTTCCATCACCGAATGGGCGAAGCAGGCCAGCATCTCGGGCGACAGCGGTGTCAGCGGCCGACCCTTGACGAGCAGGATCGCACCCTGGGCGTGCAGTTCCTTGAGCTTCGAAGCGTTTGCCGGGTCCACCGCCATGAAGGCCGGGATCTCCAGCATGCGGTGCACGCCCGGACCGATGGCCATGACCGCCTTCAGCAAGGCTTCATTGGCGATGTTCAAGGACAAGGGCGGCCGCGGCCCGGGGGTACCGGCCGCCCCGGCCCTGGCCTCGCCCGGGTTCAGCGGACGCAGGCTGAGCTTGAGCTCTTCGCCGGCTTCGGCAGGGGGCCAGACTTCGTCCAGCGCCGACAGCAGGGCCTGGGCATCGGGCCTGGCGTCGCGCGGTTCCGGAAACACCGTCAGCCGGGTGGCCACGACCGTGCGTTGCCGGTCGATCATCGGGCTGTAACCCAGGGCCACCTGGCCCAGAACGGGATGGTCTTGCATGAGCAACAGGGGGCCCAGGGGGCGCCGGTCAGGGCCGCCCGGCGTGCCCTGACTGAAGGCGACAGCGCCGGACGGCTACTTCAAGTAATCGAACAACGACATGCGCTGCACGGTCGAGAACATCTTCAACGCGGCATCGTAGCCGGTCTGCTGGTTCTGAAAGTCGGAAATGGCCTCGATTAGGTCCAGATCTTCCGCATTTGAGCGGTCGCGCTGGGCGTCCAGCTTGCTCTGGCTCAGCCGCGACTCGACGCCGTCGATGCGGTTCAGCGCCTCGCCCGTGCGGGCGCGCCACTGCGCCAGGTTGGCCCCGGTGGCGTCGATGTCGCCCAGCCCGGTGCTGACGATGTCGGCGACCTGGGTCGAGGTCTGGCCCGGGACGAGCAGGCCATTGATGATCCTGTCCAGCGCCGCGAACACCGACAGCGGCTGGGTCGGATCGGCCGGGTCGGGCGTGGCCAGGAAAGCGGCGTTGCCGTCCACGGTCAGGGGTGTCGTCTCGCCCGAAGCGGCCAGCTGTTCGCCAGTGGTGCCGAAGTACTGCACGCCCCCGGGGCCGTCGACCAGCGGCGGGCTGTCGGCACCCTGGCCACCGAACAGGTAGCGACCAGCACCGTCGGTGCGGTTGGCCACGGCCAGCAGGTCGTTGCGCAGGCCGCGGATGGCGTTGGCGATGGTCAGGCGATCGCTGTCGACCAGGCTGCCGTTGCCGGCGCTGATGGCCAGTTCACGCGCCTGCTGCAGCATCTCGCCGGCGTCGCCCAGCGCCGACTCGGTCAGCGTCATCGAATTGCGGCTGGCGTCCAGCGCACGCTTGTTGGCGTCGGCACGGCCGATGGCAGCCAGCGCCCGCTCGGCACGGGCGGCGGCGGCCGGATCGTCGCTGGCACGGTCGACCCGCTTGCCGCTGGTGAGCTGTTCCTGGGCGCGGGTCAGCGACGCCTGGCGGCTTTGCAGTTGCGAGATCGAAGTCTCGTAGGCCATGTAGGTGTTGATTCTCATCGCGTGTATTCAGCGCGTCAGTTGCCGGTCGTCTGCAGCAGGGTGTCGAACAGGGACTGCGCAACCTGCAGCATCTTGGCCGCGGCCTGGTAGCTTTGCTGGAACTGGATCAGTCTTGCCGCTTCTTCGTCGAGATTGACGCCTGACTGCGAGGAGCGCTGCGTCTCGGCCTGCCGCGCCACCGCCGACGAGATCGAGGCCGTCGAGGCGCCCGACTGCACGCGCGCACCGACCTCGGCCAGCGCCATGGCATAGCCGTCGGTCACCGACACGCCCTCGATCAGCCCCAGGTCGCGCAGCGCCAGCATCGCGCGGGCATTGCCGTTGTTGCTGGCCAGGGTGCCCGCAGGCGTGGGATCGATGACCAGGGCGTCGCCGTCGCCAGGAACGCCGCTCACCTGCAGTTCGTAGCCGTTGCCGCCGACCAGCCTGTCGCCTGGATTCCAGAGCACGCTGGCCCCCGTCAAGGACGAGGAAACGCTGTAATCGAAGCCGTCGACAGCCGGCACGAGGCGGGTGAACAACAGGGTCTCGCTGGCGCCCGGAAACGGCAGCGATGCTGTCGTCATCGTCAAGGGGCCGACCTGCATCGTTCCGCTGTTGGCCGCCGGCGCGGTGGCCACCAGCGGCGATGCGGCTGCCAAGTCGCGCGGATCGCGCAGCAGCGTGGCCATGTCGTTGGCGGCCCGGCCCACGGTCTGCAGCCTGAAGGAGTCGCCTGTCTGCGGTGGTGCGGCAGTCCAGTCCAGCGTGATGCCCTGGAACGTCACCGTCGGACCGGTGAACCTGATGCGGTCGAGCCCGTCGTCGGGGTCGTCCGGGTCGACGAGCAGCTGGCCGCCGGCCATGCGGGTCATCTGCCAGGTGCCCGGGCTGCCCGGAACTTCACGCAGGTCGTATTCACTGGCGCGCAAGGCGCCCGGCTCGCCGCTGTAGGACATCTGCACCACACCCAGCGGCGCGCCGCTGACGTCGCGCGCATTGTTGGTGTTCGGCAGCGCCAGGGGCTGGGTCAGCCTGAACAGTTCGGGCGTCGGGTCGCTACCCATCAGGTTCAGGCCCCGCTGCTGCTGCTGGTTCACCGCCAGCCCGACCTCGGCTGCCATGCGCCCGACGAGGTTGCGCCCGTCGACCAGGTCGGTGTTCTGAAACCGCAGCAGCCCGGCGACCGTGCCGCCGGCCAGGCTGCTCTGATCCAGCAGGTTGACCCGCGGCCCGGCGACGACACCCACGGCGGCACGGCGGGGGTCGTTCGGGTCGGGGCGCACCGCCAGCTGTGCGGCTTCGGCGCCGAGCACCAGACGCTGGCCGCCGGCAATGAAGATGCCCATGGTGCCGTCGTCGGCGGGGATGCGGCTGACCTGCACTTCCTCGCTGAGGCTGGCAATCAGCCTGTCGCGCTGGTCTTCCAGGTCGTTGGCCGGCTGCCCCAGGCCCTTCAGCGCGGCGATCTGCTGGTTGACGCTGGCGATGTTGCGTGCCAGCCCGTTGATCGTCGTGACGCTGGTCTGCAGGTCGGCACTGACACCGGCCTGGATGTCGTCCAGGGCCTGCCCGGCTTCGGAGAACCGGGCCGACATGTCGGCGGCGCGCGTCAGCACGACCTGGCGCGTGGCGCTGTCGCCGGGCCGCGTCGCCAGATCGCCCATGCTGTTCAGGAAACTCGACACCGCATGGCCCAGGCCAGCCTCACCGGTCTTGAAGACGGTTTCCAGCTGATTGAGCTTGTTCAGCCGGACGCCGTCCAGCGAAGCCAGGGAACTGGAACGGCTGGCCTCGCCCGTCAGGAAGGCATTGTGCGAACGCGTGACCGTGGCCACGTCCACGCCCTTGCCGAAGAAGCCGGCTCCGGTGAACTGGCCTTGCGCCGTGACGAGCTGCACGCTTTGGCGCGAGTAGCCCGCGACGTTGGCGTTGCTGATGTTGTGGCCGACGGTCTGCAGGGCGGCGTAGTTGGCCGCCAGGGCCTTGATGCCCAGCGACATCAGCGGTGAAGCACTCATGCGATCGACCTCTGCAAGCGCAAGGTGGTGTTGATGACCCTGCCGAGTTTCTCGGCATAAGCGGGGTCAGTGGCGTAGCCGGCGCGCTGCAGGCCCTGGGCGAAGCCCTGGGCGCTGGCCGCGTTCTGCACGACCTGAGCGTAGCGCGGACTGTTCTTCATCAGCCTGGCGTAATCGTTGAACGACTCGGCATAGCTGCCGTAGGCGCGGAATTTGGCCGTGACTTTCTGCGCGCGGCCGTCGATGTATTCGGTGGTGGTGATCTCCGCCACCGGACCCTTCCAGTTCGGCCCGGCCTTGATGCCGAACAGGTTGAACGAAGGGCTGCCATCGGCATGCCTGATTTCCTTTCGGCCCCAGCCGGTTTCCAGCGCCGACTGCGAGATCATGAAAGCCGCCGGAATGCCGGTGGCCTTCTCTGCGGCCTGCGCGGCCTGCGTATGCTGCTGCACGAAGCCGGCCGCACCCGTCTGCGGAATGCGCGTGGGCTGCGCCTGGGCCGCGCTGGCAATCGGCACGGGCGTGTTGTTGGCCGATGTCGTGCTGGGAATCGGCCCTGGCGACAGACCCATCTGCCTTTCCAGCTGTTTCAGGATGGCCTCGGACAGCCCGCCCTTCATGCCGGTGAGCTGGGTCGCCCACTGCTTGTCCAGCATCTCCGTGCCCAGCTGCGACCCGGCGTTGTCGAACTCGCCGGCCGGCACGCTGGCGCGCATGCTCTTGACCAGCTCGTTCATGAACAGCGCCTCGAACTGCTTGGCCGCCTCGCGCGCCGCAGCCTGCGGGTCGGCCGCGGCACGGCTGCGCAGGCCGTCCAGCGGCCGGGTGTCGATGGCCAGGCTGGTGGCCGGTGCCGCCAGGCTGGCGAAGGAGTTGATGGCGGGCATGCTCAGATCACTTCGATCTCGGCGTTCAGGGCACCGGCGGCCTTCATGGCCTGCAGGATGGCCAGCAGGTCCATCGGCGTGGCGCCCATCACGTTCAGCGCCTTCACCACGTCGGCCAGCTTGGCGCCAGCGGGCATCTGGATCAGCGCGCCGCCCTGCTGGTTGATGGCGATGTCGCTCTTGTCGGCCTGCACCGTATTGCCACCAGCCAGCGGGTTGGGCTGACTCACCTGGGGCGTGGTGCTGATCGTCACCGTGAGGCTGCCGTGGGCCACCGCGCAGGGGCCCAGGGTGACGGCGTCGTTCATCACCACCGAGCCGGTGCGCGCGTTGAGCACGATGCGCGCAGCCGGCCTGGCCAGCTCCAGCGGCAGGTTCTCGATGTCGGCCAGGAAGCCGACCCGGTCGCCACCGGCCGGCGGCACGCGCACACGCACGCTGCGGCCGTCCTGGGCGTCGGCGATGCCGCTGCCCTTGGCCTTGTTGATGGCATTGGCCACGGCGCGGGCGGTGTTGAAGTCGTTCGCGGCCAGGCCCAGCACGATGCTGTCACCCAGTTGCAGGCTGTTGGGGACGGTACGTTCGACGGTGGCGCCATCGGGCACGCGCCCGGCCGACAGGTGGTTGATCTGCACCTTCGAGCCGTTGGCCGCCGCGCCGGCGCCGCCGACGATGAGGTTGCCCTGCGCCAGCGCGTAGATCTGCCCGTCGGCACCCCGCAGGGGCGTGGCCACCAGGGTGCCGCCGCGCAGGCTCTTGGCGTTGCCCAGCGAGGAAACGTTGATGTCGATGGCCTGCCCGGGCTGGGCAAATGGCGGCAGCTGCGCCGTCACCAGCACCGCCGCGACGTTGCGCAGCTGCATGCCGGCGCCAGGCGGAATGGTCACGCCCAGCTGCTGCAGCATGGCGTTCAGGCTTTGCGTGGTGAAGGGGGTCTGGGTGGTCTGGTCGCCGGTGCCGTCCAGGCCCACGACCAGGCCATAGCCCACCAGCGGGTTGCTGCGCACCCCCTGCACGGCAGCCACTTCCTTGATGCGCACCGCGGCCGACGCCGGCTGCGGCCACCACAAGGCGGCGCTGGCCGCGACGAGGGCGATGACGATGGCGGCGCGCAGCAGCCGTTCGGTGCCGTTCATAGCGGCAGCACGCTCAGGAACACCCGCGTCAGCCAGCCGGCCGCCTGGGCGTCGGCCTGGGCCCCGCGGCCACGGTGTTCGAGCCGCACGTTGGCGATCTGGGCACTGGGCACGGTGTTACCGGCCTGGATGGAACGCGGATCGACCTGCCCGGAAAAACGCAGCACGTCGACGTTGCTGTTCACGCCGATCTGCTTTTCGCCGGCGATCAGCAGGTGGCCGTTGGGCAGCACCTGGCGCACGACGACCGTGATGGTGCCGCTGAAGTCGTTGGTGTTCTCGGTGGCGCCCTTGCCGGCAAACGTGTTGCTGGACGTGCCTTCGGCATTCAGCTGCGTCAGCGTGGGCGCCTTCAGGCCCGGCAGCGCGGTGATGCCGGCCGACAGGCCGCCGGTCTTGTCGATGCTGCTGGTGGACTTCTGGCTGGCGCTGACCTTCTCGACGATCTGCACGACCAGGGTGTCGCCCGCCAGACGGGCGCGATGGTCCTCGAACAGCGGCCGGTATTGGCCGGCCTGGAAGATGGCGCCGTCGTTGGCCGGGGCCAGCACCACGGGCGCGGGCAGCACCGGCACCGTGGCCGGCATCTCCACCCGCGGGTACATGAATCCGCAGCCGCCCAGCCATACCAGGCTGCTCCAGGGCAGCGCGCGCAACAGCCGTCGCATCACATCTGCCCCAGTCTTTGCAGCATCTGGTCAGAGGTCTGGATGGCCTTCGAATTCAGCTCGTAGGCGCGCTGGGTGGCGATCATGCTCACCAGTTCCTCGACGACGTTGACGTTGCTGCCTTCGACATAACCCTGCATCAGCGCGCCCAGGCCACCGGCATTCGGGGCACCGGCGTTCGGGCCGCCCGAGGCCACGGTTTCGGCGTAGATGTTGCCGCCCCGCGATTCGAGTCCGGCGGGGTTGATGAAGCTGGCCAGCTGGATCTGCCCCAGGCCCTGGGGCACCGTCTGGCCGGGCACGGCGGCCTGCACCGTGCCATCGGCAGCGATCGTCACCGACAGCGCGTTGGCCGGCACGGTGATGCCGGGCTGCACCGCGAAGCCGGCGTTGGTGACGAGCTGGCCGTTGGCGTCGACCTGGAAGGCGCCGTCGCGGGTGTAGCCGGCGGTGCCGTCGGGCAGCTGGATCTGGAAGAAGCCCTGGCCCTTGATGGCCACGTCGAGCTGGTTGCTGGACTGCTGCAGGGTGCCCTGGCTGAAGTTGCGCGTGCTGGCGGCCACGCGCACGCCCAGGCCCAGCTGCAAGCCGGTGGGCAGGGTCGTCTGTTCCGAGGTGGCGGCACCGGGCTGGCGCAGCGTCTGGTACATCAGGTCCTCGAACACGACACCGCCGCGCTTGAAGCCGTTGGTGCCGACGTTGGCCAGGTTGTTGGAGATGCTGTCCAGCTTGGTCTGCTGGCCTTCCATGCCGGTCTTGGCAATCCACAGTGAACGGATCATGGTGGCGGGCGAAAATGGGTGATGCGGTGACGGTCATCTTGGCCCGGACTTGAGCCCGGCGATGCGCGGAAAAGCGCCCTTTTGCCCGGCCTGAAGCGCGTTCCCGCAGGCTGCGCCGGTGTCACTGGACGGCGGCGAACTGAGCAGGGCCTTCCTGCGCGGTGACCTGCTCGACGGCCTGGCCGCCACCCGCATCGCCGCGCCGCCGGGCAGGTCAGGGCAGCTTATGCAGCACCAGCGGCAGCACGGCCGTGGCGCCGGCTTCCCGCAGCAGCGCCGCGGCCACGGTGAGTGCCCAGCCGCTGCGGCTGCGCGCGCCCACCAGCAGCAGCGGCCCCGCGGGCACGGCCGCGCCGGGCTGCAACACCAGGGCCTGCACCAGCGCTGCCACCTTGGCAGCCGAGGCCAGGTCGTCGCCGGGCAGCGGCCCGGCCAGGCGCAGCACGTGCAGCAGTGGCAGCCGGCCCACGGTCGCCACATGGCCGGCCACGGAAGCAGCCAGCCGGGGATGCGATGCGCACGGCATGGCCACCACCGCCACCGGTCGCCCGCCCCAGTGGCGGCGCCAGCGCGCCAGCACCGCGACCACGCCGTCCAGCACCTCGGCTGGCGCCTGTGCGTCGGGCCGGTTGAACAGCGGCAGCAGGCTCTGGGCCCAGCCGGGGTCGTCGGCAAAGGCCAGGGCGCGGCCTTCGCTGCAGCCGGTGATGCGGCCCTTGCGCACGGGCTTGCCCGTCGCGCCGCCGGCTGCGCCCGCGCCCGAGGGCCAGAGCTTGCGCGGCTCGATCAGCACGTCCTGCCCGCGCGCAAACACGCGCGCGGCGTCCAGCCTGGCAGCGCCCGGTTTTGCACCCGGGCCGGGCAACCGGCCCGTGCAGACGCTGCAGCGCCCGCAGTCGCCAGGCGCCGGGTCGTCCAGCGCTTCCTGCAGGAAACGCATCAGGCAGCCGCAGCCCGCCGCAAAGGCCCGCATCAAGCCGGCTTCGCGTTCGCGCACCTGCGCCAGCGCCTGCCAGCGCGGCGCGTCGAAGACCCAGGGCACCCCGGTCAGCTTCCAGGCCGAGCCCTCGCGGCCCAGCACCTCGTCGACGGCCAGGATCTTCAGCAGGCCTTCGAGCCGGCCGCGGCGGATGGCGGTGGCGTTCTCCAGTTCCACCAGGGTCTGCGGGCCCCCCGCCAGGGCCGCGAGGATCTTGCCCACACGCGCTTCGTTGGGCACGCCGGCGGTGGCGAAGTAGGCCCAGATCTGCTCGTCGCTTTCGGCCGGCAGCAGCACGGCCACGGCGTCGTCCAGCGCCCGGCCGGCCCGGCCCACCTGCTGGTAATAGGCGACCGGCGAAGCCGGCGAGCCGACGTGGATGCAGAAGGCCAGGTCGGGCTTGTCGTAGCCCATGCCCAGCGCCGAGGTCGCCACCACCGCCTTCAGCGCATTGCGGCGCAGCGCGTCCTCGATGCGCTGGCGCTCTTCGGTTTCCAGCGCGCCGTGGTAGGCCGCCACCTCGAAGCCGCAGGACTTCAGGAAGCCCGCCAGGCGCTGCGCCTCGGCCACCGTCAGCGCATAGACGATGCCTGAGCCGGCGAAGGCGTCCAGCGCTTCGGCCACCCAGGCGTAACGCTCCAGCGCACCCAGCCCAGGCACCACCGCCAGGCGCAGCGACGAACGCGCCAGCGAACCGCGGAAGGTGAGCGCCTGCGCGCCGAGCTGCCGGCCGATGTCCTGCGTGACGCGGTCGTTCGCGGTGGCCGTGGTGGCCAGCACGGGCGTGCCGGGGTCGATGCCCAGCAGCGTCTTGGCCAGGCGCTGGTAGTCAGGGCGGAAGTCGAAGCCCCAGTCGGAGATGCAGTGCGCTTCGTCGATCACCACCAGCCCGGCCGCCGCCAGCAGCCCAGGCAGGCGCCGCGCAAAACCCGGGTTGCCCAGGCGTTCCGGCGAGACCAGCAGCACGTCGATGCGATTGCCTGCGATGTCGTCGAAGACCGTGTCCCAGTCGTCCAGATTGGTGGAATTGACGGTGGCCGCGCGCAGGCCGGCGCGGGCCGCGGCGCTGACCTGGTCGCGCATCAGCGCCAGCAGGGGCGAGACGATCAGCGTCGGCCCCTTGCCTTCGGCCCGCAGCGCCGAAGTGGCGGCCCAGTACACCGCCGACTTGCCCCAGCCGGTGGCCTGCACCACCAGCACGCGGGCGCGCTGCTCGACCAGGGCCGCCACGGCCGCCGTCTGGTCGGCTCGCGGGCGCGCGTCGGGCCCGGCCATGGCGGCCAGGACGCGGTTCAGGTGGTGTTCTGCCGTTTGCATGCTGCGGGGTGCTGCGCCGGGCCGGGCAGCGGCGCCCGGACCCTCCCGCCCCATTGTGGACGGGCGGGACGCGCCGGTCCGCCTGCACATGCCGTTCGATCGCCCGCACAACCGGCCACGCCCACCCGCCAGCTGACTGGGGGGGGTACCGGCGCCGCCAGGCTCGATGGCCTGGCGCGCACCCCACTAACCGAACATCGCCCGGAACGCCGCCAGCATTTCCGCCTCCGGGACCTCGCGCAGCCGCGTGGCGATGATCCAGTGGTGACCGAACGGATCACGGACGCGGCCCGCGCGGTCGCCATAGAACTGATCGCCAAGCGGATAGACCTGCTCGGCACCGGCGGCCAGTGCCCGCGCAAAGGTCTCGTCCACGTGCTCGACGTGCAGGTCGAGGACGACCGACGTGGCGCCCAGAGTCGCCGGGCTTGCGGAGCCGATCCGGGGCATCTCGTCGGCCAGCATCAGCCGGGTGCCCTCGATCTCGATCTCTGCGTTCATGCAAGTGCCGTCGGGCGCCACCAGGCGGGCGCGGACCTCCCTGGCGCCGAAGACCCGCTCGTACCAGGCGATGGCCTCGCCGGTGTTCTTCACTTGCAGATAAGCGAGGATGCCTCTCATCGCATGGGCTCCTGATCTTGGGTGGCGGTCCATCCGCGGCGGGTTGAACCGGGTTCGCATCGCGCGCCGCAACGTCGGCGCTGGCCAGCCATTCTGACCTGCACCCCTGGAACCTGCCGTTCCACCGCCGCGATCAGGTTCTCTTTGCGTGAACCTGCCCGCTGCGCCAGCGGCCGTTGGCCGTCCACCACCGCAGCCTGAGCATTGCCCGCAGCCAGTTCGGCGTTGGCCAGCACCAGCAGCCGCTGCTGGTCATCGCAGGTGTGGCTGTGTTCGTGCTGCCGCCAGGTCTGGGCAAGCCCCTTGAAGACAGCGGTGCCTGCTGGGGCAAGCGGCTGCGGCGGCCCTGTTGGGAACAACAGATTGCTGCCACGCCCGTTTGCGGACCACTCATCGGCCGGGGCAGAATCCCCCACTACCTGCAGGTGCGACCGGACCTGCCTTCGATCACATTGATTGCATCAAGCCCAAACACCCATGAAGACAAACGGTCATCGCTCCACCCGCCCCCTGCCGATGTGGTCGCTGCTGGCCATGCTGGCTGCACTGCCCGCGCAGGCCCAGCCTACTCAGTCGAGTCCGGCAAGTGCGCCCGCCGGCGTGCCTGGCGATGCCACTGCCAGCACCATCACCGTCACCGGCACGCGCATCCTGCGCGACCGTGACGCCGCCTCGGTGCCCGTGGTCACGGTGCGTGACACCGACCTGAAGCTTTCCGGCACGGTCAACGCCGAAGACCTGCTGAACAGCCTGCCGCAGTTCGTGCCGGCCACCACTTCGGCATCGAACTCGCTGGCCAGCGCCACCGGCACGGGTGCTGCCACCGTCGACCTGCGGGGCCTGGGCGCCAACCGCAACCTCGTGCTCGTCAACGGCCGGCGTTATGTCTTCTTCGACGCCTCGCAGGTGACCAACATCAACACCATTCCCACCGCGCTGATCCGGCGCGTGGAAGTGGTGACGGGCGGCGCCTCGGCGGTTTACGGGTCCGACGCCATCTCCGGCGTCGTCAACTACATCCTGCGCGACGACTTCGATGGCATCGAGGCGCGCGCGCAATACGGTGTGGACAGCCGCGGCGACGGCGGCACGGCCGACCTCACGCTCACGGCCGGCCACACGCTGGGCGGCGGGCGTGGCAACGTCGCGCTGTCGGTCAATTACGTCGACCGCCAGCCCATCCTGACGTCCGAGCGCGGCTACTCCGCGGTGAATCTGATCGACGTGACGGTGGGCGGCGTGCGGCAGCTGGGCCCGGGGGGGTCCAGCTTCGTCCCCAATGGCCGCTTCTTCGGCCTGCCCGGCACGCCGGCCGCCATCGCCGCACGTCCGGGCCTGGCCGCGGCCTACGCCGCCGCAGGGCTGACCGGCATCGGCGCCAACGGCTTCATCCCCGACGACAGCGGCCGCAACGTGCGGCCCTACAACGCGGACACCGACTTCTTCGACTTCCTGCGCGACAACTACCTGCGCGTGCCACAGCAACGGCTGGCGCTGACGAGCCTGGCCCGCTACAGCCTGTCCGATGGCGTCACCGCCTTCTTCGAGGGCGCTTACTCGCGCAACAAGACCACGGTCGGCTTTGCCTCGAGCTTCATCAACGAAACCCTGCCGATCGAGGTCAACAACCCCTACATCGGCACTGGCCTGCGCAACGTGCTGCAGGTGCTGGACCAGACCGAGACCGGCGCTGCGGCCAACGACGGCCGCGTGAACCTGGGCTTCGCGCGTCGCCTGATCGAAGCCGGCCCGCGGCGCAACCTGGACGAACGCGACGCCTGGCGACTGCTGCTGGGCCTGCGCGGCGACCTGGGCGCCGCCGGGCCCGCCACCGACCTGGCCTGGGAGGCCTATGTGTCCACTGCGCGGTCGAAGAACACCCAGCTGCAGACGGGCAATGTCTCGCGCGCTGCTTTCAGCCGCGGCCTGCTGTCTGCGCCGGGCGGCGGCGCCCCCCTCGTCAACCCCTTCGGCCCGAACATCTCGGCCGCGGGCCTGGCCTCGATCCAGGTCGATTCTGTCAACGTCGACATCACCGACCTGAAGGTCGCGGCGGCCAACCTGAATGGCAAGCTGTGGCAGCTGCCCGCCGGCCGCGTGGGTTTTTCGCTGGGCGGCGAATGGCGCGCCAGCAGCGTCGACTTCCGGCCTGACTCCTTGCTGGCGGCCGGCGACATCGCCGGCTTCAACCCCATCACCCCCACCCAGGGTGAGATCAAGGTCTGGGAACTGCTGGGCGAAGTGCGCGTGCCCTTGTTGAAGGACGCCGCCATCGCCAAGGATCTGGCCGTGAACGCCGCGGCCCGCTACTCCGACTACGACCTGCAGGCCGTGGGCGGCGTCTGGACCTACCAGGCCGGCATCGACTGGCAGCTGAACAGCCAGGCCAGTGCGGGCGCGCAGTTCCAGCGCGCCATCCGCGCCCCGAACGTCGGCGAAGCCTTCGGTGGCACGCGCAACTTCCCGGTGGCCGCCACCGACCCCTGCGCCCAGGCTGCAGCCGCCACCAACGCCGCGCTGCGGGCGCTGTGCACCAGCACCGGCGTGCCGGCTGCTGCGGTGGGCACGGCCGCGCTGCAGCCCAACGCCCAGATTCCGGGCGTGCTGGGCGGCAACCCCCGCCTGAACGAGGAAAGCTCGGACACCTTCACCACCGGCCTGGTGTTGACACCGGCCGCGCTGCCCGGCTTTCGGGCCACGCTCGACTACTACGACATCCGTGTCACGGGTGCCATCAGCCCGCTGGCAGGCGGCGTCAACAGCATCCTGAACCTTTGCTACAACCAGATTCGCGACGCCGGCAGCGTGGCCTGCCGCGCCATTTCGCGCAACCCGGCCAGCGGCGTGATCGACGTGCAGTTCCCGGTCACGGCGCTGAACGAGAACATCGGCCGGCTGCAGACCTCGGGCGTGGACCTGCAACTGAACCAGCGGCTGAACGCCGGCTTCGGCCTGTTCGGCAACACCAGCCGCTTCGACCTGGCCCTGGCGGCCAACTGGCTGCGCCGCTTCACCGTGACGCCGGTGCAGGAACTGCCGGGCCAGTTCAACGACTGCACGGGCCTGTACGGCCCCACCTGCGGCGAACCCAAGGCCAAGCTCAAGACCACGACGCGGCTGTCCTGGACCACCGGCCCGCTGCTGCTGAGCCTGCGCCACCGCCATCTGGGCGCCGTCGACCTGGACGTGCTGCAACTGCCGGCACGCCGCGGCGCCGCCGCGCCCGCGGCCAGCACCGAGGCCGTGCCGCGGATTGCCGCGCAGAACTACGTCGACCTCTCGTTCAATCTCCAGTTGAACCCGCAGCTTGCGCTATGGGGGGGCGTGAACAACGTGTTCGACAAGACGCCGCCGCTGCTGGGCAGCCGGCAACGCCGCAACAACACCTACCCGGACACCTACGACTACGCCGGCGCAGAGTTCTTCCTGGGCGCTTCGGCGCGCTTCTGAACATGCGCCCGTTTCGCAGCCTGCTGGCGTTGTTGCTGGCGGTGCCGCTTGCACTGCCGCTGGTCACGGGCAGCGCCACGGCACAGACCCTGCGCGTGGCGGTGCAGGGCGACGCGCTGTCGATGGACCCGCATTCGCTGTCCGAGGCGGTGCAGCTGTCCCTCACCGGCAACATCTTCGAACCCCTGGTCACACGCGACCGGCAGCTGAAGCTGGTGCCGGGCCTGGCGCTGCGCTGGACCGCGGTGGCGCCCACCACCTGGCGCTTCGAGCTGCGGCGCGGCGTGCGCTTCCACGACGGCAGCGCCTTCACGGCGGACGATGTCGTGTTCTCGATCCGGCGCGCCATTGGCGAGGGCTCGGACCTGCGCACCCAGCTGGCCTCGGTTCGGGACGTTCGTCGCCTCGACGACCACACCGTCGAGGTGCTGACGCACACCCCCAACGCCATCCTGCCCGACCTGCTGACCACCACCTACATGCTCAGCCAGCGCTGGGCCGCGGCCAACGGCGCAGAACGCCCGGTCGACCGGCGCCAGGGCAAGGAAAACACCGCGTCGTTCCAGGCCAATGGCACCGGCCCGTTCCGCCTGCACGAACGCCGTCCCGACGTGCGCACGGTGCTCAAGCGCCACACCGGGCACTGGGGTGCAGCCGACGGCAACGTCACCGAAGTCGTGTTCCAGCCCATCGCCAGCGACGCCACGCGCGTGGCCGCGCTGGCCTCGGGGGCGGTGGACCTGATCGACCCGGTGCCGCTGCAGGACGTGCCGCGCCTGCAGGCGAACAAGGCGCTGCGCGTGGTGCAGGCCGCCGAGTCACGCATCATTTTCCTGGGTTTCGACCAGCAGCGCGACGAACTGCTGTACAGCAGCGTGAAGGGTCGCAACCCCTTCAAGGACCAGCGCGTGCGCCAGGCCTTCTACCAGGCCATCGACGTGGACAGCATCGTGCAGCGCCTGCTGCGCGGCGCGGCGCGGCCGGCTGCCCTGATGGTGGCCGAAGGCATGCGCGGCTACAGCGCGGAACTCGACCTGCGCCGGCCCCACGACCCGGCGGCGGCGCAGCGCCTGCTGGCCGAAGCCGGTTATCCCCAGGGCTTCGAGCTGACCATGAACTGCCCCACGGACCGCTACGTCAACGACGCCGAGATCTGCCAGGCCGTGGCCGCACAACTGGCGCGCGTGGGCATCCGCATCCGCCTGCAGACCGAGCCCAAGGCCAGCTACTTCCCGCGCGTTCTGCAGCGCAACACCAGCTTCTTCATGGCCGGCTGGTCGCCCGCCGGCTTCGACGCCCTGCACGCCATCTATTCCCTGATGGCCACGCCCGCCGGTGGGCAGGGCCAGTGGAACCTGGGCGGCTACAGCCAGCCGCGGATCGACGCGCTCGTGAAGGCCATCCAGGCCGAGACCGACAGCGCCAAGCGCACGGCGCTGATGCAGGAAGCCCTGGTGCTGCACCGCGACGACGTGGGTCACATCCCGCTGCACCAGCAGTTTCTGACCTGGGCCATGCGCGCGAACGTGGACGCGCCCATGCGGGCCGACAACTTCATGGTCTTCAACTGGGTCACGCTGCGCTGAGGGATGACCACGCTGGCGATCCGGGCGCTGGCCTACCGGGCAGCGGTGGCCCGCCGGCTGATCGAGATGCACGGTCTGCCCGACGGGCTCCAACAGGGCCGACCTCGGGCGGCAGGGCCAGGCACCGGGAGGGCGACTACCCCCGCACCAGCCGGTTTCGCCCCTCGGTCTTGGCGCGGTAGAGCGCCTCGTCGGCACGCCGCATCAGGGCGGCCGCCTCCAGCGGCGGCGCACTCGCCAAGCCGATGCTCACCGTGACCGTGAGCCCGGGCGCCAGCGAGGCCCAGCCATGCTCGGCCACGCGCTGACGCAGGCGCTCGCACACCTCGGTGGCCCGCTCGGGGCCGATGGCGGTCAGCACGAGCAGAAACTCTTCACCGCCCATGCGCACCGCCAAGTCGCTGGCACGCACATGGACGCGCAGCAGATCAGCGAGCGCGACGAGCACCTGGTCACCGACCGCATGGCCATGACTGTCGTTCACACGCTTGAAGTGGTCGAGGTCGAGCGCGGCCACGCTCAACATCTCCTCGCCGGAACCCGCTTCGGCCAAGAGCGCCGGCCATGCCGCCTCGAGCTGGCGGCGGTTGCCCAGACCGGTGAGCGGGTCGCGCAGCACGTCGGCTTCGAGCGCCCGCGTGCGCTCGCGCAGCGTCTGCGACTCGCGCCGCATCTGCTCAGCTTCCATGCGCGTGACGAACAGCTCGGACTGCGCGCGCAGCTGCACAACCACACGCTGCCGCTCCAGCGCCAGGTAGGCCTCCAGATGGTGCAGTGCATCTGCACTGCGGCCCAGGGCAGCGGCGGCCCGCGACAGGCCATGGTGCAGCCGGCGTAGCGTGGCGCGGGGGTCGGCCGGCAGATCGCTCGTCAGCACTTCCTGCAGGCGATCCCACGCCAGCTGCGGTTCGCCGCAGGCCAGGGCAAGCTCGCCGCGAGAGCAGCCGATGCGCCCGCTCAAGGCACCGTAGCCGTGCCGGCGCGCCTGGAAAATGCTTTCGTCGAGCAGCGGCGCCGCGGCTTCGGGGTCGCCCAAATGGACCAGCACCTCGCCTTCGTTACCGAGGGCGATGACACGGGCATAGGGATCGCCACGATCAAGCGCGAGCGCCGCGAGCTCGCGCACGTAAGGCAGAGCGCGGCGCAGCGGCTCGCGCGCTTCGTCCAGCGCGACACCGTCGCGAAGCAGGTGGTACTGGCTGACCAATGCCACGGTGGTGTTGTTCAAGGCCACGGTCAGCGCGTAGGCATCGCCGCAGGCGCGGGCGAGTTCCAGCGACTCCAGCATCAGCCGCACGCCCTGCCAGGGGTCGCCGATACGGTCGAAGAAGCCGCCAAGCGCATTGGTGGTCAGAGACAGGCGCACGGCGTCAGCATGTTCCGCCGCCAGGCGGTGAGCCTCCTGCGCCCAGGCTAGCGATTGCACGAAGGCATCGGTGTCCGCGGCCAGCAGCGCCAGGATACGCAGCGTGTCGATCAGGTCGCCCACCGGGCCCCCGGCGCGCAGCAGCGGCAGCGCGTCATGGGCCAGGCTCAGAGCGCTGGCCAGACGGCCGCTGCGGTGGCGCAGCTGGATGAGCAGCATCGCGGCGCGGCGGCGGTCGCCGGGCTCGCCTGCCGCCATGCGCAGCCAGGCGGCCTCGGTCAGGGACAGGGCGTCGGGCAGGCGGCCACCGTCCCGCGCAGCGTCAGCCTCACGCAGCAGGGAATCGCAGTCGGGCGCAGATGTTCGCAAGGCGTGTATTCGCAGGACATGTTGCCCGGGGCGGCCGGGCTCTCTGGACGCATTGTCGGCAGGGCGTCCGCCACCTTGAAGGTTACGCCCTGCCCGCAGGGCAGGGTTTCACGTTTCGAGCAGCACCCCGTGCCCGCGCTCGACATCAACATCGCGCGGGGTGCAGCGAGAGAACAGGAACGCTCAGCCGTCCTTGCCATCGAGGCGGCTGCTGAGCAGCCAGGGCGTGAAGACCCAGAGGTACAGCGCAAAGGCGATGGCCCAGGCGGATGCAGCCAGCACCAGCCCATTCGCCGTGTGCGCCGGTGCCACCCAGGGCAGCAAAACGCGGGTGATAGCGGCACCCGCCACCAGCAGATAGGCAGCCACTTCCAGGCGCGAGACCTTCAGTGCTCGCCCGGTGTGGCCTCGGGCCGTGCGGGTGATCATGCCGATGATCAGCCCCGCCGTGGCGCCCACGGCCAGCGCGTGGATGCCGGCTGATGCAGCCACACCACCCACTTGCGCCCAGGCCAGCAAGCCGAAGCCGACAGGCAGCCAGGCATAGGCGGCGTGCAGCACCCACAAGATGGGGCGCGCCCGCGTGCGCCAGGGCTGCCAATGCCACAGCCGGGCGGTGTGCAACAGCGCCGCCAGGGCCAAGCCTGCGGCGGTCGCCGGGTTGGCGGGCAGCAGCACCCAGGCCGCCAGCGACACTGCCGTCACGGCCAACGTGCTGCGCTCCAGCCCCGTGGGCACCTTCAACTGCCGGCCCGGCAATGCCGACATCGTGAAGGCCGGAATCACCCGCCCGGCGATGACGCACTCGATCATCACGATCAAGGCCAGCCCGGCATGCAGCGCCCGCAGCGGATCGATGTTCAGCCAGCCCAGAACCGCGGCGTGAAAACCGAGGTTCGCCGTTGCCAGCAGCAGCAGGATTGCAGCCAGCGGCAGATTGCGCCGGTTGCCGGCCTTCAGCAGCACGCGGGCAAGCACGAGGGCCACCCAGGGCAACAAGGCCATGTCCAGCAACGCGTACACCGCGTACGGCGCCCCCAGGGCAGCCAGCCGCGCCGCCAGCCACAGCCCTGCCAAGGCCGCGAGCGTGGCGCCCCTTGGCGTGGCCAGCCCCGTCCAGGCCTTCCCGGCCGTGAGCAGGAAGCCGACGATCACCGCCACGGCAAAGCCGTAAAGCATCTCGTGGGCGTGCCACAGCAGCGGCGGCATCGTCGAGGGCAGCGTCAACCAGCCCAGCAGGCCCGCAATCCAGTATGGCACCGCGAACAGCGCGAACGCGGCAGCGCCCAGGTAGAACGGCCGGAATCCCAGCCGGAACAGCGGCCAGCCGGGCAGCGGGAAGTCCGCAATCCGGGCTTGAGTCAACTTGTCCGGGCGCTTGCTTGAAAGATGCAGCATGAATGCATGTTAGTGACTCGCCTCGCTTAAAGCAATACACTGAATACTTCTTTAGAGATCCTCATGCGCCTGTCCGAATACACCGACTACACGCTGCGCGTGCTGATGTACTGCGCAGTGCACCGCGACCGCCTGGTCACGATCGGCGAGCTGGCTGAACAACACGGCTTGTCGAAGAACCACCTGATGAAGGTGGTCAACGACCTGGCGCGCCAGGGCCTGCTGGAAACCACCCGGGGCCGTGGCGGTGGCCTGCGGCTGCTGGCCGAGCCCGAGACCATCCGAATCGGCGATGTGGTGCGCGCCACCGAAACCGACTTCCGGCTGGTGGAGTGTTTCGACGCCAGCACCAACGCCTGCACGCTTGCGCCGAGCTGCCGGCTCAAGCACTTGTTCGGAGAAGCGTTGACGGGCTACTTCAAGGCGCTGGACGGTGCGACGCTGGCGGACATGACGCAAGGGCTGTCCCTGCCCGCGGTGAAGCCCAGGCGCTCGCCCGCCGGCCGCAAGCTGCCAGCCGTCGTGGCTGCGCAGGTGACCGCGAAGGCGGCGGCACCAACCCCGCGGCGCACCGCGCGCCCGGGCCGCGGCACTTGAACGCACGCGGGAGCACATTCGCCATGGCCCTCACACTGCCCGGTCACAGCGCCCCTGCCATCGGCTTCGAAGTGCCCCTGGAAATGCTGGCCGCCTGCCACGGGCGCGTAAAGCACCAGTGCGAGACCCTGCTGCGCCTGGTTGACCATGTGCGAACGCATGGCGCAGACCGGTCCGCTCAGGAAGCCGCGAGCGCCGTCATGCGCTACTTCGACACAGCCGCGCGCCACCATCACGACGACGAGGAGCAGGACCTGTTCCCTGCCCTGCTGGAATCGATGGCCGGCTCAGATGCGGTGTGCCTGCGCGAATTGACCGCCTCGCTCTGCAATGACCACCGCCTGCTGGAGCAGCGCTGGGACGCTTTGCGTCAGCGGCTCCTGCAAGTCAAGGAAGGCGCCGCGTCCACGCTGACCGACGCCGACGTACCGGGCTTCGTACAACTCTACGAGCGGCACATCGCCCGCGAGGAAACCGAGTTGCTGCCCATGGCGGCCCGCTTGCTGAGCGATGCCGTACTCGACCGCATCGGCCTGGCCATGCGCGCCCGGCGCGGAGCCTGAGGTCGCCGCTTTCAGGCTGCAGCCAGGCGGAACACCCGCACCGATTCCACCAGCTTCTCGGCCTGAACCCGCAGGCTGTCCGAGGCCGCGGCGCTTTGCTCCACCAGCGCCGCGTTCTGCTGCGTCACCTGGTCGAGTTGGGTCACCGCTTCATTGACCTGGCCGATGCCCCGGGTCTGCTCGTCTGCGGCCGCGCTGATCTGGGCAAACACCTCGCTGGCCTGTGCCACCTGCGACACCAGGTCCTTCATCGTGCGGCCGGCCGATCCCACCAGGTTGCTGCCCGCCTCCACCTTGTCGACGCTGGCCTGAATCAATGACTTGATCTCCCGAGCCGACGCTGCGCTGCGCTGCGCCAGCCCCCGCACTTCAGAGGCCACCACGGCGAATCCGCGGCCCTGTTCGCCGGCACGCGCAGCCTCCACAGCCGCGTTCAGGGCCAGGATGTTGGTCTGGAATGCGATGCCGTCGATGACGCCGATGATGTCGGCGATCTTGCGGCTGGCTGCGGTGATGTCGTCCATGGTGCCCACCACCTGCTCGACCACCGCACCACCGGCTCTGGCGGTGGCCGTTGCCGTCTGGGCCAACGCGCTGGCATTGCGGGCTGCATCGGCGCTGTGGCGCACCGTGGCCGACAGTTCCTCCATGGACGCCGCCGTCTGCTCCAGGTTCGCGGCTTGCTCCTCGGTGCGCTGCGACAGGTCGGCAGTGCCGCTGGCAATCTGCCCGGTACCGGTGGCGATGCTCTCGCTGCCCTGGCGCACCGTCTGCACCACGCTGCGCAGGCTGCTCGTCATGGAGCCCAGGGCCTGCAGCAATCGTCCGGTCTCGTCACGCGCGTCGCTCACGACCTCGGCCGTCAGGTCACCCCGTGCCACGGCTTCGGCCACGGCAACGGCCCGCCCGATCGGCTGCGTGATCGAGCGCGCCAGCCACCACTCTGCAGCCGAGCCCAGGCCCAGCATCAGCAGGCCTGCCGTGCCCAGGCTCCAAAGCGTACGGGTGATGTCGGCCTGGGCATTCGCACTGGCCTGATCGACCAGCCTTTGCTGCAGCGCCAAGAGCGCATCGACGTTCACCTGCAACTTGTCGATGGCCGGGAGCGTCTCGGCCCACAGGGTGCGCACCGCAGCTTCGCGGTCGCCGGCCTGAACCAGTTGATCGACCTTCGTGAAGCTCGCGACGTAAGCCGCCCGGTCGGTCTTCAGGGCGGCCAGCGCCTGCTTGCCCTCGGGCAGGCGAACCAGTAGGTCCAGCTTGGCCAGCGCCTCGTCGATGCGCGCCTTGTTCTGCTGCATGTGGGCCCGCACGGCCTGCGCTTGCGAGGCGTCTGCCACCAGCAGCAGTTCCATCGTGCGTCGGGCGTTGGCTCGGGTGTAGGCGTCCACGTCCGCCACGGCGAGCGCCTTCTCCCAGTCTTCATCGACGATCTTGCTCAAGGTGTGGCCCAGGCCCCGGAACTGGAACCCTGACAAGAGCAGTGCAGACGCCATCAAGACCAGGATCAAACCGAAGCCGAGCGCCAGACGCGTGCCAATGTTGAGGTTCTTCATGCTGCTCATGAGGCAGTTCCTTTCGGTTATCTACTAGGGGTATTTCGGCAGCTGCGACTCCGTTCTGAAGTCGGGCTGCACGAAACACCGCAGATGGGTGGCGCTGGCGCTGAAGGCGGCGTGCACGGCCGGGGCGGACACCGAGGCGCCAGTCCTGGACAACGCAGTGGCCACAGTCCACTGCGGCCAGGCGCCGGCAAGGCCAGGGCAGCGGCTCGGGCTCGGGCGCAGTGCTCAGTGCTCAGTGCTCGGACCCGGCGGCGCCAGGACCTTCCGCTCCACGGACCAGTGCAGGGCCAGCAGACCCGGCAGACCTGGCAGACCTTGCAGTTGCCATTCCGCCATCACCTTGACCGCCCAGCCATGTAGACGGCCGCCTGCACTCGCGAGCTGAGGTTGAGCTTGCGCAGGATGTGTTGCACGTGGATCTTCACCGTGGCTTCGGCGATGTTCAGGTCGCGCGCCACTTCCTTGTTGCTGGCACCCTTGGCGATCAAGGCCAGGATCTCGCGCTCGCGGGGCGACAGGCTGTGGATCGGGTCGGTGTCGACCGCTGGCGGCGGGGGCGAAGCCGTGCCATACCCGGCCTGGAAGGCGCTCACCAGCTTGCTCGTCATCTCGGGGCTGACGACAGAAACGCCTGCCATGGTTTGCTGGATGGCGGCGGCCAGCATCTCGCTGTCCATGGTCTTGAGCAGGTAGCCGCGGGCGCCACCGCGCAGGGCTGCGGCGAGGTCACGTTCGTCCTCGCTGACGGTGAGCATCAGCACCCGTGCCTGGGGCGCCACCGCCCTGAATCCGGCCAGCGCGTCGACACCGGTCACGCCAGGCATGTGGTTGTCCAGCAGGATCACATCGGGTTGCGTCTGTGCGGCTCGCTGGTGTGCCTCATTAGCGTCGCCGGCCTCGGCCACCACCTGGAAGCGGGCATCACCCGCCAGCAGCGAGATCAGCCCACGGCGAAACAGCGTGTGGTCGTCCACCACCAGCACGCGGATGGCGGCTGCGCTCGTCATGCTGCCTGCCCCAGGCGTTCCGGCAACCTCAGCACCACGCAGGTGCCCGAGCCCGGCACCGAGGCCACTTCCACCGTGGCGCCGATATTCTGTGCCCGCTCGCGCATGATGCGCAGGCCGACATGGGTCTCGTCGGGGCCGGCACCATGGGGATCGAAGCCACAGCCGTCGTCGCGCACCTCTACGCGCCACTGCGGTGCCTGCTGCACTTCAACCCACACCTCGCGCGCCTGCGCGTGCTTGCGCACGTTGGATAGGGCTTCCTGCACCACGTGCAGCACCTGCACCTGCACGTCGGCTGGCAAGGGCATGCCATCGCCCTCGATGTCCAGGTGCGTGGCCAGGCCGGTCTGATGCTCGAACTTCTGCAACGTGGTCCTCAAGGCCGGCGCGATGTCTTCAGTGTTGGTACGGGTGCGGAAATGCACCAGCAGCTCACGCACGTCGCCCAGGCTTTCGTGGACGCCGGCGTCCAGTTCGCCCAAGGTCTTGTCGATGCGCGATGCGTCGGCGCTCTTGATGTCGTTGCGCAGCAGGCCCAGCTGGATCTTCAGGAAGGCCAGGCTCTGCGCGATGGAATCGTGCAGTTCCCGCGCGATGAAGCTGCGCTCTTCGGCCACGGCGGTCTCGCGCTGCAGGGCTGCGGCGCGCAGGCCCTCGATGGCACCGGCCAGATGGCTGGCGATGGTTTCGAGCAGGGCACGGTCATCGTCCGACAGGGTCTGCGGCTCGCGGTAGAAGAGGTTGAGCTCGCCCACCATGCGCTCATGCAGCCGCACGGGTACGCTGACGACCGTCTGGAAGCCTTCTTTGGCGCAATGACCCAGACGCGACGCGGGGCCGTCGGGCAGGATGGGGATCACGCGCGTCGCGGCACCGCCCTGCGGCTGGCCACACAGGCAGTCGCCGGTGGGAATGCACAGCTCTTCGTCGATCACCGCCTGCGGCAGGCAGTCAGACGCCAGCAGCAGGTACTTGCGGTTGGCCTCGTCAGACCAGCGCACGGCGGAGGCGTCGGCCCGGGCCACCTGGCGCACCTGCCGGGCGATGCCCTGCGCCAATGCCTCCAGTGTCTCGGCGCGCGCCACGAAGGCCGCTGACTCGTAGAGTGCGGACAGGCGCGATCGCTCGGCTTCCAGATGCTCGGTCTTTTCCTTCACCTTGGATTCGAGGTTCTGGTACAGGCCCTGAAGGGTTGCGGCCATGCGATTGAAACCAGCCGCGAGCGCGCCGAACTCATCGTCTGCGCCCGGTTCGACCCTTGCGCCCAGATCACCACCTTCCACGCGAGCCAGGCCGGCCTGCAGCCGGGACAGCGGATTGAAGATGAACAGGTAGGCCGAGTAGAGCAGGGCAATCGCGCTGCCGATGGTCAGCGCCACCATCACGAACTGAACGGCGTTCAGGATGGCCGTCAGGCGGGACAAATGCTGCTCGATGGCCGAGACGAATGCATCGATGCGGGCGACGAAGGCCTCGGCCTGCTGCGCGGAGCGTTGTGCATCCGGAGCCGGCAAGGCCTTCCACTGAGCCTTGAGGTTTGACCAGTCGCGCTGCACCGCCTCAAACGCCTGCTGCGAGGCCGCATCGTGCGGAACGAGCAGCGGGCGGGCGGGTTCACCCTGGCGCAGCAAGTGCACGCTCTGGTCGAACTGGGCCACGTGCTCGACCAACTGCGGAAGGTCTTCGCGTGCAAGCGTCTGCGCCATGCGCCAGGTCTGCATGCGCATGCGGCCGGCCTCGTTGACAGCCGCTGCACCACCTTCCAGCTGCCAGGTCACCCAAAGCGTCAGGCCGATCGATGCCAAGGCCATGAGCAGCAAGGCGCTTCCGATGGCGCCCAGCTTGGCCGACAGACTCCAGGCACGTTGCATCTGCGCACTGTACTGGAGACCTGAATGCGATCCGGCGGTCCACAGTCCTGCATCGAACTCAAGCCCCATGCGTCATCCACGCCTGCAAGATACCGAACAGGTGGCAAGCCAGTGCCACCGAGACCATGACCCGTCTGCGAACGCAGTCATGGCGATCAGCAAGCCGCCCCAAACGACTAAGCTCGGGCTGATGGAAATCAGTCACTTCAACGAACTGCTGGCCGCTGCGCGGCAGCAACCCGACGCCCAGCGTCTATTGCTGGTGTTTGCCGGGGCCAGCCTGCCTGCAGGTGCCACGGCCGAACAGCGGGCTCGCTTCGAGGCGGGCGAATCGGGCGAGCTGGCGCCGCTGATGTGCGTCGACAAGGACCCTGCCGAGCTGAAGGACTTCGACGCCTTGCAGGCCGAGGCCTCGGCCATGGGCCTGGAATGGGCGCTGGTCTTTGCCGCCGCCTTGTCCGGCCAAGGCAAGCAGGCGCCTGCAGCGGCGCAGGTAGAAGCCGCCCTCAAGCGCATGGTGGAAGCGGTGAAGTCCGGCCAGCTGAACGGCCTGATTCCCTTCGACCGACAAGGCGAGGCCGTCCAGCTGGACTGAGGCTGGACGTAGGACGCCGGAAGGCGTCGTACGCCCGCCGAAGACCGGCGCCCGATTTCACGGGCGTCGGCTGAGCGGCTGCTGGCTGGTTCACAGCCGCGTCGATTCATCGTCCGGCTGCGTTTCGGGCTGATGCGCCCGGTACGGCCCGGTGCCGGCGTTGTCGGCCTGCGCTGCCGGCACGAAGCCGCCGCGCTGCACGTCGAAGACGTGCACCTCGCCGTCCTCGATCACATAGTGCCAGCCATGCAGGGCCAGCGTGCCGGCCTCCACGCGCTCGCGCACCATCGGGTAGTCCATCAGCCGCTCCAGCTGCAGCACCACCGCGCGTTGCTCGGTGCGCCGCAACACGTCGGGGCCGGGCTCGGCCACGGGCAAGGCGGCCTCGCGCCCCAGCTCCAGCCACTGCAGCAAGTGCTTGGCGGCCGCTGGCACGTCACCGTAGAGGGCCCGGATGGCGCCGCAATGGCTGTGCCCGCACACCACGATGCGCCGCACCGACAGGTTGAGCACAGCAAATTCAATGGCCGCCGCGGTGCCGTGGAAGCCGTGGCTCTGGTCGTGCGGCGGCACGAAGGCGCCCACATTGCGCACCAGGAACAGCTCGCCCGGGCCGGCACCGGTCAAAAGGTAGGGCACCAGGCGCGAATCGCTGCAACCGATGAACAAGGTCATCGGATGCTGGCCGTCGTCGACCAGGTGCCTGAAATGCGAACGGTGCAGCGGGAAGGCGTCGGTCTGGAAGCGCTGCAGGCGCTGCAGGAGTTCGTCGGGCATGGTGGGGCGGGCCTGCGGCGACCTACTGCACCAGGGGCGACTGGGCTGCCTCCAGGTCCACGCCCATCACGGTGGCCGCCCCAGCCAGCAGCTGCAGGTATTGCCGCAGCGCGGTGGCGAAGGCCTGCTGCCGAAGCCCCTGGGCCACGGCCGACTTCACTGTCTCGAAGGCTGGATCCAGCCCTGGTTCGCGCGCCAGCACCTCCACCACGTGCAGGCCGAAACGGCTGTGCACCAGGCGCGGCAGCACGCCGACCTCGGGCTTGCCGAAGATCTCGCGCGCGAATTCCGGCGCGCAGTCCGCGGTCGTCAGCCAGCCCAGTGCGCCGCCCTCGTCGCCGCTGGGGCAGTTCGACGTGGCCGCCGCGGCAGCCGCAAAGCGGTCTTCACCACTCGGCGACGCACAACGCACGTCCAGCAGGCAGGCCTCGGCCCGCTGGCGCAGGGCATTGACGTCCACGCCCGGCGTGACGGCAAACAGCACATGGCGCAGCAGCGTGCGTTCGCCCACCGCAAAGCGGCCGCGCTGGGCCGCGTGGTGCCGGCGCAAGGCCTCTTCCGAGGGCTCGGGCAAGTGCAGCTCGCGGTCCAGCAAGGTCTCGATCGCGGCGCTGGCAGCTTCGGTCATCGCGCCACCCAGCGGTAGCGGATCGTCAGCGGCGAGCAGGCCGGACTGGATGGCAGCCTGGCGCAGCAACTCGGCACAGGCCCGTTGCCGGAGTTCCTCTGTCGTCACGCTTTCCTGGGGATAGGACAGCACGACGCCGTTGACCTGGGGAAGCACGGAAGTGGAGGTGTTCATCGTCTGGGCCTTCAAAGTTGAGATCACGCGTCTTCAGCCAACACGCCGCGGCTGGGTCTGCCCGGCCGGCACGTTGAGGCGCCGGGCACGCACCATCTGATACGGACGCACGAGATAGGCCAGGGTGCCGAAGCCGCTCCACACATGCACCAGGCGACTGAACGGGAACAGCAGGAAGATCGTCATGCCCAGCAGCATGTGCGCCTGGAAGTGCCAGTCCACGCCGGCCACCAGCGCTGCGTTGGGCTGCATCAGCACGATGCCCTGCAGGTACTCGGCCAGCTTCAGCATCGTCTGCGGGTCCTTCACGTGATGCAGCGAAGTCGGCAGAGTGCTCAAACCGATAACCAGCTGCACCCACAGGATCACCAGGATGGCGATGTCGGTGCGGTGGCTGGTCAGGCGGATGCGCGGGTCGAACAGGCGGCGGTGCAGCAGCATCGTCAGGCCGATGAAACACAGGCCGCCGGCGATGCCGCCGGCCACTACGGCGATCAGCTGTTTCTGGGAGGCGGTGACGAAGATCTCGTACAGCCAGTGCGGCGTGAGCTGCCCGAACAGGTGGCCGAAGAACAGGAACAGGATGCCGCCGTGGAACAGGTTGCTGCCCCAGCGCAGCTGCGCCTTGCGCAGCAGCTGCGAGCTGTCGCTCTTCCAGGTGTACTGGTCGCGATCGAAGCGCGCCAGGCTGCCCATGAAGAAAACGGCCAGGCAGAGGTAGGGGTAGACGTTGAAGGCGAAATTGTGGAGGGTGTTCATGCGGACGCTCCCGGAAGGGTTGGTGCGGCTTGACGCGCGCTGCTGTGCGCTGGTGTGCGCACGATCTGGATCGGTTGCGGCTGCCCAGGCCGCGCCTGGCCTTGGGTCGAGCAGCCATCGAACGCCATGGGTTCAGCCCAGCTCTCGTCCAGCTCGGGCTCGGGCGGCACGGCCACGGCCTGCGCATTTTCGCCGGCCAGGTCCAGCAGCGCCGCCAGCACGCAGGCATGCGCCGCCTCGCGCCGCAGCAGCGCGCTGAAGATCACCTGCAGGATGTGGGCGATCTCGCCCAGGAAGGCCCGGGCCTGGGCGGGCGGCTGAGTCGAGGCGTACTGCAGCACCACCGTCAGGTGATCCGGCAGTTCGCCCGGCGCCAGGTACAGGCCAGCTGCTTCGTAGGTCTGGCACAGGTCCACCATGGCCGGGCCGCGGTCGCGGCTGTCGCCGTGTACGTGCTCGAACAGGTGCAGCGCAGTGCCTCGGCCGCGGTCGAAGAGCTCGACGTGGTCGGCCTCCACGTCCAGCGGACGGCGGCGGGACAGACGGGTGATGAGCGCATCCAGCTCGGCGAGCCGCGCGCTGCCGAGCGCGCCCTCGGCATGCAAAGCGGCCTGCAGTTCCGGCAGATGTGCACGCAACTCGGCGTCGGGGTAGCTCAGCAGGTGGGCCAGCACGCGAAGGGTCTTGGTGGCCGGCACCGGGGTGGTGTTGAAGAAGCTCATGGTCAGAGCCCCGCCTTGATGGGAATGGTGCGCTTCTTCTCGCTGCCGAAGAGGCTGGTCTCAGTAGTTCCTTCACTGCAGCCGTTACCGAAGCTGAAGCCGCAGCCTCCGCGCACGTTGAAGGCGTTCTCGGCGTACTCGCGGTGCGTCGTCGGGATGACGAAACGGTCTTCGTAGTTGGCAATCGCCATCACTTGGTACATCTCCTCGACCTGGTCGACGCTCAGCTTCACCTGGTCGATGGCAGCGTGGTTGGCCACGCCGTCCACATGCTTGGCGCGCTGGTAGGCGCGCATGGCCAGCATGCGCTCCAGAGCGCCGACCACCGGCACCGTGTCGCCGGCCGTCAACAGGTTGGCCAGGTACTTGACCGGAATGCGCAATTGGTTGACGTCGGGGATCTCGCCGTTGGTGCCCACATGGCCGGCGTTGGCCGCGGCCGTGATGGGTGACAACGGCGGCACGTACCACACCATCGGCAGCGTGCGGTA
>LNET01000041.1 GCA_001464055.1 Burkholderiales bacterium Ga0077543
CTGCTCCAAGCACCGCCTTGGTTCGTGCCATGTCCTACCCGTCGTCGTGTTGCGACGGTGGGGATTGTAGGTCAGAATAATCTAACCGAACAGTATTGGCCCCTGACCCGCCGTGACAAACCTGCGGTTCCGGTGCTCAAGCACGGCGCCGGCGCTGCCGATACCGAAGCGGTGCGGGGATTGTCCCCCGGCGCCGGCGGCGGGCTGGCGGCCGGGTGAACCCGCCGCGAAGGGTCCACAGCATGAAGCTTCTCGTCAAATTCAACCTGATCTACGCCTTGGTGATGGCCCTGGGCCTGGGCGTCAGCGCCTGGGTCAGCCGCGACCTGCTGCAGGCCAACGCCCGCGAAGAGGTGCTGAACAACGCCCGGCTGATGATGGAAAAGGCCATGGCCGTGCGCAACTACACCTCCGGCCAGATCAGCAAGCTGCTCCAGGCCCAGATGGAGCATGAATTCCTGCCCCAGTCGGTGCCCAGCTTCTCGGCGGTGGAGGTGCTGACCTCGCTGCAGAAGCACTACCCCCAGTTTTCGTACAAGGAAGCCACGCTGAACCCCACCAACCCGCGCGACCGCGCCGTGGGCTGGGAAGTCGACATCGTCAGCGGCTTCCGGGCCGACGCCGAGATGCAGGAGACCGTGGGCCAGCGCGACACGCCCACCGGGCCAGCCCTGTTCGTGGCCCGGCCGCTGCGCATCACCAACGCCGCCTGCCTGCAGTGCCACAGCAGCGTGGAGGCCGCCCCACGGACCATGGTCGAACGCTACGGGCCGGCCAACGGCTTCGGCTGGAACCTGAACGAAGTGGTGGGCGCACAGATCGTGTCGGTGCCGATGGACTTGCCGCTGCAGCGCGCGCAGCGTTCCTTCAATGTCTTCCTGGGGTCGCAGATCGCCATCTTCCTGGCCGTGGGCGTGGCGCTGAACCTGATGATCTGGCTGGTCATCGTGCGCCCGGTGACGCGGCTGTCAGTGCTGGCCGACCACGTCAGCCAGGGCGAGATGGACGCCCCCGAATTCAGTGCCGCGAGCAAGGACGAGATCGGCAACCTGGCGGCCTCGTTCAATCGCATGCGCACCAGCGTCGTGCAGGCCATGCGCATGCTGGACAACGGGTGACGGCCTCGCCAGACCTGCCAGCCCCACCCCACCCGCAGCCGCCTGCTGCTTTCTGCACACCGCCCGCCGGGGCCTGAAACACCATGATCGAACGTCTGGGCAAGTACCGCGTCACGGGCGTGCTGGGCGAAGGCGCCATGGGCATCGTCTACCAGGGCTTCGACCCGGGCATCCAGCGCGTGGTGGCCATCAAGACGATGCGCAGCCAGCTGCTGGGCACCGACCAGGTGGGTGTCAGCGCCACGCAGCGCTTCCGCAACGAAGCCCAGGCGGCCGGGCGGCTGTCTCACCCGGGCATCGTCGCCGTCTACGACTTCGGCGAAGACAGCACCGAGCAAGGCGGGCTGGCCTACATCGCCATGGAATTCGTGCAGGGCCAGACCCTGGAGCGCTATCTGGCCAACCAGGTGCGCTTCAGCGAGAGCGACATCGTCAGCGTGATGGCGCAGCTGCTCGAAGCGCTGGACCACGCCCATGGCAAGGGCGTGTGGCATCGCGACATCAAGCCGGCCAACGTGCTGCTGACCCGCGACGGCCGCGTGAAGCTGGCCGATTTCGGCATCGCCCGTGTCGACTCCGTGGCCATGACGCAGCTGGGCGGCATGATCGGCACCCCCAGCTACATGGCGCCCGAGCAGTTCCTGGGCACCGCCATCGACCACCGCGTGGACATCTATGCCTGCGGCGTGCTGCTGTACCTGCTGCTGACCGGGCAGCCCCCGTTCAAGGGCAGCGCCGAATCGCTGATGTACCGCGTGGTGCACGAGCCGCCGGTGCTGCCTTCGGCGCTCCCGGGCTACGCCGGGCCGCAGCAGTACGACGCCTGGCTGGCACGGGCCCTGGCGAAGGAACCCGCAGACCGCTTCGCCAGCGCCATGGACTTCAGGCGCGCCCTGCTGGCCAGCCTGGGCGAGGCCCCGGCCGATGCCGTGTCCGACGCCACCGTCATCGCCCTGCCGGTCAAGCCCGAGCCCCGCCCGCCCTCGGCACCCGGCACCCGCAGCGGCTCGGCCTGGGCCGCACCCACCAGCTGGACGAGCGAACAGCTGTCGCGCGTCGAGTCCACCCTGGCACGACACGTGGGCCCGCTGGCCGCGGTGCTGGTCAAGCGCACCGCGCGCGACTGCAACGACCTGCCCAGCCTTTGCGCGCGCCTGGCCGAACACGTGAGCGAACCCCGAGCCCGCGCGGCGTTCCTGGCCGAGATGGCCCATGCCCGCCCGACTGCGACAGAGGCGAACGCCGGGACCACGGCCGCCCGCGCGCACCAGGGCACCGGTGGCGACCTGGCCGTGGTGGAGGCGCCGGCGGTGCTGGCCGAACACACCGTCGCGGCCGCGCAGAAACTGCTGATGAAGTCGCTGGGCCCGATTGCCAGCGTCGTGGTGCGCCGGGCCGTGGCGCGCAGCTCGGGCCGCGCAGGCTTCTTCAAGGCGCTGCTGGAAGCGGTGCCCGCGGCGGCCGATCGTGAACGCCTGCGGCTGGAACTCGAACGCCTGCCCTGAACGCCGCCGTGCCAGCCTGCCCCGCGAAAGCCTGCCCTTGAGCCTGCTCGTCATCGTCAAGACCCTGCTGGTCTTCGCCCACCTGCTGGCCATGGCGGTGGCCGTGGGCCGCATCCTCTTGTTCGACCTGCAGTTCCTTCGGCTGCTGCATGCACCGCCCAGCCTGGCCTGGCGCCAGGACCTGGAAGCCCTGAAGACCACCGTCAAGGCGGCGCTGGCGGTGCTGTGGGTGACGGGGGCGGCCCTGGTCTACATGGCCACGCTGCAGGACCCCGCGGCGCTGCAGAACCAGAAGCTGTGGATGAAGGTGCTGACGGTGGCGCTGCTGACCGCCAACGGCTACCTGATGCACCGCTTCGCACTGCCGGCCCTGAACGAGAACCTGGCTTTCCTGGCCCGCCCCGGCCGCCAGGTGGTGTTGTTGACGGTGTTTGCCGTCACCTCCACCGTGACCTGGCTGTTCGCGTCGTTCCTGGGCATCGCGCGGCCTTGGAACCACACGGTGGGCATCGGGATGCTGCTCGCGCTGTACGCCACGCTCATGGCCACGGCCCTGGTGGGCAGCCTGAGCTGGATGTTCGCGCTGCGTGCCCTGCCGCAGCGTGCCGCGGACAAGACCTCGGCCCTGCGGGTTGAACCGGAACCCGCGGAACAGCCGGTGCAGCATAGTCCGGGCGCGAGCATCGCCATGGCGCCCCGGCCGGGGCCCAGGTCTCGCGCTCTGGAAACCACGCGCAACGGGTGAAGCCATGATCGCCGTCATCTTCGAACTGGAGCCCGCCGCCGGGCAGTCGCAGCGCTACTTCGAACTGGCCGCCGCGCTGAAGGCCGACCTGCAGGCCATCGACGGCTTCATCAGCGTCGAACGTTTCGAAAGCGTGACGCGCCCGGGGCACTACGTGTCCTTGAGCTTCTGGCGCGACGAAGACGCGGTGCGCCGCTGGCGCTGCCACGGCATGCACCGCCAGGCCCAGCAGGAAGGCCGCGGCGAGGTGCTGTCGGGCTACCGGCTGCGGGTGGCCAGCGTCGTGCGCGACTATGGGTTGCTCGATCGCGAGCAGGCCCCGCCAGACTCGCGTTCCGTGTTGATCTGAGGCTTCGAATCGGGTTCGTGCCCGGGGCACCCCATGGGCCGTCCCGACGGACTGCAGCCCTTGTGCACAACGCCACGTCCGGCGGCCCGCATCGACCACCACAAAGGGCGCATGCCGGCGTCGATGCGGTAGTGTCCAGCGTGCTTTCCGGGCCTTCCCGGCATGAAAGGCCAGCCCATGTTTCGTCGCATCCTGCTTGCCCTGGTTCCGATGGCCGCCAGCCTGGCGGCAGCCCAGCCAGCCACCGGCTGGCAGCCCACGCAGCCCGTCGAACTGGTGGTGCCGGCCGGCACCGGCGGCGGCGCCGACCAGATGGCGCGCTTGCTGGGCGAACTGATTGCCAAGCACCGGCTCATGGCACAACCGATTCAGATCGTGAACAAGGCAGGCAACTCGGGGGCCGAGGGACTGCTGGACATGCGGGCCTCTCGCGGCAACCCGCACAAGCTGATCATCACGCTGTCGAACCTGTTCACCACCCCGCTGGCCACCGGCAGCGACTTCCGCTGGACCGACCTGACCCCGGTGAAGATGCTGGCGCAGGACCAGTTCGTGTTGTGGGTGCGCGCCGATTCGCCGGCCCGCACCACGGCCGAGCTCGTCGAGCAGATGCGCAGGGCGCCCCGCGGCAGCCTGAAACTGGGCGGCACGGGCTCGCGCCAGGAAGACCAGATCGTTTCGGTGCTGCTGGAAACCGCTGCCGCCACCCGGCTGGACTACGTGCCGCTGAAAGGCGGGGGCGATGTCGCGCGCGCCCTGGCCGCGGGCGAAGTCGACATCACGGTGAACAACCCGATCGAAGGCGAAAAGCTCTGGCGCGAAGGCCGCTTGCGCCCGCTCTGCGTGTTCGACGGGCGCCCGCTGGACTATCCCGCCAAGGTGGCAGGCCCCCTGGCCTGGAGCGACCTGCCCACCTGCATGTCGGCCGGCATTCCGGTGCAGTACCTGATGCTGCGCGGCATCTTCACCACGCCTGGCGCCACACCGGCCCAGGTGGCCTACTACGCCGACCTGTTGAACAAGGTGCGCGCCCTGCCGGAATGGCGCAGCTTCATGGCCCAGGGCGCGTTCAAGAACGAGAGCCTGACGGGCCTGCCCTTTACGGCCTGGCTGGAACGGGCCGAACGTTTCCACCATGTGCTGATGCGTGAATCACGCCTGCTGGCCTCGCAGCAGGTGCCGCCCCTGGCACCCGCGGCGCCGCAGCGGCCCTAGGCGGAGCAGGCGGCAGGCCGCGTCAGTCGCCGTTGGCCGAGGCCGACGCCTGCCCGGGCTGTGAATGCATGCGCGACTGCGCCATCTGCTCGGGTGTGGCGGCCCGGGTCTGGCCGAACAGCGAAGGCTTGAACGTTGGCGCATCGCCGCGCCCCCCCAGTGCCCACAGCAGCAGTGCGCGCGAAGACATGGGCCGCGCGAACAGGTAGCCCTGCAGTTCGTCGCAGCCCAGGTTCACCAGCAGCTGTTGCTGGCGCTGGTTCTCCACACCTTCGGCCACCACTTTCAGGCTCAGCGCATGGGCCAGCTTCACGACGGCGTCGACGACGGCCAGCGCCTTGGCGCTGTGTTCGATCTTCGAGACCATGGACCGGTCGATCTTCAGCTCGGACGCAGGCAACTCGCACAGATACGACAGGCTGGAGTAGCCCGTACCGAAGTCGTCGATGGACAGGTGTGTGCCCAGTTCACCCAGGCGCCGGAAGGTCTCCTGCGTGGCCCGGGTGTTTTCCATGGCTGCGGCTTCGGTGATCTCGCAGGTCAGCAAGGAAGGGTGCACGTTGTACTGCTGCAGCGCCTGCGCAATGCGGTCGGCGATGTCGTCCTGCCGCATCTGGTAGACCGACAGGTTGATGGCCACGCGCATGCGCAGGCCCTTTTCACGCCATTCGCGCACCTGTCGGCAGGCGTCGTTGACGACCCAGTCGCCAATGGCGCTGATGAGGCCGAATCGTTCGGCGACGGGCACGAAGTCGCCAGGCATGAGCAAACCACGTTCGGGGTGGCGCCAGCGCAGCAGGGCCTCGGCGGCCGTGACCTGGCCACTGCGGGCGTCGATCTTGGGCTGGTAATGCAGTTCGAGTTCGTCCCTGGCCACGGCGTTGCGCAGGTCGGCCAGCAGGTCGAAGTTGCTGCGCTCGGCTTCGTCGAGTTCTGGCGTGTAGAAGCAGTGGCGGCTGCCGCCAGCACGCTTGGCGGCGTACATCGCGGCGTCGGCCCGGGTGATGAGCGCTGCCGGGCTGCAGTCGTCGGGGTACATCGCGATGCCCACCGAGCAGCTGATGATGATTTCCCGGCCTTCCACCGTGTAGGGCTGCGAAAGCACGGTGATCAGGCTCTTCGCGGCATGGGCAATGGCCACCTGTTCACCGGCTGCAGACAGCAGCAGCAGAAACTCGTCGCCGCCGATGCGCGCCGCCAGGCCCTTGCGGCCGGAAAGCCGGCGCAGCCGCCTGCCCACCTGTTCCAGGACCTGGTCGCCGGTCTGGTGGCCGAAGGTGTCGTTGACCGGCTTGAACCCGTCCAGGTCGATGAAGAACAGCGCCATGCGGCGTTGTTTGGTGTCGCAGGACCGCGCCACCGACGCCAGGCGGGATTCGAAGTAGACGCGCGTGGGCAGCTGGGTCAGGTTGTCCAGCGCGGCAATGTCGCGTGGCGACACCCGCACCGGGTTGGCGGCCGGTTCGGCAGGCGCCGCGCGGGCCACCAGCAGCAGCAGCAGGCTCGTCAGCAAAACACAGCCCAGCAGGCCCAGTGCCGGCCCCAGCAAGAGGTTCAGCTGGGCCTGGAAAGTCAGCCCATCGGTCAGCAGCCCTGGCCAGGCCAGCACCACGGCAGCGACCACCGCCGCGACCGACTGCAATGCCCGGCGCCGACGCTCCGTGGGCATGGGCAGATGCAACGCCACGGCAGCGGCCGTGGCGAGCAGCAGCGCCAGACCCAGGCTCAGGCCCTGCAGCGCCGTGACCTCGCGAAACAGCTGCGGCCAGGCCATCAGGCTGGCCAGGTAAGCGAAGAACAACGCCACGGCGGCCGCGGCAGCGGCCAGCGGCCGGGCCTTGGGCCGCCACCAGCGTGCCGCCAGCACGCTGGCTGCGGCCCAGCCGGCAGCCGCCAGCACGGCCATCCAGGGCGGGGGCACGCCGTCCAGGCTCATGCTGGATGCGACCACGCAGGCCACCAGGCCGGTACCCGCTGCAGCCAGCGGCCAGTCCAGTGCTGCAGGCTGGCTTCGACCCGTCGCCACCACCGCGCTGGCCAGCAGCAACAGCACGATGTGCAGGGCAACGACAGCGGCCAGCAGGAACCAGGCGTCGGTCACGCGGATCGGCTCCACTGGCGACGCCTGGCGCGCGGCAGCAATCGGCAGAATGTTCTGGTAGGGGAGGGCATCGGTCGAAACGGCAATCGGACTGACGGCAAGGAACGCGCAGCGCCTGTCCTGTGTCTTGAACGGTATCGGGCTGGCGCCTGAAAAAGTTGAAGCTTTCCGGGCCGCGGGACGCAGTTTTCAGCATTCTTGACATCCGGCGCGCCATTGCCCCATACCTTGTACTGGGCCATCCCGGCCCATCGTCGTCGTCTCGTGGCAGAAGCCTCGCCAAGGCCTGACTACATCTCCTTGAACTGCGCCAGGAAGCTGCGGCTGACAGGCAGGCGCTCGGGCCGATGCTTCAGTTCGATGTCGGCCGTTTCGTTGGCCCCGCGGGTGACACGGCGGACGGCATGCAGGTTCACCACCACGGACCGGTGCACCTGAACGAAGTGCAGCGGGTCCAGCTGTGCCAGCAAATCCTTCAGGGGTGTGCGGATCAGCGCCTCGGCCGGCAGCTGTTCGTCGCCGCGGTAGGCCACCAGGGTGTACTTGGTGTCGCTCTTCAGGTAGTCGATGTCTTCCACCGGAATCAGGCGCAGCGAAGCACCCACGGTGGCGCGCACCCAGCGCAGGGGGCCGGCAGCAGGCGCCCGCAGGCGCGCTGCCAGCTGCTGAAGCAGGGCTTCGTTGTGCACCGCTGGCGCAGCCTGTTCCAGCCTGGCCTGCAGGCGCGCCACGGTCTCCTGCAGGCGCTCTGCCGTCACGGGCTTGACCAGATAGTCCAGCACACCATGCTCGAAGGCCTGCAGGGCGTACTGGTCGTAAGCCGTGACGAACACGAGATGGGCCCGCTTGCCGACATGGCGCGCGACGTCGATGCCGTCCTGCCCCGGCATGTGCACGTCCAGGAAGCAGATGTCGGGCTGCTGCAGGTCGAACTGCTCGATGGCCTGGCGGCCGTTGCGCGCCTGTGCGACCACGCGCAGCGCCGGCCAGGCCGTGGCCAGGCGCGCTTGCAGCACTTCGCGCAGCAGCGGCTCGTCGTCGGCGATCAGGGCGGTGGGGTTCAAGGGCGGGCCGGGAAATCGAGTTCGGCGCAGACACCATGGGGGATGACGGCGCTGAGCTTCAGCGTTGCGTCGCCGCCGTGCAGCAGCTGCAGGCGTTCGCGCAGCGCGGCCAGGCCGGTGCCCTGTCCGCCCCGTTCGGCGCGCAGGCCCACGCCGGTGTCGGCCACGCGCAAGCGGCAGCGGGCGCCGTCGCGCCGGGCCTCGATGTCGATGCGCCCGCCCTCCTCGCTCGGGTCGATGCCGTGGCGCACGGCGTTTTCCACCAGGGTCAGCAGCGTCATGGGCGGGCAGCGCAGGCCACCGGCGCCGGGGTCGACCTGCAGCGCGAACTGCAGTCGGTCGGGCATGCGCATCTGCATCAGGTCGAGATAGGCCCGCACCCGCTCGACTTCCTGACCCAGCGTGGCGGCGGGGTCGTCCAGCCGGGGCAAGGCGGCACGCAGGTAGGCGGTCAGGCTTTGCAGCAGTTGCGCCGCCCGCGGCGAACCCGCTTCCACCAGCGCCTGCACGTTGGCCAGCGTGTTGAACAGGAAGTGCGGCTGCATCTGCGCGCTGAGCAGCCGCATGCGCGCGTCCAGCGCCTGGCGCGCGAGTTCGCTGCGTTCCAGCTCGAAGGCCAGCGCCTGTTCACGCGCCCAGGCTTCGCGCTGGCGCACCAGTGCTGCCAGCGCCATCCACGGAGCAAGCAGGGTGCCGATGAAGCTGAAGACGAAGAAGCCCTCCAGGCGAGACTCTTCCTGCCAGAACGGCGGCGCGCCGACCTGGGTGCGCAGCGTGTACGAGATGAACAGCAGCAGCGGCACGGCCAGCCACACCGCCGCCACCTGCAGCGCCCAGCGCGCCAGCCAGCGCGGCAGCCTGCGCGGCCACTGCTCGAACAGCCCGAAGACCAGCATCACCCCGAGCCCGACGCCGAACACCTGCAGCCACAGGCTGTACAGCGCCGGCTCCCAGGTGAAGTGGAAAGGCACGCTCACGATGGCGCAGGTGATGGCCGTCGTGCGCAGCCTGGGCCAGGTGAACAGGGCACGCCAGCCGCGCGGCTTGGGCAAGGCCGAGCTCATTGGCAGAAGCCAGCGGAGGCAGGGCTCATGAAATCCGCTGCGGCCAGGGCTGCGGCTTCAGCGCCAGGCGCAAGTGCGAGACCCGAGGACGGCAGGTTCAAACGTGGCGCACGGGACCGGTGCTTGGGCATGCGGCGCAGTCTGTCTGGCCAGGCCAGGGCCGTGGTTCAACAGCCGACGGGGCACGATCCTCGCGGCCCGGGCCACGCTGCAGGCCGACGAACCGCGCGGCGCAATCCCCGTGCGGCCAATCCGGCCAGGCCCGCCAGCAGCAGCAGCGCCGCCGCCGGCTCGGGCACGGCAGTCACCTGGAAGTCCAGCCGGTAGCGGGCCGTGCCGGTGCCGGTGTCTTGAACCCAGAACGCATAGCTGCCGGCCGGCAAGGGGTCGACGAAGCCGATGGCGCCGAAGCCGCTGCCGATGAGCCCCAGGATGTCGGTGCCGACGTCGTTCACGCCGAAGTGCCACCAGCCCAGCAGGCCTTCTGCGCTGCCGCCGGTGGGGCTGACGGTGAGCTGCGTGCCGGCCTGCACCGCGATGAAGCTCAGCTCCGACACCCCCAGGAAGGTGGAACCCGGCAGCACCCGCAGGGCCTGCAGCTGCGTGCCGGCGGGCAGCGTGAAGCTGAAGTAGTCGCGGTCGACGACGCCTGCCGCACGCCCGGTCGTGCCGGTGATGAGGTTGCTGCCCAAACCCAGGGTCAGGGAGGTCGGCCCGGCACCGAGGTTGGACAGGTCGCCGGACACCGACTCGTCCCAGCCGTTCGCGGCATGGGCCGGGCTGCAGACGCAGGCTGCCGAAAGAGCGCAGGCGAAGCCAAGGGCAAGGGTTCTGGACATGGTCGCTTTCAGGATCGCGGTCTCGACACGGACATGCTGCGAAGCATGCTAGCCGGTACCGGCGCAAGAAGTTTTTGGCTCGGGCCCGCATCCAAGGGGTGGGCTGTTGCGTCAGACAGGTGCGGACTGGCGCATGGGGCGCCTGTCCACCCCACCGGCTCGCGCCGTCGAAAGGAAACACCATGAACCGCCGCCGCCTCATCACTGCCATGGCCACCCTGGCCACGCTCGCCGTTCCCTGCGGCGCCGCACGCGCCGGGGCCCCGCGGGATCTGGCCTTCGAACTGCACCAGGGTGGCCATCACACGCGGCTGAACCTGCGCGTCGACGGCAACCAGGTCAGCGGCACGCTGAACGAAGGCGCTGTGAAGCTGGAACTGCGCGGCCAGCTCGCTGGCCGCAAGCTGCAGGGCCAGCTGGTCCTGCCGGGCCTGGCCATGCCCCTGGCGACGCTGAACGCCGAGCTGCAGGCCGATCAGGTCGAACTCACGCTGCAGGCGGCCCAGGGCGGCGAGCCCACGCGGCTGCTGCTGCGCCGCGTGGGCGCACCCGCGCCCGCGGCGCCTGCCGGCGGCGGCATCGACGCGCAGCTGGTGGGGCGCTGGCAACAGCAAAACATGACCCAGAGCGCGGGCGGCGCCGGCGGCTTCGCCAGCTTCACGACGCTGCGCACCCTGGTCCTGGCGCCAGACGGCCGCGCCCAGCAGAGCATGCGTTCGGTGGGCGGGGGCGGCGGCTGGAGCCACCGCAGCGGCGACGAACTGGAATTCAGCGGCCGCTGGCAGACGCGGGACGGCATGCTCTGGGTGCTGGCCGACGGCCAGGCGGCATTCCAGAACGTGGGGCGCTACCAGCTCGCCGATGGCCGCCTGGTGCTGGAAAGCGGCGGACGCCGGCAGGTCTGGCGCCGTTGAACCGGGCTGCGGCGCCGCGGTCAGCGCGGCGCCGCACCGGACGTCGGCGTTGTCGGCGGCGGCACCCGCCAGACCTTGCCGCACAAGCCACGGTACACCCACACGCCGGCAGGCGTGTTCGGCGTGGCCGGCGTGCTGCCCAGCGCCTCCAGCGTCACGCCCAGCTCCACGGCCTTCGAGAACACTTTCTCGGCCGTGTCGGCCAGCGGTGCCTGCACGAAGGGGCCGCTGGGCACCGGCCCCACCGGCGTGGCCTGCCCCTGGGCGTCGATGACCCACAGGAACAGGGTCTGCCCCGCAGGCGGCTGCACGGCACTGACCTGCTTCAGGTCGACCACCCGGCCATGGCGCAGGCTGGCCACGATCAGGCCTGGCTTGCCATCGGGGCGGGCAAGCACACCGACATAGCTTTCCGGCAGTTCGGTGTCTGACTGGGGCGGCGGGTTCAGGGCCTGGTAAACCTGCGGAATGACCAGCCCGGCCACCAGCCCAAAGACCAGGGCACCGGCGGGCACAGGCGCCAGCAGCGCCTGCAGCCCGCGCGCCAGCCGCTGCAGGAGCCCGGGCGGCACGTCGCGGCCCGGAACTTGTGCCTTGAGCGTGGGTGTGGGCATGGGTGTCGGTGTCGTTTCCGGCCCCGGCCCCGGCATCGGGATCGGCGAAGCCGCCCGGTCCGGCGCGACGGGCAACCCGGCGCGCGCGGCCAGCCGGTCCCACACGGCGGGCGCAGGCGCCAGCGGCGGCAAGGCCTGGGCCATGCGGTGCAGTCGGCTTTCCCAGTCGGCCACCCTGTCGGCCACGTCGGGCCGCTGCGCCATCAGGGTCTCGAAACGGCGCCGCGCCCGGCCCTGCAGCGTGCCCAGCACGTACTGCCCCGCGAGTTCGTTCAAGGCCTGCGGCGACTGCGACCAGTGGCTCATGGCGCCACCCCCGCACCTGCCTGCAGGCATTCCTGCAGGCTGAGCAGGCTGCGCCGCACCCAGGCCTTCACGGTGCCCAGAGGGCGCGTCAGGCGCAACGCGACCTCGGCGTGCGTCAGGCCTTCGTAATAGGCCAGCGACAGGGCCTGGCGCGGTTCATCGGCAATCCGTCCCAGGCAGTGGCTCAGGCGCGCGTCTTCCTGCACGCCTTGCAGCTGCTCGGGCGGCGTGGGGCTGTCGTCGGGGATGTCGAAGCTGTGCTCTTCGCCGTCGTCGCCCTGCCACTGCAGCGGCACCTCGGGCCTGCGCCTGCGGGCCACGTCGATGGCGCGGTTGCGCGTCAGTGTGGTCAGCCAGGCCAGCGGCGCGCGACACGGCACCGGGATGCGGCTCTGGCCGTTCCACAGCGCCAGATAGACCTCCTGCAACACGTCTTCGGCGGCGCCCGCATCGTTCAGCACGCGCTGGGCGATGGCCAGCAGCCGCCCGGCACTGGCCTCGTACAGGGCGCGGAAAGCAGCAGGGTCGCGCTGCGCCACGCGCTGGATGAGCAGATCGACCGGGTCGGCGTCCATCGGCAGGCCTGTAGGTGGAGGGTCAGGACTCATGGCGATGTTAGCGGGGCCTTGCCGCTGGCGGCGGCCGGGGCGTGCTGCGAAAGGCAAGGCGCGGCGCTATGGCTGGCAGCGCGGCCACGAGCGCCGACGGGCGGAGCGAAACGCCCATGTTTCCTGCCATTGCGCCGTTGTCCCGGGCGCAGCATCGCAGGCTGACGTTTGCACTTTTGCCGCCCAGGATGACGCTGGTGTTTGCACCCGGCGCCATCGCCTACACCCTGGCAGAAGGTGTCGGGCGCGAAGCAGAGCTTTGCCTCCAACGACCGCGTCACCGCCGAAGGCTGGCGGGTGCCGCCCAGCACGATCGAGTTGCCGGACTTCGAGAAGCGGACGAAGACCGTCAGCGCCGGTGGCTGGGAGATTCTGGGCTCAGGACGTGCCCGTGAACCTGGCCATGCAGCGAGACCAAGCGTCGCGCTTGCAGCCGGAGAGCATCGAAGGCCCCCTGGAAACGGCCCTGGTGCAGTCCAATGGATGGCTGTTGGAGGCTTGCCTTCAAGTCATGCCGCAATGCGGCTGAATGTCGCAGAGCCCAGTGCTCGCGCACGGTGCCGGGCGGCGCACCGATCTGGCCCCACCAGCGCTTTGTGCTGGACGAGCAGCGCTGGCCGGCGCGACGCTGACCGACTGCGAAGCTTCGGCACCGTCGCTCTTCGACGTTCAAGCGGGCGTCGCGTGCCGGTGCGCTGGCCCCTTTCGCCACGGCCGCAGCGCAGTGGTGCAGATCCTCGGACACTTCCTTGATTCGTCCGAGTGTTCGTACCCTGCCCGCGCCTGACAACTCCACTCTCAGCGCCAGCGGTGTTGATCTTGCCGTCAGGCCGGCGAATGATGCATCTTCGCCAGATCCACACTCAGCATCAAGCCAATCGTCGAAGTACAGATTGAGAAGCCGTGCCAACGATCATCAGCACTGCCGGTAGTGATCTCATCAGCAGCCGCGTTGATCCTCAACTCATCATCGCTACAGGAAGAGACTCATGTCCAATGAAATCAAGGACTACTTTCTTGAACGCGTGGGTCAGTTTCAATTAGTCGAAGCTCTGCACCAGAACGATGAAGCGACTCGCGGCATCACAAGCGTTCGAGGGGTGAGGAACCATTGTCTCGGTGAACCTGTCGGAGCGGAGTGCACAGACGCGGTAAGGCCGCTGGACGCCGACTGGGCGTCGCTGGCCGGTTGGCTCCTGCCAGCACGAAAGACGCTCACCCAGGGTACGCGCTAGTTCGGGCCTGTGCCGTCGTCCTCGAGCGCGACTGTGCTGGTGACGTTCACGTACACGTTTGGCGGGGACGTCACGCGGATGAACTTGGACTGCACCACCGGTGGGTCAGCGCCCCGGTCGATGCAGGTGATGGACAGGTTGTTGCCAACCGCCCCGCCCGCGCGGCAGATGGGGGCCGACCGGATCACCGACCGGCGCACCCAACCGTTGGCGATGGTGTAAGGCGACGTGATGCCACCGGTCCTAAGGACGTGGATGAACGCGAGCAGCTTGAACGCGTTGTTCCACAGCTCGTGCAGTTCGCAACCGCCGTAGTTGTCGCTCAGCACGTACGCGTACTGGTTCTTGTTCGCGCACGGCACCACGCAGAAGCTGATGCCGTTGTCCACCGTCTCGGCCTGCGGCACGTACCAGTAGTTGGTCAAACCGTCGTCGGAGAAGGTGAGCTTGTTGCCGACCCAGCTGGCGTTGCCACTGCGCGCATTGTGCGCACCGTTGTTGTTCATCACCGGCGGGCTGGCCAACGTCGCCTTGCCCTTCTTCACCCACCCGGACATCTGATCGCCCACTGCGGGCAGTCGGATCGGCATGGCATTCTCCTTTTCATCAGGTTGCAGAGGCTGTCTCCAATCCTGAGCGACGGCAGGACGGGGTGGCGGACGCCTGTTCTCGGTCGAGTGATGACAAGCACGGCGAGAGCCAGCCTATAGGATAGGCTGTTCAAACGCTGATTTGTGTGGGCGGCCTCTTCAAACGCCACTTTTTTCTTCGCCGAGGATGGGCCTTTCAAACGCCCTGCTTGCTTCTCGACGGCACCCCGACCACTGCCGGGCCTGTTCTGGCGACCGGTTTGCGAGACCTTCCGTCGCGGCCTCGATGAGGCAGGGTGCCAGGAAGCGGCCTGTCGCCACTGTCGGCCGACGACCGCACTCGGTCACCCTCATGCAGTTGCGCTTCACTTCGTTCGCTGTGATCAACTCACGGCGGGACCTGCACCCGCAAGAGTGCGCCCGTGCCGGGCGCATAAAAAAAACGGGCCCCGATGGGGCCCGTTTCAAGATCTGTCTGGCGGAGTCGAAGGGATTCGAACCCTTGATGCAGGTTTTGCCCACATACTCCCTTAGCAGGGGAGCACCTTCGGCCACTCGGTCACGACTCCGGCGAAGAACACAGATTCTAGCCTGCTTGCGCGTCGCTTTCAGCAGCGCTGGCCATGCCCAGCGTGACAGGCTGGTCGAGGTCGAAAGCCTTGTGCAGCGCCCTCACCGCCAGTTCCATGTACTTCTCGTCGATGACGACGCTGGTCTTGATCTCGCTGGTGGTGATCATCTGGATGTTGATTGCCTCTTCCGACAAGGTGCGGAACATCTTGCTGGCCACGCCCACATGGCTGCGCATGCCGATGCCGACGATGCTGACCTTGCAGATCTTCGGGTCGCCCTGCACGTCGGCAGCACCGAGTGCGGGCAGGACCTGGGTCTTCAGGACCTCCATCGTGCGCACGTAGTCGTTGCGGTGCACGGTGAAGGAAAAGTCGGTGCGCCCGCTGTGCGACATGTTCTGGATGATCACGTCGATGTCGATGTTGGCATCGGCCACCGGGCCCAGGATCTGGAAGGCGATGCCCGGCTTGTCGGGCACGCCGATGACACTGATCTTGGCTTCGTCGCGATTGAACGCGATCCCGGCCACCACGGCTTGTTCCATCTTCTCGTCCTCTTCAAACGTGATCAGCGTGCCCGAACGGGCTTCTTCGTCCAGCGCAATGTCCCAGGGCGTGAAGCTGCTCAGCACGCGCAGCGGCACGCGGTACTTGCCGGCAAACTCCACCGAGCGGATCTGCAGTACCTTGCTGCCCAGGCTGGCCATCTCCAGCATCTCTTCGAAGCTGATGCTCGTCAGGCGCCGGGCCTCGGGCACGATGCGCGGGTCGGTGGTGTAGACACCGTCGACGTCGGTGTAGATCAGGCATTCGTCGGCCTTCAACGCGGCTGCCACGGCCACCGCCGAAGTGTCGCTGCCGCCGCGGCCCAGTGTCGTGACGTTGCCGGCCTCGTCGATGCCCTGGAAACCGGTGATGACCACCACCTTGCCAGCGGCCAGATCGGCGCGCACGCGCGTTTCCTCGATGCTGGTGATGCGCGCCTTGGTGAACGACGAATCGGTGCGGATGGGCACCTGCCAGCCGCCATAGCTGACGGCCTGAAGCCCCTGTGCCTGCAGCGCCAGCGCCAGCAAGCCCACCGACACCTGTTCGCCGGTGGCGGCAATGGCGTCCAGTTCGCGCAAGGCATCGGGGCTGCTGGCCTGCGCACCAGCAGGCAGCAGTTCCTTGGCCAGGCCCAGCAGGCGGTTGGTTTCGCCGCTCATCGCGGAAGGCACGACCACCAGTTGGTGGCCAGCACGCACCCATTTGGCAACGCGCTGGGCCACGCTGCGGATGCGCTCGGTCGAGCCCATCGAGGTGCCGCCGTATTTGTGAACGATCAGGGCCATCGGAATCGCTGGAAGTGGGTCGTCTAGGTGCCGTTGAGGCGCGCTTCCCCGGCAACGACCGGGCCGCGCAAAACCCCGAATTCTAGATCGTGGGCTGACCTGGGCCTGTCACGGGCCGCCAGGCCAGCGTCAGCTGCGCCTGGCCGGCTGGGGCCAGGCAACGCGCGTCCAGCCCCAGCCAGGGCACGAACAGCAGTTCGCCGGCTGCCGTGAACAGCAGCGGGCCGGAACGCTGCCAGGCAGGCACGGCCAGGCCCTGGGCCTGCTTCTTCAGGCTGCGCGGCGGCGTCAGCGGCGCACGCTGGAACTGCTCACCGCCGCGGCGGGCACGAACCTGGACCCCGCGCAGTTGCCCGGGCAGCACGCCGCCCTGTCGGCAAGGCTGCACTTCGACGGCGCCGGCCCAGCCCGGCACGACGTGCAGACCCGGCCGCGACAGGTCCAGCGCCTGCGCTGCAGCCGACGCTGGTGTTGGCGTTGATGCTTGTGTTGGTGCTTGGGTCGGTGCTTGCGTTGGTGCCGGCAGCGCGCAGCCGAGCCGGCCACGAGACAGCCGAAGCTCCGCAGCACCTGCAGGAAAACGCGCACTGCGGGTCTGGGGCAGTTCCGCCAGCAGACGCTGCACCAGGCTTTCCGGAATCGGGCTACCGGCAACCTGTGCCAGCCAGTGGCGCAAGGCGTTGGCCCTGCGGGCCCCGGGCAGCGCCAGCCAGGGCGCCAGCAGCAGTTCCGGGCCCGCCGTGCAGGCCGGCAGGTCCAGCGCCGCGACTTCTTCGGCCAGGGCTGCGGCTTCCTGCGCACGGCGGCTGGACAGCGCCAGCGCCGCTTCGGCGTCGGGGAATGCAGCGCACAGCGACGGCCACACCTGGACGCGCAGGCGGCTGCGGGCGAAGCGGCCATCGGCATTGCTGGGGTCGTCGACAGCGCACAGGCGGTGGCGCCGCAGGTAGTCGTCGATGGCCTGGCGCGGCTGCCCGAGCCAGGGGCGGGCCCAGACCAGCCCGTCTCGCGTGGCCAGGCTCGGCATGGCCGACAGCCCGGCCGGGCCGCCACCGCGCAGAGCCTGCAGCAGCCAGGTCTCGGCCTGGTCGCGGCGGTGATGGGCCAGCAGCACCAGCCCGGCGCCAGCCTCGCGGGCCAGGACGGCCAGGGCGGCGTAACGTTCACGCCGGGCCCAGGCTTCGACGCTGTCGCCCGATGCAGGCCGTCCTTCGAGCCGGCGGCTGAGGAAACCCACACCCCAGCGCCGCGCCTGCCGCCGAACCTGACGCAGCCAGGCGTCGGCCTCGGCCATCAGCCCATGGTGCACGTGCAATGCCACCACGCCCAGGCCCAGCGGGCGCGCTGCCCGCATCGTGCTGTGCAGCAGGGCCGTGGAATCGCGCCCGCCGCTGGTGGCCACCGCAACGACGCGGGGCGTCACCGGTCCTTGGTGTCGGTGAACTTGCCGTAGCTGCGCAGGCGCTCGTAGCGGCGCTGCAGCAGTGCTTCGGGTTTCAGGTCGGCGGTCTGGCGCAGGGCGTCGGCCAGGGCGCGCTTGAGCTGCGCCGCCATCCAGGGGATGTCGCGGTGCGCACCGCCCACGGGCTCGTTGATGATCTTGTCGACGACGCCCAGGGCCTTCAGCCGGTGCGCCGTGACGCCCAGGGCCTCGGCGGCTTCCGAAGCGCGCTCGGCAGTCTTCCACAAGATGGAAGCACAGCCCTCGGGCGAGATCACCGAATACACGCTGAACTGCAGCATCAGCACCTGGTCGGCCACGCTGATGGCCAAGGCGCCACCGCTGCCGCCTTCGCCGATGATGGTGCTGACGATGGGCACTTCCAGCTGCGCCATCTCGAAGATGTTGCGGCCGATGGCCTCGGACTGGCCGCGTTCCTCGGCACCGATGCCGGGGTAGGCGCCGGGCGTGTCGACGAAGGTGAACACCGGCAGGCCGAACTTCTCGGCCAGTTTCATCAGGCGCAGGGCCTTGCGATAGCCCTCGGGGCGGCTCATGCCGAAATTGCGCTGTGTGCGTTCTTTCGTGTCGCGGCCCTTCTGGTGGCCCAGCACCATGCAGGCCTGGCCGTTGAAGCGGGCCAGGCCGCCGACGATGCTCAGGTCGTCGGCGTAGTGGCGGTCGCCATGCAGTTCCTGGAAGTCGGTGAAGATCTCGTTGACGTAGTCCAGCGTGTAGGGGCGCTGCGCGTGGCGGGCGATCTGCGTCACCTGCCACGGCGTCAGGTTCGAATAGATATCGCGCGTGAGTTGCTGGCTCTTGGCCGACAGGCGTTCGATCTCGTCGGAGATGTCCACCGCCGACTCGTTCTGAACGTAGCGCAGTTCGTCGATCTTGGATTCGAGTTCGGCAATGGGCTGCTCGAAGTCGAGGAAGTGTCTCTTGCTCATAACGCCTTTCTCAGTAATCCACGGGTACCGGGTCGAGGCTGCGCCAAATATACCAAGTGGCAACAGACCGGAAAGGCGCCCAGGCCTCGCCCACCTCGCGGGCTTCGGCCCGCGACACGGGCTCGCCGCTGAAGTAGTTGAGGCTGATGCCCTTGATCAGACCCAGGTCGTCCAGCGGCATCACGTTCGGACGCAGCAGATGAAAGATGAGGAACATCTCGGCGGTCCAGCGGCCGATGCCGCGAATGGCCACCAGCTCGGCGATGATGGTTTCGTCGTCCATCGCCTGCCAGTCGCCTTCGTGCACCTGGCCCCCGGCGAAGTGGCGCGCCAGGTCCAGCAGGTATTCACACTTGCGGGCAGACAGGCCGGCCTCGCGCATGTGCGGCACCTCCAGGCCCTGCACCTGCCGCGCCTGCAAGGCAGCACCGCCGGGTGCAGCCATGGCGGTGAAGCGGTCCCACACGGATTGCGCCGCCTTCACCGAAATCTGCTGGCCGACGATGCTGCGCGCCAGCGTGGTGAACGCATCGCCACGGCTGGTCAGGCGCGACACGCCGAAGCGCGGGATCAGTTTCTTCAGCACGCGGTCACGTCGGGCCAGATGGCGGCAGGCCTCGTCCCAGTAAGGTGGCGTGACAAGGGTGCAGGCCACCTCGTCCGTGCTGGCCGGGGGTGGGGCCTTGGCCATCGTCGGATTCAGGCCTTGACCCAGGTCGTGCCCTGAGCCGAGTCTTTCAGCACGATGCCTTGCGCAAGCAGGGCATCGCGGATGCTGTCGGCGGCTGCGAAATCGCGCGCGGACTTGGCCGCGGCACGCTGCGCGATGCGCTGCAAGATTTCGGTCTCATCCAGCGCCACGCCGCCCTGCAGGTAGGACTGCGGGGCCTGCTGCAACAGGCCCAGCACGGCACCCAGCGCCTTCAGCAGGGCAGCGTCGGCCCGCTGGCCTCGATTCGCACCAGCGGCCAGGTCGAACAGCACCGCCACCGCGCCAGGGGTGTTGAAGTCGTCGTCCATCGCCGACTTGAAGACCGCTGCCCGCGGTTCCTGCCAGTCGATGACGGGTACCGCATCGACTTCGCCCGCTGCCTGCAGCGCGGTGTAAAGCCGCTTGAGCGAGCTGCGCGTTTCTTCCAGCGCCACTTCGCTGAAGTTGAAGGGGCTGCGGTAATGGGTGCGCAGCATGAAAAAGCGGATGGTCTCGCCATCGAACTTCTTCAGCACGTCGGCGATGGTGAAGAAATTCCCCAGCGACTTCGACATCTTGGTGTCGTCGACGTTCAGAAACCCGTTGTGCATCCAGGTGCGAACGAACGGCCCGCCACTGGCGCCCTCGCTCTGCGCGATTTCGTTTTCGTGGTGCGGGAACTGCAGGTCCATGCCGCCACCGTGGATGTCGAAGGGCTCGCCGAGCAAGGCGCAGGCCATGGCCGAGCATTCGATGTGCCAGCCCGGCCGGCCTGCGCCCCAGGGGCTGTCCCACTGCGCTTCGGGGGGTTCCCCTGGCTTGGCGCTTTTCCACAGCACGAAATCGAGCGGGTCGTGCTTGTCGTCGGCCACGGCCACGCGTTCGCCGGCACGCAGTTCGTCCAGCGACTTGCCGCTGAGCTTGCCGTAGCCTTCGAAGCGCCGTACGGCGAAGTTGACGTCGCCGCCTTCGGCCTGGTAGGCCAGGCCCTTGGCCTGCAACTGGCCGATGAGGGAGCGCATCTGCGGCACGTACTTCGTGGCACGCGGCTCGTGGGTGGGCGCGGCCACGCCCAGAGCACCCAGGTCGCGGTGCATCGCGGCCACCATCTCGTCGGTCAGGGCGCGGATGGTGATGCCTCGCTCCAGCGCACGGCGGATGATCTTGTCCTCGATGTCGGTGATGTTGCGCACGTAGGTCACGCGCAGGCCGCTGGCAAGGAGCCAGCGGTACACCACGTCGAAGGCCAGCATCATTCGGGCGTGGCCCAGGTGACAAAGGTCGTACACCGTGATGCCGCACACATACATGCGCACATGGCCGGGTTCGATGGGTGCGAAGGCCTCGAGCCGGCGCGTCAGGGTGTTGTGGATTCGTAGCGTCATGCCAGACGTCGGGCGGGAGTGCGGGGCAAGGGCTGCGGCATCGCCGACCCCCCGATAGAATGGATTTCAGTATAGCGGTGCCTTTCCAGCCTTCGCACCCCTCGCACCCCAGGAACTTCGAAGACCCATTCGCCCATGCCGAGCCTGCGCCACTGCTGGATGGCCGTCTTGATGCTGGCCTGCGGCATGGCCCAGGCCAACGCGCTGGACGAGGCCCGCGACCGGCTGGCCCGCGGCGACAGCGCTGGCGCACTGGAACGCGTGCAGCAAGGCTTGACCCGAGAGCCCGACAACGCGCAGTTGCGCTTCCTGCAAGGCGTGGTGCTCATGGACCTGGGCCGCGACGCCCAAGCCCTGGAAGTCTTCCGCGAGCTGAACCAGTCCTACCCCGAACTGCCCGAACCGCTGAACAACATCGGCCTGCTGCAGGCCCGCGCAGGCCAGCTGGAAAGCGCGCGCCAGTCGCTGCAGGACGCCCTGCGCGCCGATCCGCAGCATCGCGCCGCGCGCGCGAACCTGGGGCATGTCTATCTGATGCTGGCCGTGCAGGCCTGGGAACTGGCCACGGCCGGCATGCCCGACGCCGGCCTGCTGCGCCGCCTGGAAGGCGCGCGCGCCTTGCTGGCTCTGCCGGCCCGCTAGACTGCCGGCCCAACGGCCGAAGAGTCCAATCGCCCAACGGCCCACCAGCACATCACCCCTGGCCCCTACCCGCACCGAACACATGCTGAGCAAGCCCCGCCCCCTCATCAGCGCCAGCCTGCTGGCTGCAGCCGCCCTGTTTGCCATGCCGGCCCTGGCCGAAACCGTCAGGCTGAACACCAGCCAGGGCGACATCGTCATCGCGCTTGAACGCGACAAGGCGCCGAAAACGGTCGACAACTTCGTCCGGTACGTCAACGCCAAGCACTTCGACGGGCTGATCTTCCATCGCGTCATCGACGGCTTCATGATCCAGGGTGGCGGCATGACCCCCGACATGAAGGAACGGCCCACGCGCGCGCCCATCCCGCTGGAAGCCGGCAACGGCCTGTCGAACGTCCGCGGCAGCGTGGCCATGGCGCGAACGAGCAACCCCAATTCCGCCACCGCGCAGTTCTTCATCAACCTGGTCGACAACAGCCGGCTCGACACCGCCGGCGGCGGCTATGCCGTCTTCGGCCGCGTCGTCGAAGGCATGGAAGTCGTCGACAAGATCCGCGCCGTGCCCACCGCCGCCGGCCCCATGCATCAGAACGTGCCCACCACACCGGTGGTCATCAACAAGGCAACCCTGGAGAAGTGACATGACCAAGACCGTACAGATGCAGACCAGCGCCGGCAGCCTGCGCATCGAACTCGACGACGAAAAGGCCCCCAAGAGCGTGGCCAACTTCCTGGCCTACGTGGCGGCCGGCCACTACGACAACACGGTGTTCCACCGCGTCATCAAGGGCTTCATGGTGCAGGGCGGCGGCTTCGAGCCCGGCATGAAGCAGAAAGGCACGCTGGCGCCGATTGCCAACGAAGCCAACAACGGCCTGAAGAACAAGAAGTACACGCTGGCCATGGCCCGCACCAACGACCCGCACTCGGCCACCGCGCAGTTCTTCATCAATGCCGCCGACAACGAGTTCCTCGACTTCCGCGCCGAAAACGCGCAGGGCTGGGGCTACGCGGTGTTCGGCCGCGTCGTCGAAGGCACCGATGTCGTCGACACGATCGAGCGCATGCGCACGGGCCGCAAGGGCTTCCACGACGACGTTCCGGTCGACGACGTGTGCATCGAGCGCGTCACGCTCGTCGACTGATGGCTGCTGCGGGCACGGTGGGTCCGTCTGCCGATGTGGCGTCGCGCCCGCTGCCCGCGTTTTTCGAGTTCGCGGCGCCTGCCCACTGGGCGGCCGTCGACTTCATCTCCGACATGCACCTGTGCGAGGCCATGCCGCGCACGGCAGACGCTTTCGCACGCCACCTGTTGAACACCACGGCCGACGCCGTCTTCGTGCTGGGCGACATTTTCGAGGTGTGGGTGGGCGACGACGCGCGCACGCGTCGCTTCGAGTCGCATTGCGTCGACATCCTGGCCGAAGCATCGAGCCACCGGGTCATAGGACTGATGGTCGGCAATCGCGACTTCCTGCTGGGTTCGGCCATGCTGCGCGATTGCGGCGCCATGGCCCTGCCCGACCCGACCGTGTTGATGGCCTGGGGCCAGCGCGTGCTGCTCAGCCATGGTGACGCGCTGTGCCTGGCCGACCGCCCCTACCAGGCGTTTCGCGCCGAGGTGCGCAGTCCGGCGTGGCAGCAGGCCTTCCTGGATCGACCGCTGCCAGAGCGCCTGGCCATTGCAGCACAGATGCGCCAGGCCAGCCAGGAACGCCGCCGCTTCGACGGCGACCTGGACGCCGATGCCGACGTCGGCGAAGCGGTGCGCTGGATGCACGCGATGGGCACGGCCGAACTCGTGCACGGCCACACCCACCGGCCAGGCAGCAACCTGCTGGCCCCGGGCTTCAAACGCCATGTGCTGAGCGACTGGGACATGGACAGCGCCTGCCGCGCCGAGGTGCTGCGCCTGAGTCGCGACGGTTTTGTGCGGCAGGCGCCCGTTGCAGGGCCGCTGGCCCCTGCCATGAGCTGAAACGACCGTGTTGCGACACTGGTGGCAGCGGCTGCAGGCGCGGCGCGAAGACGCCGCCGTCGCCCGCCGCGAGATACCAGCCGACCTGTGGAAGCGAACCCTGGTGCGCTACCCCTTCCTGCGGCGCCGCTCGACCACGGAGGCGGCGGAACTCAGGCGTCTGACCAGCCTGTTCCTGGATCGCAAGGAATTCAGCGCCATGGGTGGTCTGCGCCTGACCGACGCGGTGGTGGTGTCGATCGCGGCACAGGCCGTGCTGCCGGTCCTGCGCCTGGGACTGGACCGCTACGACGGCTTCATCGGCATCGTCGTGCACCCCGGGCAGGTGGTGGCCCGACGCGAAGTGGCCGACGACGACGGCCTCGTTCACGCCTATGACGAAGTGCTGGCCGGCGAGGCCATGGAGGGCGGCCCGATCATGCTGTCCTGGCAGGACGTGCGCGCCGCCGGGCCGATGGCCGCCCAGGGCTACAACGTCGTGATCCACGAATTCGCCCACGTGCTGGACATGGCCGACGGCCTGGCCGACGGCGTACCGCCCTTGCCGCCCGACCTCTGCCGAAACGAGTGGACGACGACGTTGAGCCGCAGCTTCGACGTCTTCGTCAGGGAAGTCGAGGCCGCTGAAGTGGCCGGAACCGAGCCTGCGCTGGATCCTTATGGCGCCAGCGCCGAGGAAGAATTCTTCGCCGTCGCCAGCGAAGCCTTCTTTGTCAACCCCGGCATGCTGAGCAGCGCCTTCCCGGCGCTGTACGCCCTGCTGCGGCGTTTTTACCGCCAGGACCCCGCGCAAGACACGCTATGGCCCCGGGAAGGCCGCTAGCAGTCTAGGCCGCGGTGGTCTCGGCGCGCGGCTTGTCGCTGCGCTTGGGCGGCTGGATGTCGAGCTGCACTTCGCCCTTGTCGTCCACGTCCACCGTCAGGCGTCCGCCGTCGACCAGGCGGCCGAACAGCAGTTCGTCGGCCAGCGCACGGCGGATGGTGTCCTGGATCAGGCGCTGCATCGGGCGCGCACCCATCAGCGGGTCGAAGCCCTTCTTGCCAAGCTGCTTGCGCAAGGCGTCGGTGAAGGTGACCTCGACCTTCTTCTCGGTCAGCTGGCTCTCCAGCTGCAGCAGGAACTTGTCGACCACGCGCAGGATGATCTCTTCGTCCAGCGGGCGGAAGCTGACGATGGCGTCGAGCCGGTTGCGGAACTCGGGCGTGAACAGGCGCTTGATGTCGCCCATCTCGTCGCCCTGCTGGCGGCTGTTGGTGAAGCCGATGGTCGACTTGTTCATCGTCTCGGCACCGGCATTGGTGGTCATGACGATGATGACGCTGCGGAAGTCGGCCTTGCGGCCGTTGTTGTCGGTCAAGGTGCCATGGTCCATCACCTGCAGCAGCACGTTGAAGACATCGGGGTGCGCCTTTTC
>LNET01000042.1 GCA_001464055.1 Burkholderiales bacterium Ga0077543
TGCTCCAAGCACCGCCTTGGTTCGTGCCATGTCCTACCCGTCGTCGTGTTGCGACGGTGGGGATTGTAGGTCAGAATAATCTAACCGAACAGTATTGGGGCATAACCGTTGATGGCACCCAGCGCGATGCTCAGCACCACGCTGGGCAGGACGATGGTCAGCGAGTTGAAGAAGCCCGGGGCGATGCCCTCGCACACCAGCCCGGTGCAGGCCCGCGACCAGGCGGTGCGCCAGGCGTCGAAGTTCAGCGCCTGGGGCAGCGCCAGCATCGAGCCCTCGCGCAGTTCGGGCATGGTCTTCATCGAGGTGATGAGCATCACGAACAGCGGCAGCAGGAAGAAGGCGGCCGAGACCAGCAGGAAAGCGTAGAGGCCCAGGCGCACGGGCGTGAAGCCGGGGCGGGTCATGGTGCTTTCCCCGGTGTGCCGTCGGGTGCGGCCCCCGGCAATGCAGCAGCACTGCGGCGGCGGCCGCGCTTGAGCAGCGCCCCCACGCCCAGCAGCAGCGCCAGGATCAGCAGCATCTCCACCGCTGCCGCCGCGGCCAGGCCCAGGTTGGCGCGCTCGCTGGAGAAGTCGACCACGTACTTGCCGGGCATGTCGCTGGCGTAGCCGGGGCCACCACCGGTCATGGCCACCACCAGGTCATAGGCTCGCAGGGCGTTCAGCAGCAACAGCACCACGCAGGTGCTGACCACCGGTGCCAGCATGGGGAGGATGACGTGCCAGTACACACGCCAGGCCGGAATGCCGTCCACCCGCGTGGCGCGCCAGACCTCGCCGTCGATGCCGCGCAGACCGGCCAGCAAGATGGCCATCACCAGGCCCGCGCCGTGCCAGATGGCGGCCAGCAGCACGGCATAGATGGCCCAGGCGGCATCGGCCAGCGGGTTGAAGGTGAAGGTGGTCCAACCCAGGTCCCGCATCACCTGTTGCAGGCCGAATTCGGGGTTCAGCAGCCATTGCCACACCAGGCCCGTGACCACGTAGCTGATCGACAGCGGGTACAGGTAGATGGTGCGCAGCACGCCTTCGAAGCGGATGCGCTGGTCCAGGAAAATGGCCAGCAAACCGCCCAGCACCAGGCAGCCCAGCACCAGGCCCCCGCCGAAGATGCCCAGGTTGCTCAGCGCCTGGTGCCAGCGCTCGTCGGCGGCCAGGCGCTGGTACTGCACCGGGCCGGCCCACTCGTAGTTGGGCATCAGCCTGGAGCGGGTGAACGAGATGTAGATCATCCAGCCGATGCAGCCGTAAAAGCACACCAGGGCCGCCAGCAGCGACGGTGTCAGTGCTGCCACCGGCGACAGGTTGCGCAGGCGTTCAGGGGTCATGGTCAGGGCCTTGTCGACCTGCAGGCGCGGAAGATCGGCGTCATCCGCTTCACTTGGCGGCGTTGATGGCGCGGGTGAGCAAGGCCACGGCGTCGGCCGCCTTGATCCCGGGCGCGGCCCAGATGCGCCCCAGCGTGTCGGTGATGGCACCATTCACGTCGCCGCTGAGCGTCATGTTCGCGCTGGCCAGTACCTGGGCCGGGTTGGCCATCACCTTCAAGGCCTGTTGGGCGCAGGCATCGAAGCCTTCGGCAGAGATGTCGCTGCGCACCGGCAGCGAGCCCTTGGCCAGCGCAAAGCGGCGTTGCACCTGGGGGTCCATCACGACGGCGGCCAGCCGCTTCTGGCTGGCCTGGTCGTCTTTCGGCACCCGGGCGGGCATCGCAAAGGCATCGCCCATGATGACGTAGACGTCCTGTGCGCCCGGCGTGAGCATGCAGCCGAAATCGACGCCGGGCTTCCTGCCGCCGGCGCTGTATTCGGCCTTGGCCCAGTCGCCCATGAACTGGAAGGCGGCCTTGCCCGTGATCACCAGGTTGGCCGAGTCGTTCCAGCTGCGGTTGGTGGCACCTGCATCCACCAGGCCGCGCACGCGCAGGAACAGATCCATCGCCTTCAATGCACCAGGGCTGTTCAACGCGGCCGTGTCGGCACGCCCCAGTTGCTCCAGCGCACCGCGGCCGGCCGTGCCCAGCAGCAGGTTGCTGAAGACGAAGTTCAGCTGCCAGGGCTGGGCGCCCAAGGCAAAAGGCGTCAGGCCGGCGGACTTGACGCGCTCGGCGGCGACGAACATCTCGTCGATGGTCCGGGGTGCGGCCACACCGGCGGCCTTCAGCACCTGCGGGCTGAACCACAGCCAGTTGGTGCCGGCCACGGTAACGGGCACGGCCACCACCTTGCCCTGGTGGGTGACCGATTTCAGCACCGCAGGCGACACCACCCGGGCCCACTGGCCCTGGGCGGCGACATCGCTGATGTCGCCCAGCAGGCCTTCCTCGGCCAGCTCTTCGATGCGCCGGCCAAAATTTACCTGGGCCGCGCCGGGGGCATTGCCCGACGTGAGCCTGGCCACCACGGCCCTGTGCGCCAGCGCGGTGCCGGCCACGGCCGAGTCCTTCCACCGGCCGCCGGCGGCATTGAAGGCGTCTGCCAGCACCTTGACCGAAGCCGACTCGCCGGGAGATGTCCACTGGTGCATCACCTCCAAGGGCTTGGGCTGGGCGCTGGCGGTGCTGGCAGCCAGCAGTGCCGAACACAGGGCCAAGGCCGTGCGGCCATCGAGAGCACGGGGCAGATCAATCATCAAGATCTCCTGGCTTCAGCTGGCATGTGCTTGCGCAGGGTGCATGCCGATGCGGTGTTGGGGTGTTCACGTCGTGTCCTGTGCGGCCCTTGAAACCCGGCCCGTTGATGCAAGCGCTGGCGCGGCCAGCGGCTGTTCCACGCCTCAAAGGTAACTGTTGACCAGCGCTTCCAGCCATTCCTGCTTGCCCGACCGGGGCTGGGGCTCGACCGCACCCTTGTGCACCCAGCGTGCCAGGTCGTCCAGGCTGCGCTTGCCGCCCAGGATGGACTTGCCCAGGCTGCCGTTCCAGCCCTCGTAGCGCCCGGCCACGAAGTCCTGCAGTGCGCCGTCGGCGATCATCTTCTCGGCCACCAGCAGCGCCCGGGCGCACAGGTCCATGGCGGTGGCGTGGCCGATGACGAGGTCGTCGGGGTCGATGGACTGGCGGCGCACCTTGGCGTCGAAGTTCAGGCCGCCGGTGCTGAAGCCGCCGCCCTTCAGGATGTAGTACAGCGCCAGCGCCATTTGCGGCAGATTGCTGGGGAACTGGTCTGTGTCCCAGCCCAGCTGGTCGTCGCCCCGGTTCATGTCGATGCTGCCGAAGATGCCCAGCGCCTGCGCGGTGACGATCTCGTGCTCGAAGGTGTGGCCGGCCAGAACGGCGTGGTTCTGCTCGATGTTGACCGCCACTTCCTTTTCCAGCCCGTAGCGCTTGAGGAAGCCGTAGACGGTGGCGGTGTCGTAGTCGTACTGGTGCTTGGTGGGCTCGGCTGGCTTGGGCTCGATGAGGATGGTGCCCTTGAAGCCGATCTTGTGCTTGTGTTCGACCACCAGCTGGAAGAAGCGGCCCAGCTGGTCCAGCTCGCGCTTCATGTCGGTGTTCAGCAGGGTCTCGTAGCCTTCGCGGCCGCCCCACAGCACGTAGTTGTGGCCCTTCAGTTCGTGCGTCAGCTCCATCGCGTTCTTTACCTGCGCGGCGGCGTAGGCGAAGACTTCGGGGTCGGGGTTGGTGGCCGCACCGGCCATGTAGCGGCGATTGCTGAAGAGGTTGGCCGTGCCCCACAGCAGCTGCACGCCGTTGTCCTGCATCTTGCGGGCGAAGACCTCGCCCACGCGCTTCAGGTGGCTGTTGCTTTCGGCCAGGGTGGCGCCTTCAGGGGCCACGTCGCGGTCGTGGAAGGTGAAGAAGGGCACGCCCAGCAGCGTGAACAGGTCGAAGGCCACGTCGGCCTTGTGCAGCGCCTGCTGCAAGGGGTCGGCACCGGCGGCGTGCCAGGGGCGGCTGAAGGTGTCGCCGCCAAAGGGGTCGTTGCCCGGCCAGACGAAGCTGTGCCAGTAGCACACGGCAAAGCGCAGCTGGTCTTCCATGCGCTTGCCCAGCACGATGCGCTCGGGGTCGTACCAGCGGTAGGCCAGCGGCTTGCGTGCGCTGGGCTTCCACTTCGGGCCGGCGTAGCGCACCGGTTCGGTGATGCTGAAGTAGCCGCTGCGGGGCGAAGCAGTGGCGGCGGTGGGGGCGGTCTTGTTGGTGGGCATGGCAGGGCCTATTCAGGTGAAGCTGTTTGCATGGCCGGCCATCAGCTGCCAGCGCGCGTGTTGTTCGGCGTGCCGGCGGGCTTCGCTGGCACGGGGCTCGAAACTGCGCAGGCGGCGCGGCGCGCGCGCCACGTCCACGCCGTCGCCTGCAGCCATCCGCGCCAGCCGGGCTGCGCCCAGTGCGCCGCCGTGTTCGCTTTCGGCCACTTGGTAAAGCGGCAGGTTCAGCACATCGGCCAGCACCTGCACCCAGTGGGCCGAGCGCGCGCCGCCGCCCAGCACGCTGGCCTCGGCAAGCACCGTGCCGGCGTCGGCCAGCGCGGCCTGGCAGTCGCGCAGGGCATAGGCCACGCCTTCCAGCACGGCCTGCGTCATGGCGGCGCGCGGTGTGTCGGCCGCCAGTTGGGCAAAGCCGCCGCGCAGCGCGGCGTTGTTGTGCGGCGTGCGTTCGCCGGCCAGATAGGGTGCGAAAAAGGGCGTGCCGTGGTTCGATGCCGACCAGGCCTGAGCTTCTTCCACCAACTGGGCCTCAGGCGCGCCGCACACCTGCGCCCACCAGGCCAACGCGGATGCCGCGTTCAGCAGCACGCCCATCTGGTGCCAGGTGCCGGGCAGCGCATGGCAGAAGGCGTGCACGGCGCGCGCGGGGTTGGGCGCGAAGCCCGCGGTGGTGGCCCACAGCACGCCCGATGTGCCCAGCGACACGAAGGCATCCCCCGGCCGCACGGCGCCCACGGCCACGGCACCGGCGGCATTGTCGCCCGCGCCGCCGGCCAGCAGCGGCGGGCGCTTGAAGCCCCAGCGCGCGCTGCACTCGGCGCTCAGTTCCGCAGCCACGGCGCTGCCTTCCACCAGGCGCGGCATCTGGGCTTCGCTCAAGCCGGTGGCGGCCAGCGCTGCGGGCGACCAGCGGCGCTGCGCCACGTCCAGCCACAGCGTGCCCGACGCGTCGGACATCTCTTCCACGAACTGCCCGCTCAGCTTCCACATCAGCCAGGCCTTGGGCAGCAACACTTTGGCGACTTGTGCGAAGACCTGCGGCTCGTGCTTGCGCACCCAGGCCAGCTTGGGCGCGGTGAAGCCGGGCATGGCGCAGTTGCCGGTGACCTGCCGCAGCGCGGGCCAGGCGGCCTCGAGTTCGGCGCACTCGGCCTGGCTGCGGCCGTCGTTCCACAGCATGCAGGGGCGCAGCGTTTGGCCAGCGGCGCCCAGCAGGGTGGCGCCGTGCATCTGGCCGGCCACGGCAATGGCGGCAGTCTCGGCCATGTCGGCGGGTGCGCGCTCGCGCAATTCGTCCAGGCCCGAGCATGCTGCCGCCCACCAGGCATCAGGGTCTTGTTCGCTGTGGCCGGGTGCGGGCCGTTGCACGCTCAGCGGGCGGCTGGTGGCGGCGATCACGCGGTCGTCGTCGCCCACCAGCGCCAGCTTCAGCGCGCTGGTGCCCAGGTCCAGGCCCAGGGTGATCATGCCGTGGCCCCCGCCATGCGCTGGCAAATCGAAGCGGCCTCGGTCATCATGCGCTGCACCACGTCGGTGGCTGAAGGCAGGTCGTGGATCAGGCCTGCGCTCTGGCCCATCAACCAGGGCACGGCTTCCCAGTCGGCCTGCGTTTGGGCGGTGGGCGGAATGGCCTCCAGCGGGCCCAGGCGCAGGGGCTGGCCGAACAGCACGGTGTGGCCCACTTCGGCGCCTGTCTGCCGGTGCGCCCGGGCTTCTTCCATGCGGCCCTGCAGCCGTTGCACCACGGCGTTGCGCCGCACGCGCATGGGGTTGAACACGGGCCACTCGGGGCTGAAGATGCTGGTCAGCACGGTGTCGTCGCCGCTGGAGGCGACGATGCGCCGCTTGTGTTCAGGGTGCGCGTCGGATTCCTGCGTGGCCACCAGGCGGGTGCCCACCCACACCGCGTCGGCGCCCAGCGCCAGCGCTGCCGCCACGCCGCGGCCGTCGGCCACACCGCCGCTGGCCAGCACCAGCGTGTGCGCGCCCACGGCGTCCACCACCTGGGGCAGGAACACGAAGGTGGGCAGCCCGGGTGCGCCGTCCACGCCCTGCAGGTTGTGGCCGCCGGCCTCCCAGCCCTGGGCCACGATGGCCTGCGCGCCACCGTCCACGGCCTTGCGGGCGGCCTGCACGCTACCCACCTGCTGCCACCAGCTCACGCCGGCGGTCTGCATGTCACGCTGCTGTGCCGGGGTGGGCCCGCCCCAGTGCCAGGACACGATGGGCACGCCTTCGTCCAGGCAGATGCGCAGCCGCTCTTCGTTGTCGAAGCAGCCGATGAAGTTGATGTTGAAAGGGCCCTTCGCGCACGCCTGCAGCACGCGGATGCAGCGCCGCAGTTCGTCGCCTGGCATGGTGGCCACGCCAATGGCGCCAATGCCGCCGGCTGCGTCTACCGCCAGCGCCAACGCTGGTGTCATGCCGGCAAACCCCAGCCCGGCGGCGGCGAACGGGTGCTTCACGCCGTAGCGCTGCGTGAAACGCGTGTGCAGGGGGGCGGGTGTGTTCACAGCAGCAGCGTGTTGAAGGAATCTGCCGGCAGTTCCACAGCCAGCACCTGGCCTTGCACCGCCAGGCGCAGGGGCAGCACGCTGCTGCCGTCGTTGTGCACCGCCACCACGGTGCGGCCGTCGGGGTTGCGGAAAGCCAGCAGGTTGTCGTGGCCGGTGATGCTGACGGTCTCCAGCCGCACCGCGCCGGGCTGCACGAAGTGGCTGATGTGCTTGAAGACCTGCAGGTCGGGGTTGGCGCGGTACCGACCGGCAGCCGTATCCACCGTCACAAAAGCGTTCTGCTTCCAGCCCCAGGTGCTGGCGCCGCCTTCGGGCAGCACCAGATTCCAGTACACGTAGCTGCTGGCGCCAGCGCGGATGAAGTCGCGCATCATCGTCCAGCTGTAGCGCGCAAAGCGCCAGTCGTTGCGGCCGTCGCCGCACTCCTGCTCGGTCTGCATCAGCTCCAGTTGCGGGTGCCGGTGGCGAATGATGGCCGCCGCCTGCCGCGCCGCCCATTGCAGGCCAATGCCCAGCACCTGCGGCCCGGCGTTGGGGTCGGCCAGCACGGCGTCCACCACCTCGGGCAGCGGCCGCTCCAGCGTGCCCAGGAACACCTTCACGCCCAGCGCCGCCATCTCAGGCCCCAGGTGTGCGATGAAGCGCGCCAGGCCCGCCGCGGTCCACACGCAACTGGGGAAAAACTGCGCGGAATTGAATTCGTTCTGCGGCATCACCATGGAAATGGAAATGCCCTGGCTGCGGTAGAACTCGACGAAGCGCCTGAAGTACAGCGCGTAGGCGGCCAGGTGGCGGTCGTCCATCACCAGCGCGTCGTCGCTGCGGCTCCAGGCCTGCTCAGGCTTCAGGCCGTTGTCCGGCATGTAGGCCGGCGGCGGCACCATCGCGTAATGCCGGTTGTGCTTCATCCACGTGGGCGGCGACCAGGGCGAGGCCCACAGTTGCAGCGCCGGCTGGTGGCGCTGCGCGGCCTGGATGTAGGGCACCAGGCCGCGCAGGTCGCGCGTGGCGTCGAAGTGGCGCATGGCGAAGTCGCCGTCGTGTTCGTTGCACGAATACCAGTCGCGCGCAAAGTCGCTGGCGCCGATGGGCAGCCGGCACAGGCGCAGGTTCAGGCCCGCGCCGGGGGCGAAGAACTCGTGCAGCAGGGCTTCGCGCTGGTCGGCAGACAGGGCCTGCAGCGCGTCCCAGCCCAGTTCATTGAAGGTGGCGCCGAAGCCGCGCATCGCCTGGCGCGGCGCGTCGTGCTGCACCAGCACGTCGAAGTCGCGAAAGCCCTGGACCGCGCTGCGCTGCACAGGCAAGGCCCTCGCCTGCCAGGCGGCCTGCTGGGTGGTGCAGCGCCATTCAGGCGCCGGGTGGCCTTCAGTAGCGCGCATCGGGCAGTCCACAGCTGGCGTCGACGGGGTTGCCGCCGGTGAAGGGCGCTTCGCCCAGCAGGCGCTGCACGACGGCTTCCTGCACCGATTCGATGCCGCTGTAGGCATTCACCACGCAGGGCATGCGCGGCGCGTCGAACAGGTAGTAGGGGTGGCCGAAAGACACCAGCAAACAGGGCAGGTCGTGCCACTGCCGGCGCATGGCAGCGCTGGGTGAACCCGTGATGCGGCGCCAGTCCAGCCAGACATTGCCCTGGGTGTAGACCGACTCCTGGGCCAAGACCAGCATCAGCAGGTCGGCGCTGGCCGGCGTGGGCGGCTGGGCGGGGTCGTAGTCGCGCACCTCGAAGCCGCGCTCGCGCAGCAGCGTGGCCATGCGCAGCGCAGCGGGGTTCTCGTCGTTCGCGAAGCCCACGCGCTGCCGGTCGATGAGCAGCACCACGCGGCGGTGCCGGGCCGGGCTGATGGGCAACAGACCCTGCACGTCTTTCACCAGGGTCACGCTCTGGCCAGCAGCTTGGCGGCCCAACTGCTGGTGTGCCGGCAGGCTGACCCGGCCGTCTTGCAGCGGCGGCAGCCGTTCGTCAGCTGTTTTCCTGTGCAGGCCCAGGGCGGCTTTCAAGGCCAGTACGCGGGTGACGGCATCCTGCACACGCTGCTGCGACAGCCGGCCATCGGCCAGCGCCCGGTGCAGCACCTGCAGGTCGCCTTCCACGTCCATGGAAAACAGGATCATGTCGCAGCCGTTCTCGATCACCTCCGGCAGGAACTGATGCCGCGCTGCCCAGCTGCCCAGCCCGGCCATGGTGGTGGCGTCCGACACGATGAGCCCGTTGAACCCCAGCCTGCCGCGCAGCAGGTCCTGGTTGATGAATCGCGACACCGAGGCCGGCCGGTACAGCTCCACGCCCGTGGCGCCGCAGTGCGCCGCCCAGGCCGGGAAGGCGATGTGCGCCGACATCACGGACAGCGCGCCCTGGTCGATCAAGGAACGGTAGATGCGGCCGAACCGCGTCTCCCACTCGTCCAGGCCGAGCGGATTGAGGGTGGTCAGCAGGTGCTGGTCGCGTTCATCAAAACCTTCGCCTGGCCAGTGCTTCAGTGTCGTGGCCAGGCCGGCACGCTGAAAAGCCTGCTGATGGGCGCGGGCCAGCCGAAGGATGCGGTCGGGGTCGCTGCCGAAGGAGCGGGTGGCGACAATGGCACTGCGATGGCGGGCGTTGATGTCCACCACCGGCCCGAAGGTCCAGTTGAAGCCGAGCGCGCGCCCTTCGGCGGCCACCAGGGCCGCCACCTGGCAGGTCAGCGACTCGGAATCGGTCGCGGCCATGCCCAGCTGGTTGGGCACGGGCGTGGCGCAGGGCATGCCGATGGCGCCCCCTTCCAGGTCGCCACTGATGAGCAGCGGAACCGTTGCCTGCGACAGCATGACGCGGGTGGCTTCCCACGCCGCACGGGCGTCAGCGCCCACAAAGCGGGTCACGCCACCCAGCCGCTGGGCGCCCAGTCGGCGGGCAGCTTCGAGGTCGTCGCCCAGCGACGCTTCGTTGAACAACTGCCGCAGCTGGTCGTCCAGGCTCAGCGAAGCACGTGTCTGCTCGACCCATTGGACAGCCGCGTCGTCAAGCTTGAAGGGGGCTGCCCGCAGCGCAGCGGCAGACACGTCTTGGGAAATCGTCATGGAGAAGTTTCAGGGCTGGCCTGGGCAACCCGGTTCAAGGCAAGGATCAGCGCGCTGCGCCTGTTCCGCCAGGCGGCATGGCCCTGGCGCTGGCAGACCTCCTCCACAGCAGCTTCCACGCCGTGGCGCCGCAGCACGTCCAGCGAGTTGAAGCCGGCCGCTTCAAGGCGTTCGACGACGGTGGGGCCGATGCGTGGCGCCGCGAGCAGCAACCGGCGTTCGGCCTGGCAGAAGGTCGTTGTGATCGACTTCATGTTCTCGCTGGTGAGGGCGCCAAAAGCCGGCGGTAGGCGAGTTTGACCTGCACCTTGGGCGCCCAACATCTCGCGTCCGGTCAGCGACGCTTGAGGCAGGTTCGGCAGGGGGGCGACAAGACTGCATCGCAAGCTCAGAAGCGCAGGTTTCCACGCAAGCCAAAGGTGCGTGGCTCCGACAGGAAGGCGGAGTTGGCGCCGTTGTTCGAGAACAGTGCATTCATGGTGGTCTCGTCCTCGATGTTCTTGACGAAGACCTGCACATCCCAGCCCCCGCTGGCCGGAGCGTAGGTCAGCGACAGGTTGGACTTGGTGTGCGACGGCTGGCGGATCTGCTTGGGCGCGGCCGTGATGGAACCCGGATCCAGCAGCACGTAAGAAGAACTGTAGCGGGTGCTGGCATTCGCGCTGAGCGTTGCGCCATTGGCCAGGTCCCAGCCGTGTGTGTAGCCCAGGCCAAAGCTCGTGTCGGGCGATTTGTCCAGGGGCCTGCCGGCATAGCTGGTGCCGTTCGGGGTGGTGTACTGCTTGTAGCGCGAGTTCAGCAGGCCCAGAGAGAAGTCAAGGCGGCCGGCCGCACCGACGCTCAGCTTGCCCTCGACCTCGGCGCCGCGCACGCGCGCCACGCCGGCGTTGCTGGTGACCAGCGAGTTGTTCAGCACCGTCTGCACCTGCATCTCGGTGTAGTCGTAGTTGAACGCGGCCACGCTGAGGTGCAGGCGATCGTCGAGGAAGCGACCCTTGGCGCCCACCTCCAGCGAGCGAATCGACTCTGGCTTGTAGTACAGGAACGGGTTGAAGTTGGCGTCACCCGCCACCGCGTTGCCATCGTTGAAGCCGCCCGCCTTGAAGCCGGTCGCCAGGTTGGCGAACAACAGCGCCGTCTTGCCCAGGTCGTAATCCAGCCCCAACTTGTAGGTGCTCTTGCTCCAGCCGGCGTCGGCGTCGTTGCCAACGTTGCCAATCAGGTTGTTGTTGCCATCGAAGGTGCTTCCCTTGCGCAGCTTTCTGTCCTGCGTGTAGCGCAGGCCACCCGTGAGGCGCAGTCCGTCCAGCACCGGGACCGTTGCCTGCCCGAAGACGGCTTCGCTCTCGTTGCGCGCCGGGTTCTGGAAGAAGCGCACCAGTTGCGAGGTACCGATGAAGACAGGGAAATCGACATTCGCGGTGTTGCCCTTGTAACTGTAGACACCGGCAATCCATTGCAACGGCTGCTTGGCCGGCGAACTCAGGCGGATCTCATGAGAGTCCTGCTTGAAGTTGCTCTTGGCCGTGAACCATGTGCGGCTCTCGGCGTTGGAGCCTGCTTCGTCCTGCTTGTCCTCGCGGCGACCGAAGAGGTAGGTCAGGTCCGCAAAGCCAAGGTTAGCGGTGATCTCGCTGGTCAGGCCCCAGGCACGGTTGTCGGTCTTGCCTTCAATCGCGGGGTTCAGGCGCCGGCTGCTGGGTACCACGCCGCTGGACACGTTGAACGATGCCTGGTTATGGCCCTTGTAAGTGGCACCATCGGCGGTGACCAGCCACGAGATGCTGCTCGTGGGCTTGAACAACACGTGCAAGCGCGCCGACGTGTTGTTCAGGTCGTCGCGATCAGAGCCGAAGTTGTTGCTCGAATTGGCGGTATCGGAGAAGCCGTCGCGCTTCTCACGCGAGACCACCGCCCGGATGCCCAGCATGTCGTTCACAGGCACGTTGATCATGCCCTCGAGGCGCAAGGTGCTGTAGTTACCCGCTTCAAGACTGGCACTGCCTTCCAGCTTGTTGCTTGGCTTGTTGGTGATGATGTTGACAACCCCGGCGTTGGCATTCCGACCGTACAGCGTGCCTTGCGGCCCGCGCAGCACCTCGATGCGCGCAAGGTCGTAGAAAGTGACGCCGGCACTGCGCGTGCGCCCCAGGTAGATGCCGTCGATGTGGACGGCGGCGGCGGGGTCGCCGCGCTCGGAGTCGTCGGTGCTGCCGATGCCACGAAGCGTGACCTGGATGCCGCCGCCAAACCCCTTGCCGATCTCCGTATTGGGCAAGAGCTCGGACAGGTTCAGGGCAGACGAGACACCGGCGGACTTCATTTCGTCGCCTGACAGCACCGACAGTGCCAGCGGCGTTCTCAACACGTTCTGCGTGCGCTTCTGCGCCGTCGCGGTGATCTCGATGATCTGGTTCGATGGCTTGTCAGCCTGGGGCGATGGCACTGAACCAGCGCCGGGATTCGATTGCGCCAGCGCAGGCAGGCAGGAGCCAGCCAAGCCCGCAACTGCCAGGGCCGCGTACAGGGGTTGGAATCGGTACATGAACATGTCTCCTAGGTTGTTCGGCTCGCAGGGCGCGCGCAGCCGGGGTAAGTCACGGGGCAGCACTCTTTGTGATAACGTTATCTGATGCTCTTACAAAGGCATTCCCCCAGAAATACATGCAAACCCTGATCTCGACAGATAACGTTCTCTTTTTGTCGGATCGGGAAGACACGGCTGTTCCCGGTAAGCTCCCGGGATGACCCCACGTACCAAGCCCGAGAAGATCACCATTCGCGAGGTCGCTGCGCACGCCGGCGTGGCGGTGATGACCGTATCCAGGGTCATGCGCAACGAGCCGCATGTTGCACAAGACACCCGCGAAGCCGTCCTGAAGTCGATCCAGGCACTGGGCTACCGGCCCCTGCACTCGGCTCGCAGCCTGGCGGCAAGCGTGGCACGCGTCATCGGCCTGGTGGTGCCGCACAAGACCACTGACTTCGCCAGCAAGGCAGGCTATGAATACCTCAGCGCCCTCCAGATGGGCGCATTGTCGGTTTGTCTGGAACGTGGCTACACCCTGATGATGGTCAAGGGTCATCAAACCGAGACAACGGCTGAAGAACTGATCGACCTGGTGAAGAGCCGGCAGGTCGGTGGCTACGTGATCCCCGCGCCAGCCACGGAGATAGTGGGACTGCTCGATGCCCTGACGGCTGCCGAAGTGCCCTTCTCTGCCATCAGCCCCTTGCGGATGGACAAGGCACAGCGGTGGGTGGCAGCGAACGAGCATGCGGCCAGCAGCGCCCTCACCCAACACCTCATTGACCAAGGACACCAAAGGATCGCCTTTGCAGGCGGAGGCGCCGTCAGGGCCGGCGTGGAGCGGCAGGGCGGATTTCGGGCCGCCATGGCAACCGCCGGCCTGAAGGTACCTGCCCGTTGGTACTCGGACAACGGGCTGGTGTTCGAGTCCGGCCTGTCGGCGGGCAACACGCTCTTCGCCGACCGCAGGCAAAGGCCCACGGCGGTGGTGTGCGCCAGCGATGACGTGGCTGCGGGCGTCATCGCCGCCGCCCACTGTTGCGGCCTGCGTGTACCTGTTGATCTTTCGGTCGTCGGCTTCGACAACTCGGGGCTGTCACGCAAGCTTTGGCCGGCGCTCACGACGGCAAACCTTCCGGTTGAAGAAATGACGGCCATGGCCGTCAAGCAATTGGTCGCTGCCCTCGAGCCAGCCGGCCAGCCCGCCCCCGCAACGAGCCTGGTCGACTGTGATCTGGTGATGCGGCAATCCGTGGTGCCCCCGGGCACCTCGCCTTCCTGATCAACGCGACAGCGCTTTCAAGCTCGATCTCATCCTGACGCGCTGGCCCGGATGGAATCGATCAAGGACCTGCGAGCCCCGCTGGCCGTGCACGGCGAGGCTATGCCCAAGTCGGTGCGCCGCTGGGCCCGCACCACCACCGAGGCCTGGCGCTTCGAGCCGCAGACACTGAACGGCAAGCCCATCGAAGGCAGCCACGAGATCACGCTGCTGGTCACCACCGCGGCCGACCTGAAGCCCGAAGACTTCCGCGATGACAAGTTCGACCGCGCCACGCGCGGGCATTGACACTGCGGATGGGACCTTCGGGCGCCTACCCGATCATGCGGGTCATGGACCGTTCGTCACCCAGCCCCGCAGCTCCAGTTGCACGCGTCGGTTGGGCAACAGGCACTGCTTTAGGGCGGTGCGGGAAAGTGCCTTGCGGTCGCATTGCACGACTTGCTCGGTGTCGGCCTTGGCGTTGACGGTGACCAGCTGGGCATCCAGGCCCTGTGCGACCAGAAACTGCTTGACCGTGTGGGCCCGGTCCTGCGCCAGCTTGACGTTGTAGGCCGGGTTGCCGGTGCCGTTGCTGATGTCGGCATGTCCGGTCAGGACGATGCTGTCCACCTTCCAGGCGCCACTGCCCTGCAGCGAATTGAGCTGCTCGACCAGCTGGTCCAGGTTCTGCTTGCTGGCGGCCAGGACATCGGTGATGGCGCGCTTGTCGAAGTTGAACAGCACGTCCAGCTGACGTTGCAGCGGCGCGGGTGCCGCAGTCACCGCAGGCGGTGGTGGTGGTGGTTCAAGCGCCGCTACCGCGAGCGGCGCCGGTGCAGCAACCAACCCAGGTGCAGACGGTGGCACGGCGCAGGCCTTTGCCGCCGCGCTGGCGTCAGCGAGCCTGTCCTCGGCAATCTGCACATAGGGCTTGGCGTGGCGCCAGCCCTGTTGCTTGTATTCGTTGCCGGCATGCACCAGTTCCACCTCGGCGCAGGCAATGTGCTGCCCGGCGCAACGGTAGCCTTCGTGTGTTTTCAGGTCTGCCGCCAGCTGCCACAGGTCGGGCCGCAGCCGGCTGGCCTGGTTCACCAAGGGCGTCTGATGGGCCGGGTTGTCTGCGGCCAGCGGGTCCTGGCTGCGTGCCAGGTAGTCGACGATGCGGGCGGATTCGCTCAAGGACGCCTGCGGAAAGGCACTGCGGTCGTTTCGGCTGTATTCGTGAAAGCTCACGTCCAGCCAGCATTGCGCCTTGGCCAGGCTGTACGACGCCACACGGTGGCCGCCGCTGTCGTTGAGCGCCTTGATCCGCGTTTGCATCCGCTCGTAGCTCAGGTGGTCGGCGTGGATCGCACCGTCGCTGATGCGTTCGGGCACGGGTTGCAAGACCGGCGATGGCTGGGCCTCTGCGTTCCCGGCAAGAAGGGCTGCGGCTGTTGCGGCGCCCAGAGCTGCCGTTGCAGCCCAGGCGGTGGCCCCGCGGCGCTGCGTGTTGCTGCCGCTGTGGCGCATGGCCTCAGCGGCAAGGGGGTGAACGGTATTCATGGGGGTCAAGATCCCTCTCAGGGTCTGATCGCTGCGGCCGCTTGGTCCAGCGTTCGGTTGATGGCACGTGAGGTACCGGCAAACAGGTCTTCGTCGAACTTCAGGCGCAGCCGCAGGTACACACCGCTGTTGGTGTATTCGCTGGCTGTCAGGTCAGCGTCGGAGAATCCGCGCCAGTTGTAGCCCGCGGACAGCCACAGGTTTTCTTTCACCAGGTAACCCGCTTCGACGCCCAGCGCGGACTGGCGCGAACGTGTCAGGCTGCTCAGCGATCTGCCGTTCGGGCCGCCCATCAAGGTGGCGGCCATGAACCCGGCGTCGATCCTTTCGGCGAGGTCGTAAACCAGCCGGCCCGACAGCAGCGCCGCGTCGTAGCGCGTCTTGCCCAACGCCGACAGGCCCGTCTCTTCACGCGCCTTGGCCGCCAGCCGCGTCGTCAGCCACCAGGGTCGCGATGGGTGGTAGATGGCCTGTACCGAGGCGATGTGGACGGACTCCTTCAGGCCCAACTGTCCATTGGCGTTGTGGCTGAACCTGAATTCGTATTTGCTCAGCACGTCCAGACGGTTGTGGTCCACGGGCCTGAAGGCGGCACCGATCTGAAAGCGGTCCTGCACGGCGGTGTAGGCGCCGTCGGTCGCGCCACCGATGCCGGTGGATGTGCCGCCGGGCCCTTGGGCGTAGCGGTTGACCAGCAGGTGGTTGCGGGCCAGCAGCGTCCAGTCCCGGTTCATCTTGCGCGCCAGCGCCACGGTGGACAACACCGAATCCGATCGTTCGTCGCCCGGCAGGCGCCGGTTGTCGAAAACGCGCCGCCATTCCAGCTTGCTGGCCAGCTTCCACAGCGGGTTGGCGGTGTAGTCGTAGCCCAGTGCAATGGCTGCTGCATCGCCGCCTTGACCGTCCAGCACGCGCAGGTACTCCACTGCGGTCGTGGCCGTGACACCTTCGCGCAAGGCCCAGGTGTTGCGCAGCCCGTTGGCCCACCAGGCTTCGCGGCTGGTGGCGTCACGCAGCCGGTATTCGCTGAAGAGTTGACCACCGGGCATGTACTGCGTGTCGGCACCCACGCTCAAGGCGTTCGAGCGTGTTGCGCCGTAGGCCGAGGTCAGGCCGGTTTGGTCTTCATAGCGCGCTACCAAGCGGCTGCGCTCGCCCAAGCGGTAGGCGCCACCCAGTACCAGCCGGTGTTTGCTTTGGCCGTCCACCGCGCTTTCGACCAGCCCTTCGACGCTCAGCCGTTCGGTGGCGGCAAACTGGGCGCCCAGGAACAGCGTGGTCGCGTCCACGCTGATGCCCTGGCCCGCGACCTGGGTGGACACGGGTGCATAGCTGGCCAGCGATTGCCCAGTGGCCTGGTTGATGGTGACGGCGTCGGTGCCGCCCAGCAGGCCGCCGGTGGGCATGCTGCTGCTGCCAGGCGTTGGGTTGGGCGTGATGACGGGCACGCCGGCATTCCAGCCGCCGTTTTCCTGCAAGGCACGCACGCCGCCTTGTACGTTCAGGTACTGGCCCAGCTTGACGCCCAGGCCCAGCGCCGCGCCTTCGCGCGAGCCGTCGGCCGTTTTGTCATGGCCCCGCAGCGCTTCGCCGAAGAGATACAGATCGTCCGTCAGGCGCCAGGTGCCTTTGACCATGGCCTCGCTGCGCCCGCCCGACAGCGGCGCGCCCGGGTTGCAGAAACCGGTGTCGGTTTGGATCACCGTGGCGTCCAGCGTGGTGCTGCTGCCCTGGTGCTGCAAGGCCACGCGCGCGGCATGGCCCTTGCGGTCGACGCGCTGTTCGCCGGCCTGTTGACTGGGGTTGCTGTAGGTCTGTGCGCCCACTTCGTACACCGTGCTTTCGCTGCGCGCCACTTCGGCCGTGAGCCAGGTCTTGTCGGCCAGTTGTGTCCCCACGTGCACGCTGGCCAGCCTGGCCGGTGATGCAGGGTTCTGGTCTTGCACCAGGGCCGCGCCCACCCGGGTGCGCCCGCCCACGGCGACGCTGCCCTCGACGCCTGCCACGACAAAACGTTCGCCGCCCTGGTCCACTTCGTACGTCACGCGCAGCGACACCGGGTCGCCCTGCGGGTCCACGCTGGTCAGCGGGCGGTTGAGCAAGATGCGGCCACTGAAGGGCTCGAAGCTGTAGTCGTCCAGCCGCTGCAGCGCGCGCTGGGTCTTGATCAGGCCCGGGTTGTCCTTGTAGCGCACCAGCACTTCGACCTTCTCGGAGTTCTCCAGCGCCGAGTTGTTGCGCAACACGAACGGGCCCGAGGTGCCCATGGCACGGAATTCTTCCGTCACCTGCTTGAGCGTGTCGTAGGCGGCAAAGGCGCCCGCGGTTGCAGCGCCACCTTCTGCGGTCCATTGGCCGCGCAGGCCGGTGAGCGTGCGGCTGTAGGCGCCCAGCTTCTTCAAGGCCGAAGGTGCGACGCCGGCTGCCCCGTGTTCGGCGGCAAAGCCGTCGCCGGTGCTGAAGTCGCCGAAGAGTGCATAACTCTTGTTCTTGTCCACCCGCACGTACAGGCGCGAGGACGACTGCGCCTCGAAAACCTTGGCCGAGGCGTCGCCATAGACCGGATAGAACTCGTCGGGCTTGATGTCGCGCAGCAAGCGCGCGCGGGTTTCCTTTTCGCTGTCGAAGGACGCAGTGAGCAGCGCACTGCCCAGGATCCTGCCCTTCAGAAAAAGGGCACCGCGCAGGGCCGCATCGCCCTTGCCGTCGTTGAAGCTGCGGCTGAAGCGGCGCAGTTCGGCTTCGAAGCCGTCCTCCAGGCGCACGGGCTGGATCAGGCTGGGGTCTTTGCGCGACAGGCGGATCACGCCTTCGATCAGGCCCACCGCAATGAAGTCACGGGTCTCCGGCAAGAAGCTCACCACGCCCGCGGCCTGTGTGGCGCCGGCGGTGACACGCAGCCGCACGTCCTGTGGCACGTCAGGCGCGATCAGCGTGAATCGCAATTCGCCGCTGAGCACCTGCACCTGGGTGCCGGGCAAGACCGGGTCGACATCGGTCCGGCCGGGGCCGAGTTCGCCGGTCTTGGCGCCTGGCATCAGCAGACGGCCGGCCGATACCTCCAGCGACACCACGACCGCTGTCTGCACGGGCTCGCCATCACTGCCGAACAGGCGCACCACCACCGTGGTGGCACTTTGGCCATCGGCCGGCAAGGCATTGCGCTCGACCTCGACGGCCACGCGATCGACCCAGCTGGACGCTGCCCGGTGTGCGCCTTGCAGCAGCAGCGACGTGCCATCGGCCTTGGGCGGGATGCCCACACCGTGCACATCCAGCACAGGGCTGCTGGCCGCTGCCGGCCCCTGTGCAATTGCCAGAGGCAGGCCACAGGCCATCAAGGCGGCACAGACCAGCTCACGGGGGCGCAGAACGAGGTTTGTCATGTTCGAGTGGACGCCAGCTTGGGAACGTTGGGCAGCCTTCGGCTTCATGGCCTGCCCCCTTGCTGCCGCAGCCTGACCGGGCTTTGGTTGGCGCTGTCGGTGCCCTGTTGTGGGTACGCGGGCGCCTTGCCATCCAACGTCAAGGCCGGCCCGTTGGGGTTTTCGGTTTCCGCGGCACGCACCTCGCCTTGGCTGCGGCGCGCCTTGACCTGTTCCAGCACCCTGTTCGAGCACGAGCCTTCGATGAAGTCGCTGCGCACCAGCTCGCCGTTCTTCGGGTCGACGAAGATGGAGTTCGCGTCGCCCGCGTTGCGGTTGCTGCTGGTCACCAGCCGCGCGCCCCTGGGCAGGGTCAGCCGGTCGACCTTCAACACGTTGGTGCGCGGCGGCAGGCCGCAATAGCTGTACTTGCCTTCGACGTCGCTGGTCAGCCGCGTGCCGTCCAGCAGGTACAGGCGTACACCGGGGATGCCCAGCTCCTCGGCGTCTTGCACCTGGTTGTGGTTGCAGTCGACATACACCTTGCCGGTGACGCAGGCTTCGTTGCCGAACACCCCGCCGCTGACACGCACACGCGCGGTGGCGGTGTTGGACCGCACCGAGCGGCTGCCGCTGGTGGACACCGCCTGTGCGGTGTTGATGCCGTCGCCCTGCTGGGCACCGACACCCACGCGCAGGATGTAGCTGAAGCTGATCTGCCCGTTGACCGGCAGTGTGCCCACGGCAAAGCCCAGGTTCGGGCCGGGCTGGCCGATGGGGTCGCTTTGCACGACGCCGCCGATGCGGAAGGTGCCGCCGATGTAGCGGAAGCCCGCCGGCAGGCGGTCGTCCACCCGCACATTGGGCAGCGGCGGCCCGTCCAGATGCCTGACCGTCAGCGTGTAGGTGACGGTGTCGCCAACCTCGGCGCTGGCGCGGCTGGCCTGTTTGCTGAGCACGAACCGTGTGCCGCCAAACGGGTCCAGCGGGATGTGGTTGTTGATGATGTCCACGAAGCGTGCAGGTGTGTTGGGCGTCAGCGGCACCGCAAAGAAGTACGGCGTGGGCTGGCTGCCACTGGGTGCCGTGTCCTGCGCCTGGATGGCACAGGCGCCGCCTTGCACGTAGGCCTGGCATTGCGCCGGCACGCGCACGCTGCCAGGCTGCGCCGGGATGAAGATCGACGTGGCCGTGGCGCTGCCGTCGGACGGTACGCCGGCGTTCATGTAGCCGTCGGGTGGCGTGACGCGGATTTGGTAATCACCGTCGCCCGGGCAGCCCGGTGCAGGAGGTGCGAGCAGCCAGAACGCGTAGCCGCCTGGCACCGAGCCCGTCACTTGCGCGGTGGTGGTGATGCGGTTCACGCCGCCCAGCACACAGGCGGCCGGCACCAGCGCACCGGTGGGGCCGAGCAGTTCGACCACGGCGCCGGCCACCGGCTGGCGCGTCTGGCTGTCGTACACCACGCCGCTGGGGTCTAGCGGCAGGTTCTGCTGCGTTCGAATGCCGTTGCCGCTGGGCACCATGAAGCCACGAATGGCCCCGGTGGGCACCACACCGGTGGGGCCGCTGGCCTGTGGGTCATTGCCGCCGGCCGGGTCGGCAGACACCGGGCGGCCGTAGTAGGCGCCGCTGACCGCGTCGCGGAAGCGGATCTCGTAGCCGTCGCCAGGCACCAGGCCCAGGAAGCGGTATTCGCCCTGCGCGTCGGTGGTGGTGCTGCGCAGCAGCGCGCCGCCCAGGTGGAGTTCGACGATGAAGCCGCTTTGGCGCAGGTCGCGCCCGCTCTGGTAGCGCCGGTCCTTGTCCGCGTCCAGCCACACCTTGCCGCTGACGCCGCCCGGCTGCTGGATGGGCGTGGGCAGGCGGCAGCTGTTTTGCGTGGCGGTGTCGCTGCACAGCGGCGGGTTGTCGCGTTGCGCAGGCGTGGGTTGGCGTGGCTCGAGCTCGCCGCCACCTTGCACCCACACGCGGTTGTCGCGTGTGCACGGGTAGCTGCCCGCGCTGCACAGCGCGCTGCCCACCTGCACGTCCAGCGTGATCTCGCTGCGGTGCGCAGCGCCAGGGGCGATGACTTCGTCGCTGGTGCAGCTGACGGTCTGGGCGTTGACCGTGCAAGCCCAGCCTGCACCGGCTGGGTTGGGCACGCTCGTGCTGCCGGCCACCACCGTCATGCCCGCTGGCAAGGTGTCGGTGACGGTGTAGGCCGCGCTGGTGGGCAGTTGGCCCGCATTGCGCACGCTCAGCACATAGCGCCCGCTCAGTTGCTCGGTAAACACCGGCGTGGCCAGGCGTTTGGTGACGACCAGGTCAGCAGAGTTGCCGATCTCGCCAAACCACTGTCTTTCGGCGTGCTGACCCAGGGCCAGCGTGATGTTGCTGATCCTCGACGGCAGCTCGCGGGTCCCGGTGGCCGTGCCACCGCCCAAGCCGGGCGTGGTGATGCCGTTGATGGTGCCCGGGGGCTGTGCGGGTTCGGTGACGGCGTAGACGCCGGGGCGAAGGTCGGTGAAGCGGAAATCGCCGTTGGCGTCGGTCTGTGTGCTGGCGCTGACGCTGCGGCCCTGGTCGTCGGTGCCGTTCAAGTTCAGCGTTTGGCCGGCATAGCCTTCTTCACCACCCTGGCGGGCGCCGTCGTTGTTGACGTCGTTGTAGACACTGCCGCTGATCTGTGCCGGCGCGATCTCGCCGAAGTGGTTGTCGGTGGAGGCCATGCCCGGCGTGGGCAAGGCAATCCCGCTGATGCGGCTGGGTGTGACGGCCAGTGGGGTGGCCGTGCCGCCGCCGATGGCGCCGGGCACCGTATGGCCATTCAGCGTGGTCAGTCCATTGCTTACGGGCTGCGCAGGTTCTGTGACGGTGTAGGTGCCGGGGCGCAGGGCCGTGAAGGCCCAGCGGCCACTCGTGTCGGTGGCGGTGCTGGCGCTCACCGCCTGGCCGCTGCTGTCGGTGCCGCTCAGTTCGATGACGACCGAAGGGATGCCCACTTCGTTGCCTTCGATCACGGCGTTGTCGTTGGCGTCCAGCCACACCCGGCCGCTGATCGACACCGGCAGCAGTTCGGCAAACAGGTTCTCGGGTGCCGTGGCACCGGGCAGCAGGTTGATGCCGCTGACCTGGCTGGGCAGAACGGTGATCTCGGTGGCGCTGCCACCGGCGGGGCCGGCACGGGTTTGGCCGTTGAGCGTGCTCGAGCCGTTGCTCACGGGCTGGGCCGCCTGCTCGGTCAGCGCATACACCCCGGCGGGCAGGTCTTCGAAGCGGAAGCTGCCGTCGGGCTGGGTTTGTTGCGCCGTACCGGCCGGCAGCTGGTTGCCGCCGTTCAAGGTGACGGTGACACCGGCCAGCCCGCTGTCGCTGCCGTTGAACCCGCCGTCGTTGGCGGCGTCCAGGAACACCCGACCGGCGATGACGCCGGCCTGTTCGCCGAACAGGTTGTTGTCGGACCCGCTGGGCAGCAGACTGCCGATGAGGATGTGGTTGAGGCCCGGCGTGGTGGCCGTCGCGCCCGGGTTGACCGCGCCTTCGCCATAGGCGCCGGGCTGGGTTTCGCACAGGCTGTAGCTGCGGCCCACGGCCAGCAGCCGTGGCGGCGTCAGGCTGGCGTTGCTGAAGCTGAAGTTGCCCTGGCTGTCGGTGGCCACACGGGCCAGTTCGGTGCCGTCGCAGCGGGTTCCTTCGACCAGGCGAACCACCACGCCGGGAATGCGCCCGGGGTCGGCCGCGCTCAATGCACCGTCGCGGTTGCGGTCGATGTAGACGGTGCCGCTGATGCCGCCTGCAGGGACCAGCTCGGCAAAGTTGTTGTCCGGGCTTTGAGCACCGGCGGCCAGCTGAATGTTGCGGATCTGGTTGTCGCCCACTGCCCCAGCCGTCCCGGGGGTGCCGGCAGTGACAGGGCCTGCGGAATTGATGCCGTCCACCACGGCGCCCAACGCTACCGGAATGGCGCCTTGGCTCAGGTTGTACGTGCCCGCAAACAGGTCGTCGAAGCGGTAGCGGCCATCGGCGTCGGTGTGCGTGGTGATCGAAAGCGGTACGCCGGCAGTCAGGCCTTCGCTGGCGGTCCCGGTCAGCGTGATCGGCACACCGGCACCGGCCACGGCGCTGCCCAGGCCGGATTCGCCGGCATCACGCAGGCCGTTGTTGGTGGCGCCAGCGGCGCTGGAGTAGTCGACAAACACCTGGCCACTCAGCACAGCCAGCACCTCGCGGAAGTTCTGGCCGTTGGCACCGCCCGCGTTCAGACTGTTGATGTCGATCTGGTTGGCGCGTGGGCTGTTGCCACCGCTGCCGGGTTGTGCCGGGCGGTCGCCATACCCGACGGGTTGGACCTGGCAGATGACGTAGCCGCTGCCCTGGCGCTGCAGGCCAAAGCTGTAGTCGCCACTGGCGGCGGTGATGGTGGACAGCAGCGCGCCGGTGGGCAAGGCGCCACTGGCCGGGCAGACCGTGCCGATGACATACAGGCCCAGCGTGACACCCTCCAGGCCAGGCTCGTTGCTGCCTTGACTGCCGTTGTCATTGCGGTCCAGGTACACCCGGCCAGTGATGGGCGCCAGCGGCGACTCGCCAAAGTTGTATTGCACGCCGTCACCGCCTGCCAGGCTGATGGCGGTGATGCGGTCGGTGTTGGCAATGGGCTGGTTGGGGGCTGCGGTGCCGGTCAACACACCGCCCACACGGCCGACGTTGACCGCACTGGGCCGGTTGCCCAGGTTGACAGGGTGGCTGGGCAGCGGTTGCTCCAGCACATAGGTCAAGGCTGGATCGAGGTCGATGAAGCTGTAGCTGCCGTCTGCAGCCGTGGTGGTGCTGGACAGTGGCGCGCCGTTCAGGTCAGCGGCATTGCGCACCAGCACGGTGGCGTTGGCGATGGGGATGTCGACCCCCACTTCGTATTGGTCGCTGAAGTTGCGGTCGACGTAGACAAAGCCGCGCAGGCTGGACCTGGTCACTTCCGGGAAGTTCAAGCGCACGCCGTCTTGCTGTGCCAGCAGGTTGATGCCGGTGTAGCGTGAGTTCGCGCCCGCAGGCAGCGGTGCGCCGGCGGGTATCGCACCGAAAGGCACATAGGTGGAGGCCAGCGACGGCGAGCTGCCGGGTGCGGCAGCAGTGGGATCGCCCGGGCTGTTGCCGAAGCCGGCGGGCTGCGCCTGCACGATCTCGTAAACGCCAGCCGAAAGGTCGCCGAAGCTGTAGCTGCCATCGGCCAGCGTATTGACGCTCTGCGGTGCAAACACGTTGTTGTGGGCATCGCTCCCCGATGGGGAACGCAGCACGATCTGCACCCCGGCCAGGCGCGGCTCGGCGCCAGCGTCTTGGGGTGTACCCAGGTTGGCGCCAGCACGTTCACGGTCTTCGAACACCAGGCCGGCCAGCGACGAACGTGTGACTTGCACCGCGTGTGTGGTGGTGTCGTTGCCGGTGCCGGGGTCAAACTGTTCGGAGCCCACGCCAGCAGCATTGGTCTGCAGCGTGCTGATGTTGCCGGCACCACCGGGCCAGCTGTCCCAGCGCACAGGCAAGCTCACGCGCACGCGGCCCAGTGCACCCACATCGCCGACGTTGCAGGTCACCACCTGCGCGACACGGGTGCAGGTGCCGTTGCCGGTCGTCACTGCGCCGGGGAAGCTGCTGGTGCCGGTTTTTTCCCAGGTGATGGCGCCATTCACCGTAACCCCTGCGGGCAAGGTGTCGGTGATGACGGTGCCGGTGCCGTTCAATGGGCTGGTGCCGCTGCGGTCGCGCGAGAGCGAGTCGCCGGGGCCGTTGTTGACGACCTCCACCACCCAGTTGAAGGGCTGTCGCAGGTTGACCACTGCCACCGCCGGCGGCAAGGGAGCCGGCAAGGCCGGCACTGCTGCCGTGAAGCCGGTCTTGCTGACCGCCAGGTCGGCGCGGGTGCGCACGGTGGTGATCTCGGGCTCGGCGTTGTTGCTGCCCTCGGCCTCGGTCTCGGCGGCCGACACCACGGCGTTGGTGCCGACGGTGGCGCCACTGGGCGCAGGCGCAGACTCAAAGCGGAAGCGCAGGTTCAGGAAACCACCGTCTGTGGTGCCGGTGCCGGTGGCGACGACACCGGTGACGTTCGGGACAAAGCCGAAGCCGGGAACGTTGCAGCGCAAGCTCAGTGTCGCCGGGTGCACCACCGGGTTGGTGCCAGCGGTCACCCCGCACAGAGTCGGCGCGGTGGCGCCGCTGGTCATGGTGGCCGTGGTGCCCGCTTCGTCGCCGATGAAGCGCACGGTGGCGCCGCTGGGGGGTGTGATGGTGTAGTCGAGGACCGTGGACGTCGCCACGGACGGCCCCGCGTTGCGCACCTGCACGCGGTAGACGATGTCGTTGGTACCGGGCGATGTGCTGACCGCGGCAGGGTCCCACCCGATGGGGTCGAGCAGGTCGGCGTTTTCGACCCGCAGGTCGATCTGTCCGAGGGCGAAGTTGGCGGTCGCCTGGCGGACGTCGTCGGCTGCGCTGCTGTCGCTGTTGTAGTCGAAGGTGGCGCCATTGGCCGCCACGGTGGTGTTGCCGGTGTCGACAATGCGAAAGCCAGCCTCGTTGCTCAGCGGGCCGCTGGCGCCCCAGTTCGGACGCACCACGATGCTCACCTGGCGGTCTTGGTTGCGCGCCATCGTCACGCGCGGGCATTCGATGGTGACGGTGCCACCCGTGCCGCCGGTGCTGTAGCTGGTGCCGCCGGCTGCAGGGGCGCTGACCACGCCGCCGGTGGTGCCCGTGACCGTGCACGCCGCGCCCGCCACGATGGTGGCGCTGCGCAGCACGAAGCCCGGGTCGTTGGCGGCCAGTGTGAAGGTGTCGGTGAAAACCACGCCAGCGGGCTGCCCCAGCGGTGGGGAGCCGGCGGCGGGCAGGTCCGAGCCCGAAGTCGCCGGGTTGCGGTAGTTCACGGTGTAGGTCAGATCAACGCCCACCTGTGCCACGGCCGGCGCGAAGGTCTTGGAAGTCGTCTGCAGGTTGGCCAGTGCGTGCACTTCCACGGCGTCGCGGGCCTGGTTGTTGCCGGTGTCGGTTTCCAGCGACGCAGTGGCCCGTGTCACGTCCACCGCCACCCCTGCCTGGTTGCAGAACTGGCCGGCGCTGCTGCATCCGCCCACGGCGCTCTGCGACAAGCTGTCGCGCACCGGTCTGCCCACGCGGATGACAAAGGTCGCCGCATTGGCTGCACCCACGCCCATCAGGTTGTCGTTGCTGCGGCAAGTCACGGTGCCGGCGCTGAGGCTGCAGGTGAAGGCGCCGATGGTGGCAGGCAGGTTTGCTGTTGCGGGTGGTCCACAGGTGCCCACGCCGACGTAGCCGCAGATCGAGACCACCGTCTGCCCGTTGATGTGGCCCGGGATGGCGTCGTCCAGCACCACACCGCCGGTGGCGTCGGGGCCGCTGTTGCCGACGACCAAGGTGTAGAGCATGTGGGTTTCGGTCAGCCCCACCACCTTGTCGGCACCGGCGGGGGTTTCGGTGAGCTTGCTCACCGTGAGGTCGCTGCGCTGGTCGGTGGCACGCACGCTGCGGCTGCCTGAGCAGTCGTTGCCGGTGACAAAGTCGCTGGTGCTGCCAGGCGTGAAACCGGTGACAGTGGGTTCGGCCGAGCCGCCCGAGCCACCCACACAGGCGCCGCTGGTCAGGGTGCCTACGGCATTGGCCGTGGTGGTGAAGCTCAGGTCGACAAAACCACCGCTGCCGCTGGTGGCGCCCAGTGCCACCGGGTAGCTGCCCGTGTAGGTACAGCGGGCACCGCCGGCTTCTGCTGCACAGGACCAGCCGGTGCTGGTGGAAGCGAGCGTTTCACCCGCAGCCAGCGCGACGAACGCCTGCAGGTTGGCTTCCACCGCGCGTGGGCCGTTGTTGCGCACCCGCACGCTGTGGCCGATGGTGCCACCGGCAGACGCCACCAAGGCCGGGTTCTTGCTGTAGCTGACGAGTTGCACGTCGGCGCCGTCTGTCAACACGGTGTAGGTGACGCTGCCGCTGTTGTTGCCGGCCACCGGGTCGGGTGTGCTGGCGGACACCAGGGCGGTGTTGGTGTAGCTGCCGTTCAGCGCAGTGCTGGTGTCCACGCTGAAGTCGATGTTCTCGGTGCTGCCCGCGGCCATCGTGGCGCGTGTGCAGCGCAGGATGCTGCGCGCCGCACGGCCCAGGTCGGCGTTGTCCTGGTCGTCCTCGTCAGCATCGTTCGTGCGGCAGGTGTACGGGCCAAAGGCCTGGGTCGCCGGCGGCAGGGGAAAACTCGGCTGCAGCGTGTGGCCGGCGGGCAGCACATCGCGCACCACCACGGCGCTCGCGCTGCCCTGGCCCAGGTTGCGCGGCGAGAGACGAAACGCGATCGATGAGCCGGCGCTGAACGGCCCGGAGACGCCGTTCAGCGCCTTGTTCAGCGCCAGGTTCGCACTGGCGCTGACGGTGGTGCCCAGGGACGCCGTGTTGTTGCTGGCGATGTTGTCCAGCAGCGCGCCGTTCACGGCCCGGTCGGTGTCCACTTCGGCGTTATGTGTGAGCGTACCGCTGGCAATGGTCACGTCCATCTCGAAGGTAAAGCTCACGCTGGCGCCCACGACCAAGGTGTTGCTGCCCCGCGTGGCCGTGAGCACGCCGGCGCTCGGGCCACTGAAGGACCAGCCAGCACCACTTGCGCTGCCGCCGACGAAGCTGGCACCCGCTGGCAAGGTGCTGCGCACGCGCACACCATTGGTCGGGTTCGAATTCGGGCCGTTGTTCGTGACCAGGACGGTGTAGGTCAGGCGTGCGCCCGACGTCACCGGGTCGGCGCTGGGGACGATCGCCACCGACAAGTCGGCGTTGTTTTCGAGCGAGGTCTGTTGCAGCGGAACCGGGTTGGCGTTGTTGTTCTCGTTGGTGTCACCCAGCCAGAACGCCGAGCCCGCAGCAAACAGCGGCAATGGGTCGGCCTGTGCGGTGCCCAGCGGGGGCGCACCCCGACCGATGGCGCCGCGCAAGCGCACGTTGGGTGGCGCAGGCAAAAGCGCAGGCGCGCGAAAACGAAGCGTGAAGCTGATGGGCGGCGTGCCGCCGCCGCCGCCCGTGCCGTTCATGTTGCCGTGGTTGCACACCACAAACGCGCCGCTGGTGCTGCAGTTGGCGTTGGCCGTGGACGGCAAGGCCAAGGCGCCACCTTCCACCGAAGCCCCGGCCGGGATGCCAAACACGGTGCGCACATCGTTGGCCACACTGGAGCCGCTGTTTTCGATCTGCACCGTGTACTCAAGCACACCCAGTGTGGGGACGGGGTCGACGTCGGTGATGACGTTGAACTGCAGGTCATAGGCCAGCGCCTGAGTGGAACCCAGAGCGCCCAGCGATACACCCACAGTGGCCACAAGGCGGCACAGCCAATGAACAAGTCTTGTGTAGCGCGTTGCCATCGATCGATTGCCCCTCTTGTCTTTGTGTTTCCTGCGCCAGCCCGTGCGAAGCAATGGGTCTGCGCTTGCTCATCCGAGTCGCGGCCGGGCTTTGCGCGTCGAGGGCACGGCGAGAACTGGGTCCCGATTGTTCGAAGCGGGCGCCAGGACGGTCTTGCATTGAACGGGGCACTCGCAGCGCATTTCTGCGCGGAAGCACGGCGCGCAAAACTTTGGAATGGGCTTTGCGCGGCTTTCGTCGAAACGGCGGGCGCCCGTTTGCAGCAGCGGGCAATAACGGGCCGCTTGCAGTGCCTGGCGACAGCCCGGCGTGTGGGGGGGATTCCACGGGCTCGCGACCCCCAACAGGCCGTCGAAACACCCTTCGACGCCGCCGGTCACGGCCGCGAGGCTGGCGATGTGGATGGACGAAAGGTGGGCCGCCGATGCGCAGAACTTCCACCGAAAAGGCGGCAGCGCCATCGATGGGCGCACCGCGCGGTACCCGGGCTACGAAGTCGGCCAGCGCAAAAGAAGGGGCATGGAGCAGTGCTTTGGATGGGGCAAGCTCATCGATCCGATCCGGCGGGTGATGGTGCAGGGACTGGACGGCCGGTCAACGCGCCGCTGCTGGCGCCCGAAGTCACTGCACCCGACGGTGCAGGCATCGACCGCGCGGCACCTGCGCGCCTTCGCCCCACTGCTGACTCGTGAACTGCGCGGCGCAGACCGCATGGTGGTCGATCTCCGCGACAGCCAGAAGTGGGGGGCCATCGGCGGACGCCCGCCCTACCTGCCGGTGGTGGACGGCACGGTGGTGATGGCAACGCCGCTGACGTCGTTGCAGCAGCAGGCGCGGCCCGGCCCGCCCTTGCTGATCGGCTGCACCGACGAAGAGGCGCGCCTGTACACGGTGCCCTCCGGCGAGATCGACCAGGTCCAGGCGGCAGCGGTGGCCTCAGCGCTGCAAGGCGCCGCCTTGCCCGCCAGCGCTGCGGCCGTGTACGCGCAATCGCGGCCCCGTGCCAGCCCGGGCGACATGCTCGCGGCCTTCGTGTCGGACAGCACCTTCCGCATGCCCGCGCTGCGATTTGCCGAAAACCGCGTGGCAGCCGGCGCGCCGGTCTGGAACTGCCACTTCGCCTGGCAGTCCCCGGCCTGCGGCGGGCGGCTGGGCGCCAGCCATGTGGTGGACGTGGCCTACGCCTTCAACACACTGGCCAGCCAGCAGGCAGCGTCGGTCTTGGGGGGCCCGGGCCTGCAAGCGCTGGCCGACACCCTGTTTGGCCACTGGTTGCGCTTTCTGAAGACCGGCAATCCAGGCTGGGCACGCTACGACCTGGAAACGCGCCCGACCCTGCGCTTTGACGTCACTTCTGCCGTGGTCGCCGACCCGCTGGCCGAGCGAAGAAAGCCGTGGGCTGGCCAGACCTTCGACTGACCTGCCGCCCGCTCGCCCGCCATCGCCGAACCGCTGTGCGCGTGGCGGCAGGGACGCGCAGAACCGAAGGGCATCGGCACATCGCTGCAAGCGTCAACTCACCCGCGGACGTCGAGCGCCCGGACCGGCTCTTCAGGTGCCTGACTTCCCCGCTCGGGCCGGAGCGGACACGGCCCGCGCCGCGTGGGGGTGTTGGTTGCCGAAGCGGACACAGGGCGACCGCTTCGGCCAGCCAGGCGCGCGTGCTTTGCTGCACCCACCGCCAAGGTCTGCGTCATCGGCCTGGTTTCGGGCTGGATCCCGGCCCTGCTTTAGAACTTTTTCGGACGACTTCGGGCGCGGTCGGCAGCATGGGTGCATCGATGTTTCAACGCCCGCCCCCGGGCGGCAACCCAGTCGAGGCCCCTGATGAAGAGCGCTTTCCGCTTGCCCCTTTTGGTTTCCGGCGTCGCCGTGGTGTGGGCCTGCCTCGGCACGGGCAGCGCTGCAGCGGCACCCACTGCCACCCCCCACGACCCTGCCGACGCCGTGACACCCCTGTTGGCCGACGACGGCAGCGCCTATCCTGCCCCACACCGCATGGCCGCGGCCGAAGCCGCCGCCGGCGGCCCGGCGCCGGGCTGGGCCAGCGCGGCGCAGCTGCAGCTGTTGCAGCGGCTGCATCCATCCCGTGTCGTGCGCGTGCAGGCCAAGGATGGCGCGCCGGCGCTGCCTTCCAGCCTGGCCCCCGATGCCTGGGTCTTCGTCGAAGGGCAGGACGAGGGCGCGGTCAGGCTCGCGCGCCGCCTGTCCGACGCTGGCGTTCACAGGGTCTGGGTGGTACTGCCCGGCGGTGCAGCGGCACCTGACGGGGCCACCCTCCACAGGGGCAGGCCGTCGCCCACGCCCAGGAGCCTGCCATGAGCACGACCTCGGTCGAGATGCGGCCGCCCGCCTCCGATGCCGAGCCGGCGGTCCTGGCAAGCCCGCGCGACGCGGCCCGGGCCATCGGACTTCGCCAGGTCTGGCGCACCCGATACCTCTTCGTACTGACCTGGGCCTTCACCTTGCTCAACTCGGCCCGCGTGCTGTCCTACCTGCCCACGCTGTGGGCCCTGACCAGCAGCGGCGATTCCAGCCAGCACTCGCTGTGGACCTGGGGCATGTGGACGGGCGCGAATATCACCATGGCCGCCTGGCTGTACGAACAGCAGGGCCAGCGCTGGAACCGCGCGGTCGCGGTGAATCTGGTCAACGCCTCGATGTGCGCGGCGACCTTCCTGGTGATCGCGGCGCTGCGGATGTGAGCCCGGTAACGGCGTGAAGGCTGCCGGAACGGCGCGCTGCGCTTCGATGGGCTTGCAGCCTTCAGCCTTCAGCCCGCGGCCCCGGCGCCAGGGCCGCCTGCCGGCGGTGGCAGGCCGTCGGCGGGTGCCAGCGCAGCGGCCACAACGGCGGCCGCCTCGGCTGGCGAACGCCCTTCGGCACGCAGCGCCGCGAGTCGGTCTTCGCCCAGCGCCGCACCGACGGCCAATGCCACCGAAACCTCCGCCATCGCCTCGAGCGGCTGCCGCGTGTCGTTCAGCCGCGCGTAGGCGGCATCGGCCAGGCCGAGCAGGCGGGCCGCCGTGTTCAGCCGTCCCTCGCGCACGGCCAGCAGGGCCAGGTGATCGGCCCACCAGGCCTCGGCGTCCAGCGTCCGGGCTTGCGACCAGCCTTCAGCGGCAGCCGCGCGGGCCCCTTCAAGGTGGCCCAAGGCCAGCTGGGCCGCTGCCAGGGTGGGCAGCAGATAGGCGTACAAGGCCTCGCGGTCGTTCTGGTGGCGGGCGGCTTCGGCAGCCTGCAGCAGGCGGGGCAGCGCCGCGGCGGGCTCGCCGCTGACGAGTTCGTCGTGCGCCAGCGAATGCAGCGCACGCACCAGCTCGAAATCCGAATCACCGAACTGCCGGGCCAGGCGCAAGTGCTCGCGCCACGCGGCAATCGCCCTGGGCTGGTCGCCCGCGGCACCGGCGACGATGCCCTCGGCATACCACCGCAGCCGCCGGCGGCCGGGCGGCCAGGCCGGGTCGTCCAGCTCGCGTACGCGCCGCAGCAGCGCTTCGGCCTCGGCCAGCCGGCCCAGAGTGGCCTGGGCCTCGGCCGAAGCCGCAAGCGCACGAAACTCGCCCAGTACATCGCCGGCCTCGTGCCACGCCGCCGCCGTGCGCTTCAGCGTCGCCAGGCGCGAGGTCCAGTCGGAATGCCGGATCAGCGTGGCCACCGTCAGCAGCATGCGGCCCTGCAAAGCGGGCGAAAGCCCGGGTTCGTCGGCTCTTGCGCTCAAGGCGTGGGCCCAACGCACCCGGTCGGCGGCGGTGCAGCGCGTGACGATGGCGTGCATCAGGCACGCCAGGCGCGCCAGCACCTCGGCCGCAGCCAGGCCGGGCGCCTGCAGCGCTGCGTCGAAGGCCGCGGCCATGTCCGCCGGGCCTGGCAGGCCGGCCTGCAGGGCCACATCCGCGTGCGGCGTCCGTTCGCCCCGCCACACGGTGCCGTGCCACCGGTCCCCCAGCGGCGCCAGCGCCTGCGCCAGCCGTGCCAGCACGAGCGAGCGTTCACCCGCGGCGGCCAGGCATTCCAGGGCCAGCGTGCGGGGCGCTTCGAGCAGGCGGTAGCGGGGCGCACCGTCAGGCGTGGGTTCTGCGGCAGCCGTGCAATGCACCAGCGAACGGTCCACCAGATCGGCCAGGGCCGCGGTCACCTCGTCGACCGCGTCGGGGCTGCCGCCCTCGACCGCCAGGGCCTGCACCAGGGCCAGCGGCAGCGGCCCCTGCGCGATGGCCAGGCGCCTGAACACGCGCCGCGAGGCCGGGTCCAGCAGATCGTGCGACCCGGCCAGCGCCGAGCGCAGCACGTTCGCCGCCGGGTCTACAGCCGCCGCGTCGGGCCCGGTGCTGCTGCGAGCCAGCCGTTCGCGCAGGGCAGCCAGGGGCATCTGGCCCAGCAAGGCGGCGGCCAGTTGCACGCCCAGGGCCGAACCGCCCAGGCTGGCGCAGACCGCCACCACATCATCCACCTGCGCCTGGCCGAAGCGAAAACGCCGGTCGGCCTGCCTGGCGTGGCCGACGAACAGCGCCACGGCCGCATGGCGCAGCGCTTCTGGCGCGCTGCAAGGCGCCTGCGGCACCGGCAGCCCGGCCAAGGTGTGCACCGTCTCGCCGGCGCAGCGCAGCGGCGCCTGGCTGGTGACGAGCAGGCGCAAGCCGGGTGCTTCGCGCCGCAGCGTGGCGGCCAGCTCGGCGACGGCTTCCAGCAGATGCTCGGCGTTGTCCAGCACCAGCAGCAGGCGGGCGTCGCCCAGGGCCTGCGCCAGCTTCAGGGCCAGCCGCGGGGGGCCGGGGACCTGGGCGGCCAGCGCCACCGCGGGCACGACGGCGTCGGGCGCATTCACTTCCAGCAGGTCGACCCAGACCGGGGCGGCACCGTCGACGGTGCCGCAGCGGGCCGCGACATGGCGGGCCAGCAGCGTCTTGCCACTGCCGCCCGCCCCCGTGAGCGTGACGAAGCCGCCCTCGGTCGGGTGGGCCAGGGCTTGCGACACCCGGGCCAGGTCGTCTTCACGGCCCAGCAGCGGGGGCAGCGCAGCCAAGACGGTTCCTGGGCCATCGGTTGCCACGAGCGGCTCGGCCGGCAGCGCTGCGCCGGCCTGCAGCGCCAGCACGAACTGGTAGCCGCGCCCGGGCACGGTGGCAATGGCGTCGCGGCCGATGGCCTTGCGCAGGGCCGTCATCTGCACGTGCAGGTTGGCCTCTTCGACAATCACGTCGGGCCACACCTGGTCCAGCAGCTCGGCCTTCGTCACCAGACGGCCGGCGTTGCGCACCAGCACGCACAGCAGGTCGAAGGCGCGCGCGCCCAGTTCCAGCGGCACCCCGCCCTTGACGAGTCGGCGCTCGGCCGGGTCGAGCCGGCAGTCGGCAAAAAGGATCGGCATCACGGCGACAACGTTCCCGCAGCAGACATCCAGGCTGGCAGGCCAGCACCGCCCACGTCCATGCGCAAGGGCAGGACGGGGCGGCGCTCCCTGCCTTTCATGCCGGCGCCGTGGCCACCAGCCCCACCAGGGCAGAGCGGCCATCATGACCGGGGCCTTCGGCCAGAACGTCTTCGAATTCCTGAAGCTCGTCGATGCGCAGGCCGTTGCCGCCGAAGACTTCGCGCAGCATCTCGGCCGTGTACAGGTGAGAAAGCACCCCGGGCCCGCCAGTCTTGTAGACCAGCTGCTGCGGCGTGTAGCCCAGCAGCAGCAGCTGGCCGCCCGGGCGCAGGCACTGCACCATGCGTTCGAACATGCGGCTGCGCATCGCCGGGTCGGCAAACTGCACGAAGATGGCCACCACGGTGTCGCAGGCGGCCACGGGCCAGGCGTAGCCGTCGCAATCGCTGACGCTGAAATCCACCGCGACGCCCTGCTCTGCCGCCAGCGTGCGGGCCTTGGCCACGCCCACTTCGGCGATGTCGAAAGCGCTGACCTGGTGCCCCTGGGCCGCCAGCCACACGCTGTTGCGGCCTTCGCCGTCGGCCACGCACAACACGCGGCGGCCGGCGGGCCAGGCGCTGGCGCGTTCGCGCAGCCAGACGTTGGGCGCCGTGCCGAACAGGTAGCCGGGCGCGGCGAAGCGCTCGTTCCAGGTGGCGGCGGGGCGGCCGAAGGGGGTGGCGGGGGTGGCAGCGCTGGGGGCGTTCATGGGGGAGTCAGGCGGGCTCGGGCCCGCCAGCCTAACCCACGTCCACCGCAGCGCGCTGCGTGCCCGCGGCGGGCGCGGGTGGGGCCAGCTGCCGGCGCAGGCTCCAAGCCCAGGCCAGGCCCAGCACCACCGTCAGCGCCACCAGGCCCTGCCCGGTACGCAGCTGGCTTTCCAGCGAATAAGCGTTGCACAGGCGCAGGTTGGTGCTGGCCAGGTAGAAGCCCAGCCAAGCCAGCATGGGCAGGCCATAGCCCAGGAAGAACAGCTGCACCGCCAGCGGCGCCTGCACCCAGGCCTGGCGCAGCGCGGCGCCGGCCAGCCACAGCGTCAGCACCTTCGCGGCGTCGGCGCCGGGCAGCACCACGGCGCGGTCCACCAGGGCCGGAATCATCCAGTAGGCGGTGATGCATTGCGCCAGCATGAAGCCGGTCAGGCCGTAGCGGTTCCAGCGCGCCAGCCCGGCGCCCGTCGCCACGGGCCAGGCCAAGGCGGCACAGGCGCCGGCCGCCACCAGCAGGGGCATCTGCACCAGCATGTGCCAGACCATGCTCTGCTCGATCAGCGCGCGCAGCGGCGGCACCGACAGGCCGGCGCCCAGCACCGTCAGCAGCAGGGCCAGCAGCTTCAGGCCCTGGGCGCGGGCCGGCCGCGCCAAGGCGGTGGCGGCGCGCTTCATGGCGGCACCGCGGGCGCTGCGGCAACAGGCGCATCGCGCTGCGCCAGCCTGCGGGCCAGCGCCACGGCCTGCACGCCTTCGTCCAGGCCCAGGATGCGCACCAGCCGGCCGTCAGGCGTCACCACATGCAGCGCGGCGTTGTGTTCGTACTCGCCCAGCGGCGCAGGCACCACCATGATGCCGAAGCTGTCCAGCAGCCGGCGCCGGTCACGCGCTTCGGCCAGGCTGGCCAGGTGCCACACGCCGGGCTGCATGCGCATGCGGCGGGCGTACTCGGCCAGGGCCGGGGGGCGGTCGTGCTCGGGGTCGAAGCTGATCGACAGCAAGCCCACGCGGTCCTGCAGGCCCTGCGCCAGCACCTGTTCCTGCAACTGCTGGAACACCGTGCCCAGAGACAGGCACAGCGTCTGGCAGCGCGTGTAGACGAAGTCGACGATCCAAACGCGGCCGTCGCGGGCCAGCAGCGTGTGCAGCGACTCTTCCCGGCCCTGCGCGTCGACGACACGGAAGTCGGGCACCAGGGCCGGCGATTGCGCCACGGCACTTCGGCGCAGGGTTTCGGTGGTGTAGGCCGTGCCGCCGGCCGTGGCCTGGAAGATGGCCGCCAGCCCGGCCAGCAGCACCCCCAGGCAGGCGGCGAAGCTGCCGATCAGCCCGTCCAGGGGGTCGGCCGGGGCGGTGGCGCCGGGCGAGCCTGCTGCCGGGGGGCCGGCCATCGCGCTCATTTCAGGGCGCCAGCGCCTTCAGCGCCGCGCCGCCGTCGTAAGGGCCGGTCTGGTCCTTCGTGGCCTCGCGCTGGGCCTTCACCGCCGCGGGCGTCACGGCCGGCGCCTGGTTGCCCCAGTCGCTGCGGATGTAGGTGAGCACGGCCGCGATCTCTTCGTCGGCCAGGGTGCCGAAGGCCGGCATCACGCCTTTATAGGTGTTGCCCTTGACCACGAGTTCGCCCTGCACCCCGTGCAGCAGGATGCTGATCAGCACCTTCTCGCTGCCCACCACCCATTCGGCCCCGGCCAGCGGCGGGAACACCCCCGCCACGCCCAGCCCGCTGGCCTGGTGGCAGGCGGCGCACTTCGCGCCGTAGAGCTGCTTGCCGTCCACTGCCGGCGCAGCGCCGTCGTTTGGCACGGGCGGGCGCAGCAGGCTCACCGTGCGCTGGTCGCCGTAGGCCGAAGACTCGCCCGAAGGCGTGGCCACGATGTAGAACGCGCCCCACATGCCCATGGCGCCCAGGAACATGATGAAGAACCAGGGCAGCGGGTGAACCTTCTCGTCGGGGTCAGGCTTCTCACGGCGCATGGCCGCGAACTCGCTGTCGCTGAAGTCCGGCGTCTCGGAGCCGGGGCGGGGCAGGCCCGCGTCGGGACCAGGCTTCTTCGTGGCCATCAGCGCGGTGCCCTTCGGTTCACGGCCGGGTCGTCCTCGGCCTTCAGCGCGGGATAGGTGCGGTCCAGCGAGATCAAATACTCCACCAGCGCCAGCGCCTCGGGCTTGGCCACCACCACCTGCCCGGGCCGGGCGAAGGCCGGCGGCAGGTTCACCACCACGTCGCCCGGCAGCGCGGCGCCCTGGCGCACTTCGAACATGTACGGGTAGGCCGGCATGGTCGAACCCGGCGTGTAGGCGCGGGGTGCGTAAAGGTGGCCCAGGTGCCAGTCGCGGCTGGGTTGGCGCGCGCCGATGTTCAGCAGGTCGGGGCCGGTGCGCATGGTGCCCAGCAGGTGCGGGGTGTCGTAGGCGTAGTCGGCCGCAATCGAGGCCCGGCCCCAACCGCGCAGCGCGTCGGGGGCCTGCGCGATGTCGCGCGGCTGCTGCGAATGGCAATAGAGGCAGCCGTTGGCGATGTACACCTGCCGGCCCTTCAGCTGCACTTCGGTGTAGGGCTTCAGGCCCGGCGGTGGTTGGGTGTCCTTCAACAGCACGTAGGGCATCACCACCAGCAGCGCGGTGGCGGCCGACAGGATGACCATCGAACCCACGACGAGGCGCAGCTCGTCCATCTCGAACTTGCCCATGCCGAAGCTCATGCTGCCACCCCGCGGGCGGCAACGGGCTGTGCGGCGGCGCCGGCCTTGTCAGGCGAGCCCAGCAGTGCCGCACCCAGCCGCCGTGGCCCGAACTTCCAGCCCATCATGAAGAAGTGCAGCGCGAACACCAGGTGGCCCAGCGTCATCAAGGCCCCGCCGACGGACCGCGCCTGCAGGTACGGGATCGTGAGCGTCACGCTGTCCATGAACGGGATGTCCTTGTCCAGCATGGCCAGGCCCTGGTACCAGCCGCCGAAGGACAGGCCGACGAAGTAGACCCCGAAGCCGCCCACCACCAGCCAGAAGTGCGCCGAGATCATCCAGGGGTACGGCCATTCCCACTTCATCACCCGCGGCATGATGAAGTAGATGGCTCCGAACATCACCATCGAGAAGAAGCCGTACAGGCCCAGGTGGGCGTGCGCCACCGTGTAGTGGGTGAAGTGGGTGATGGTGTTCACCGAGCGCAGCGCCTGCAGCGAACCCTGCACCGAGGCGGCCGTGTACATCATCGCGCCCAGCACGATGAATCGCAGCGTGGGCGAATACAGCAGCGCGCGGAAGTTGCCCAGCACCGTGAGATGCTGGTTGATGGCCACGGCCAGCACCGGCACGATCATCATCATGCTCTGCACGATGCTGATGGTGATCAGCCAGGAAGGCACCGGCCCGCCGATGAGGTGGTGCCCGCCGACCTGGCTGTAGAAGAAGGCCAGCGACCAGAAGCCCAGCAGGCTGAGGTTGTAGCTGTGGATGGGCTTGCCCAGCACCTTCGGGATGAAGTAGTAGGCCGCGGCCAGCCCCAGCGGCGTGAACCACAGCCCCAGCGCGTTGTGGCCGTACCACCAGTTCATCGTGGCCTGCTGCACGCCGAAGTGCAGGTCGGGCCAGTTGCCGATGAGGAACAGGATGGGAAACCACAGCAAGCCGGCCGCGATGTACCAGACCGACACGTACAAGTGCGCCACCTTGCGCCGCAGCAGCGTCAACCACATCGGGAAACCCACCAGCGCGCCGCCGATGACCAGCAGGATGTCGATCTTCCAGGGGTATTCCAGCCACTCCAGGCCGTCGGAGTAGCCCAGCGCCAGGGCCACCGTGCCGGCGGTGATGCCCACCGTCCACAGCGCCCCGCCCACCAGCGCGTACCTCGCGCCAACCAGTTCGGTCTTCAGCAGCCGCGGAATCAGCCACAGAGCCACGCCGATGCCGGCCATCGAGCACCAGCCGTAGGCCACCAGGTTCAGGTGGATGGGCCTGATGCGGCCGAAGGTGAGCCAGGCCTGGTCCACCAGCCAGTCTGGCGCGTGCATCTTGATCGAGGCCACCAGCCCGGCCACCGAAGCCAGGACCAGCCAGACCACGGCCATCGTCAGGCACACGCCCACCACCAATGAGCTGCTCTGGTCGGCGCGCAGCCTTGTCGCCACCTCCTGCGCATTGCGCTGGGTGTTGACCTGCGATGGGTCCATGGCCTGCTGCAGGCTGCCGCGCTGGGTTTGCGTGGCGGCAGGGTCTTCGACCTTGCCGACCTCGTCGCTGTCGAAGATCTGCACCGCGGCGGCACCGCCGCTGCCGAACAGGCCCTTGGCCATCGAGGCGATGAAAACGAACAGTGCCAGCACCGACAGGATGAAGGTGCCCAGCAGAACACTGACGGTCAGATCCATGGGGGATTGCTTTTCGTGGGAACGCGTGGCACCCCCCGATGGCGGCACCGCTGCGCATGCTGGCAGCACGCGGCCGGCCCTGTGGCATTGGGGTTATCTCAGGGCCGGCGAAGGGCCGGTTCGGCACAAACGTTGCCGAACCCCAAACGACGCTGAATCGCTTCTGACTCACCGTCGGCGGCAGGCACCGGCGCTGCTGGCTTCCATGGTTCGGCGGCCTGGCGCTTCGAGTTCAGGCCGGGGCTGTCCTTCTTCGGCGAGGTGAACAAGCTCAGCGACGAACGGCCCTGCAGTTCCAGTTCGGCCGACCCGGTCAGCGGCGTGGGGCGCCATTTCTTTGCCGGGGTGCGGGCGAACTTCTGAACGCCCTGGCCGGCGTGCTCAGCTGGCCAGGAACACCGCGAACCAGCCGCGTTCGTCGCTGAAGCGGCGAACGCTGCTGAAACCCGCTTCGCGCAGCAGGGACTCGAAGGCGGCCGGCTGCCACTTCGCCGAGTTCTCGGTGTGGATGCGTTCGCCGGCCGTGAAATGACGGTGGCCGCCCGGCCAACGCACGTCGACGCTGTGGCGCGCCTGCAGGTGCATTTCGATGCGCGACTGCTGCGCGTTGAACAGCGCCACGTGCTGCCAGCCCCGAGGCTGGAAATTGCTGCCCAGCAGCCGGTTCAGGTGGCTCAGCAGGTTCAGGTTGAAGGCCGCGGTGACACCGAGTTCGTCGTCGTAGGCCGGCTCCAGGATGTCGGCCGATTTCAACAGGTCCACACCGATGAGCAGCGCACCACCGGCGGCCACGGCGCGGGCTTCACGCAGCAGGCGCAGTGCGGCCGGCGGGTCGAAGTTGCCGATCGACGAGCCGGGATAGAAGACGAGTGAACGGCCGCCGCCCTTTCGATCGGGGTCAGCCAGCACATCGGCCGGCAGGTCCAGCCGCGTGGAAAAGTCCTGTCCCACGCCCAGCATCTGGATGCTTGGGTGTTCGAGTTGCAGCTTGTCGAGCACGCCACGCAGGTAGTCGACGGAGATGTCCACGGCCACATAACGGCTGGGCTGCAGTGCAGGAAACAGCCTTGCCGCCTTGGCGCAGCTGCCCGCGCCCAGGTCGACCAGGGTCGGCCGCGGCCCGGTGGCGCCGAGCGCAGCGTCGGCAATGGCCGGCAGGTGCCGCGCCAGGATGGCGGCCTCGGTGCGCGTGGGGTAGTACTCGGGCAGTTCGGTGATGGCGTCGAACAAGCGCGAGCCCAGGGCGTCGTAGAAGAACTTGGGCGACACCGAAGCCGGCGTGGCCAGCAGGCCGGCAGCGGCCTCGGCCGCCAGGGCGGTGTGACGGGCCAACGGGCCTTCGTCCACCTGGATGAAACGTGCTGAGCTCATCAAAACACTCTACCAGTGCGCCTTGCTTGAGCGTGAACGCAGGTTTCTGGTCGCGCAGTAGGCGGCCGCCTACAGCTGGCGTTCAGCTTCATGCAGTAGAACAGGGGCATGCCCAGAAGCATCACGAAACACCTGGAACGCCATCGCAGCGACCGCATCGGCTGGCTGCGCGCGGCCGTGCTGGGCGCCAACGACGGCATCGTTTCCACCGCCAGCCTGATGATCGGCGTGGCCGCCGCGGGCGCCGGCACCGAGGGCGTGCTGACCAGCGGCGTGGCCGGCCTGGTGGCCGGGGCGATGTCGATGGCAGCGGGCGAATACGTGTCGGTGCACAGCCAGGCCGACACCGAAAGCGCCGACCTGGTCCGCGAAAGCGCGGAGCTCAGCACCGACCCGGTGGCCGAACACCGGGAACTGCAGGCCATCTACGTCGGCCGCGGCCTGGAACCGGCGCTGGCCGCCACCGTGGCCCAGCAGCTGATGAAGCACGATGCGCTGGGAGCGCATGCGCGCGACGAGCTCGGCATCTCCACCACGCTCAGCGCCCGGCCGGTGCAGGCGGCCCTGGCCTCGGCCGGCAGCTTTGCGGTGGGCGCTGCCCTGCCCCTGGCCGTGGGCTGGGGGGCGCCCCAGGCCGGGCTGGCCTGGTGGGTGGCGGGCACGGCGCTGGTGTTCCTGGCGGCATTGGGTGCACTGGCGGCGCGGGCCGGGGGCGCACCGTTGTGGCGTGCTGCAGGCCGGGTGACGATCTGGGGCGCGCTCGCCATGGGCATCACGGCTGCGGCGGGCCTGCTGTTCGGCGCGGTGGCCTGACTTCCGTACGCCCGGGCGTCCGCCGGCCCGGGGGAAGGCCGGCTTCAGGACCCGCTTCTTCCTGTGTTCACCGGCCCTTCGCGCACACGCGGTCCAACGCCCTTTCCGCTCAGGCCGTCCACTATGTCTCGCTGAGCCTGTGATTCAGCCGGCGCCTGCACGCGCGAAGGCACAGAATCTGCAAGCGCCCTGCGCGACCCCGTTGCCGACCATGCTGCCCGCCACCGACACCGCCACCCCCATTCCGCTGGTCGAGGTGCCCTGCGTGCTGGACATCGAGGCCTCGGGCTTCGGGCGCAACAGCTACCCCATCGAGATCGGCTACGTGCTGCCCGACGGCCGCTCGCGCTGCACCCTCATTCGCCCGGCCGCGCACTGGACCCACTGGGACAGCGAAGCCGAAGCGCTGCACGGTATCAGCCGCAGCAAGCTGCTGCGCCACGGCCGCGCCGTGGCCGAGGTGGCGCAGGCCCTGAACGACGACCTCACCGGCCGCACCGTCTACTGCGACGGCTGGGCCCACGACTACGCCTGGCTCGGCGCGCTGTTCGAAGAAGCCGGCCTGCGCCCGCACTTCAAGCTGGAAACCGTGGGCCGGCTGCTCGACGAGCGGCGCCTGTCGCACCTGGGCGAGGCACGCGCCAGCGCCAGCGCCGAACTCGGCCTGAGCCGGCATCGCGCCAGCAACGACGCCCGCGTGCTGCAGCGGGCGCTGGCGCGGCTGGCCTTGTCCTGATCAGGCCTCAGGGGCCAGGCCATCCCGGCCCCGGGGCACGGCACGGCGCCCGCGCACCGTCGCCGCGGCCAGCACCGCCATCAGCACCAGGGCCAGTGAAGAAGGCTCGGGGACGGTTCCGCCGTCCAGCCGCGACAGCGTCAGGCGCCAGATCTCGTTGTTCGCACCCGCCTTGCCGAAACTGGTGGCAAAACCCGTGGGCGAACCGAACAGCGACACACCACTGAAGTCGCCGACGATGCCGCCTGCGTCGCTGGTGACGATGAGGTCGAAGACCTGGGACGAGCCGGTGATCAGGCCCAGGTCCAGGTGGGCCAGGTCGATCTCCAGCAGCCCGGCCAGCACCACGAAGGCGGCGTCCAGCGCGCCGTAGCCGCCAAGGCCGCGGCTCAGGCCGTCCAGACCGAAGAACATCGTCGAGCCCAGGTTGCTGGTGAAGCCGCCCGCCACCGACAACAGCGACGCGTCCAGCGCCAGCAGCGCTTCGCCAAAGCCGGGCTGGAAGGCGCCCAGGCCCACGTCGCCGCCCACGGTGGCGCTGCTGTTGTCCAGCGTCAGTTCGGTCCGGCCTGCGCTGGGCTGGTTGCCGATGCCGACACCACCGCCCGCGCTCAGGACACTGTCCTTCAGCCGCACGCTGCTGCCGTTCGCAGCGCTCGAACCTCCGGTCACGTCCAGGTTGCCTGCGACCTGGACGGTGGATCGCAGGCCGTCCAGGCTGGCCGTTCCGCCGGCGCTGCCCAGGCTGGTGACGCCCAGGCCAGACACCGCCAGACGGCTGTCGCTGAGCTGCATGTCGGCGCGTGCACCGGAGCCGGCAGCCATCGTCAGGCCGTTCAGGCGCATCTGGCTGTTGTCGCTGAGCTTCGCGACACCGTGGCCGCCTTCGCCCTGGCCGAGCTGCAGGACCTGCGCATCGAACTGCGAGCGCGTGAGGTTCAGTTCACCGCGGGCCGTGGCTGCGACACCGGTGTTGGCGTTGACGACGGCGCCGACCTGGGCCGTGGCCAGGCTGGCGCTGGCATCGGTGAGCTGCAGCAAGCCCTGGGCATTCGCCCGCCCGTCGACCACGCTCGCCTGGCCGTTGCCTTGCACCACGCCCACACGCAGGGTCTGCGTCTGCAGCGCGCCGCCGTTCAAGGCCAGACTGCCGTCGGCCACGCCGCTGGACAGCACACGACCGACGTTGACGGTGGCGTAGCCGAGGATGTCGCCCCCCACCGTGGCTCGGCCCGTGGCACTGGCCGCGCCGAAGATCTGGCCGTTGTTGCTGGACCCCACGGCCTCGCCGACGGTGAAGCTGCCGCCCACGGTGGCGCGCCGGATGCCCCCCGCGCCCACCGTCAATTGCGCCGTGGCTGCAGCGTCCACAGCCCGGTGCACGGTGCTGCGGCCGATGGCGATGGACTCGAAGCTGTCCAGCGCCGTGGCCATGAGGCTGCCGTCGGCGCGGCCGGTGCCCAGGCCAGCGATGCCGCCGCCGGTGAGCGTGCCCACAGCCAACACCGCCCCCAAGGGCCCGGCCGTCATCGCGTGGTTCAGCACCACCCGGCCGACGGCAGCCGCGCCCGTGTCGCTGTGGGCACGGCCCACCACGGCCTCGCCCACCACCTGCAGTTGGCCGCAGGCACTTTGCAGCAGGCCATCGGCCCGGCCGCGCTCGGCATCACCCACCTTCAGGTTGCCCACCGGGCCGGCCGTGGTGTCGAGCGACCCGACCCGCACCTGCCCCAGCGCAACGCCGCCTTGCGCCACGCCCACGTTCAGCAGGCTGCCACTGAAGCCCGGTTGCGGCTCCAGGCGCAAGGCACCGGCCACCGTCAGCAGCCCTTCGGCCAGGAAAGGCGAAGGCGAAGCGCTGTTGTCCAGGCTGAAGCCCACCAGCAACTGCGGGCCCAGTTGCAAGCCCGCCGCGCCCAGCCGCACCGTGCCGCGTGCGCCCGTGACACCGGGCGCGGCCGCATTGACGCCGACGCGCAGGGTCTGCGCCTGCGCGGCCGGTCCGCCGGTGTTGAGGACTTCACCGCCGTTGTTGACCCGGGCATCGTCGCCCCTGCCGGGCACACCGCCCGACCAGTTGCCGGCCGCGAACCAGTCGCCGGTGCCCGGGTTGTTCCAGGTGACGATGGCCGCCGTGGCCGTGCCGGCAGCGCCGGCCAGGCCGATGGCTAAACACGACGCGAGACAGGTCGCCCGGAAGCACGTCAAGCCGACGCGGTTCGAACGAAGGGATTCATGTTTTTGCATCACATCACCTGGACAGGAACTCGGAAACACCCGCGTCGTGTCGCTGCTGCTGCAGGCGCCTTCGGCTGAGCAGCAACAAGGCCAGACCCCCCAGGAACAAGGCGTAGGTCGAGGGTTCCGGCACCGCCACCACCTGCCCCTGCAGGTTGATGACGACATCGCCCAGGGCCAGGTCGGGGCCGACACCGTTCACGCTGAACGAGGCCAGCCGGATGCTTCCGCTGAAGCTGCCCAGCTGGACATCGCCCAGGCTGACGAGCAGGCCGCCGACCTGCCCGCCCGGCGCCAGGTTGGCGAAGCTGTTGAAGCCACTGGCGGCGAACGGGGTGCCCAGGCCATCCAGGGCCCAGCTGCCCGACAGGTTGTCGGCCGGGCCAGCCACCAAGTTGGCCAGCTGCAGGGTGGCCTGCACTGCGCCGGTGCCTTCGGTGAAGCTGCCGAAGTCCAGCGTGTAGTTCAGCCCGCCGCCGCTCAGGGTGGCGCCGCTGGCGGTGAACACCGGGGCGGCCAGGTTGTTCACCTGGGCCGCGAAGCCGATCGGCTGGGCCGCCAGGGTGCGGTCGGCCAGGTCGGGGTTGACGCTGGCCAGGCCCAGCTGGCCGCTGCCCGAAAACGCCCCCGCGGTGCCGGTGTCCAGCGTCACGGTCAAGGCACTGGCGTTGGTCTGGCCGGCCGGCACCAGCGCGCTGCCGGCGGCGGTGAAGGCGGCGCTGCCGCTGCTGATCTCGGCACGCAGGCTGTCGGTCAAGGCGCCGCTGGCGGTGTTGCCCACCGCCACGCTGCGGGCCGCCACGCTGTCGCCCATGCGCACGATGCCGAAGTCGACCACGGTCAGCGGCACCGCGGGCACCGCAGGCGCGTACACCCTGCCCTGCACCGCCACTTTGGCGGCGGGCAGCGGCGCGTCGGGGGCGCCGGTGGTGCCGGCGCCGCTGCTCACCAGCAGAGTCTGCGCATTGCCGCCGAAGTTGCCGGCGGTGCCGGTGGCCAGGGCCAGTGTCAGGTTGCCGCTGGCGCCCGGCGCCACACCCAACAGGGCCGGGCCGCTGGTGAAGCCGGCAGGCACGCTGCCGAACGATGCGTTCAGCCTTTCGGTGAAGGCATCGGGGCCGGCGTTGGCCACCGCCAGTGTCGCCACCGGTTGCACATCGCCCACACGCGCGGCCAGCAAGCCCAGGCTCGTGCCCAGCTGCGGCACGGCCAGGCGGTAGACGTCGCCACTCACGTTCACGGTTTGGCTGCCCACGGCCAGCGCGGCAAAGCCGCTGCTGCCGGTCCCGTCGGAGGCCAGCGCCACCGTAGCCACCCCACTGCGCTGGCCGGCGCTGCTGGTGTCCACGCCGACGAACAGCGCGCTGCTGCTGGCGCCCGCCGCCAGCAGGTTGAAGCTGCCGCCGGCCGTGGCCTGGCCACTGGCGCTGATGCTGGCGTTCAGGCTTTCGCTGAAGCCGTCGGCCGGCAGGTTGTTGGCCAGCGTCAGGGCCTGCGTCAAGCTGCCGCCCACGCGCTGGTTCGGCAGCAGCACCGGGTTGGGTGTGGCCAGCGTGGGGTTGGCCAGCCTGAAGCCGGTGGCGTTCAACTGTACGGTCTGCTGGTTCACCGCCAGGTCGGTGAAGCCGGGGGCGAAAGCCTGCCCGTTCGAGGTGAACTGCAGGGTCACCGCACCCGCATTCGGCCCGGCCACGCCGGCCGCCGAGGCCACGCGCACGGCATCGGCCACGCTCGCACCGGGTGCGACGCTGCTGCCGCCCAGGTTGTTGATGGCGCTGAAGTTCCCGCTGGTCTGCAGCGGGCCCAGGCGTAGTTGTTCGGCACCGGGGCCGCTGGCGAGGTTGTTGATGGCCAGATTGCTGGAGGGCGCGGGTGAGATGCCGACCCGGAAGTTACCCAAATTCAGCGGCCCGGCCGGGCTGGCCGCGCCGCTGGCCAGCACGGTGCTGAAGCCCTGCAGCGCCAGCGTCTGCACGAGGGTGTTGGCGAAGTTGCCGGCCACGGCCAGCACCTGGCCGGTCAGCGCGCCGCCCGTGCTGACGCCGGCCAGCGTGGCGACAAAGCTGTCGCTGGCGCTGCCGGCCGCCAGCAGCGCCAGGTTGCCGGCCACCAGGGCCGTGCCCGACAGCCGCGCGTCGCTGACGGCCGCGCCGTTGGCCGCCGTCTGCAGCGCCGTGCGCAGGCTGGCCGCACCCGCGCTGCCGGCGTTCTGCACGGTGAAGCTGCGCGTGGCGCTGCTGCCGCCGCGCACGGTGCCGAAGTCCAGCACCCAGGCATTGGCCCCAGCCGGGGAGGCCTGGCCGCCCAGCGCCAGCACGGCGCCGCTGCCGATGATCTGGCCGCTGCCGGTGACGCCGGCACGCGCATCGAAGGCATTGCCGGTGCCGAAGCCGGTGTTGCTGTAGTCGCCGGCCACCACCAGGTTCTGCGCGCCCAGCGCCAGGCTGCCTTGCAGCACCAGCGCGCCGGTGCTGCCCGGGGCCGTGGCGGCGGCCAGGTTCAGTGTGGCGCCCGGGGCCACCTGCAGCCTGCCCGTGGCCCCGGTGATGCCGCCATTGGCGTTCAGCACGCCACCCGTGGCCAACACGGTGCCGCTGTTGTTCACGGCCGCGGCCAGGGTGCCGAAGCCCGACACCGTGCCGGCATTGGCCAGCGTGCCGGTGCCGGCGCTGGTGGCCAGGCTGCCACCTTCCATCAGCAGGCTGCCGCCGGCGGCGTTGGCGAAGCCGCTGCCGCCGGCGGTGAAGCTGCTGCCCGTGCCCAGCGTGGTGCTGCCAGCGTTGTTGAAGGCGCCCGGGGTGGCCAGGCTGCGGCCGTTGCGCAGCGTCAGGCTGCCGGCCGCGGTGCTGGCAGCCAGGTTGGCCAGCGCGTCGGCGCCGCTGCCGGAATTGATGAACTGCGAGCCCGGCCCGTCCAGCAGCAGCGCGGCATCCAGCGTCTGCACGTCGGCCGCGGCGAAGCTGAGCGTGGCGTCGCCGATCACTTCGAAGCCGCCTCCGCTGAGCGTGGTGCCCGCGAAGTTCGACAGGCCGCCGCCCAGGCGCAGGGCCCCTGCCGTCACCCGCAGCGTGCCGGTGTTGGTGGCCAGCACGCCCGGGTTGAGGTTCATCAGCGCGGCGCCTTCCTTGACGAAGGTGCCGCTGTTGACGAAATCGGCCGCGCCGCTGCCGTTGCGGCTGATGCTCCAGGCCGTCGTGGCGTTGTTCGTCATCAGGCCGGCGTTCTCCAGCCGCGTGCCGGCGCTCCACGCGCTGTTCCTGCTCAGCAAATTGGCGATACCCTGGGACACCAGTCGATAGCTGCCCTGCAGAGCGAGCCCATCGATGGTGAGCGCGTCTTCGAAGGTGGTGCTGCCGCTGCCGCTGACGTTGCCGCCGATTGCCGAGGGCCCGGTCACGGTGACGGCGCCGCTGCCGCCGAAGTCGCCGAAGAAGGGCTTCTGCAGCACCGCCAGCGTGCTGGGGGCGTTGACGTTCAGGGTGCCGCCCGTCATCTCCAGGACACCTGCGGTGCTGAAGGGTTCAGCCACCGTGGCCGTGCCGCCGGTGATGCGCAGCACGCCGCCTTCGGCCAGGTTGAACCTGTCGTTCAGCGTGAAGCTGTTGTTCGTGATCAGCAGCACCCCGCCGCTGGCCACGTTGAAGCGGCCGTCGAGCACGCTGCCGCCGGCGGTGATCTGCATGGTGCCGCTGTTCACGTTGGTGATGCCGCTGGCGGCCTGCAGATACGGCACGCTGAGCACCAGGGTCGAGGTACCTCCGTGCGTGACGGTGCCGCTGTTGGCAAAGGCACCACCACCCGTACCCCCGGTGACGAAGAAGGCGAACGACGGGTTGATCGTCATCGTGCCGGCGTTTTCCAGCCGCGACCCGTTCGACAGCGAGAGACCCTGGAGCAGGCTGGTCGGGCCCTGGGCCACGATGCGGTAGCCGCCCGCCAGGCTCATGTTGTTGATCGTCAGGCTGTCCTGAAAAGTGGCACTGCCGCTGCCGCTGAAGGCGCCGGCAATGACTGACGGCCCGGCCACGGTGACCGCACCGCTGCCGCCGAAGGTGCCGCCGTCCTTGGCCAGGGCCCCCAGGGTCGTGGCTGCGTTCACGTTCAGCGTTCCGCCCAGTTCGAGGTTCACGCCGCCCGGTGAACTGAAGGGCGATGCCACCGTCACCACAGAGCCGGAACCTACACCCAGGAAGGCACCGGCGGCCAGGTTGAAGCGGTTGTCCAGGGTCAGCGTGCTGGCGCGGAACTCCAGCCGTGCGCCGTTGGCCACACCGAAGTTGCCATCGAACACGCCACCGCCGCCGAACAGCAAGCGGCCGGCATCCACCTGGGTGCTGCCACCGGCCGTCTGCGCATACGGCACATTGATCTGCAGCAGGCCGTTGCCGCTTTTCGTGAGCGTGCCGCTGTTGGCGAAGCTGCCGCTGCCCACCCCCGCAGCGACCGTGCGCGAACCGCTGGCCACGTCGACCGTGAAGCTGCCTTCGTTGTCCAGCCGAGACCCACCGGCCAAGCTGGGGCTGCCCAGCAGGCTGGTGGCACCCTGGGCGACGACGCGGTAGCCGCCTGCCAGCGCCAGGTTGTTGATCGACAGCGCTGCCTGGAAGCTGGCGCTGCCGCTGCCCGTCATCACGCCGCTCAGCTGGCTGGCGCCGCTGGCCACGAGCGCGGCATTGCTGGACAGCGTGCCGCTGGTGTGCACGAAGCGGCCGATGCTGGAAGCCTCGCTGAACGACAGCGTGCCGCCCGTCAGGGTGAGCAGGCCCGCGGGCAGCCCGTTGAACCGGCGCACCGTCGTGTTCTGCCGCACCGCGGTGGAAAAGCTGCCCAGTTCTGCGGTGTCCAGCGGCCCGGGGGCCACGCCGCCCACCCAGTTCGCGGTCTGGTCCCAGAGGGTGCCGGGGCCGCCGAAGACCACGGTTTGGGCCCCTGAACCCTCTGGGGCCAGCAGCAGCGCACTGGCCAGGGCCAGCGGGCTCAGGTGAAACAATACGTTTCGTGCGGAGCGCCCGGCGCGCGCATGCGGCAGCGGGGGCGTAGAGGCCGGGATGGAGGGGCTGAAGAGGCGGTGCATGGTCATCCTTCAAGTTGGGCCGGTGCCTGCTGGCTGCGCCCGTCGAAACCGGGTGCAACACCGGGCTGGAAAGGCACGAAACCACTTTAGGAAGCGCAGCGTTTCAGCTCCGTTTCAATGGGGCGCTCAATCGCAGGGAGTCGACCGACACCGGCCCTTCCATCCCCAAGCCTGGGGATATAACCTCCCGCTTTCAGGGGCCCGGCGCCGTCGACAGCCGCCAAATCGGGTTTGACACCAAAGCCCCCAGTGGGGCGAAGGCCCCGGCCACGTGCAGACTGCGTGCTGCAGAAACCCGACAACTCAAGGGCCAACATGCTGAAGTTCCTTGGCCACCCTTCCTGGCACCCGCCCGACGGCAACCCGAGCCCCTTGCCGATGACGCTGCCCGGCGCACTGACGTTGGTGTTGGCCGAACGCGGCGACTGGCTGGACCGCGAGTTCGTTGCCACCACCTTCTGGCCTGAAGCCCCGCCCGACGAAGCCTTTCGCCGCCTGCGAATGACCCTGCACCGCAGCCGCCAGGTGCTATCCACCTGGGGCGTGGCCAGCGCACTGCAGGCCGAACGCAGCCGGCTGCGCCTGGCCCTGCCCACCGACCTGCAGCGCCTGGAGGCGCCGGGCGGCCTGGCCCTGCTGGACGACTTCCTGACCGGCTACCGCCTGCGTGAGGGCGACAGCGAAGGCTTCGACGGCTGGATCGAGGCCACGCTGGCGCGCCGCGCCGCCGCTTGCCGGCGCAACGAAGGGCAGGCGCCGGCCCCCGCCCCGGGCGCAGCCATTGCCAGCAGCATGCCAGCCCGACCACTTCCCGGCCGCGAGGCCGACCTGACACGCCTGCAGGCATTGCTGCAGGGCAGCCAGCCAGCCATCGTGCTGGTGGGCGAAGCCGGCATGGGCAAGACCACCCTGGCCCGCCACGCACTGCCCGGTGCGCTGTGGCTGCAGGGGCAGGAAATGCTGCAGGCCCTGCCGTACCGTGCGGTGTCGGAACTGCTGCGCGCCAACTGGCAGAGCCTGCGCCAGCAGATGGCAGCCGACCCGAGCTCCAGCTTGGCTGCGCACCGGCTGGACCTGGCCCGACTGCTGCCCGAGCTGATGCCCGAGGCGCCGCCGCCGCCGCTGGAGGCCACCGCCGCCCGCACCCGGCTTGCCGAGGCCATGGCACTGGCCGTGGAAGCCCTGGGCGGGCTGCTGATCGTCGACGACCTGCCCTGGTGCGACCCGCCCACACTGGACTGGCTGGCCTTGCTGGCCCACCGCGGCCGCACGCGCTGGCTGGCCACCGCCCGCCCCTGGGACGCTTCGGCCCCGGTCGAGCTGCTGCTGCAGCCCCTGCGCCAGCGCGGGCTGCTGGCCGAAGTGGCACTGGACGGGATGGACCCCGCCGCCCTGGCCCGCGCCCTGGGCCAGCGCCACCCGGAACTGCTGCCACCCGAAGCCGAAGGCCCTGGACCTTGGCGGCGGCTGGTGGCGGCCAGCGGCGGCAACCCCTTCATCGCAGTGGAATGCCTGAAGTGCAGCCCCGGCCGCGAGCCGCCGGCCGGCGCGCCACCGCCGCAGCGGGTGCAACAGCTGCTGCAGAACGTGGCAGCCCAGCTGCCGTCGCCGGCCCGGCAGCTGGCCGCAGCCGCTGCCGTGGCCGGCGAGCCCCTGCCCCTGGCTGCGCTGGCCGGCGCCGCCCTGCTGGACGAAGAAGCCGCCGCCACGGCCTTGCAGGCCGGCGTGGCTGCACGGCTGCTGCTGCAACAGCCCGACGGCCGCGTGCAATGCCGGCACGACCTGGTGCGCCAGTCGCTGCAGGCCGGCGTGTCGGCCGAGCAGGCCGCGCGCTTCCACCGCGCGGTGGCGCAGTGGCTGGGCACCCAGCGCGGCGCCGACCCCTTGGGCGTGGCGCGCCACTGGCAGGCCGCGGGCTGCCCCGAACAGGCCTGGCCCTGGTGGCACCTGGCGGCGCGGCAGCTGAAGGCGCGCGGCGAATTCGAAACCGCGCGCCAGGCCTGGCAGCGCATCCAGAACGCCAGCGAGGACGTCTTCCTGGCCCTGCAGGCCCGCCTGGAACTGGCCGCGGCCGACTTCTTCGACGACCTGCAGGCCAGCCGCACGCGCGTCGAAGCCGTGCTGGCCCAGGTGGCGGCCCTGCCCGAAGGCCGTCAGCGGCAGCACATCGAGGCGCGGGCGCTGGCGGCGCTGGTGGACAACGCCGTCTTCAGCGGCAACCTGCCCACCGCGCAGACCCACGCCTGCCGCCTCACGGCCCTGCTGCCGGCCTTGCCTGACAGCGACCGCATCGACGCGCTGGAAGTACTGATCGAGCTGGCCATGCGCACGCCCGACATTCCGGCCTGCTGGCGTTATCTGGGCGAACTGCGCGCAGCGTCGCCACAGCGGCCGCAGGTGCTCAGCTTCGAAGGCCAGATCCACTGGTTCAGCGGCGACGTGCGCAACGCCGCGGCGGTGCTGGGCGAACTTTTGCAGCGCTTCCCCGAATACCGCAGTGGCCTGACCATCGACAATGACCTGGCCGTGATGCTGCAGACCCTGGGCCGGCTGCAGGAAGCCGAAGCCCGGGCGCGCGACTCGCTGCGGTACTGGGCCGGGGTGGCGCACACCGAAACCCTGTCGCTGCTGGTGCTGGGCCTGGTGCTGGCCAGTGCCGGCCGCGACGCCGAGGCCAGCGCCGCGCTGCTGAACGCGGTCGATCTGGCCCGGGCGCAGGCCTCGCCCGGTTTCGAAGCCGAAGCCTGGGTGCGCCTGGCCCGGCTGCACCTGCAGCAGGGCCGCCTGGATGCGGCCGAAGCCGCCCTGGGAACAGCGCGCGGCTGGCTGCAGACCTGCGCGGAACCGATGCGCGTGTCGCAATGGGCCTGGGTGGAAGTGCGGCTGGCGCTGGCCCTGGGCGGGAAGGCTCAGGTGCATGCACAGCGGCTGCAGGACGCCAGTACCCGCAGCCAGCATCCGCTGGTGCACACGCGCTGGGCCCATGTGCGGGCCTTGATGGCGCAGGCCGCCGGTCAGACCGTGCAGGCCGCGGAAGCCGCCGCTCAGATGCAGACCCTGGCCGCTGCCACCGGCCTGGCCGAAGCGGAGGCCGAGGCACTGCTGCTGCAGGCCACGCTGCACCTGGCCGCAGCCAATGCGCGTGTGACCGGTGCCGACCCGGCCGCGAGCAGCCGGCGCAAAGCCGCCGAACAGGCCCGGCTGGCGGCCCTGGGCATCGCCCAGCCATGTGGCTTCACCGCGCTGGTGGCGGCCGCCCAGCGGCTGCAAAGCGGGCAGGCGCTGGTCTAGCGTTGGCGTTGGCCTGGGTGTGAGCCCCTGCCGCTGCAAAGGTCAGTGTGCGTTGGCGTCCTGAAAAGCACAGCCCAGCGCCTGCGCGGCCAACAGCAGCCGCTTGTCACGCGTCCACAGCAGGCTTTGCCCGGTCAAGGCCACCGCGGCCAGCAGGTGGACATCGACATATCAGATGCCCCGGCCATGCAATTCGCGCCGGTCGATGAAGGCCAGCACTTCGCCGGGTTCGGCCACCGATGCAGCGGGCAAGTCCTGCAACAGTTCCAGAACCCTTTGCCGGTCGGCGAGGTTTCCACAGGCGATCTCGCCCACGACAAACGGGTGCATCAAGACCTGTGCCCGTTCGAGCAAACCGGCGAGCTGGACGTCGCCAGCGCGCAGGTGGTCCACCCACACCGAGGTGTCGACCAGGATCACTTGGCGCCGCCAGGTCGCCTGCGCGGCGCAGCCTCCAGCCGGGGTTGTGAGCCACCGAGCCTGGCCAGTCGGCGGGCGCTTTCGCGTTCGATCAGGGCGCGAAGCGCCTCGGCCAACACGGCAGAGCGGTCCATCCCACCGGCCAGTTGGGTGGCCTTGGCCAACAAGGCTTCGTCGAGGGTGATGGTGGTTCGCATGGCCGCTGCCTGTTTCGAATGAGCATCAAATCTATCATCGTCTGATGCTCTCATCCATGCTCGCGTCGGCCGAGCCGCTTGACTAGCCCACCGCCCGCGCCTGCTTCTCGGCGTCCTGCAGCAGCCGCCACATCACCTTGCCCGACCCGCTCTTGGGCAGTTGATCGGCGAATTCCACGATGCGTGGCACCTTGTAGGCGGCCATGTGTTCGCGTGCCCAGTCGATGATGTCCTGCGGCCTGGCGCTGTCGCGCACTTCGGTGCGCAGCACCACCACGGCCTTCACGGTTTCGCCGCGGTAGTCGTCGCGGCTGGCGATCACGCAGGCCTCCTGCACCAGCGGGCACTTGAACAGCAGCAATTCCACCTCGCTGGGCCAGACCTTGTAGCCGCTGGCGTTGATCATGCGCTTCAGGCGGTCGGTGATGAAGAAGTAGCCCTCGTCGTCGCGCCGGCCCAGGTCGCCGGTGCGGAAGAAGGGCTTGCCGTCGATGCTGACGAAGGCCGCGCGCGTGGCCTCGGGGTGGCGCCAGTAGCCCTTGAAGACCATCGGTCCGTGGGTGACGATTTCGCCGGTTTCGCCGTTCGGCACTTCTGCCAGTGTGTCGGGGTCGATGACGCGGCTGTCGGTGCCGAACAGCGGGATGCCCAGGCATTGCAGCTTGGCCCGCTCTGGCGGGTTGGCGTGGCTGGGCGCGGCGGTTTCGGTCAGGCCGTAGCCTTCGGCGAAGGTCAGGCCGAATTCCGTCCGCAGGCGTTCTGCCACGGCCTGTGGCATGGCTGCACCGCCGCCCGACAGGTAGCGCAGGCTGGTCAGGTCGAAGCTCTTGTAGTTCGGGCTGCCGAACAGGTCGATGATCATCGTGGGAATGCAGGTCCAGTGCGTGACCTGGTGGCCCGAGATCAGGCGTCCGGCCAGTTCACGGTCCCAGCGCGGCATCAGCACCACGGTGCAGCCGTGGAACACCGGGGCCAGCACGCCGTAGAGCATGCCGGTGATGTGGAACATCGGCACCACGCCGAGTGACACGCTCTCGGCGCTGACCCAGCCCCAGAGCGCACCGCCGACGACGTTGGGCATCAGCGTGCGGTGGCTGTGGATGCAGCCCTTGGGCAGGCCGGTGGTGCCGCTGGTGTAGGGCAGCAGGGCCATGTCGTCGGGCTGGGCCTGGGGCGGCGGGGCCTGCAGTGCGGCGCCCAGCGCATCTTGCCAATGCACGGCGCCGCCGCTGACTTCGGGCAGCGGGTGTTCGGCCTGCAGCCAGGCCAGCACGGCCGGTGACGGCGCTTCGGCCGGGGCGATCTCGCCTTCGGGCAGGGCGTCGGCAAAGCGGGTGACGAGCACGCGCTTCAGGCGCTGGGCCGGCGGCAGCGCGGCATCGGCCTGGGCGACGATGGCGGCCAGGTCGGCGGTGGTGACGACGACTTTCGTTTCGGGGTCGGTGATGTAGTGGCCGAACTCATCGGCGCGGTTCATCGGGTTCACCGGCACGACCACCGCGTCGGCGCGCTGCACGGCATAGAAGGCCACCACGAACTGCGGGCAGTTCTGCATGAACAGCGCCACGCGGTCGCCGCGCTGCACGCCCTGGGCCTGCAGCCAGCCGGCCAGGACCTCGGCCTGGCGGTGCAGTTCACGGTAGCTGAGTTCACGCCCGAAGAACACGTAGGCAGCCTTGTGGGGATAGCGGCGTGCGGTAACTTCCAGGTTGAACCAGAGCGTGGTCTCGGGCACGACCAGGTCACGCGGCAGGCGTGCAGGCCAGGCGGCGGCATGGGGGCGGGTGTCGATGGCGGCCAACGGCGGGCTCCGGGTTGCGGGTGGACAGCCTGTGGGTGTACCGGTTGCGGCCCGCCCCGTCATCCTGCCTTACCCGCAGGCGCCGTGACGCCTGGGCGACAGGCCCGGCCGACCCCAGGGGAGCCCGGCACGCCCCGGCGGCCGCCGGCAGATGCCAGCAGACAATCGCGCCGATGTCCGATTCCCTGTTTGCCCAGCGCGCCTTCATGCTGCTGTGGTTTGCGCGCCTGGCCAGCACAGCAGCCAGCCAGATGCTGATGGTGGCAGTGGGCTGGCAGATGTACGACCTGACCGGTTCGGCCTGGGACCTGGGCCTGGTGGGCCTGCTGCAGTTCGCACCGGCCCTGCTGCTGGCGCTGTGGGCCGGCCATGTGATCGACCGGCACCACCGCGCGCGCATCGTCGCGGCCTGCATGGCGGTGCAGGTGGGGGTGTCGGCGGTGTTGTGGTCGGCCAGCCAGGGGGCCTGGGCAGAACGTGAACTGCTGCTGTGGATTTCGCTGGTGCTGGGTGCCGTGCGCGCTTTCCAGATGCCGGCGCAGCAGGCGCTGACGCCCAGCCTGGTGCCGGCGGCGATGTTGCCGCGCGCGCTGGCCTTCAGTTCGGCCGGCATGCAGGGCGCCATCATCGCCGGGCCGGCCCTGGGCGGCTTCATCTACGTGGCCGGCGCTTCGGCCACCTATGCCGTGTGTGCGCTGCTGTTCCTGCTGGCCAGCGTGCTGGCGGCGCTGATCCGCTACACCCAGGCGCCGCGCAGCCAGGAACCTGCCAGCTGGGCCACGGTGCTGGCCGGGGTGCACTTCATCCGCCACAACAAGGTGATCCTGGGCGCGGTGTCGCTCGACCTGTTCGCGGTGCTGCTGGGCGGGGCCACGGCGCTGCTGCCGATCTTCGCCAAGGACATCCTGCAGGTGGGGCCCTGGGGCCTGGGCCTGCTGCGCGCCGCACCGGCCGTAGGGGCCCTGACCGTGTCTTTGCTGCTGGCGCGTTGGCCGGTGCGGCGGCGCACGGGCCATCTGCTGCTGGGCGCGGTGGCGGTGTTCGGGCTGGCAATGCTGGTGTTCGGCCTGTCGACCACGCTGTGGCTGTCGCTGGCGGCGCTGGCCGTCAGCGGCGCGGCCGACATGGTCAGCGTGGTGATCCGCTCGACCCTGGTGCAGCTGGAAACGCCCGACGAGATGCGCGGCCGCGTGAGCGCCGTGAACTCGGTGTTCATCGGGGCTTCGAACCAGCTGGGTGAATTCGAGTCGGGCGCCACCGCGGCCCTGCTGGGCCCGGTGGGCTCGGTGTTGCTGGGCGCTGTGGGCACTCTGCTGGTGGCCGGGCTGTGGCTGCGCCTGTTCCCGGCGCTGGCGCAGCGCGACGAACTGGTGCCGCAGCAGGCGCAGGCCGGCGTGACGACCGTCGCCCTGCCAGCCGGGCCGGGGCACGCGCCGCCGGGCCCGCCGCACTGACGCCACGCGGCCAGCGCCGCCCTCAACCCCGCTTGGTATGGTCGCGCGCCTTGGCCGCCTTGCTGCGCACCTTCCATTCCGACAACTGCGCCTTGCGCTCCAGCGCCGTGAGCGTGTCGCGCCGGGCCTCGCGCTGCAGCTTCTGGTAGTTGCGCAGGCGTTCGCCCGGCACGCCTTCGCGTACCGCGCAGCCGGGTTCGGCCTGGTGTCGGCAGTCGCGGAAGCGGCAGGCGCTGGCCAGTCGCTGCACGTCGTCGAACACGGCGTCCAGGGCTTCGGCGTCGCCGTCCAGCCGCAGGGTGCGCAGCCCGGGGGTGTCGATCAGGCAGGCGCCGCCGGGCAGCGGGTGCAGGGTGCGTGTGGTGGTGGTGTGGCGGCCGCGGCTGTCGCCGGCGCGGTTGGGCCCGGTCGACTGCGCCGCGTGGCCCAGCAGCGCGTTGGTCAGCGTGCTCTTGCCGGCACCGCTGCTGCCCAGCAGCACCAGGGTACTGGCCGGCAACAGCCAGGGCGCCAGCTGCTGCAGCGGTTCGTCGCCCAGCGCGTTCAGCGCCAGCGCTTGGCAGCCCGCAGGCAGCAACGCGCGCACCTGCTGCAGGCGCTGTGCGGTGTCGGTGCACAGGTCGGCCTTGCTCAGCACCACCAGCGGCTGCACGCCGGCCATGCGCACCAGGGCCAGGTAACGATCCAGCCGGCGCAGGTTGAAGTCGTGGTCCAGGCCCATCACCAGCAGCGCGGTGTCGACGTTGCTGACGATGACGACACGTTCGACCTTGTCGCGGCCGTCGTGCAGGCGCCGCGCCAGCTGGTTCAGCGGCGGCACCCGCGCATGCACCCAGCATTCGCCCAGGGCGTTGTGGCTGGCCAGCACCCAGTCGCCCACGGCGATGGCGTCGGCCTCGGCCTGGAGCCGCTGCAGCAAGGCCGGCAATGCCCGGGCGCGCTGCGTCTGCACGCCGTCGTGCAGCTGCAGGCCTTCGCGTTGCACCTCGCACACGCGCAGCAGCAGCGGGGCGACGCCGGGGACTTCGGGAAGATTCAGTGAATTCACCAGGGCAGCAGCCTGGTGGGCGATGGCGGGCACGAGCCCGATGGCGGCCAGCCGCGGCTGGGCCAGGAAGGAAAGTTCCAAGATGGGAAGGCTCCGTACAAGACATATGGCGGGCCCTGCGGCACAGCCGGCAGGGCCCGAAAGCGGGGGCTTGTATGTCGGCCGCGGCGTCAGGCGCAGCGGCGGTTCGGTGGCCGGGGTGGCCTAGCGCACGCTGGAAGCGCGCAGCGGCTGGTGGCAGGCCGACAGGGGGGCGGTGGTGCGGGCATCCATGGCGGCCTCCTGCGTGTTGGGCTTGGGTTCGGCCGGCAAAGACACCAGCAGACACCACGAACTGTGCGCCCGGCACTGCGTCGCCGTCAACCCTTCCGATGGATGACGAGCCGATATGCTCGGCGCGAGATGAGCAACCCGCCCAGCCCGTGCCCCGCCCCACATGCCCACCGCGCCCAGCTCGCCGACCCCGCCGGCGTGGGCCCGTGGCTGCTGCATGTCGACGAGCACCTCATCGTCGTCGACAAGCCGGCCGGACTGCTGGCCGTGCCCGGCAAGGGCGAAGCCGGCCGCAACAACCTGGCCACGCGGGTGCAGGCCTTGCATGCCGACGCCCGGGTCGTGCACCGACTGGACCAGGCCACCAGCGGGCTGATGGTGTTTGCACGCGGCCTGGCCGCGCAGCGGGCGCTGGGCCGGGCCTTCGAGCAGCGCCAGGTCGGGAAGGTCTACGAGGCCGTGGTCGAAGGCCTGCCGCAGCCCAGCCAGGGCGAGATCGACGCGCCGCTGGCCGCCGACTGGCCGCAACGCCCGAAGCAGAAGGTCGACGCCGAAGCCGGCCGCCCTGCCCTGACCCGCTGGCAGCGGCTGGACGGGCCTGCGCCCCCGGGCTGCACACGCCTGCGCCTGCAGCCCGTGACCGGACGCACCCACCAGCTGCGCGTGCACCTGGCCCATGTCGGCCACCCCATCTGCGGCGACACGCTCTACGCGCCGGCGCCGCAGCGCGGCAGCCGCTTGCTGCTGCACAGCTGCGAGCTCTCGTTCCGGCACCCGGCCGACGAGCGCCCCTTGATCTGGCGCAGCCCTGCGCCGTTCTAGGCAGCGTTGCGGCTCAGGGTCTTTGTTCTGGCGCAACCCGGCACGCGCGCCCTGTGCCTATGCTGCAAACTATGCGAATGCACCTGACCATCCTCACCGGCGCTTCACGCGGCCTGGGCGCCGCCATGGCGGAACAATTGCTGAAAAGCGGCCACCGCCTGCTCACGCTGTCGCGCCGCACCGCCGACCTGTGGGTGGTGCAAGGCAGTGACCTGGACCAGTGGGCCGTGGACCTGGTCGACGCCAGCCCCGTGGCGGCCCGACTCGAAGCCTGGCTGCAGCACGAATTCACGCGGGGGCCGACCTCGGTCACCCTCATCAACAACGCCGCGGCACTGAGCCCGCCGGCGGCGCTGCAGGGCAGCAGCAGCGAAGACCTGGTGCGCGCCTTGCGCGTGGGCCTGGAAGCGCCGACGCTGCTGACGGCTGCCTTCCTGCGGGCCACCGCGGCCTGGACCGTGCCGCGCCGGGTGCTGATGATCTCGTCGGGCCTGGGACGCCGTGCCATGGCCGGAAGCGCCAGCTACTGCGCGGTGAAAGCCGGCATGGACCATCTGGCGCGAGCCATTGCACTGGAACAGGCCGGGCTGGCCAACCCGGCGCGGGTGGTCTCGCTCGCCCCCGGCGTCATCGACACCGACATGCAGGTGCAGTTGCGCAGCGCCGATCCGCAGGCCTTCCCGGAGCAGGCGCGCTTCGCCGCGCTGAAGAGCGGCGGCATGCTCGACTCGCCCGAAGACGCCGCCACGAAGGTACTGGCCTACCTGGCCCGGCCCGACTTCGGCAGCAACCCGATCGGCGACGTGCGCGACGCCTGAACTGCGGCGCGCCCGAGGCCCGGGCCCGGGCGCGCGCTGCGGTCAGCCCGTGATCCAGGCCGCCAGGTCGTTCTTCAGCTGCTTCAGATCGGCCTGCCGCGTGTACATCATGTGGCCGGCGTCGTAATAGCGGTGGGTCACGCGCTGCAGCACCTCGGCCGGGGCGTTCAGCTGGGCCAGCGACCAGTCGCTGGCGCTGTAGGGCGTACCCAGGTCGTAGCGACCGCTGGCCGCCAGCACCTTCAGGTGCGGGCTGCGGCGCAACGCACGGGCCAGCTCGGGGGTGGTCGAGGTGAAGCCGGCGCGCGAGCTGTCGCCACGGTTCCAGTTCCAGGCGCGGTTCACCTCGAACGACAGCACGTTGTAGCGGTGCTGCAGGTCCAGCCCCAGCGTGCCGCGGAAGTAGGCCAGCGCTGCCATCGTGTAGGGGCCGGCGATGGCCTCGATGCCGGGGTCGAACTCCATCTCGCCCAGGCGCTGCGCCGCGGCCGGGCCGGTGGCGCGTGCGTCGAGCCGGCCGGTGACACGGCCACGCGCGCGCAGCGCTTCGGTGAAGTAGCAACGGTCGCTGATGCGCAGGTTCTGTTCCTCGACCAGGCTGCGCGGCAGACCGGTCAGCTCGGCGACGCGGCGCGCCGTGGCACTGCGCTTCTTCTCGGACAGCCGCGTGCCGGCCTGCAGCGCCGCGATGAAGTCGTCCTGCACGAAGGCTTCGGCAGCGGCGCGTGCGGCCTCGGACGACGCCGCCTGCGGGCCCTGCAGCAGGCCGTGGTACTGCGAGACATTGGCGAAGGCCGGCAGGAACAGGCTGTAGGGCAGGTCGTTCGCCGGCGCGAAGACCAGGCTCTGCAGATCCATCGCGCAGGACACCAGCACCACGCCGCTGAGCACCGCGCCCAGGTCCAGCATCTTCTCGGCCAGTGCCGCACCGCGCGTGGTGCCGTAGCTCTCGCCGGCCAGGTACAGCGGCGAGCCCCAGCGCTGGTGGCGCGTGAGCCAGGCGCGCATGACCTCGGCCAGGGCCTCGACGTCGCCGTCCACCGACAGCATCTGCTTGCGCGCCGCTTCGCTGGCGGTAACCGACCAGCCGGTGTGCGGCGGGTCGATGAAGACCAGGTCGAAGTGTTCGAACCAGCTGTGCGGGTTGTCTTCCACGGCATAGGGCGGCGGGCCCATGCTGCCGTCGTCGGGCACGACCACCCGCTTGGGACCCAAAGCCCCGAACTGCAGCCAGATCGATGCCGAGCCCGGCCCGCCGTTGAAGGCGAAGCACAGCGGGCGCTTCGTGGCTTCGGCGCCCTTGAGCAGGTAGGCGGTGGCCATCACGGCGGCTTCGGGCTCGGCAGAAGCACCGGCCAGGCCAGCAGCCATCACGGGAACGAATTCGGCCTGGACTTCATAGTCCATCGCCTGGCCGCCGAGCGTGATGCTCTGCTGCAAAGCCTGGGCCGCCGGGCGCGCCAGCAGTTGCGCAACGAGTTCCTTCATGCGCTTCGCTGCTTCGGCATCGGCTGACGAGGGCGGGGTGGGTGTGGCGTTGTCGGCCATGGGGATGCAGGTCCTTGTGGAAGTGGGTTCAGGCAACGCCGTCGGCCAGCAGGGCCGCGTAGCGCGTGATGTCGACATTGCCGCCGCTGATGATGACACCCACGCGCTGCCCGGGGGCCTGCACCACCCCGGCCAGCAGCGCGGCCAGGCCCAGGCCGCCGGTGGGTTCGACGACCTGCTTCATGCGTTCGGCAGCAAAGCGCATGGCCTGCACGAGTTGCGCGTCGCTCACCGTGACGATGCGCTCGACCAGGCGCTGGATGACGGGGAAGGTGAGCACGCCGCTGTGCTGCGTCTGAGCACCGTCGGCAATGGTCCTGGGCGTGTCGATGTGGACGATGCGGCCCAGCGCCAGGCTCTGCTGGGTGTCGTTGCCGGCTTCGGGTTCGACGCCGATCACGCGGATGCCCGGGTTCAGGTGATGCGCGACCACCGCGCAGCCCGAGATCAGCCCGCCACCGCCCACGCACACCAGCAGCAGGTCCAGCGGGCCACCGGCCGCGGTCTGCTCCAGCAGTTCCAGCGCGGCGGTGCCCTGCCCGGCCATCACGTGCGGGTGGTCGTAGGGCGGAATCAGCGTCATGCCGCGTTCGCGGGCGATGCGCTGGCCGATGGCTTCGCGGTCTTCGCTGTAGCGGTCGTACAGCAGCACTTCGCTTGCGGACTGGCCCTGCTGGTAGCCGCGCGTGGCGGCCAGCTTGGCGGCCGGCGAATCCTGCGGCATGACGATGACCGAGGGCATGCCCAGCAGGCGCGCCGACAGGGCGATGGCCTGCGCATGGTTGCCCGAGGAATAGGCGATGACACCGGCCTGCCGCTGCGCTGGCGTGAACTGCAGCAGCGCGTTGCAGGCGCCGCGGAACTTGAAGGCTCCCATGCGCTGCAGGTTCTCGCACTTCAGGAACACATGTGCGCCGGTCAGCGCGTCCAGCGTGGACGATGTCAGCACCGGGGTGCGATGGGCATGGCCTTGCAGGCGGGCCGCGGCAGCAGCCACGTCGTCGTGGCCGATGGCAAGAGGCTGGTGGCTCATCGTCAGGCCGCCGTTGCCGACGGCCCCTGGAAGCCGCCCTGGCGCAGGGTCAGCACCAGCGTGTCGCGCCAGGCCGGGGCCCCGGGCTGCAGGGCCTGGATCGGCGTGGTCTCGTGGATCACGCGCTCGTCGTCCAGCAACAGCACGCTCCAGGGCTCGGCCAGCGTGAAGCGCATGCCCTGCGGGCCGCGCGCGTCGAACACGCGGGTCTCGCCACCCTTGACGTTGTGCCTGCCCACCATCATCACCGCCACCAGGTCGACGCCATCGCGGTGGGCGCCTTCGGGCGTGGGCCGGCCCAGGCCTCCGGCGCCACCGGTGTCGATGCGGAACATGTGGGCTTCGCCGTACCAGCAAGGCGTGGGCCGCAGGGCGTCGGCCACGCGGGTCAGGCCCAGCAGCAGCGCCTTCCAGGCGGGGTCGGCATCCAGGCCGGGCGGAAGGGCCTCGAACCAGCGTTCATAGCCGCCGTGCAGCGCGTTGTAGTCCACAGGCTGCCAGTGCGCGCGTCGCGGCCCGGGCGTGACCTGGCCTGCGGCCACCGTGAAACTGCCATGCCGGCGCTGGCGATAGCCGCCACCGTCGCGCAGGTGCGGATCGGGCGGCAGGTCGTTCCACAAGGGCAGCCAGCCCGCCCAGGCCGCCGGGGCCGTTGCGCACAGCGCCTGCAGCGAGGCCGCCGACAGCACGGCCCAACCGGCTGCGTGCATCTGGTTGGGAAGGTCTTCGAGGGCGGTCAGCGGCGGTGGTGGGACCATGTCGGGGCAAAGGAATGAATGAGGCAGGCCGGCATTGTCGACCAGGGACCGTTGTCGGGGCGACCCGGGCTGCGCGTCGTCGTGGACGACCGCGGCACAAGGCTGGGCGCACGCGCCGGAAACACACGCGTGGCACAGTTCAGGTCTGACTCGTCACCGAACGACTGCCCGCCGCCCCGATGTCCACGCACAGCCCCGACCTGCCGAAACCCAATCCGCTGCTCGAGATCGGCATCACCATCATCGTTCCGGCGGTGGTGCTGATGCAGCTGAGCGGCGCCGAACGCCTGGGGCCGGTGATCGCGCTGATCCTCGCGCTGGCCTTCCCGGTGGGCTGGGGCGTCTGGGATGGCCTCAGGCGCCGCAAGCTGAACTGGCTGGCCGTGCTGGGCGTCGTCAGCACGCTGCTCACGGGGGGAATCGGCCTGCTCAAGCTCGACCCGCAATGGCTGGCGGTGAAGGAAGCCGCAGTGCCGGGGCTGATCGGGCTGGTGGTGCTGGGCTCCCTTTGGACGAAGACGCCCCTGATCCGTGTCCTGGTGTTCAACCCCACGCTGTTCGATGTCGAACGCGTGCACGCTGCGCTGGAACTGCGCAAGAACGTCGTGCCTTTCGAGCTTCGGCTGCGCACCGGCACCCTGCTGCTGGCCTGCACCTTCTTCTTTTCGGCCGTGGCCAACTACCTGCTTGCAAGCTGGGTGGTGAACAGCCCGGCAGGCACCGAAGCCTTCAACCAGGAACTGGGCAGGCTGACGCTGCTGAGCTACCCGGTCATCGCCCTGCCCTCGATGGCGATGATGATCGGCCTGATGTTCTGGCTGGCCCGCGGCGCCAAGTCACTGACCGGGCTGGAGCTGGGCGAAATGCTCCGCGGCGGCTGAACGTCGGCCAGGGCGCGCCTGGTCCCGCAGCTCCTCCAGGCGCCTAGAATCGAGCAGTGCGCAACGAGAAGTTTCCGGAAATGCAGTGAAAGGCCACGCCATCAGCGCTGAAGCTTCGAGCCAGCGCCAGGGGCAGTACACCTGGCTGGGCCTGGTCGGGCTGGTGCTGGCCCTGGCGCTGATCGCTGCGGTGTGGGTGCAAGCGCGTCAGTTCACCTTGCTGCGTGCGGCGGTGCAGGCCAGCGACGACGTCGTCGTGCTGACGGTCTACCAGAACGAAGCCGAGTACCTGAGGCTGCGCGAGACCTGGCGCGCCGCCATCGACACGCCCGACCGGGTCGACACAGCGGCGCTGCGACTGCGCTACGACACCTGGGCCGGCGGGGTCAACCTGCTGCAGGGCGAGCGCCCGCGTCAGCTGCTGGAGTCGAGCCCCGAGCTCCAGAACACCGCCCGGGCCATGCTGGACTTCATCGCCCGCGCCGATACCGGCCTGGGCCGCAGCCCGACACAAGCGGCCGACCCGGCATTCCTGGCCAGGCTGTGGCCTGAGCTGGCGGCAATGGACGCCGACATCCACCGCCTGTCGCTGGACGCGTCGCGACGGGTGGCCGAACAGGTCGAGGCCCGCGCCAAGGTGGTGCGCCGGCAGAACAGCCTGAGCCTGGCCCTGACCATCTCTCTGTCCCTCTTGACGCTGGCTTTTGCACTGATTGCCCTGCACCACCTGAACCAGCTGCGCGAGCGCCGCCGCACCCTGGAAGTGCTGGCAGCAGAACTGCGACAGTCGCAGCGCGAGGCTCTGGCCGCCAGCGAAGCCAAGAGCGCCTTCCTGGCCAACATGAGCCACGAGATCCGCACGCCTTTCCATGGCCTGATGGGCATGCTGTCGCTGCTGCGGGAAACCGGCCTGGGCCCGCGCCAGATCGATTACTTGCGCACCGCCACCGAATCTGCAGACCATCTGCTGGCCATCCTGAACGACATCCTGGACATGTCGCAGCTCGAGGCTGGACGGATGACCCTGTCGCCGGCGCCGACCGACATCCGCGACCTGATGCGGGATGTCGAGGCCCTGATGCGCCCCCCGGCCAGTGCCAAGGCCCTGGCCCTGCACTTCAACGCCGATCCAGGGGTTCCTGAAAGGCTGATGCTCGACGGCACGCGGGTCAAGCAGGTGCTGTTCAACCTGCTGTCCAACGCCATCAAGTTTTCCGACCGCGGCGCGGTCGTGCTGGACGTGCGCGTCGGCCAGGCGTCGTTCACGCACGCAGCCGAAGGCAGCCCTGAACAGGTGCCGCCTGGCGGGCAGCCGGCCACGCTGGAGTTCGTGGTCACCGACACCGGTGTCGGCATGGACGCGTCGACCCTGGCCCGGCTGTTCAGGCGTTACGGCCAGGGCGACAGTTCGCCTTCGCGCCGCCACGGGGGCACTGGGCTGGGGTTGGAGATCTCGCGCAACCTGGCGCGCTTGATGCGCGGCGACATCACCGTGCGCAGCAAGCCGGGCGAAGGCAGCAGCTTCCATTTCAGCGTGCCGCTGACGGCGGTGCCGCTGCCCGACACTGCAGCGGCGCAGGCCGGCCGCGACGACCCCCGTCTGGCACGGCCGCTGCAAGTGCTGGTGGCCGAAGACCATCCTGTGAACCGGCAGTACCTGGCAGCACTGCTGGAGAACCTGGGCCATGAGGCCCACTTCACCGCCAACGGCCAGGAAGCCGTCCAGGCCGCCCGCGAACGCCGGTTCGACCTGGTGCTGATGGACTTGCACATGCCGCTGCTCGACGGCCTGGGCGCGACCAAGGCCATTCGCTCGCTGCCCGACCGGGCGGCTGCGGCAGTACCGATCGTGGCGCTGACGGCCGACGCCTTCGAACAGACCCGCGACCGTTGCCTGGTCGCGGGCATGAACGACTTCCTGACCAAGCCGGTCAGCCCGCAGAAGCTGGCCAGTTCGCTGCGGCGGCTGTTCGGCAGTCACGGCAGCGGCCTGGAAGCCGGGCCCGACGACTCGGCGTCGCTGCTTCCGGCGCAGGCGCTGGGCCGACCCGTGATCGACGCCGCATCGCTGGAAATGGCCCTGCAGGCCATGCCTCAGCCCCGCCTGGCGCAGATGATCAGCGACTTCCTGGACCAGGGTCCGCAGACGGTGGAACGCCTGCGCGCGGCCGTGCGCGACGCGCAGACCCTGGAGCTGCGGGTCAATGCCCACGCTGCCAAGGGTGCGGCCCTGAACCTGGGCCTGACGGGGCTGGCCGCCACCGCCTCGGCGCTGCACGAAGGTGCGGCGCATCTGCCCGCGCATGAAGTTGCCCGCCTCGTGCAGCGTTACGAGGAACTGCTGCCCCTGACCCGGCAGGCCGTGGCCGCCGCCGGGCTGGCGGTGAACGAGGCGCCAGCGCTCTAGACGATGACGGGTTCCGGCTCCAGCCGGATGCCGAAGCGCCCGTAAACGCTTTCCTGGATGGCGCGTGCCAGCGTCACCACCTCGGCACCGCTGGCGCCACCGCGGTTGACCAGCACCAGGGCCTGACGTTCATAGACGCCGGCATGGCCCACGGTCTTGCCTTTCCAGCCGCAGGCGTCGATGAGCCAGCCAGCGGCCAGCTTGACGCTGCCGTCGGGCAGCGGGTAATGCACGATCTCCGGGTCTCGGCCGATGATGTCGCGGCACTGCTCGGCACTGACCACCGGGTTCTTGAAGAAGCTGCCGGCGTTGCCGATGACGGCGGGGTCGGGCAGCTTGGCCCGGCGCACCGCGCAGATCCAGTCGAAAAGAGTGCGGGCATCGGGGGCGCTGTTGCCGGTTTCGGCCATCTTGCGCTCCAGTTCCAGATAGCCCAGCGCCGGCTGCCAGGGCCGCGGCAGGCGAAAGCGCACCCGCGTGATCAGCGACTTGCCCGCCAGCAGCCCCTTGAAGACGCTGTCGCGATAGCCGAAGTGGCATTCCGCGGCCGTGAGCGTGACGCTGCGCCCTGTGACCAGATCGACAGCGTCCAGCGCTTCGAAGCGGTCTTTCAGTTCCACCCCGTAGGCTCCGATGTTCTGGACCGGCGACGCGCCCACCGAACCGGGAATCAGCGCCAGGTTTTCCAGCCCCGGAAGGCCCTGGTCCAGCGTCCAGGCGACGAAGTCGGCCCAGGGCTCGCCAGCACCGGCCTCGACGATCCAGGCATCGCTGTCTTCGCGCACCAGGCGCCGGCCCATGATCTCGACCTTGAGCACCACCCCGGGCACGTCGCGCGTGAAGACGACATTGCTGCCGCCGCCCAGCACGAACTTCGGCGCCCGGCCCAGTTCAGGGTGGTCGATGACCCGACGCACGTCCGCCTCCAGGCCGATGCGCACCAGGGTGGCCGCCAGCGCGGGCAGGCGGAAGGTGTTGAATTCGCGCAGGCTGGCGCGATGTTGAATCTGCAAGGCCGAAGGCGGTGGCGACATGCCAGAATTCTCGTGGATATTCCCTTTGCCGCGACACGTCACCACGCCCCTGCCATGCCCAGCTTCGACGCCGTCATAGAACCCAACCTGGTGGAACTGCGCAATGCCGTCGACCAGGCGACCAAGGAAATCGGCACTCGCTTCGACTTCAAGGGCTCCTGTGCCTCGGTGGAAGTCACCGAACGCAGCAGCAAGGACCGCGAACTCGTGCTCTGGGCCGACAGCGACTTCCAGCTGGAACAGGTTCGAGACCTGCTGCTGGGCCGGCTGAGCAAGCGCGGCGTCGACATCCGCTTCCTCGACCTGTCGACCAAGCCACAGAAAATGGGCGGCGACAAGCTCAAGCTGCTGCTGCCGGTGAAAAGCGGGGTCGACGCCGAAAGTGCGAAGAAGATGCAGGCGGCGCTGAAAGCCTCGAAGCTGAAGGTGCAGGGCGCCTTCCAGGGCGACGCGCTGCGTGTCACGGGCGCCAAGCGCGACGACCTGCAGGCTGCCATGGCCTTGCTGCGCAAGGAACTGCCCGACCTGCCCCTGTCCTTCGACAACTTTCGGGCCTGAGGCCATGAAAACGACATCTCCAGGTCGCCGCTGGATCATGGGCGGTCTGGTGGCCGCCTTGTGCGGCAGGGTCTGGGCCCAGGGCAGCCCCAGCGTGGTGCTGGCCGGGCGCATGGGCGAACGGGCGCTGCTGATGATCAACGGCCAGCCGCAGATGCTGGCGGTGGGCCAGTCTGCAGCTGGCGTGAAGCTGCTGCGCTGGCAGGGTGATGAAGCCCTGGTCGAACGCGATGGCCGCACGGCCCTGTTGCGCGTGGGCGGGAGCCCGGCACAGCTGGCCGGCGCAACGCCGGCAGCGTCGAACGGGCGCGAAATCGTCATCACCGCCGGGCCGGGCGGCCACTTCATTTCCAGTGGCGCCATCAACGGCATGCCGGTGCAGTTCATGGTGGACACCGGCGCCACCCTGCTGGCCATGTCGCAGGGCGAAGCCCAGCGTCTGCGCCTGGACCTGCGCAACGCCCGCCAGGGCATGAGCCACACCGCCAACGGCATGGTGCCGGTGCAGCAGGTGTCGCTGACGCGGGTGCGGGTGGGCGAAGTCGAAGTCAGCAACGTCGACGCCATGGTGCTGCCCGCGGCCATGCCGCATGTGCTGCTGGGCAACAGTTTCCTGGGTCGCTTCCAGATGCGTCGCGAAAACGACGTGATGCGGCTCGAATTGCGCTGACCGCCTGCAAATCCGGCTTGTCCCAGCAGGGACAGCGCGGAATAGAACGATCGTGCTAAAACCCGACGAAGACACCGCGCAGGAGACAACATGGACCTGAACTTCACCGCCGACGAACTGGCCTTTCGCAGCGAGGTCCGGCAATGGGTGGCCGAGAATCTGCCCGCCGACATCAGCCACAAGGTGCACCATGCGCTGCGCCTGAGCCGCGACGACATGCAGCGCTGGGCGCGCATCCTGGGCAAGAAGGGCTGGCTGGGCTGGGGCTGGCCCAAGGAATTCGGCGGCCCCGGCTGGAACGCCATCCAGAAGCACCTGTTCGAAGAAGAGTGCGCGCTGGCCGGGGCGCCACGCGTGGTGCCCTTCGGCCCGGTGATGGTGGCGCCGGTCATCATGGCCTTCGGCAACGCCGAACAGCAAAAGCGCTTCCTGCCCGGCATTGCCAGTGGCGAGGTGTGGTGGAGCCAGGGCTACAGCGAACCCGGCGCGGGCAGCGACCTGGCCAGCCTGAAGTGCAAGGCCGAACGGATTTCGACGAGTACGGGCGACAAGTACATCGTCAACGGCCAGAAGACCTGGACCACGCTGGGCCAGTATGGCGAGTGGATCTTCTGCCTGGTGCGCACCAGCAGCGACGGCAAGCCGCAGACCGGCATCAGCTTCCTGCTCATCGACATGAAGAGCCCGGGTGTGAGCGTGCACCCCATCGTGCTGCTGGACGGCGAGCCCGAGGTCAACGAGGTCTGGTTCGACAACGTGGAAGTGCCGGCCGAGAACCTGATCGGCGAGGAAAACAAGGGCTGGACTTATGCCAAGCACCTGCTGGCGCACGAGCGCACCAACATCGCCGACGTGAACCGGGCCAAGCGTGAGCTGGAACGCCTGAAGCGCATCGCCAAGGCCGAGGGCGTCTATGACGACGCCCGCTTCCGCGACCAGATCGCCCTGCTCGAGGTCGACGTGGTGGCGCTGGAGATGATGGTGCTGCGCGTGCTGTCGGCCGAAAAGAGCGGCAAGCAGAGCCTGGACGTGGCCGGCCTGCTGAAGATTCGCGGCAGCGAGATCCAGCAGCGGTATACCGAACTGATGATGCTGGCCGCCGGCCCGCTGGCCCGCCCCTTCATCTGGGAAGCCATGGAAGCCGGCTGGCAGGGCGACGTGGCGCTGGACGCCAGCCTGCTGCCCCTGGCCGGCAACTACTTCAACATGCGCAAGACCAGCATCTACGGCGGCAGCAACGAAGTCCAGAAGAACATCGTCGCGCAGACGGTGCTGGGCTGAAGCGGCCGGCACAGCGGAAGGAAAGACACCATGGACTTCGACTTCACCGACGACCAGATCTCGCTGCGAGACGCCGTGCAACGCTGGGTGGAAAAGGGCTTCGGCTTTCCGCGCCGGCATGCGCTGGCCAAGGCCGGGGGCGCCACCCGCGCCGTCTACGGCGAACTGGCCGACCTGGGCCTGACCGGCCTGGCCATTCCCGAAGCCCAGGGCGGCATGGGCTTTGGCGCCGTGGAAGCCATGGTGGTGTGCGAGGAACTCGGCCGCGGCCTGGTGAACGCACCTTTTGCCGAAGCCGCGCTCGTCGCCCCGGTGTTGATGGCCGGGGCGCCCGAGGTGCTGAAGGCGGCCTGGCTGCCGCGCATGGCCAGCGGTGAAGTGCTGGTGGTGCCGGCGCTCTGGGAAGCACGCTCGCGCTACCGGCTTGCGCACGTGCACGCCAGTGCGCGCCAGGAAGGCAGCATCTGGGCGCTGACCGGGGTGAAGACCCTGGTCCCGGCCGGTGACGAGGCCGACGCCTTCATCGTCAGCGCGCGGATCTCCGGCAAGACCGACGACGAGTCGGGCATCGGCCTGTTCCTGGTGGAACGCGGCGCGGCCAGCCTGCGCGGCTTCCCCACCCAGGACGGCGCCCGTGCCGCCGAGCTGGGCCTGGCGCTGACGCCGGCGCAGCTGATCAGCAGCAACGCTTTCGCGACGCTACAGACCGCCGCCGACGTGGCTGTCGCCGCCAACTGCGCCGAGGCCGTGGGCCTGATGGACGTGCTGGTGGCCATCACCGTCGACTACATGAACACGCGCAAACAGTTCAACGTGCCGATCGCCAGCTTCCAGGCCCTGCGCCACCGCATGGCCGACGTGAAGATGCAGCTGGAACTGGGCCGTTCGATGAGCTACTACGCCAGCCTGAAGCTGGGCGAGCCCGCGGAACAACGCCGGCGTGCCGTCAGCCAGGCCCGTGTGCAACTGGGGCAGAGCATGCGCACGGTGGGGCAGCAGTGCATCCAGCTGCATGGCGGCATCGGCGTCACCGACGAATACATCGCCAGCCACTACTTCAAGCGCCTGACCATGCTGGAGCTGAGCTGGGGCGACAGCCTGCACCACCTGGGCGAGGTGTCTGCGCGCATGCAAGACAGCGCCGGTGTGTTCGCCTAGTCGCGCGGCTTGAAGCTCGCGCCGGGTTCGATCTCCGACGTGGCCGGCCTGCGCGTGGGCCACGCGCAGGCGCCCGGACGCGACACCGGCTGCAGCGTCGTGCTGTGCCCGCCCGGCACAGTGGGCGGCGTGGCCCAGCGCGGTGGCGCGCCCGGCACACGCGAAACCGACCTGCTGCGCCCCGAGAACACCGTGAGCGTGGTGCACGCGGTGCTGCTGACCGGCGGCAGCGCCTACGGCCTGGACGCGGCGGGCGGCGTGATGCGCTGGCTGGAAGCCCAGGGCATCGGTCTGCCGGTGGGCAGAGCTGGCGTGCGGGTGCCCATCGTGCCTGCCGCCGTCCTGTTCGACCTGTGGCGGGGCGACACGCGCATCCGCCCCGACGCCAGCACCGGCCATGCCGCCTGCGAGGCTGCCGCGAACACCGCTGAAGATTCAGCCGCCATCCAGGGCCGGATCGGCGCGGGTGCCGGCGCCACCTGCGGCAAGCTCTACGGCATCGAACGCGCCATGCCCGGGGGCATCGGCACCGCTTCCTTGCGACTGGGCGAGATCACCGTCGCTGCCCTGGTGGCCGTGAACGCGCTGGGAGACGTGATCGACGCACAGGGCCGCGTGCTGGCGGGCGCGCGCACGGCCGACGGCGCAGGCCTGCAGGACACCAGCGGCTCGCTTTTCGCCGACACCATGGCAGGCGCGGACAAGAGCGTCGGCACCGGCCCGGCGCGCTGGTTGAGCGCGTTGTCGGCCGGCACGGCCACGACCCTGGGCGTGGTCGCCACCGACGCCCGGCTCGACAAGGCCGCCGCCACACAACTGGCGCAGCTGGCGCACCACGGGCTGGCCCGCGCCATCAACCCGCTCACCGCGCACGATGGCGACACCCTGTTCAGCCTGGCCACCGGCAGCGCCGGCCACGGCGGCGACGTCAGTGCGCTGGGCGCGCTGGCGGCCGAGGTCGTGGCGCGGGCCATCCGCAACGCGGTCATTGCCGCCAACGGCCTGTAACCCGATGGCCAGCCTGCGCATCGGCCAGATCCTGTTCAGCCAGGGCTTCGGCACGCGCCGCGACTGCCAGGGCCTGGTGCTGCGCGGCGACGTGGCCGTGGCCGGCCGCATCGTCGACGACCCCGACGAAGCCTTCGACACGGCCGGGCTGGTGTTCAGCGTGCAGGGGCGCAGCTGGCCATTCCACGACAAGGCCCTGGTGGTGCTGCACAAGCCAGCGGGCTATGAGTGTTCAGCCAAGCCGCGGCACCATCCCAGCGTGATGAGCCTGCTGCCGAAGCCGCTGCGCACACGCGGCCTGCAGCCGGTGGGCCGGCTCGACGAAGACACCACGGGCCTGCTGCTGTTCACCGACGACGGCAGCCTGATCCACCGCCTGACCAGCCCGAAACACCACGTGCCCAAGGTCTACGAGGTGACGGCCAAGCACCCCGTCACCGACGAGCAGGTGGTGGCCTTGCTGAAGGGCGTGGTGCTGGAAGACGACCCGAGACCGGCCGTGGCGCTGGCCGCGGTGCGAACCAGCGAATGCCATCTGCAGCTGACCCTGGCCGAAGGCCGCTACCACCAGGTCAAGCGCATGCTGGCGGCGGTGGGCAACCGCTGCGAGGCCCTGCACCGCAGCCGCTTCGGCGCGCTCGCACTGCCGGCGGACTTGCCGCAGAAGGGCTGGGCCTGGGTCGACGTGGCCGAACTGGGCCTCAGCGCGCCGCCGTCCAGCGCATCGCGCTGAAGGGCGAGGCGCCGGCAAGGGTCGGCGACAAGGCCAGCGCAAGCAGTCAGGCGGGAAAGCCTGAGTAGAAGATGGTGGCCGGCGACGAGCAGTGCGGCGTCACGACCGGCCAGCCAGATCTTCGTGGGGCGAATTCTTCGATCCTGAATGGTCGAAGCCAGCCCGGACACCGGGCCGGCCGCAACTTGAAGGCCCCAGCCTGCCCTGGCCGTGGCCGCCCAGCCGTTTTTCGAGTCGCCGGTCATGGTGTTGCATGGTCAACGGGCGCGATGCCAGCGCCCCTTCGGGTCGCGCAGGGTCACCCCTGGCGGTCACGCCGCAGGAGACGGCTGTCGGACAGCCAACGCTGCCGGAATTCAGGCCAGGCTGCGAAGCAGCCTGGCGGCCAGGCCCAACAGGCGCGTGTTCGGATCGTTGCGACCCGCGGCTCGACGCCGGGCGATGAGCTGCTGCGCAGCGCGCGGCATGCGCCGGGCCAGCAGCGCGCGCGCCAGCCGTCGGGCGTCGCGGCTGCGGAAGAAGACGTCGGGCAACTGCGCCAGCCAGGACTGCAGGGTGGCCTCGTCCAGCACCTGTGGCAGGTTGTACGGGCCGTGGAAACCGAAGCAGGCGCCAGCGGGCCGCCGGTTTTCGAAGGCAAAGCAGCGCGCCAGGTCGGACGGGGCAAATCGCAGCCCGTGCGCGGCTTCGAGCGCGGCCCGGTAGCTGCGGCACAGCATCAGGTCCTCGGGGTGTTCCTGCTCGATCAGCGGATCCAGCCCGGCCTGCAGCAGCCGCTGCGAGCGCAGCGAGAAGCCGCCGTTGCCCACCTGCAGCGCCGCAGGCTGCTCGGGCCAGGGGGCGCCGATGTAGTCCCATTCCAGGAACTCGGGCCGCCAGGCGGCGGCGTCGCGCACGAAGCCGTCCCACTGCGTCACCAGCACATGCGAGGTGTCGACAAGGGCCGGCAGGCGCCGCAGCACGATGTGCGAATAGGTCGCACCACTGTCGACCGGCCCGACGTCGACGACGTCGATGCCCGGCCCGGCCTCGCCAGGCCGCACGCCGTGGGTCAGCAGCAGCACGCGGGCGAAGTCCACCTGCGCCATCGACAGCCGCAGCGCTTGGGCCGCCAGGCCGGGGCTGCGCCCGTCGACCGCGCACAGGGTGACCTGGGGCAACTGAAGTCTTGGCACGCGGCATTGTGGCCTGCCGGCTGCCGCCGGCGGGAAGCCACCGCCCGCCCGCCTGGGCTGGCTACACTGCGCCGGCGATGGCCGCCTTCCACCCAGCACCCCACCCCGCCCCCTGCCCTGCCGCCACAACCGCCCCATGACGCGGCGCATCGGCATCAGCCTGGGCAACATCGGCGCGCTGCACGATGGGCTGGGTGAATTCGCGCTGCAGATCGGCACGCGCATCGCCGCCGTGGCGCTGCAATGGCGCGCCCAGCACGACATCGCCATCGACTTCCATCTGCAGGAGAAGCTGGGCGCGCTGTTCGGGCCCGAGGTGGGCTATCTGCACGTCAACCGCTGGCACCGCCTGCGCCACCTGCAGCCGGAGCCCTACACGCTGTGGCACAGCCTGCACCAGCTGAACAAGAACCGCGCGCCCGTGGGCACGCGCATCCGGCTGGTCACCGTGCACGACCTGAACTACCTGTACGGCCGCAACGCCTTTTCCACCTGGCGCCACGGCAGGCGCACACGCGCCCTGCTGGCGCGCAGCGACCACCTGGTCGCCATCAGCCGCCACACCGCAGGCGACGTGCAGAAACACCTGGGCTGGCAAGGCCCGATGCAGGTCATCCACAACGGTGCGCGCAGCTTCGTCGGCCAGCCGCAGGCGCCGCTGCCGGGCTGGGAGGCCGGCGCCGGCCGGCCTTTCCTGTTTCACCTGAGCCGGATGTCGCCGTCGAAGAATCCGCAGGCCATCATCGAACTGGCGCGGGCCTGGCCCGAAATGACTTTCGTGCTGTGCGGCCCGCCCAGCCAGGATGCGAAGGCGCTGCGCGAAGCCATCAAGCTGCCCAATCTGCAGTTCCACCTGGGCATCAGCGACGCGCACAAGGCCTGGGCCTATGCCCAGTGCAGCGGCTTCCTGTTTCCTTCGCTGACCGAGGGCTTCGGCCTGCCGCCGATCGAGGCCATGCACTTCGGCAAGCCGGTGTTCCTGTCGCGCCTGACCAGCCTGCCCGAGGTCGGCGGCGCCGTGGCGCACTACTTCGACGGCTTCGACCCGGTGGCGATGCGCCAGGTGGTCGAACAGGGCCTGGCCCAGGCGGCCCAGCCCGGCCGCGCCGACGCCGTTCGAGCGCATGCCGCCCAGTTCGACTGGGACCGGGCGGCTGCCGGCTACCTGGACCTGTATCGCCAGTTGCTGGGTCTGCCGCCGCGATAATCCTGACGATGCGTGTCTTTCGCGGTTTCCAGGGCCAGGCCCATGCACGTGCTGTCGGCACGCTGCCGGCGCATTGCGCGCTGACCATCGGCAACTTCGACGGCGTTCACCGCGGCCACCAGGCGATGCTGGCGCTGCTGACGAACGAGGCCCGCCACCGCGGCCTGCCCAGCTGCGTGCTGACCTTCGAACCACACCCGCGCGACCACTTCGCGCGCCTGGCCGGCCAGCCCGAGGCCGCGCCCGCGCGCATTGCCACGCTGCGCGACAAGCTGGCCGAACTGGAACGCTGCGGCATCGACCAGGTGGTGGTGCAGCGCTTCGACGCGCGGCTGGCCGGCCTGTCGCCCCAGGCCTTTGTCGACGAGGTGCTGCTGGCCGGGCTGGGCGCACGCGTGGTGCTGGTCGGCGACGACTTCAACTACGGCGCCCGCCGGGCCGGAAACTACGCCACGCTGGATGCGGCCGGTGCGGTGGGCGGCTTTGATGTCGCGCGCATGCTCAGCTACGAGGTGCACGGGCTGCGCGTTTCCAGTTCGGCCGTGCGCGAGGCGCTGGCCGCCGGCAACATGGTCAGGGCGGCAGAACTGCTGGGGCGGCCGTACAGCATTTCCGGCCATGCCATCCACGGCGCGAAACTGGGCCGCCAGCTCGGGTTTCGCACCTTGAACCTGCGCTTCGGCCACCCCAAGCCGGCGACCATGGGCATCTTCGTCGTGCAGGTGCATGGCCTGGGTCCGGCCGGTGCCGCGCCAGTGCCTGGCGTGGCCAGCCTGGGCGTGCGGCCCACGGTGGAAGAAGCTGGTCGGGTGCTGTTGGAGGTGCACTGCCTGAAGTGGCCCGAAGCGCTGGGCATCGATGGCGGCTATGGCCGCTGTCTGCGCGTGGAACTGCTGCACAAGCTGCACGACGAGTTGAAATACGAGTCGCTGGAGGCCTTGCGCGAAGGCATCGCCCGCGACACCGCCGATGCTCAGCGCTGGTTCGCGCGGTGATCGCCCCTGGCTTGCGGGCCCCGCAAGGCAGTGCCTTGGATAGAATCGGCCGCATGAACGAGCACAAGGCGCCGGAACACCTGCTGAACGGCTTCGCGCGCTGGCACGCGACCACGCGCCGCCAGGCCACGCGCGACCGAATTATTCGCGCGTAGGCCTTCCAGCACCGCGCCGGCACGCCTGGCGCGTGCCTGGCCTGCCTGCACCCCCGCACAGCCTGGCCGGCGGAGACCCCTTCCGCCCTGAGCCCCCCGCACACGCCTTGCCTGCCGCGACCGCGGCCCCCACGTCATGAACGCACCCGTGAACACCCCCGCCAAGTCCGCGCCCGCCGAGGCCACGCCCGGCGGCGAGTACCGCAGCACCCTGAACCTGCCCGACACCCCGTTCCCGATGCGCGGCGACCTGCCCAAGCGCGAACCGGGCTGGTTGACCGAGTGGGAGGGCAGCTACCAGCGCCTGCGCGACGCCCGCGTCGGCGCGCCGCTGTTCGTGCTGCACGACGGCCCGCCCTACGCCAACGGCAAGCTGCACATCGGCCACGCCGTGAACAAGATCCTGAAGGACATGGTGGTGAAGAACCGGCAGCTGGCCGGCTTCGACGCGCGTTATGTGCCGGGCTGGGACTGCCATGGCCTGCCGATCGAGAACCAGGTGGAAAAGGACCACGGCCGCGGCCTGCCGCGCGGCGAGGTGCAGGCCAAGAGCCGCGCCTATGCCACGCAGCAGATCGCCCAGCAGATGGCCGACTTCAAGCGCCTGGGCGTGGTGGGCGACTGGGACCACGTCTACCGCACCATGGACTTCGCCAACGAGGCCGGCGAGATCCGCGTGCTCAAGCGCCTGGTCGAGCGCGGTTTCGTCTACCGCGGCCAGAAGCCGGTGTACTGGTGCTTCGACTGCGGGTCTTCGCTGGCCGAGTTCGAGATCGAATACGCCGACAAGAAGAGCACTTCGGTCGACGTGGCCTTCGCATGCGCCGAGCCCGCGAAACTGGCCGCCGCCTTCGGCCTGGCCGCGCTGCCGCGCGAAGCCTTCGTCGTGATCTGGACGACCACGCCCTGGACCCTGCCCGCCAACCAGGCGCTGAACCTGAATCCGGCGCTGCGCTATGCGCTGGTGGACACCGAACGCGGCGTGCTGCTGCTGGCCGAAGACCTGGTGGCCGCCTGCCTGACGCGCTATGGCCTGGCCGGCAGCGTGCTGGCCACCGCCGAGGGCCGTGCCCTGGCCGGGCTGAACTTCCGCCATCCGCTCAGCGCTGTCGATGCCGGCTACGACCGTCTCTCGCCCGTGTACCTGGCCGACTACGCCACGGCCGACGACGGCACCGGCATCGTGCATTCGTCGCCGGCCTATGGCGTGGAGGACTTCAATTCCTGCCTGGCCCACGGCATGAAGGCCGACGAGATCCTGAACCCGGTGCAGGGCAATGGCGCCTTTGAGGCCGCGCTGCCGCTGTTCGGCGGCCTGCACATCTGGAAGGCCAACCCGGTCATCGTCGAAGCGCTTCGCAGCGCGGGCCGGCTGCTGGCCAGCACCGAGTTCAACCACAGCTACCCGCATTGCTGGCGCCACAAGACGCCGGTGATCTACCGCGCCGCAGCGCAGTGGTTCGTGCGCATGGACGAGGGCGAGGGGGTGTTCACCGTGGACAAGGCGCCGAAGACCTTGCGCCAGACCGCGCTGGACGCCATCGAGCAGACGAACTTTTTCCCCGAAAACGGCCGCGCCCGGCTGCGCGACATGATCGCCGGCCGGCCGGACTGGTGCATCAGCCGCCAGCGCAGCTGGGGCGTGCCCCTGCCCTTCTTCCTGCACAAGGTGAGCGGTGAACTGCACCCCAACACCCTGGCGCTGATGGATCGCGCTGCCGCGTTGGTGGAAGCCGGCGGCGTCGAGGCCTGGAGCCAGCTCGACCCGGCCGACTGGCTGGGTTCCGACGCTGCCGACTATGCCAAGAGCAGCGACATCCTCGACGTCTGGTTCGACAGCGGCAGCACCTTCAGCCATGTGTTGCGCGGCAGCCATGCCGGCAGTGCCAACAACCCCGGTTTCCACACCCAGGGCCCCGAGGCCGACCTGTACCTGGAAGGCCACGACCAGCACCGCGGCTGGTTCCACAGCAGCCTGCTGCTGGGCTGTGCGCTCGAAGGCCGCGCGCCTTACCGCGGCCTGCTCACGCACGGCTTCACGGTCGACGGCCAGGGCCGCAAGATGAGCAAGAGCCTGGGCAACGTGATCGAGATGGGCAAGATCACGCAGCAGCTGGGCGCCGAGATCATCCGGCTGTGGTGTGCTTCCACCGACTATTCCGGTGACCTGGGCATCGACGACAAGATCCTGGCGCGCGTGGTGGACGGCTACCGCCGCATCCGCAACACGCTGCGCTTCCTGCTGGCCAACACCAGCGACTTCGACGCCGCCACCCAAGCCGTGCCGGTGGCCGAAATGCTGGACATCGACCGCTGGGCGCTGGCACGCACGGCCGAACTGCAGGCCGAACTGGCCGGCCGTTTCGACCCGGCCCAAGGCGCGTTCACCGGCGGCCACTATGGCGCCAACGAATTCCACCCCGTGGTCGGCAAGCTGCAGGTGTTCTGCAGCGAAGACCTGGGCGCCTTCTACCTGGACGTGCTGAAGGACCGCCTGTACACCACGGCCGCCGGTTCGCACGCCCGGCGCAGCGCGCAGACGGCGCTGTGGCAGATCACGCACGCCATGTTGCGCTGGATGGCGCCATTCCTGAGCTTCACGGCCGAAGAGGCCTGGGGCGTGATGAACGCCCAGGGCGGCCAGGGCAGCCTGTTCACCCAGACTTTCTGGCGCTTCGACGAGGCCGTGCTGGCCGAAGCCGAACCCGGCAGCGACCGCCTGGCCCGCTGGGCGCGCATCCGCGCGGTGCGCGACGTGGTGAACAAGGAGATCGAGGCGCTGCGCAGCACCGGCGGGCTGGGTTCCTCACTGCAGGCTGAAGTGGCCATCACCGCCGGCCCGGAGGACCACGCCGCGCTGGCCAGCCTGGGCGAGGACCTGAAGTTCGTGCTGATCACCTCCAGCGCGAGCCTGCTGCCCGGCAGCAGCCTGCAGGTGCAGGTGGCCAGCCTGCAGGGCCGCGCCGGCGTCGCCAAGTGTGACCGCTGCTGGCACTGGGGCGACGACGTCGGCAGCGACGCCGCACACCCCACGATCTGCGGCCGCTGCAGCAGCAACCTGTTCGGCACGGGCGAAACCCGCGTCTGCGCCTGAACATGACCACAAACCGCAGCGACACACGAACGCTGGCCTTCTGGCTGGCGCTGGCGGTGGTGGTGATCCTGGCCGACCAGGTGACGAAGACCCTGATCGTGGGCTACTTCCAGCTGGGCGACAGCCGGACCGTCACCAGCTACTTCAACCTGGTGCGCGCGCACAACCCCGGCGCGGCCTTCAGCTTCCTGGCCGACGCCTCGGGCTGGCAGCGCTGGTTCTTCACGGCGCTGGGCATCATCGTCTCGGGCTTCATCGTCTGGATGATCCGCACCAACCCCAGCCAGAAGCTGTTCTGCTTTGCGGTGAGCATGATCATGGGCGGGGCGCTGGGCAACGTCATCGACCGCTTGCTGCACGGCCACGTCATCGACTTCCTGCAGTTCCGCTTCGACTTCCTGGCGCCGATGTTCCGCGGCGGCTACTTTCCCAGCTTCAACATCGCCGACAGCGCGATCACGCTGGGCGCCGTCTGCCTGATCCTGGACGAGATCCTGCGGGTGCGGCGCGGGCGCTGAACAGGCGCTTCTGGGGGCAGTCCCCGATGGCGACGGCGACGCGCTGCAGGCCCAATGCGGCGGATGGAGACGCCTGCCGATCCACCCGTCCGCGAACCTGCAGCCCCGGCCAGCAGCAGCCCGCGGCTGAACACCCTGCAATGGCGCGACCCCCCGCGCTGGCTGGCCCTGGGCTGGCACGACTTCCGGCGTGCCCCCGCCATCGGGCTGTTCTACGGCCTGTGCTTCATGGTGATGGGCTGGGCGCTGCTGAAGGTCTACGAACACGCGCCGGCCTACACCCTGGCGCTGTCGGCCGGCTTCCTGCTGATGGGGCCCTTCCTGTGCCTGGGCCTGTACCGGGTGAGCCAGCGCCTGGAAGCCGGTGAAAAACCCGACTTCGGCGACTCGCTGCTGGCCTGGGACCAGCGCATCAGCGCCCTGGGCATCTTCGGCTTCGTGCTGCTGGTGCTGGAAATGCTGTGGGGCCGGGCCACCCTGGTCATCTTCGCCGTCAGCTTCGACGGCATGCCCGACTTCAAGGGCTCGCTGCTGGCCCTGCTGGACCCGGACAACATCGGCTTCATCGTCGCCTGGGTCGGCGTGGGCGCGATCTTCGCCACGCTCATCTACGCCATCAGCGTGGTGTCGATCCCGATGATCCTGCACCGCCGCACCGATGCCATCACGGCCGGCCTGACCAGCCTGCGCCTGGTGCTCACGCAGACCGGGGTGATGCTGTGGTGGGCCTTCCTCATCGCCCTGCTGGTGGGCCTGGCCCTGCTGCCCTGGTTCGCAGGCCTGCTGGTCGTGGGGCCGGTGGTGGGGCATGCCAGCTGGCACGCGTATCGGGCGGCGGTTGCCGACGATTGACCCACGGCGCAGCGCTGGCCGACTGAAGCAAGTCGAAGTTGCTGCCTGGGCCGCGCATGGCTTCGGTCAGGCCAGATCGCCATGAAGCTGCCCTTGGTCGCTACCGGCTCCCGGCCATTTGCTGTCGTTCGCGGTGGACGGCTTTCAGGCTGTCTGGCGGTGTTTCTGCAGTCCTCGCGACAGAGGCTATCTGAAGCGTTTCATGGCGTTTGCGAGGGGATGCATCGCTGGCCTTGCTTGCGTAGCACAGGTGCTATACATTCGCGTCATGCGCTCTGCAACCTTTCCACCCATCCGTGTCGAGCCCGAAGTCCGCGCCGAAGTCGAGGCTGTCTTGCGCGAGGGTGAGACGCTGACCCAGTTCATCGAGGAGGCAGTCGTCGCGGCCGCAGCTTGGCGCCGGGTGCAGTCCGAGTTCGTCATTCGCGGTGAGGCAGCGATTGAGCGCTGGAAACAAGAAGGCGGCGGGCACGGGGTAGACGAGGTCATGGCCGACCTGCAGGCACGCCTCGATGACGCGAAGCGCCGTGCTGCTCAGCGCACAGGCCGGTGACGCTCAAGTACACGGTCACGCTCCTGCAAGAAGCGGTGGAGGACCTGCGGCGTCTGGAGGACTATTCCATCGAGCGCGAGCTTGCGAGCGAGACGCCGGACTGGACCACACCTCAAAGAGCACTGGACGCTATCCGCGAAGGAATGCGATTGCTGTCCTGGTCGCCGTACACCTGCCGTCGGGCAGAACTTGGCAATGGCCGCTCGCGCGAATTGATCGTTCCGTTCGGTGGCACGGGCTACATCGTTCTATTCGACATCATCGGCGACAACGTGATCGTGGGCGCGGTGAGGCACCAACGGGAAGAGGACTATCGGCACTGAAGCGGGCGGGGGCGACGAAACTGGCGCTCTCGCCACCCGGAAAGGCGCCCACCGACGGCGAGTTGCACGCGCTGCTGCAGATCGTCATCGTCCGACTGATGAAGATGCTCACGCGCAGAAGGTGCTGACGCTCAGAGGCGCGATGCCGCGCGAGGACCAGGCCCGCCAGCTGCTGTGCGCCGTCATCGACGGGAACAGCGCAGCATGCCGCGGTGCGGGTCGAAGCCCATGACCGCAAGCGGCTGGAGCAGCTGTGCCGCTACATCACGCGGCCGGCGCTTTCTGACCAACGCGTGCAGATCAATGCCGCCGGCCAGGTCGAGCTCAAACTCAAGACGCCTTGGCGCGATGGAACGACGCACCTGGTCATGAGTCCGCTGGAGTTCATGCAGCGGTTGGCCGCGCTGGTGCCGCGGCCGTCATTGAAAGGGACGACGCCGCCTTCGAAAACACCCATCCCGTTTTTCTGCAAGTCCGCCTGACGCCTGCATTCAGCAGGCCGCAGGCCATTCATGGCGGGCCCTGGCCGATCTCGGGCCCATCCGGCTTGCGGTGGCTGGCACCGCACAGCTGCAGCGTTCCGCCCAAGGGCACCAGCCTGCAGCCACGGGTCGTTTAGAGCCAGTCGGCGTTCAGGCCAGTGCTGTCGGGTGGGCCACCTGCACACGGTCGCGCTGGGACGGCTTGGGCCGGCATGGCAGCCGGCCGGAAGCGCAGGCTCGCGGCTGGCAATGCTGCCGTCAGGCTGACTTGCTTGCAGCTGCGCGGCGGCGTGCCCGGTGCCAGGCCGGCCAGGCCGTCAGCCATCAATGCCCAGCTTTCGGGTTCGGGGATGGGGGCCATCTGTCCGTACTGGACATGGTCAACGTTGATGAAGCCGCCACCGAATGTCACTTCGATGGCCCGGATGCCTGAGGCTGGGCTACGTGCGCCAGTAACCCGACAGCGAACGCTATGGCTTGACGATGAAGGTGTTCGAGCTGGGCACCAAGGCGCTGCAGTACCCCGAACTGGTGGGCCTGGCGAACCCGCAGA
>LNET01000043.1 GCA_001464055.1 Burkholderiales bacterium Ga0077543
TAGGTTTCCAGCTTGCGGATGTCGACCTTGCCGACCAGGCTGGAAATGTCCTGGTTGTTCTCGTCGCCGGGCTCGGTCTTGCTGATGCCCACCTGCTTGAGGATGCTGGGGTAGCGCTTGACGACCTTGAACTGCCGGATGTCGCCACCGAATTCTTCCAGCCGCTTCACCGCCCAGGGGCTCATGATGCGGTTGAGGTAGCGGCGCGGGATGCCGTATTCCTGCTCGAGGATGGGGCCGTCCTCGTTCACGTCGAAGAGACCCAGCGGACTTTCGTTCACCGGGCTGCCCTTGATGGCGTAGAACGGCACCTCCTGCATCAGCTGCTTCAGCCTTTCGGCGATGCTGCTCTTGCCGCCGCCCACCGGGCCCAGCAGATACAGGATCTGCTTCTTCTCTTCCAGGCCCTGCGCCGCATGGCGGAAGTAGCTGACCACCTGTTCTATGGCGTCTTCCATGCCGTAGAACTCGGCGAAGGCCGGGTAGACCTTGATCACCTTGTTGGCGAAGATGCGGCTCATCCGCACGTCGTTGCGGGTGTCGATGCTCTTGGGTTCACCGATGGCGCGCAGCATGCGCTCGGCGGCGGTGGCGTAGGCCAGCGGGTCACGCTTGCATTCCGCCAGATAGTCTTCGAGAGAGATTTCTTCCTCGCGCAGGCGCTCGTAGCGTTGCTTGAGGTGGCTGATCACGTCCATGGGTCCTCCGGTGATCCAGGAGACGCGGCAGGGAAGGTCGCCCCTGAGCGTCGGCCTGGGAAGTTCTGATGAAGTCCCGGCTTCACGGGCCCGGGCGCCATCAGAGCTTTCCTGTTCACCGATGGTGCGGCAGCACCATTGAACTCACATCCAGCATGGACCATTCTGCCCTCGGCTGTCGAGCGATCAAGCGGCACATGGTCTTTCTATTCGCTTGCGACGCCACAACTCCGCACCGCGGCTTTCGTGGTTGCAAGACCTGTGCCTTCAACGCGCCACAGGGCCGATCGGGGGACAGGATTCGCCGGCATCACGGACCTCCAAGCCCAACCTCTTGTCATAGCGAACGCTTACTTCGACGGATGGTGTTGCTGGTCGAGGCCAGCTCGATCTCGATTCGCGGCTTCAAGCTGCGACATCGGCGTCGAAGCTGGGTGATTCCAAGCGCCGCGGGTCATGGTGCAGGCAGGCGACGCCGCCCATCCCCTGGTCCGGCGGCTCCTTGCTTTGCGCTGTCGACCACGCCTTTGCTGAACGCGCAGCGCGGCACCCAACCCCTCGGGGGGGCCGCAGTGTCCGCTGAAGGAGCGGCGTGCCCGGCAGTGACATCATCGGCGGGTGAATCGCAACCTGCTGTTGCTGGCCTGGTGCCAGGGTCTGTTCCTGACGAACAACGTCACCTTCATCGCCATCAACGGCCTGGTCGGTCTGGCGCTGGCGCCGGTGGGCTGGATGGCGACCTTGCCGGTGACGGGTTATGTGGTGGGCGCGGCCTTGTCCAGCCTACCCGTGGCCTGGCTTCAGGCGCGAGTGGGCCGCAAGCGGGCGTTCCAGGCCGGGCTGCTGGTGGCCGCAGGCGCGGCCGCGCTGTGTGCCTGGGCGGTGGTGCAGGGCAGCTTCGCGCTGCTGTTGCTGGCCACGGTGGTGGCGGGCTTCTACAGCGCCAACGCCGCGCTGTACCGCTTCGCCGGGCCGGAGCTGGTGGCGCCGGCGTTCAAGGAAAAGGCGATCTCGCTGGTGCTTGCTGGCGGGCTGATCGGCGCTGTGGCCGGTCCGAACCTGGCCAGTGCCAGCCGCGAGCTGTTGTCGGTGCCTTTTGCGGGCGCGTACCTGGTGCTGGTGGGCGTGGCGCTGCTGTCGCTGCTGGCAATGTCATTCATCGAGTTTCCGCCGCACCAGCCGCCGCAAAGGGGTGCCGAGCGCGGCCGCCCGGCGCTGGAACTGCTGCGCCAGCCGGTGTTTGCGGTGGCGGTGCTGGGCGCGGCGCTGGGCTATGGCGTGATGAACCTGCTGATGGCGGCCACGCCGATTGCGATGCAGCAGTGCCAGCACCCGTTCAGCAGCGCTGCGCTGGTGCTGGAGTGGCATGTGATCGGCATGTTCGCGCCCAGCTTCTTCACCGGCCACCTGATCCGCCGCTTCGGCGCGCTGCCGGTGATGGCCGTGGGCGTGCTGCTGAACATCGTCTGCGTGGTCGTGGCGCTGTCGGGTGTGGACGTGATGCAGTTCCTCGTCGCGCTGTTCGCGCTGGGCGTGGGCTGGAACTTCCTGTACACCGGCGGCAGCACGCTGCTGACGCAGGCCTACCGGCCCGAAGAGAAGAACCGCGCCCAGGGCTTGATGGACCTGTGCGTGTTCTCGACGATGGCGCTGAGCTCGTTCGCTTCGGGTGCCTTGATCACGACGCAAGGCTGGCAGCTGCTGAACCTGGGTTCGCTGTTGCCGCTGTCGCTGGTGGGTGCCGGGCTGGTATGGCTGGCATTGCACCAACGCGTGCCGAAGACGCCTTAGCCTCTGCCGGCAAGCGCTCAGGCGTCCTTGAGCCCCAGCTTCTGCAGCAAGCCGTTCAGCTCGTCGAGCGATCCGAAGGCGATGGCGACCTCGCCCTGTTCGCCGCGCGCGGTGCGCTTCTTCACGCGGATGTCGACCGCAGCGGCGAGCAGGTCCGACAAGCTTTGCTCCAGCCGCTGGATGTCGCGCGGCTTGGCGCGTGAGGTGGCAGCCGGCTTGCCGTGGGTGGGCTGGGTCAGCCGCGTGACCAGGCGCTCGGCGTCGCGCACGCTGAGCTTTTTCGCGACGACTTCCTGTGCGGCCATCACCTGGTCGGCGGCGGGCAAGGGCAGCAGGGCACGGGCGTGGCCCATGTCGATGTCTCCGGCCATCAGCAACTTCTGCACGGCGTCGGTCAGGTTCAGCAGGCGCAGCAGGTTGCTGGCGGCGCTGCGCGAGCGCCCCACGGCCTGTGCCGCCTGCTCGTGCGTCAGCTGGAATTCGCTGACCAGGCGCTGCAGTCCCTGGGCTTCTTCGAGCGGGTTCAGGTCTTCGCGCTGGATGTTCTCGATGAGGGCCATCACCGCGGCGGCCTCGTCGGCCACGACCTTGACCAGCACCGGCACGCTGTCCAGACCGGCCAGCTTCGCGGCGCGGAAGCGGCGCTCGCCGGCGATGATCTCGTAGCGCGTGCTGCCACCCTGCACCGGGCGCACCAGGATGGGCTGCATCAGACCCTGGCTCTTGATGCTCTCGGCCAGTTCGTACAGCGAGCCTTCGTCCATGCGCGTGCGCGGCTGGTACTTGCCGGCGCGCAGCTGGCTCAGCAGCAGGCTGGTCGGCGGGCCTTCGGGCTGAGGCGGGGCATCGCCCACTGTCGGGCCGAGAAGGGCTTCCAGGCCCATGCCCAGGCCTTTGGGTTTTTTGCTCACCATGTGTTCACCATGGGGGCATTGTGTCAGCGGGCTTCGCCGCCTCGGCGCTCGCGTTGGCGGGTGGCTGGAAACAGGACCTCACGCTCGAGGTAGCGGCGCAGGTGGATCGTGTGCGGGTCCATGCGGCCAGGCGCCGTGGACAGCACCTGGACCACGGTGTCGACACGCAATTGCAGCTGGCCGCGCGGGTTGCGGCGCCAGCGGCCGGCGTGGCGGGCCGCGATGACCTCGTCGGTGTCGGTGGTGTGCAGCGCGCGCTGCAGGTCGGCCGCCGCCACCCAGACGTGGCGGCCGTCGTCTTCGATGGCCAGTTTCACGTTGCCGAAGCTGTAGTGCCCGCCCGGTTCGGCCTGGCTGCGGTCCTGGCGGCGCAGGTGGAAGGCCTCGATGAAGCGGCTCAGGCCGAGCATCGGCAGGATGACGAGGAAGAAAAACAAGCCCAGCCCCAGGGCCAGCGGCCACCAGGCGCCGCTGCGCAGCAGTTCGACGAGAGCCGCCGCCAGGCTGGCGATGACGCCGACCAGGATGGCACGAGGTAAGCGCCCACTCACGAGATGAATTTCGCAGAATGTGGCAGGGCCAGCAACCATGCCCGGGCTTCCGGCCAGTTCCCCAGGCTCGATGCGGCGTTCAGATGGCCACCTGCGTCGACATTTGTGACTGTCGCGCCCCAGGCCTGGGCCATCGCCTGGCTGGCATCTGGGCAGGCATACGGGTCGTCGTCACTGCAGACCAACCGGGCCGGAAACGGCAGCGTCCGCAGCAAGGGCGGCTGCCAGGAATGCAGCTGCGGCGGCAGGTCGGCCCGGCTCAGGTCCGGCGGCGCCACCAGAAGTGCGCCCACCGCTCGCCGGGCATGGCGGCTGTGGGCAGCCCAGGCGGCCACGAGATGGCAGCCCAGGCTGTGCGCGGCCAGCAGCACCGGACCGTCTTTTGCCAGCACGGCGTTTTCAAGCTGTGTCATCCAGTCGCCGCGGCGCGGCCAGAACCAATCGGCCTGCTGCACACGTTCGTCGCCGTGCCGGGTTTCCCATAGCGTCTGCCAATGGCCGGGGCCGCTGTCCTGCCAGCCAGGCAGCAGCAGCACGCGCACGGGCTGGGTCGGTGGCGGTGATGGTGTCATCGGGGTAGGGAAGGCCTGTCGTATGCTCTGCCTGCATTTTCAAGGGGCACTGCAGCATGATCACACGCGTTTTCGTCGATGGCCAGGAAGGCACCACCGGCCTGCGCATCCACGAGTATCTGGCTGGCCGTGCCGACGTGGAGGTGCTGCGCATCGATCCCGACAAGCGCAAGGACGCGGCCGAGCGCGCCCGGCTGCTGAACGCGGCCGACGTGGCTTTCCTGTGCTTGCCCGACGTGGCTTCGCGCGAAGCGGCGGCGATGGTGACGAACCCGGACACCTGCCTGATCGACGCGAGCACCGCCCATCGCACTGCACCTGGCTGGGTGTTCGGTTTGCCAGAACTCGCGCCAGCGCAGCGCGCGGCCATCCGCGCCAGCAAGCGCATCGCCAACCCGGGCTGCCATGCCAGCGGCTTCATCCTGCTGCTGCGGCCGCTGGTCGATGCCGGCCTGGTGCCCGCCGACACGGTGGTGTCTGCGACGTCGATCACCGGTTATTCGGGTGGCGGCAAGACCATGATTGCCGAATACGAAGCCGCCGGCGGACTGCCGGCCACGCTGAAGGCGCCACGACCCTATGCGCTGGGCCTGCACCACAAGCATGTGCCGGAGATGATGGCGCACACCGGGCTGGTGAAGGCACCGATCTTCATGCCCATCGTCGGTCCGTTCTACAAGGGCCTGGCCGTGACGGTGCCGCTGGACCTGGCGGCACTCAATTGCAGCGCCGCCACACTGCACGCAGCGTTCGATGCGCGTTATGCCGGGGAGCGCTTCATCCGCGTGATGCCCCTGCGTGACGCCGCCACGCTGGAGGCCGGCTTCTTTGACGCCCAGGCTTGCAACGACACCAACCGCGTCGATGTTTTCGTGTTCGCCAACGACACGCAGGCGCTGGTGATGGCGCGTCTGGACAACCTGGGCAAGGGCGCCAGTGGTGCCGCGGTGCAGGCGATGAACGTGCACCTGGGCGTGGACGAAGGCCTGGGGCTGTAGTTCAGCTGCCGCCGCCGGGCGGCTGGCGGTAGTGGTAGCTGTAGCCATAGGCAAAGCCCAGGCGCCGGTAGACAGCCTGGGCTGGCTGGTTCGTGGCCTCCACCTGCAGATAGGCCAGCGCAGCGCCCTCTTGAGCTGCCAATGTAAGCAGGCGCTTACATAGCCACTGAGACAAGCCCTGGTTACGGGCCTCGGGGTGGGTGTAGATGTCGTAGAGGCCGACCATCGCGCCTTCCCTGGCCAACTGCCCGCAGGCCAGTACCTGGCCGTCGGCACGCGACAAGGCATAACCCTGGTAGGGCACCGGCGAAAAGCGCAGGCGTTGGGCGTGGGCCGTCTGCTGTTCTGCCGACGACCCGCGCAGGGTGCCCACCGCGGTGGCGTACGACTCGGCGCCCAAGGGTTGCCACGCCAGTCCGATGGGTGGCGCGGCGTCGAGGGTACCCTGTGAATTGATCCCAGGGAGCTGCGGGCAGACAAGGACCTGGGTTTCGTCCTCTGCTTGCCAGCCCGCTCGGGCGAGTTCATCGTCCAGCCCGGGGGGCCAAGTGAAACGGGTGATGCGGGCAAGCAAGGGCAATCCGGCTCCATCGAACAGCGCCTGGGCCAAGCGCAGCTTTTCGGCTGTTGGCAGGCGACCCGGCGCCACGGCGTTGATGCAACGGGCCCGGCGCGCTTTGCCCGGATTGGTGCGGACGATCCAGCCGTCCAGCCAGTGCTGCTGGGGTGGCGCGCTGGCGTTGAGACCGGCGTCTTCGATGCGGGACAGCAGGGTGTCGTCGAAGTGCATCGTCAGTCCAGCCGCTGCACCATTTCCCGGGCGAATTCGACGAAGGCCTGCGCGCCCTTGGACGCGGGGTCGAAGGTGACGCCCGGCTGGCCGTAGCTGGGAGCCTCGGCCAGGCGCACGTTGCGCGGGATGACGGTGTTGAAGACCTTGTCGCCGAAGTGCGCCTTCAGCTGTTCGCTGACCTGCTGCTGCAGGGTGATGCGGGGGTCGAACATCACGCGCAGCAAGCCGATGATCTGCAGCTCGGGGTTCAGGTTGGCATGCACCTGCTTGATGGTGTTGACCAGGTCGGACAGGCCTTCCAGCGCGAAGTACTCGCACTGCATCGGCACGACGACCCCATGAGCGGCGCACAAGCCATTGAGCGTGAGCAGGCTCAGCGAGGGCGGGCAGTCGATGAGCACGAAGTCGTAGTCGGCGCGCACGGCCTCCAGCGCCAGACGCAGCCGCTTTTCGCGGTGGTCCAGCGGCACCAGTTCGACTTCGGCGCCAGCGAGTTCGCGGTTGGCACCGAGCACGTGGTAGCCGCCCTTGGGGCTGGGTTGGCGGGCTTCGACGATGCTGGCCGATTCGAGCAGCACGTCGTAGACGCTCAGGCTGAGCTGGCGTTTGTCGATTCCCGAGCCCATGGTCGCGTTGCCCTGCGGGTCGAGGTCGACAACCAGCACGCGCTGACCGACCTGGGCCAGGCCAGCTCCCAGGTTCACGGTGGTGGTGGTCTTGCCGACCCCGCCTTTTTGGTTGGCGACACAGAAGATGCGCATGCGGTAGGTGTCAGCAGGGTTTCACGTGGAACATCAGGGAGCGGCCAGGCGAATGCCAAAGCCCACGAGAAAAACGCCGGCCAATCGTTCGAGTCCTCGGGCCAAGCGCGGATTCGACCTCACCACCTGGCTCACGGCCTGGGCGAAGCTGCAGAGCAAAAGGCAATAGACGGCACTGATGATGGCGATGGTGGCAGCCATGGCGGCGAAGGTGATGGCTCCCCTGTGGCTGGCCGGGTCGATGAACAGCGGAAAAAAGGCCATGTAAAAGACGATGGCCTTGGGGTTGAGCAGAGTGATGAAAAAGGCCTGGCGGGCGTAACGGCCAGCACGGATGCGGACGGGTGAAGCATCGGTACCGGGTTTGGCAAAGATCAGTCTCAGGCCGATCCAGGCCAGGTAAGCCGCTCCAAGGTACTGGACGGATTTGAACAGCACCGGGTGCGCGGCCAGGAGCGCGGCGACTCCGGCCACGGCCAGCCAGAGCAGGACTTGATCACCGAGTATCAATCCTGTTGTTGCCGCTGCGCCCGCTGGCAAACCGCCTTTGCCGGTGCTGGCCAGCAGGCAGAAGGTTCCGGGGCCAGGCAGCGCCAGGAACAGCACGATGGCTGCACAGAAGGCGCCGTAGTCGGCGATGCCAAGCATGGGGCGGTGTGAAAGCGGGTTGCGTTCAGCGTGGGGCTGCCGGCGCGGTGTGCGGATGGTTTTGCCATCGGGACAGGTCGTAGCCGTTCAGGTTGAGGCGGGAGCGTATCCCAGTTTCGTCGTTGGCCGAGAGCTGCGGCGTTCGCGCAAGAACCCAAAGGTACTCACGCGTGGGCTCTCCGATCACCGCGTAGCGGCCGTCGTCGGCCAGTTCCAGCACCCAGTAGCTGCCCCAGATTGGCAGCCAGCGCAGGGCGGCGGGCAGAAAGCTCACTTCAAGCTGAGCGGGTTGCAGGCTGCTGCCGATCAGCTTGGACCCGGCAGGGCGGGCCAGGCCTTCGGCGTCATCGAAGCTGCCGTCGGCCTTCTTGCATCGGTTCAGGACGATGACCTTGCCATCGTCCCGCTGGCGATAGCTGGCGGAGGTATCGCTGACGCATTGTTTCTGAAACCGGTTGGGGAACCAGGCCACCTGGTACCACGTACCCATGTAGCGCGGAACATCAAGGCTGGCAATGGCGGTGACGTCTGGCGGGGAATTTGGATTGGCAACGGCCGGCAGGCTCAGACAGACCGTAGCGAGCAGCAGGCCGAAAGCTCTTGCGGGACGGGGAAAAGTTCTTGCGGTCATCGAAGGGCTTTCGGTCGCATCCAGACGAGGCAACGTTGTGCGTCCAGGCCGGGAACATGCAGCGGTTCCACGTGAAACACCTCCACGTCTGGGCCCAGGGCGGCTATTTCATCGTCGGGCGTTTTGCCTTTCATGGCCACCCAGACCCCGGAAGGCGCCAGCAGAGGCCGGGTCAAGCGGGTGAAGTCGGCCAGTGAAGCGAAGGCGCGTGAGGTGATGACATCGAAAGCAGGGACTCCGCCCATCGCTTCGACGCGGGCGTGGACAGACAGCAGGTTGGGTAGGCGGAGTTCAGCCGCCACTTGACGGACAAACGCTGCCTTTTTGGCGACCGTGTCGACGCACACCACCTGCAGCTGCGGCAAGCAGGCTGCCAACACCACGCCCGGAAGACCGCCGCCGCTGCCAACATCCAGCAGCCGAGCTGCCGGGGTCTTCGCTGGCCACTGTCGTTTCAGGGGGCCGACGACGGACAGACAGTCGGCCAGATGCTGGGACAGCATGCCCTCGGGCGTGCGCACTGCCGTCAGGTTATAGGTGCCGTTCCAACGGGCCAGCAGGTCCATGTAGTGGAGCAGCCGTTCGGAAAGTGCCGGCTCGATGGGTGAGCCCAGCGCAGCTTCGATCACGGCATGGGCGTCAGCAGGCCGGCCAGCCGTGGGGGTGCTCAAGCGGCCTGGTCCTGCGCTGGGCGGGGTGGCAGCGCAAAGCCTTGGAAGCGACCTTTCTTCAGATGCACCAGAAGCAAGGACACGGCCGCCGGCGTCACCCCGGAGATGCGCGAGGCCTGGCCCAGAGTGGCTGGGCGGTGGCGGCTGAGCTTCTGGCGCACTTCGAATGAAAGTGCCGTGACCTGCGCATAGTCCAGTTCTTCGGGCAGCTTCAGATGTTCCAGTGCCGAAGCGCGTTCGACATCGTCGTTTTGCTTGTCGATGTAGCCGGCGTACTTCAGGGCGATTTCAGCCTGTTCGATGACGGCATCGGCTTCGAGACGGCCCCATTCGGCGCGCAATGTTTCACGTGAAACGCTGCGGGCGCCGTGGGCCAGCGTTGCCAGTTCGGCAGTGTGGTCCCAGCCTACGCCTGGGCGGCAGAGCAGCTCGGCCAGGTTGTATTCGTGTTCCAACGCCTTGCCGATCACCCGTTCTGCCTCTGCCGCCGGCACTGTGGCCGGTCGAACCCAGGTGGCGCGCAGGCGCTGCAGTTCGCGCTCGAGCCGTTCGCGCTTGGTCTCGAAAGCCGCCCAGCGGGCATCGTCGACCAGCCCCAGAGCACGACCTTGGGCGGTCAGGCGCAGGTCGGCGTTGTCTTCGCGCAGCTGCAGTCGGTACTCGGCGCGGCTGGTGAACATGCGGTAAGGCTCGGTCACGCCCTTGGTCACCAGGTCGTCGACCAGCACGCCCAGATAGGCCTGGTCGCGCCTGGGCAGCCAGGGTTCACGCCCCATCACCTGCAAAGCGGCGTTCGCTCCAGCGTACAGCCCTTGAGCTGCGGCTTCTTCGTAGCCGGTGGTGCCGTTGATCTGCCCGGCGAAAAACAGGCCGGAAAGCGCGCGGGTCTCGAAGCTGGCCTTCAGCTCGCGAGGGTCGAAAAAGTCGTACTCGATGGCATAACCCGGGCGCAGGATGTGCGCCTTCTCCAGCCCCAGCATCGACTGCACCGCCGCAATCTGTACATCGAAGGGCAGGGAAGTGGAAATGCCGTTCGGGTAGAACTCGTTCGTTGTCAGTCCCTCGGGTTCCAGGAACACCTGGTGGGTGTTCTTGTCGGCAAAGCGGTTGACCTTGTCTTCGATGCTGGGGCAATAGCGCGGGCCCACGCCTTCGATGACGCCGGTGAACATGGGGCTGCGGTCGAAACCGCTGCGGATGATCTCGTGCGTGCGCTCGTTGGTGTGGGTGATCCAGCAGGGCACCTGCTGCGGGTGCTGTTCTGCCCGCCCCATGAAGCTGAACACCGGCATCGGGTCCAGGTCGCCGGGTTGCTCGACCAGCCGGCTGAAGTCGATCGATCGGCCATCGATGCGTGGTGGCGTACCAGTCTTCAGGCGGCCCTGCGCCAGTTTCAGTTCTTTCAGCCGCGCCGAAAGGCTCACGGCCGGCGGGTCGCCGGCGCGGCCGGCGCTGTAGTTCTGCAGGCCCACGTGCACCCGGCCATCGAGGAAGGTGCCTGCGGTCAGCACCACGGTGCGGCCGCGAAAGCGCACGCCGGCCTGGGTAACGGCGCCCACCACCCGGTCGCCGTGCAGCATCAGGTCGTCCACCGCCTGCTGGAACAACCACAGGTTCGGCTGGTTCTCCAGCCGCTGGCGAATGGCAGCGCGATACAACACGCGGTCGGCCTGGGCGCGCGTGGCGCGAACGGCCGGGCCCTTGCTGCCATTGAGTATGCGGAACTGGATTCCGGCTTCGTCGGTGGCGGCTGCCATCGCCCCACCGAGCGCATCCACTTCCTTCACCAGGTGGCCTTTGCCGATGCCGCCAATGCTGGGGTTGCAACTCATCTGCCCCAGGGTCTCGATGTTGTGCGTGAGCAGCAGCGTGGCGCAGCCCATCCGGGCGGCCGCCAGCGCGGCTTCGGTGCCGGCGTGGCCGCCACCGACCACGATCACGTCGAAGTGCTGGGGATGTTCCATGAAGCTCTGCATTTTAGGGCGCGGGGCTCCTTCACGCGGGTGTGGCGATCGGGCTTTTGCCGGCGGCGAGCACTTCTGTGGCGGCATTGCGGGCCAGGGCGAGACGGGCCTCGCGGCGCGTCCACCAGCCGTCGAAAAAGTAGTGCGCCACCGTATTCGCCAGCGGCTCGATCAAGGTGATGGCCCCGGCTATGGCGAAGCTTCCCGTCAGCGCGTAACCGATGCTGAAGGCGATGACGACGTGAAGGGCTCCAAAAGCAGCTGACTTGGCCATGAAATCTCTCCAGGATGCCGTTGTATAAGAATGCGTCTCATTATCGTCAACGCCTGTCGATGCTTCATCGGCACTCGCCATGGCCGCGATAGCATGGACCGCATGAACTGCCGTCCCGGCTGCGGTGCCTGCTGCATCGCACCGTCGATCTCGTCGCCCATGCCCGGCATGCCTTTCGGCAAGCCGGCGGGGGAGCGCTGCCTGCATCTGGACCTCAACCAGGCCTGTCGCCTCTTCGGCCTGCCCGAGCGGCCGCCTGTCTGCCAGTCCCTGCAGCCCCAGGCGGCAATGTGCGGCGACAGCGCGAGCGATGCCCTGGTCTGGCTGCGCCAACTCGAAGTTCAGACGCGACCATGAGTCTCCTGGCCCGCGCCGACCTGCTGGCCGCCTACCCGGCCCTGGCCAGTCTGCCGCCGGCCGATGTCGATCAGGTGCTCCACCGGCATGCCCAGCACCTGTCGGCCCCGGCTGGCGCGATGCTGTTCGACGAAGGCAGCCCCTGCCAGGGCTTTCCGATGCTGCTGTCGGGCAGCGTGCGAGTGGCCCGCGGCTCGCCGGGCGGACGCATGCTCGAGCTGTACCGGGTGACCCCGGGCGAACTGTGCGTCGTTTCCACCGCCTGCATCTTCGGCAACACGCCCTTGTCGGCCCATGGCCAGACCTTGTCTGTCACTGACCTCATCCTGCTCAGCCCCGCCGGGCTGGACTCGTGGTGTCAGCACGCGAACTTCCGTCATTTCGTCTTTGGCGTCTTCGGCAACCGTCTCGCCGACCTGATGGCCCTGGCTGAAGCCGTGGCCTTCCAGCGGCTGGACCAGCGCCTGGCCCAGGCCCTGCTGGGCCATGGCGCCAGCATGCACACCACCCACCAGGCCCTGGCCGACGGCCTGGGCACGGTGCGCGAGATCGTCTCGCGCCTGCTCAATCGTTTCGAGCGCGCCGGCTGGGTGCGCCTGTCGCGCGAACACATCGAGGTGCTGGACAGCGCCGCATTGCGCGCCGTCGCGGCAGGCCAGTTGCCACCGGCTTGATCTGGCTCAGATCGCTGGGTGACTCAGGTCACCGACCGGGAGAGGTGCCGCGCGCAGACTGCGTGCATCGGTCGACGTGACCGACACAACCCCAGGAGTGACCCCATGAAAACCAATGTTGGCGGCATCGACCGCGCCCTGCGCATCGTTCTCGGCCTGGCCCTGATCGGGCTGACCCTCGGCGGCGTCATCGGCGCCTGGGGCTGGTTGGGTCTGGTGCCGCTGGCCACTGCGGCCATGGGCTTTTGCCCGCTGTACCCGATGCTCGGCATCAACACCTGCCCGGCGAAGAAAGCCTGATCTACTGCAGCGGCGTGCCTGCCGTGCCGACCACGCTGCGCAGGTCCTGCGCCACGCGGCCTTCGTGCAGGGCAATGACGCGCCCGGCCGAGGCGATCGTCTCCGGCCGGTGTGCCACGATGATGCGCGTCAGCGCCAGTTGGCGAACGGCCTGGTTCACGCTGCGTTCACGGTCCACGTCCAGATGGCTGGTGGCCTCGTCCAGCAGCAGCAGCCGCGGCCGCTTGTAGAGCGCGCGGGCCAGCAGCAGGCGTTGTTTCTGGCCACCCGACAGGGCCGTGCCCATGTCGCCGATCAGCGTGTGGTAACCCATCGGCATGGCGACGATGTCGTCGTGGATGGCGGCGACGCGGGCACACTGCTGCAGCCAGTCGGTGTCGGCATCGGGGCTGAAAAAGCTGATGTTGTCGGCCACGCTGCCGGTGAACAGCGGTTCGTCCTGCATCACTACGCCGACCATGTCGCGCCAGGCATTCAGGCCCAGCTTGGCCAGGGGCATGCCGCCCACCAGCACCTCGCCCGAGGTCGGAGCGTGCACGCCCAGCATCAGCTTCAGCAGCGTCGTCTTGCCGCAGCCCGAAGGCCCGACGATGGCCACCGATTCACCCGCTTCCACCCGCAGGCTCACGCCGTTCAGCACCGCCGGTTCGCCGTCGGCATAGCGGAAATGCACGTCGCGCAATTCCAGGCTGGCAGGCACCAGCGGGGTGGGCGCCAGCGGGTCGGTGTTGTCTGCGTCTTCCGGGGCGGTCAACACGATGTCGGCCAGGCGCTCGCCCTGCAGGCGCAGCATCTTCAGTTCCACCGCCTTGTCGATCAGTCCCGAAAAGCGCAGCGCGAAGGTCTCCTTGTAGGCGAAGAATGCGAACAGCATGCCCACGCTCATGCGCTGATCCATCACCAGCAGCGCACCCAGCGAGATCACGGCCACGCGTTCCAGGCCGAACAGGCCGCGGTGCAGCACTGAAAACAGCAGTTCCAGCTTGCGGATGGCGATGCCGGCGTTCATGGTGTCCACCACCAGGCTGGCGAAACGTGAACGGCGATCGGCCTGGGCGTTGAACAGCTTGATCGCCTGCACCCCGCGCAGGCTCTCGAGGAAGTGGGTGTTCTGGCGCGCCTCGAACACCAGGGCTTCTTCGCTGGCCTCGCGCAGCCTCCTGAAGAATGCCCAGCGCAACAGCCCGTACACCAGCACGGCGCCCACGGCCACGGCAGTCAGCTGCAGGCTGTAGAAGGCCATCACGGTCAGGGTCAGCAGCACCAGCACGCCGTCCAGCAGGGCTTCGATGAACTGCGTGGACAGCGTGCGCTGGATCTGCTGCACAGAACCGAAGCGCGACCAGATGTCGCCAGAATGGCGCTTCTCGAACCAGCCCACCGGCAGCCGCAGCAGGTGCGTGAACACGTTGACCAGCCATTGCAGGTTCAGCGTGGTGGACAGCACCAGCACGGCCCAACCGCGTGCAGCGGCTGTCGCCACCTGGATCAGCACGAGCAGGCCGAAGCCGATGCTCAGCGTCAGCAGCAGGTCGGCGTCGCCGCTGAGCAGCACGCCGTCGACCACCCACTGCATGAAGAACGGCGTGAGCAGCACGAACAGCTCGAGCGCGAGCGCGAGCAGGGCAATCTGCCCCAGCGAGCGCTTCAAGCCGCTGACCGTGCCCAGCAACTGGCGCAGGCTGACGCGCTGGACCTGCCGCGCCGGGGTGAAGTCGACGGCCGGCTGCAATTCCAGCGCAACGCCGGTGAAATGGCGCGACAGTTCGTCTTCCTTCACCCGCCGTCGGCCATGGCCAGGGTCGTGGATGATGGCCGCGCCGCGCTCGAAGCCCACGAGCACGACGAAGTGGTTCATGTCCCAGTGCAGGATGCAGGGCAGCCGCAATTGCGACAGCTCGGCCGGCTCGGCGCGCAGCGCGCGGGCTCCGAGTTTCAGCACGCTGGCCATGCGCACCATCTCGGCCAGCGTCACACCTTTCATGGAAAGTGAAAAGCGCTGGCGCAGCGTGGGCAGGTCGGTGCGCAGCCCATGGGCGGCGGCGACCATGGCCAGGCAGGCCAGGCCGCATTCGGCGGCTTCGGTCTGCAGCACCACGGGCACGCGCTGGTCGCCGCCCAGCCCGCCCAGACGCAGACGGGGCAGCAGCGTGCCGAGCAGGGAACCCGGGTTCAGCACAGTGGTGACGCCGCCAGGCCTAGCCGCTGCGGCTGCGCCAGCCCAGCAGCGGCTCGAACAGCCATTCGACGAGGCGGCGCCGCTCCAGCAGCACGTCGCCCGACAGTTGCATGCCGGCGGTCAGCGGCAGCGCCGGCACGGCCGGGTCGGGCTGCAGGGTCACGGTGATCCGAAACATCGGCTGGCCCGCTGCCGTGCCGGTGCCGGCGCCGGCCAGCATCGCCAGTTCGCTGGCGGCCAGCGGTGTGCGCGACACCTGCGTCACACGCCCCGGCAGATGCCCGAACTTCTGATAGGGGTAGGCCGCCAGGCGCAGGCGCACGTCCTGCCCGGCCTGCACGAATCCCACCGCGCTGGACGGTGCGTACAGGTGGGCCTGCAACTGCGCGCCGGCCGGCACCAGGCTGGCCAGCGCCGAAGCCGGCGACACCGCCTGGCCCGCTTCGGCCAGCACGGCGCTGACCGTGCCGTCTTGCGGTGCACGCACCAGCAGCCGCCGGTCGGCGTCGAGTTCGGCGCTTTCGCGCGACAGCAGTGCCAGGTCGCGTTCGATGCCACCGGCGGCATTGCCTGCGAGCAGCGGCAGTTCCCGGCGCTCGCCTTCGAGTTCAGCGCGGTCGCGTTCGAGCGCCGCGCGCTGGCGCGCCAGCGTCTGGGTGGCGGCCTGCAGCGCCAGCACTTCCTCGGCCTTGGACTGCACCTGGGCTGGCGAAATGAACTGCGCGGCCTGCATCGATTCCAGCCGTTCGAGCCCCTGCCGCGCGAGGGCCAGGCGTTGCTGCTGAAGAGCGGCTTCGCTGTCGAGCTGGGCCGATTCCTGCGACAGTGCTTCGAGCCGGCGGTCGAGCGCTGCTTGGCGGGTGGCCGACAGTGCCTGCTGTTGCTGTGCCGTCGCCTCCAGGCTGCGGCGCCGCGCCTCCAGGCTGCGTTCCACCCGCGTTTGCACGGCCTGATCGAAGAGCGGACGGTCCAGGCTCAGCACGAACAGGACATCGCCGGCGCGGACGGCCTGGCCTTCCTCGACGCGTCGTTCGAGCACCGAACCGGCGGCGGTGGGTACCAGACGGATCAAGCCCCGGTCGGGCATGAGCACGCCTGCTGTCGTGGCTTTGCGGGTGTAGCCCGCCAGTGAGATGAAGCTGCCGACCGCGACCGCTGCGACGACGATGCCGACAGTCAGCACCGACAGCGAAAGCGGTCGCACCAGTTGCATCTGCCCGAGCCATGGCTGGCGTTGCGCTTCCAGCGCTTCAGGCCTGAAGAGCGGTCGCATGCTGAACTGATTTCAGGCCGGAAGGCAAGCCGCAGGTCGATCTTGGGGAAGGGGCTGTGCCAGGAACAGCGACAGCGGAAAAAACGCGGGCTGGCATTGCCAGCCCGCAAGCACTCTGGAGCTGGAGGGACGCGCTCCCGAGCGCGGACAAATCCAGTGTCAGGCCGCCCAGCCGCCCTTGGGCAGAGGTTCCATCGAGGCGCTGGCTTCGGCCTGCAGAGAAGCACCGGTCGCAGCTTGCCAGCCGCCCTTCGGCAGACCGCCGCCGACCAGGGCCAGCTCGTCGATGTGCAGTTCCCTTGGGCCCGACACCGGCAGGTCTGCCTTGGAGGCGGCGGGGGTGATGCTGAGTGTGCTTGCTTGCATGGGAGCTCCGTTGTGGCCTGTACGCGCGTTTGCGCGATTGGCACCATTTGAGCAGCCGCATGCCGTGGCGAAAACTGTCAGCTCTTACAGGTTCGTCAAGATCCAGGGCCACAGCATTCAGTTGATCAGCCCGAGCCGCAGCGCCTTCAGCACTGCCTGATGCTTGGTGGTGCAGCCGAGCTTGTGCATGGCATTGTTGACGTGCAGCACCGCGGTGCGCTCGCTGATGCCCAGCACGGCACCCACCTCCCATGCTGTCTTGCCCTCCATCGTCCAGTGCAACGCCTCGAGTTCACGGGGCGTGAGCGACGGCCGTTCAGGCTGCAAGGCGGTCGGCACCAGCAGGCGTACCGCCGCAGCCTGGGCATGCACCGCGAACAACTGAAGGTCGGCCACGATGCGCTGCAGATGGTCGGGGCTCGCGGGCAGGGGCTGGTCCCGATCCACGCCCAGCATGAAGTGCTGGCCTTCGGGCATGTGCAGCGCCATCGCGATACCGGTGCGGTAGCCGTACATCGCCTGGTGTTCCCAAAGATCGCCCGCACCTTGACGGGTGTAGGTGCTCTGGTCCCAGATGATGGGCACGGTCTGGCGTTTGCAGTGCTGCGTTACCGGGTCGCGCCGGTACAGGCTGGGGTCGGAATAGGTCTCGGTGTAGTGTTCGGGCGTGTTGTCGACGTGGATGAACTCGCTTTTGCCCAGGCCACGGTCGATCACCGTGATCGCCGACACGGTCTTGAATTCGAGCTTGTGAGCAAAACGGATGATTTCGTCGCGGAACTCATCGCGGTTTTGCGCTTCCATCACCGAAAGATAACCACCGGGGAGCATCGGCCGCCTCACTAGACCGGACAGGAACGATCAAGGCGATAAGGCCCTGACAGGGTTTACAGCTTTCGTCCGGGCCGTTCCTGCCGAAAACTACAGGCATGTCACACGCCCTTCACCACATCGCGCCGCCCTTGCCCCCTGCTGTCACCCCCTGGGCGTTACGCGCATGGCCGCCGATATTGTGGCAGGCCCGTACCGAAGTTCCGGCACGCTTCAAGCATATCGGAACACGCATCATCTTTTCAGGTGATCCGCTCTATCCTCCGGCCGGCCAGACCATCTGGGCCGCCCGTGCCGACAACGGCGAAGCCGGAATGGCCTGGGACTGGGTCCAGATCGCTGCCGGAGTGGTCGCCATTGCCGACCCGATGTCGGTGGTCTCGAATCTGCGCCTGGTGGGGGGTGAGGGCGAGGTCCTGACGGCGCGCCAGTCGGCCCTGTTCCTGAACGAACTGGTGCATACCTTGCCGTGGCAAACCGAAGTGCAGCGCGCCCTGCAGCGCTGCGACGACTGAACTCTGCTCCTGGGATCGGGCTGTCGACCCATCCGTAAGCATGGTTCCCAGCCCTGGGCCGGATGCTACCGACCGGACTCCAGCGTTCTATTTCAATGCCGCACTGCGCAGCATGTAGACCACGTAGCCCAGGGCCAGCACCGTTCCGACGACGCTCACGCACGAGGTCAGCAGCAGGTCGGCCGGCAACGGAACCTCGCCCTTCAGCACCTTGGCCATCAGCGTGGACTGGGCCAGTGCCGGCACCCAAAGGTGCCAGGCGGCCGTGCCTTCCTGGTTGAACAGGGTCATCAGCGGCAGCAGCGACACCGCCAGGATCACCACCGTTGCATTGGCCTGGGCTTCCTTGAAGCTCTTGCAGCGGATGGCAATCGCCATCAGCAGTGCCGACACCAGGGCCGCCAGTGGCAGCAGCAGGCCGATGAACCAGAGTGCTTCGCGCAGCCCGAACTGGAACACCGCTGCCAGGGTTTCGCTGCGCATCAGCCACTGCGCTGGCAGGAAGCTCATGCAGCTGAGCACCGCGATCATCATGCCCAGGCTGGCCACCGCTGCCCATTTGCCCAGCACCAGGGCCCAGCGCGGCGCGGGGTTCATCAGCAAGGGCTCGAGGCTGCCGCGTTCACGTTCGCCGGCGGTGGTGTCCAGCGCGGCGTTCAGGGCGCCATACAGCACCGCCATCATCACGAAGTAAGGCACCATCACGGCCAGTTGCGCCGCCCGCACTCCGGGCTCTGCCAGGTCGCGTTCCTCGACCTGCATCGCTTCCAGCGTGGCCGGCGGAATACCGCGCACCGCCAGCCGCAAGCTGGCCTGTTCCTGGTTGTAGGCCTGCAGCAGACGCAGCACGCGTCCGCTGCCGGCCTGGGCGCGCTGGTTGCCGCTGCTCGACATCAGCTCGACCACCGGCACTTCGCCACGGGCCATCTCGTCCTGGAAGTTGGCCGGCACCACCAGCACCGGGTCGCCGAGCTTGCTGTCCTTGAGCTGCTGCTCGAAGTCCGGCGGTGCCGACTGGATGGTGTAGGTCTGGCGTTCGAGGAAGTTGCGCAGGCCCGGCGCGTTGTCGATGCCCTGCACGACGATGATGCGGGCTTCGGCGCGCTGCTCCATGCTGCCCACGAGCTGGCTGATGAGAACCAGCACCAGCGGCCCCAGTGCCACCGAACTGGCGAACACGACCAGCAGGGTGCGCCTGTCGCGCAGCGCGTCCAGCAACTCCTTGATGTAGACATGCAGCGCGCTGGACAGCAGGGTGGAATTCATGATGCAGCTCCGGTGGCGGCGGCAGTGCCGAAGGCGAGTTGCACGAAGGTCTCCTCGAAGTCGGTCTGCGCGGTGCGGGCCAGCAGTTCGGGCACGCTGCCCTGGGCCACGGTGCGGCCCTGGGCCACCACCACGACCTCGTCGCACAGGCGTTCGACCTCCTGCATGATGTGGCTGGAGAAAACGATGCACTTGCCGGCGTCATCGCGCAGGCGTCGCAGTGAATCGCGCAGCGCGCGCGTGGCCAGCACGTCCAGGCCGTTGGTGGGCTCGTCCAGGATGATGTTGGGCGGGTCGTGGATCAGCGCCCGCGCCAGTGCGGTCTTCATGCGTTCGCCCTGGCTGAAGCCCTCGGTGCGGCGCTCGAGCAAGGGCCCCATGTCCAGCATCCTGGCCAGGATGTCGACGCGGCTGTTGGCGGCTGCGGACGTCATGCCGTGCAGCCGGCCGTAGTAGACGATGTTTTCGCGCGCCGTCAGGCGGGGGTAAAGACCGCGGGCGTCGCTCAGCACGCCCATGCGCGCCAGCGCCTGGCCGGGCTGCGCGATGACGTCCAGGCCATCGACATGGATCTGCCCGCTGTCTGGGGGCAGCAGCGCCGCCACCATGCGCAGCGTCGTCGTCTTGCCCGCGCCGTTCGGGCCGAGCAGACCGGTGATGCGGCCGTCGGCGGCGGTGAAGCTCACGCCATCGACCGCCTGCACGCTGCGCGCCTTGCGGCCGCTGCCCTGTGTGAAACGCCTGGACAGATTCTTCACTTCGATCATGGCCGGGCTCCCGCGCTGGTCGGCAGCACCGGCACGAAGGCGCCGGGGCGCGGAATGCTGCGGGCGCAGTCGGCGTCGACCTTCAGCGCTTCGTCGTCGCTCTTGGCGTCAAGAAAGCGGAAGACGACGTCGCGCATGCAGCCGATGCCCATCACACCGTGTCCAGCCTGCGGCACGACGACATGGCGAGCCTTCTGGCCCAGCGCCTGGGCGACCCGTTCGGCGTGGCGCGGCGGCGTGGCCGGGTCGGCGCCGCCAGACAGCAGCAGCGTGGCAGCGGGGGCGGTCGGCAAGGTGTAGAAGGCGGCCGGCACGGTGCCGCGTGGCCATTCGGCGCAGATGCGGGTGTAGATGCGGCTGAAGGCCTCGCCGAAGTCGCTGCCCGGTGCTTCCGCCTGGGCCCCGTCGGCCAGGCGCGGCATGTCCTCGGCGCAGATCACCGAGAAGTGCATGCCCATGGCCAGGCTCGATCCGCGCCTGCCGCCCAGCGAGGCGCCCAGGCCCAGCAGCGCCTGGAAGCGGCCGGCCGCTGCTTCGCTGATGGCCAGCGGCAGTGCAGAGGCGAGCGCCGGTGCGTACAGCGGTACCCGCGCCATCGACAGCACGGCGTCCCGGCTGAGTGTGAGTGTCTCGGTCAGACCGGTGACCGGGTGCGGCGCACTCACTTCGCGGGGCAGGCTGTCCAGCAGGGCCTGCCAGTCGGCGCGCAGCCGGGGGTAGCGGGCCTGGCACGCGGGTTCGGCTGCGCAGGCCGACAGCGTTGCATCGAAGGCGTTTTGCGAGTCGGGTGAGAAGCTGGCGGGCAACACCATGTCCGGCGGCGCCAGGCCGTCCAGCACGGCGCGCCGCACTGCCTGCGGAAACTGGCGCATGTAGTCGAGCCCGGCACGTGTGCCGTACGACCCCCCGACCACGTTCACCTGTTGCGCGCCCAATGCCTGGCGCACCGCGTCGGCGTCCTGCATGGCAATGACGGTGGTGTACTGGCGCAGGTCACCATGGGGCAGCTTCTGCAGCGCCTGACGACAGCGCTCGATCTCGGCGTACTGGCGCTCGGGGTTGCCGAGCTCGGCCAGTGGTCGGGTGGGCGAGTCGTCGTCGCACTTCAGCGCTGCGCTGCGGCCGGTGCCGCGCTGGTCGATCAGCACCACGTCGCGGCGATTCAAGGTGCGCGCCATCAGCGCGTTGACGCTGCCGGCCAGCGCCATGGCGCTCTGGCCGGGTCCGCCGGCGAAGAACAGCACCGGGTCGGGCCGCTTGTTGCGGGCCCGTGCCGGCAGCACGGCAAAGTGCAGGTCGATCTGCGGGCCCTGCGGTTGCGCCGGGTCCAGCGGGCGCTTGAGCACTCCGCACCAGACGGCGGTTGCGACGCCTGGCAGGCGGCAGGCCTGGGTGCCGGGCGGGCCATCGGCGGCGTGTCCGGTGTCGACCATGCCGGCCAGGGCCAGGGCCATCACGAGGGCTGTCAGGTGAGCTGGACTTTGCATGCCGCAGATTCTGCAAGGCATGGCCGGCAACCAGGGCCCGGCGTCGAACGAACGGGCGGGCCAGCCGACAAACTGCCGGCTTTCCGGCCTGAGTGGCGTGGGCGGCGTCAGCCCAGCAGGCGCCGCAGTTCGCCGCTGGCGATCAGGCGTGCCAGGTCGTCGGCACCGCCCACCAGCTGGCCCTTGACGAAAACCATCGGGAAAGTCGGCCAACCGGCCCACATCTTCAGCGCGTTGCGCCGCCGCCATTCGCTGAGGTAGCCGCCGTGGTCGATGTCGTGGTGGACCACGCCCGCGGCGTCCAGTGCTCGGCGCGCCTTTCTCACGAAAGGGTTGGCGGCCATGCCGAACACCACCACCGGGTGACTGGCGATGGCCTGCTGCGCCGCGTCGATGACCTCACGGTGATGGCCGGCCACCCGGTCGCGGATGGCGGGGTGAACCTGTGCTTCGGCGAGCACCTGACGCGGCATCAGGCGGCTTTCTTCGGTGCTGGCTTGAGCACGGCCTGGCAGGCGGCGCGCTGGCCGTCGGCGACGTCGACCTTGGCGCAGACGCCATTGAGCTGAGCCTGCAGTTTCTTCAGCACCGCGGCGTGCTTGCCGTCGGCATTCCAGGCCGTCAGCTTGGCCCCGGCCCGCTGCAGCGAACGTGCGCTGCGCCCTTCGAAGGCCGCCTTGTCCTTGGCCGCCTCGCTGATCAGCTGCGCGGCCAGTTTCTCGATGCGCGCGGTTTCGGCCGGTGCCAGGTCGACCAGGGCAGTGAGATAACCGCTGCCCCACTGCAGCCGCGTCGCCGGACCTTCGCTCTTCTCGAACGATTGCTGGTACCACTTCAGCGCCTCTTCCTTGCGCCCCTGCTTGCGCAGGTTGCTGCCGAGCTGGCTCATCAGGAAATAGGGCGAATGACTGTTTGTCATGTTGGCCAGCAAGAGCGCGTCGCTGTCGGCCCACAGTCCGGCGCGCCCCAGCGCATGGGCGGCGCTGGTGATCACGGCCTGGCGTTCGTAGCCGTCGGTGATCTCGCGGTCGTCACGCTGCACGTGGGCGCGGACCTCGGCCAGCAGCGCCGGCGCCAGGTTCGGCTGCACGCTGTCCTTGGGCACGGCCAGGCGGGCGAGTTCGATGCGGGCGGTCAGCGCACCGAGCCGGTCGCCGCGGGACAGGCTGGAGTCGGCTTCAAAGCGCCTGAGCGCAGTTTCATAAGCCTGCACCAGTGCCGGCCTGCGCGGCGAGTCGTCGGCTTCGAGCGTGCGCACGATGTCGGTGGCGCCGCCGGCCAACACGTCCATCTGCAGCCGGGCCTGGGCCGGGTCGGCCAGCACGCGCAGCACCCGCTCGCGCAGGGCGTCGTCGGCCTTCACGCCCTGGCCGTCGTCGCTGGCAGCCAGGGCCTTCAACCACAGGCGCTGCGAGGTTTCTCCGTCGCCGGCCGGGCTGCGCGTGGCCAGTGTCGTCAGCAGGCCCGCGAGTTCGGATTTCGGCACGACCTGCTGTTCGTCGATCTCCCAGCCGTAGAAGGCCAGCAGCCGCCAGTCGCCAGCCGTCAGCGGCTTGCCGGTCAGGGCATCGGCCAGCACCGACTTGATGGCCCGGCCGCCGTTCAGACCCTGCTGCAGCACGGCCAGGGCCTGGGGCGCGTCGACCTCACCGGGCAGCCGGGTGATCTCCTGGCCGTTCGGGCTGAACAGTACTGTGGTCGGGTAGCCGGTCACCTTGAAACGGGCGCCCAGCTTCTGTGCGCCAGGACGGTCGCCGTCGACATGGACGGCGATGAAGTTCTTCGACAGCGCGGCGAAGTCCTGGCGGTTGAAGAGCGTGGCCTTGAGCTGGTTGCAGGGCGGGCACCAGGTCGCACCCCAGTACAGCAGCACGGGCTTTTTCTCGGCGCGGGCGCGGGCGAAGACGCGGTCGATGTCGGCGTCGACGGCGGCCGCCTGCCAAGCGACATTCTTTGATGGCAGCTTGACGGCGGCATGCACCGGCTGCCAGCTGATCAGGGCCAGGCTGATGGCGATGGCAGCACTGCTGGCGACGAAGGGTAACTTCATGGCGATCTCCGGGTGGGCGGGCTGGCGGCACGCGCCGCGACCGCGGATTGTGCGACGCGGCGCGGAAGCTGTGCGGGTTTGGAGCTTTCGCTGGACCGTGCAATTTGCGCGGCAACTAATGCACGGCCCCGGCAAGCGACGCATTCTCGACCCCCCATGGATGCAGGGCCGGTCCTAGCATCCGCGCGTGAAGACACGAACCCGCCCCACCGCCGCCCTGCGCGCCACCCTGCTCGCCCTGACCCTGGTTCTGGCCGGTACGGTCAGCGCGCAGGCTGCCAACGACCCCAAAGCTGCCCGTCTTTACGAGGACGCCTTGACCCGCTTCGAAAAGCAGGACATTGGCGGCGCCATCGTGCAGCTGAAGAATGCGCTGCAGATCGACCGCAAGCTGCTGCCCGTGCATGTGCTGCTGGGTCGTGCCCTTCTGGCCAACAGCGATGTCGTTGGCGCCGAGGTCGCTTTCACCGAAGCCCTGCGCCTGGGTGTGAATCGCGCCGAAGTGGTGGTGCCGCTGGCCCAGGCCCTGTTGGGGCAGGGCAAGCGCCAGCAACTGTTCGACGATCCGCGCTTTGCCACGACGGGCCTGCTGCCGGGAGTTCGTGTTCCGCTGCTGCTGCTGCTGGCCGGCGCCCATGCCGACCTGGGCAACCCGCTCGAGGCGCTGAAGGCGATCGATGAAGCCCGCAGCATCGACGCCGCCAGTGCCGACTCTTTCCTGGCCGAAGTGCCGATCCGTGTGCGCGCACGCCAGTTCACCGAAGCCGCCGCCGCCGCCGACCGCGCGCTGGGGTTGGCCCCGAACCTGGCCGAGGCGCACTATCTGCGTGGCTCGGTCGCCCACGCCCAGTCGAATCTTGCCGATGCCCAGGCCGGCTATACGCGGGCGCTGCGGCTGCAGCCCGACCATCTGGAGTCGCTGCTGGCGCGCGCCGGCATCGCGCTCGACCAGGGCCGGCTGGCCGAGGCCAAGCTCGATATCGCCGCCGCCCGGCGCAGCCAGCCGAAGGAACCGCGCGCCACCTACCTTGCCGCAGTCATCGCCGACCGCGAAGGCGACGCCCGAGGCTCGCGGGCGCTGCTCGCGGAGATCAACGGCCTGATCGACCCGGTGCCCGCGCCGTTCATGCGTTACCGCCCCCAGCTGCTGATCCTGGGCGGCCTGGCTCACCATGGGCTGGGTGAATTCGAGAAAGCACGTCCTTACTTCGAAATCGTTCAGCGGGACCAGCCCGGCACCCCGGTGGCCAAGCTTCTGGCGCAGATCCACCTGGCCGAAAAGAACGTCGACCGCGCCATTGATGTGCTGGGAGCCTACTTGCGGCACAACCCTCGCGACGTCCAGGCGCTCAACCTGCTGGCGTCGGCCCACATGAGCCAGGGCCGCCACGGCCGCGCCACGCAGATCCTGCAGGAGGCCATCGGCCAGCGCGACGAACCGCAGCTGCAGGCGCTGCTGGGCCTGAGCCTGCTCGGTGCCGGCAAGCCGGACGACGCGCTGGCACCGCTGGAAGCTGCCTACCAGCGCGACCCCGGGCAGATCGAGGCCGGTGTCGCCCTGGTCAAGCTGCACTTGCGCGAGCAACGCACGAAGAAGGCGCTTGGCCTGGCCGAGGCCCTGGTCCAGCGCCAGCCAGCCCAGGCCGGCCTGCATAACCTGCTGGGCCAGGCGCGGCGCCAGGCTGGCGACCTGGCCCGCGCCCGGGCCTCTTTCGAGCAGGCAGCGCAGCTCGACAAGTCTTTTGTCGACCCCAGCCTGAATCTGGCCCGCATGGACATCCAGGCCCAGAAGCTGGACGCTGCGGCAGCGCGGCTTGCCGAGTTGCTCAAGACCGACGACAAGCAGGTGAGCGTGCTCGGCGAACTCGGCTTGCTGGCAGAGCGCCGCGGGCAGCAGGCCGAGGCGACCCGCTTTTTCAGCAAGGCTGCGGACCATGCTGCGCCGGCCGACCTGCAACCCGCCCTGGCGCTGCTGGACCACCACCTGCGCGCCAATCGCGTCGACGGCGCGCGCGAGGCGCTGAAGCGTCTGGAGGCGCGCGCGCCCGACGACTTGCAGGTGCTGGTGGCCAGTGCCCGCGTGGCGCTGGCCGCGCGAACCCCCGAGCTGGCGCGTGCAGCGCTCGTCAAGGCTTCGCGTGTGGCTGACTTCGATGCGCCCGACCAGACGCGCATCGCACTTCTGCAGATGGCGGCTGGCGACGCGCGCAATGCCTCGTACAGCCTGAGCAAGGCGCTGCAGGCTGACCCTGGCCACCTGCCGGCCCAGGCCTTGATGGTCGATGTCGACGTCCGCCTGGGCGACCTGGCTGCTGCCGAGAAGCGGGCGCGCGAGATCGTGGCGCGGCAACCGCAGCAGGCCGTGGGCCATGCCCTGGTCGGTGACGCGGCCATGGCGCGAGGCGACGCCGCCGCCGCCGTCGACGCCTATCGCCGCGCGCATCAGATCGAGCCTGGCAGCCAGAGCCTGCTGCGGCTGTACCGGGCTCAGGCCATGCGCGACCCGCAGGCCGCGGCCCAGCTTGCCGAGCAGTGGCTGAAGACTCGTCCGCAGGACCTGACGGTGCAGCGTGCGCTGGCCGACGGCCATGCCAGCCGCGGCAACATGGTGGCTGCGAAGCAGGCCTACGAACAGCTGCTGAGACAGGCACCGGCCGATGCCGAGGCATTGAACAACTACGCTCACGTGCTGCTGCAACTGAAGGACGTCGCGGGTGCGCAGCGTGCTGCCAACCAGGCGCTCGTGGCGCGACCCGATGCGCCGCACATTCTTGGTACGGCGGGCTGGATGGCCCACCAGGCCGGCCAGAACGACCGCGCCCTGCAATTGCTGCGCGACGCTCGCCTGCGCGACCCGTCGAACCCGGATACCCGCTACTACCTGGCGGCCGTGCTCGCCACCACCGGACGCGTCAGCGAAGCCCGCGACGAGTTGCAGGCGGCCTTGCGGTCAGGCGCCCGGTTCGCCAGCGCGCGCCAGGCTGAAAGCCTGCTCGAGACCCTTCGTTGAGGGGGGGTCCGGGGCGTCGCTTTTCCTTACAAAACGAAACACCTGCGCCTGGGAAATTTCGGCAAGTGCTTGACACGACAGGTTTTTCGGCCCTTGGCCTGCTGATTGCAAACAGCTCTGCACACAACGCCGGCAGGGACGCCGGCGTGCAACACGGAAAGCCCATCATGACCCCGTTCAGCTTGTTCTCAGCCGGCATCGCTCTCTCGGTGGCCTTGTTTGCCGCCCCGGTCGCCGCCCAGACCACCTGGAATTTCGGCGATCACCAGAACTGCGACATCACCGGCTCGACGAGCGCGCTGAACTGCACGGTCGGTGTCAACAACACGCTGAGGACCGAGGGCTATGCCGCGGCCACGGGTGGTCAGTATGTGCGCGGCACGCTCACCAACCAGGGTGGCTCGGGTCTGGGCTTCACGGCTCCGGGTGAAAGCGCGGGTTCGCCGCAGCACGGCATCGACAACAACAGCAGCCATGAACTGCTGCTGCTGAACTTCGGTTTCAACCAGGTCGTGATCACGGGCGCGGCGACCGGCTGGTCGCAGCAGGACACCGACATCAGCCTGCTGCGCTGGATCGGCGGCCCGGCCGGCCCGTCCTTGACCAGCACCGCCAACATGTCGACTTCCGGTCTGGTGGCTGCCGGCTGGTCGCTGGTGGGAAGCGCCGACGTCGACGGAGCTGCCAACACAAGCGGCAGCTTCGGTTCGCGCAGCATGGCCACGGGCCTGGCCCCGACGGCTGCCAACAGCAGCAGCTGGTGGATCATCAGCTCGTACTTCGGCGCCAATGTCGGCAACCTGGACCGCGGCAACGACTACTTCAAGCTCCTGGCCGTGCACAGCACCTGCGTGTCGAACAACCTCGGTGGCGACTGCTACACGACGACTCGCGGCGAAGTGCCCGAGCCGGCGTCGCTGGCCCTCGTGGGCTTGGCGCTGGCAGGTCTGGCGGTCAGCTCGCGGCGCCGCAAGACCGCGGCCTGAGCCACAGCGGCCAGGCGCGCGCCGCTCCAAGCACAAGCCGGTCAAGCGACCGGCTTTTTGCTGTCCGGGCTGTCTGCCAAGGCGGCGGCCCAGGCCCAGGCTGTCTCGGCCTGGGTCTGCACCGCCTCGATGCCACCCCAGCGCTGCGCCAGGGTCTCGGCGCTGGCGCCGTCCTCGGCCTCCAGCGCCAGTGCCATCTGCAGGTAGGGCGCCCACGGTCCCTGGTCCTGCAGCAGCGCCTGACTGGCGGATTCGCCCAGACGCAGTGGCGCCAGGGCCTGGGCCAGGGGCGTTTCGAGCAGGGCCTCGAGCATCGAGAACAGCCCCAGGCTGAACAGCGCCTCGGGCACGGGTTCACCGCCCGCGCGGGCCAGCAGTTCCAGCAGCCGCCCGCGGGCCAGCGCCTGTTCCTGCAGTGCCGCTGCGGCCTGGCGGCTGGCGGCACTGCTCAGCAGCAGCATCGACAGCCAGCGCGACAGTTCCTGCCGCCCCAGCAGCAGCACCGCCTGCTCGACCGACTCGACGCTGCGCGACAGACCCAGCGCCGGGCTGTTCGCGTAACGAAGCAACCGGTAGGACAAGGCGACGTCTGCGCGTACGGCGTCGGCCAGCACCGCGGTGTCGCGGTTCAGCGCCAGATGGTTCATCAGTTCGCAGATGCGGTGGGCGGCGGCGCTGACCGGCTTGTGCGAGGCGCTGCGGCGCCGGCCGAGCTGACCGCCGGCCAGGGTGCAACCGGCGCGCAGCACACGTTCGATGTCGTCGACTGCCGTCAGCCCGGTGGCCACCAGCGGCAGGCGGGGCCTGGCCTCTTGCCAACGCTGCACCGACAGCAGCACCGTGTCGGCGTCGTCGCCGTGGGCGTGCAGCCAGGCGAAGTCGGCCGCCGGGGCTTCGGCCGGCGGGCCGTCGGGTACGCCCAGCCGAACCCCGCGAGCGCGCAGCCCAGCCGCCACCTCGGCCGGCAACTCGGCCAGGTCGGGCACGCACAGCCAGGCGCCAGTTGGCGCCTGCTCGGCCAGCGCCGGGCGCGACAGGGCCGAGGCCGAGACCTCGGCCAGGGCATGCCGGCCTTGCGCCAGGGCCGGCCGCATGGCCCACAGCAACAGGCCCTGATGGGCAACCTGGGCAGTGAGGTCCTCACGCGCTGCCAGACGCCGGGCCATGGCCGGTGGCAGCTGGAATTCAAAGCCGGCCACGCGTCCGCGTGTTCCCACCAGAGGGCGCTGCAGGCCGAAACCAGCGGTCGCGGCTGCCGCGGCGGACGGGTTTGCAGCGGCGACCGGCCCGCTGGCCGGATCGGCCTGGCGGGCCGGCGGCGCTGGCGGTGCGCCGCCGATCAGTTGCCGAAGCCAGGCGAACATGGTGAGGTGTTCGGGGATGCAGTCATGCGCGGGCAAGGCTCCGGTTGCAGTGCGGGCTGGCTGGGGTCGGCTTCGAGCGCGAACGCGGGGTCGGGTGCGCTGCGCGCCAGAGCCATCCACACGGCGAAGGGCAGCCGCATCGGCCGACGCGGGGCCGGGCGGGCCACGCTCAGGCCCTCATCGCCCGCCATCATCACGCCGAATTCCGACGGGACTTCCTCGGGGCTGGCGATGCCTTCGCGCAGCACGTACCAGCACTGGCTCGACAGCGCGCGATAGGCCGCGCCCTTGGCCGGCGAGCGCAGGTCGGACAGCAAGTCGGCGCGACTGACCTTGATCTCGTGGGCCACCGGTTCGGTCTGGTCTTCAAGCGTGGTGTGGCGGATCGAATAGACGTCGGGCCGGGCCATGGCCCAGGTCGTCCCTTCCTCGTTGCCGGCGTCGGCTGTGCCTGCGGGCAGCGCTGCCCGCAGGGCCAGCCCGCGCCAGACGACACGGCCCGCGTGGTGCATCTCGCGCGCCACGCACGCCACCAGCGCTTCGTGTGCGTCCAGCGCCGCCTGAGCGCGCCGGCGCGCGGCGGCCAGCAACTGCAGGCCAGCGTCGGTCACGAACAGGGTCTCGCGCCCGGCCGCGTCCCAGCGCCGCTGCAGCAGGCCGGCCGCGAGCAGATCGAGCTCGATCGCATCGTGACAGGGCCAACCGGCCGAACGCCAGACCTCGCGCAGCCGGCGTCGCTGCGCTGCGGCCTGGCCGGCTTGCCCAGTTGCCACTTGTGCGGCCCTTTCAGTCGGTGACTTTCACGCCTTTCCAGAACGCCACGCGGCCGCGGATGTCCGCGGCCGCGTCCTTGGGGTCGGGATAGAACCAGATGGCGTCGGGGTTGGCGTCGCCGTCGACGAACAGCGTCAGGTAGCTGGCCTGCCCCTTCCAGGAGCACATCGTGTGGGTGTTGCTGGGCAGGGTGAATTCGCGCTTGAGCGAGTCGGCGGGAAAGTAGTGGTTGCCTTCGACGACGACGGTGTCGTCGCTTTCGGCCACCACGGTGCCGTTCCAGATGGCTTTCATGGGCCTGCTCCTGATGTTGTTCGCTGGGGGGTGATTCTGCCGTTGCCGGCCCGCGCTTCAGACTCCGCCATCGCGGGCCAGTCTCAGGCCGGCGAACTGCCAGCGCGCGGCCGGCGGAAAGAAGTTGCGGTAACTGTGGCGGGCGTGCCCTGGCGGGGTGGCCAGGCTGCTGCCGCGCAGCACGATCTGCCCGACCATGAACTTGCCGTTGTATTCACCCACCGCACCGGCCCAGGGGCGAAAGCGTGGGTAGGGGTCATAGGATGACCGGGTCCATTGCCAGACCCGCCCGTGCAGGTCGCTGAAGCCGCCGGGTGCAGCCGCTTCGCGTTCAGCAGCGGCCTCCCATTCGAATTCTGTCGGCAGGCGCGCGCCTGCCCATTCCGCATAGGCCGCCGCTTCGAAGAAGCTGAGGTGGCATGCCGGGGCAGCTGCCTGCCAGGGCTGCAGACCGTGCAGGCCATAGACGCCAGACGGTGCCTTCGCCGGGGCGGCCGGGTCCAGCTGCCAGTACAGCGGCGCCCGCCAGCCCTGGGCCTGCACCTGCGCCCAGCCTTCGCTCAGCCACAGTGCCGGGCGGCCGTAGCCGCCGTCCTGCATGAACTGCAGGAACTCGCCATTCGTCACCAAGCCCCGTGCCAGTGCATGTGGCTGCAGCAGCACACGGTGGCGCGGTGTCTCGTTGTCGAAGGCGAAGCCGGCGCCGGCGCGATGGCCGACTTCGGTCTCACCACCCGGGTGGGGAGACCAGCCGCTCAACGCCGGCGGAGCCTGGGGCGACGCACCAGGTTGCCAGGCCGGCAGCAGCGGGTTCTGTGCGAAGGCATGCAGCATGTCGGTGAGCAGCAGCTCCTGGTGCTGCTGTTCGTGCTGCAGGCCCAGTTCCAGCAAGGGTGCTGCGGCGGCGTATGCATCAGTGTCAGCCTGGGCCATGAAGTCGGCCAGCGCCTGGTCGATGGCGCTGCGATAGGCCAGCACCTCGTCAGCCGAGGGTCGGCTGAGCAGTCCGCGCTGCGGTCGCGGGTGGCGCGGGCCCAGGGATTCGTAGTACGAATTGAAGAGAGGCAGCCACTGCGGGTTGAACGGCGCGTAGCCCGGCGCGTGCGCCAGCAGCACCACGGTTTCGAAGAACCAGGTGGTGTGCGCCAGATGCCACTTCGTGGGGCTGGCATCGGGCATGGACTGCAGGCTCATGTCTTCGGCCGAGAGCGTGGCCGCCAGCACTCGCGTGTGCTGGCGTACGGCGGCCAGTCGTTCACGCAGGACGGCCCGCTCGGGCGGGGGAGTCATAGGGGTCATGCCGGCTTTGAATCGAGCACTAAAGTTCATTGAACAGCGGCCCAGCTTACAGGGCCTAAGCTTCGAAACATGAATGCTCCATCACAAGCCCGCAGCGTCGAACGCCTGGTGCAGGGACAGGCCACCAGCGACGGCGCCGGCGTCAGGCTCACGCGGCTGCTGACGCAAGACCTTCAGCGCCGGCTCGACCCCTTCCTGATGCTCGACGCGTTCGGCACCGACAACCCTGGCGACTACATCGGCGGCTTCCCCGATCACCCGCACCGCGGCTTCGAGACCGTCACCTACATGCTGCAGGGTCGCCTGCGCCACAAGGACAGCGCCGGCAATGAAGGCGTGCTGGCCCCGGGGGGCGTGCAGTGGATGACCGCCGGCCGCGGCGTCATCCACAGCGAGATGCCGGAACAGCAGGACGGCGCGATGGAAGGCTTCCAGCTCTGGCTGAACCTGCCGGCGCGCGACAAGATGCGCGCGCCCTGGTACCGCGACATCAGCGCCGCCGAGGTGCCGGAATGGCGCAGCGAGGGCGTGCTGGTGCGCGTGATCGCAGGGTTTGCCCATGACGTGGCTGGCGCGGTCCGGCGCGAAGCCACCGAACCCCTGTATCTGGACGTGCACCTGCAGCCCGAAGCCCGTTTCGAGCAAGCGCTGCCCGCCAGCCACAACGCCTTCCTGTACGTCTATCGCGGCGACATGGTGCTGGTGGGCGCCACCGCGGTGCGTCGACAGCGCATGGCCATCCTGGCCAACACCCCGGGCAGCGACCGGGTGGTGGTCACTGCCGGCGCTGCCGGCGCGCGGCTGATCCTGGTCGCGGGGCGGCCGCTGGGCGAGCCCATCGCCCAGCACGGCCCGTTCGTGATGAACACCCGCGACGAACTGGTGCAGGCAGTGGCGGACTTCAACGCCGGCCGGTTGGCCTGAGGGGCCAACGCGCGGCGCCTGCTACTTGCGCAGCGGAATCACCGTGTTCCGGTCCACCGGCACGGCAGTCACGCTGTTCTGCGGCGACCCCTCGATGACGCGGTCGGAATAGGTCAGGTAGACCAGGGTGTTGCGCGGGGCATCGACCATGCGCACCACTCGCAGCTTCTTGAAGACCAGCGAGATGCGCTCGCTGTACATCTCTTCTTGCTTCGGCACGGGTTTGGGGAAGGCGATGGGCCCGGTCTGGCGGCAGGCGATCGAGGCTTCGGACTTGTCCTCGGCCAGGCCGAGCCCGCCCTTGATGCCGCCGGTCCTGGCGCGCGACACATAGCAGGTGACGCCGCGCACGCCGGGGTCGTCGTAGGCCTCGACGACGATCTTGTGGTCGGGGCCGATGAACTTGAAGACGGTGTCGACCTCGCCCACGACCTCGCCTGCCAGCAAGGCGCCGGGCAGGCCGGCCGCCAGGAAGAGCAGCGCCAGGGTGCTGACGCGGCGGTGAAGGGGCTTCTGGGCCAGGGGGAACATGGGCAACTCCGGGTTGGACGGACAGAACCCGGATGATGCACAGCCCTAAGCGTGTGGTGCATGGCCAGCCAGATGCCAGATCAGCCAGACGTCGAGCGCCATCTCGTTGGCCACCCGGTCGGGGCTGTCGTGTTCGGTGATCGACAGGCCGGTTCGCAATTCATGGCTGCTGTCGAACCAGCCGCAGCTTCGCGGGTTGTCGTCGTCGGCTTCAGGCGCGGGGGGCGTTGGCATGGGGCACTCCTGGCAAGTGCCGCCATCGTCGGCGCCTGGGCACGGCCTGCACATCGCCAGGAAGTCGGCCCCGGGTGGGCCCACCCGGGGCCCCCGCCGGGGTCACCCGAAAGGTCGCACCCCAATCCAGGCGGCGTGGGCCCAGAACGCGAATCCCGCCCAGGCTGCCAGCCCTGCCACCACCGTGACCAGGGTCATCAGGAGCCGACCCGGCGGGTACTGCGTGCCGGCAGCGCGGTCACGGCCGCGGGCGGCGCGGAAGCTCAGCACCGCCCAGACCAGGAAGCCGCCGAACAGCAGCAGGTCGGCCAGCGTGTTGTTGGCCAGCAGGTGTGAAAACGCCCAGATCTTCACCCCCAGCACCATCGGGTGACGCAACCGCGCCTTGATGCCATTGCCCGGCACATAAGCGGCGGCCAGCAGCACGAAGGCAGGCAGGGTCAGCAAGGCGGCGAGATGGCGCGTCCAGGTGGGCGAGGCCCACAGCACGACCGGATCCTGGCGCGCTGCGCCGTAGCCCCAGATCAGCAGCACGAAGCCCAGCAACGAGACCACCGTGTACAGGCCCTTCCAGGTGTTGGCGCCCCGTTCGGCGATGAAGCGGGTGCGCCAGCCATCGGCGAACACTCGGGTCGAGTGGATGCCGAGGAAGAGCACGAGGCCGAGGATGAGCAAGGTCATGGCGTTGGCGGGTCCGGTCGATGGAGGGGTGATCGCAGGCGGGCGGATTGTCGCGCCTGCGCGGCCGCTATCCTGCGAAGAATGAGCTTGTCCCCCGACGCCGACCGTTTGTTGCCGCGCAGCAGCCCCCGCCTGTTCTGGGAAGACTTTCCCGCCGGATGCCGCATGGAATTTGGCGCGACGCCAGTGACGCGCGACGCGGTGCTGGCCTTCGCCCGCGAGTTCGACCCCCAGCCCTTCCACCTGGACGACGAAGCCGCAGCGGCCTCGCTGTTCGGTCGGCTGTCGGCGAGTGGCTGGCACACCTGCGCCATGGCCATGCGCATGATGTGCGACGAATACCTGCTGGACTCGGCCAGCCTGGGCTCGCCCGGCATCGACAGCCTGCGCTGGCTGAAACCCGTCTACCCCGGCGACACGCTGCGCATGGCGATGGACGTGCTGGATGCGCGGCCGATGAGCAGCAAACCCCACGTCGGCCTGGTGCGCAGCCGCTGGCAGCTGAACAACCAGCACGGCGAGCCGGTGCTCACGATGGAGGGCTGGGGCATGTTCCGGCGCCGCCATGTCCCGGCCTGAGGGCGCGCCGCTGCTGGCCAGCCTGCCCGCCGGCTATCGGGCCCTGGTGGTCGGTGCGCGCGGCGCCATCGGCTCGGCCCTGGTCGACACCCTGCGCACCGACCAGCGCTGCGGCGGCGTGCTGGCCCTGTCGCGCGAACCGGGCCGCCAGGGCGAACCCGCCATCGACTTCAACGACCCCGCCAGCATCGCCGCAGCCGCCCTGCAGCTGCGGCCGCAGGCGCCGTTCCATCTGGTCGTGTGCGCCACGGGCGCGCTGCACGTGGCGGGCCGTGCACCCGAAAAACGCCTGGCCGACCTGGACGCGGCGACGCTGGCCCAGGCCTTCAGCATCAACGCCATCGGGCCGGCCTTGCTGATCCAGCAACTGCACGAACTGCTGCCCTTGCGTGAACGCGCGTTGCTGGGCGTGCTGTCGGCCCGCGTGGGCAGCATCGGCGACAACCGCAAGGGTGGCTGGTACAGCTACCGCGCGAGCAAGGCCGCGCTGAACATGCTGTTGCGCACGGCGGCCATCGAGGTGGCGCGGCGACGGCCGCTGGCGGTGCTGGTGGCCCTGCACCCGGGGACGGTGGCGTCGCCCCTGTCGGCGCCCATCATCGGCGACGCCGATGCAGCCACGCCGGCACAGGCGGCGCGAAACCTGCTTGCCGTGCTCGATGCCTTGCCGGCCGAGGGCGCCAGCGGCACGTTCCACGCCTGGGACGGCAGCCCAATCCCCTGGTAGTCCTGGGTCGGCCAAAATGCCGGCCGGCGCGTTAGCGCAGATCGGTCCCCTGTCCCTCCACTTTCGTCCACCTTCCACGAAGGCTTGCCATGACACTGCACGCTCTCCGTCGCTTCGGCTCGTTCAAGACCCTGGCCGCTGCCGGCCTACTGGCCCTGGGCGCCACTGCTTTCGCCCAGGGCGAAAGCAAGGTGCTGAACATCTACAACTGGTCGGACTACATCGCACCCGACACGATCAAGAATTTCGAGAAGGAAACGGGCATCAAGGTCCGCTACGACAACTACGACAACAACGAGATCCTGCAGGCCAAGCTGGTGGCGGGCAAGAGCGGCTACGACATCGTCGTGCCCAGCGCCCACTTCGCGAAGACGCAGATCGCCGGCGGCCTGTTCCAGAAGCTCGACCGCTCGCAACTCACCAACTGGGGCAACCTGGACACCGCGCTGCTCGAGAAGCTGGCCCAGGTCGACCCGGGCAACCAGCATCTGGTCACCTGGATGTGGGGCTACGTCACTGTGGGCATCAATGCCGGCAAGGTGAAGGCCGCACTCGGCAGCACGCCCATGCCGGCAAACCCGTGGGACCTGATCTTCAAGCCCGAGTACGCCAGCAAGCTCAAGTCCTGCGGCATCAACATGCTCGACTCGGCCAGCGAAGTGCTGCCCGTGGCGATGATCTATGCCGGCAAGGCCCCCTACAGCAAGGTGGCTGCCGACTACCAGGCCGCTGCCGCCGTGCTGAAGGCCGCACGCCCGAACATCACGCGCTTTTCGTCTTCGGGCTACATCAACGACCTGGCCGCCGGCCAGTTGTGCGTGGTCATGGGTTACTCAGGCGACATCAACATCGCTCGCCAGCGCGCCATCGACAACAAGACCGGGCACGACATCCAGGCCTTGATTCCTGCCACCGGCGGGACGCTGTTCTTCGACACGATGGCCATCCCCAAGGACGCCAAGAACGTGAAGAACGCGCATGCGTTCATCAACTACATCCTGCGTCCCGAGGTGCATGCCTCGCTGACGAACACCGTGTTCTACGCCAACCCGAATGCGGCCTCGAAGAAGTTCGTGAAGAAGGAAGTGGCCGAGAACCCCACGGTCTTCCTGTCTGCGGCCGATGTCGCCAAGCTGACGGTGCCCGATGCCGTGCCGCAGGACATCCGCCGCGTCCAGACCCGGGTGTTCACCAGCTTCAAGGCGAACACCCGCTGAAGCGCGCGCAGCGCATGAAGCCGGCGGAAGATCGTCAGGCCTTGTGCCAGACGATCTTCTTGCGCGAACCGACCCAGGCGTCGTAGTTCTTCGCGAACAGGTCCTCGATCCGGTTGCGCTTGACCTTGAAGGTCGGCGTGATCAGGTCGTTGTCCACGGTCCAGGCTTCTGTCATCAGCACCAGGCAGTCGAGCTGTTCGTGCGGGTCCAGGGTCTCGTTGATGGCTTGCAGGTGCGCCGTCAGCGACGCTTCCAGTTCTGCCTTGCCTGCCGCGTCCTGCGATTTCTTCGCCGCGTCGACGTTCAGCATCAGCAAGGCCAGCGGCTGGCCCAGGTTGGCCCCGGTGACGCAGCAGGCTTCGACCGCCGCGTTCATGACCAGCTTGTCCTCGATCGGGGCCGGAGCCACGTACTTGCCCTTGCTGGTCTTGAACAGGTCCTTCACACGCCCGGTGATCTTCAGCCGGCCTTGGGCGTCGAGCGAACCCTTGTCGCCGGTGTGCAGCCAGCCGTCTTCGGTGAAGGCCTGGCGCGTCAGCTCGGGTTCCTTGTAGTAACCCAGCATGTCCCAGGGCGTCCTGCACTGGATCTCGCCGTTGGCCGGGTCGATGCGGCACTGCACCGAGTCGTAGGGCCTGCCCACCGTGCCCGCGGCGTCCAGACCGCCTTCGGTGATGTGCGTGGCGCCCAGGTTCTCGGTCATGCCGTAGCCCTCGGCCAGGCGCAGGCCCAGCCGCGAGTACCAGCGCAGCAGTTCCAGCGGCATCGGCGCCGCGCCGCCGGCGGCGAAGATGCAGTCCTGCAGACCCAGGGCCATGAGCACCTTCTTCTTGACGATGCCGTTGAGGATGGGCAATTTCAGGAACAGGTCCATCTTCTTGGGCGGCATCTTGACCGAGATGCCCTGCTGGAACTTCACCCACAGCCGCGGCACACTGAAGAACACCGTGGGCCGGGCGCGTTGCAGGTCGGTGGTGAAGGTGTCCAGGCTTTCGGCGAAGAACACGTGCATGCCGGTGGCCAGCTGACCGTGTTCGACCAGGGTGCGCTCGACCACGTGCGACAGGGGCAGGTAGCTCAGCATGCGGCCGTCTTCGCGCAGAGGGATGCGCTTGAGTCCGTCGGCCACCGCCAGCGCGAAGCTGCCGAAGGTGTGCATCACGCCCTTGGGCGCGCCCGTGGTGCCCGAGGTGTACATGATCGTGCACATGTCGTCGGCGGCACGCTCGGGGTGGCCCGGCATCGGCGACGTCTTGGCAACGATCTCGTCCCACAGCGGGTAGTTCTTCAGCGCTCCGGCCGGGGCCAGCGGATGGGCGACGCAGGGCAGGCCCGCCGGGATGCCCGGCTTCATGCCTTCCCAGCCGTCGAGCTTGCCGACGAACAGCAGCTTGGCTTCGCTGTGCTCGAGGATCTGGCGGATGGTGCCGGCCGCCAGCGTCGGGTACAGCGGCACCGAGACGAAACCGGCCATCCAAATGGCGAAATCGCTCATCAGCCAATGGGCGGTGTTCTTTGACAGCAACGCGACGCGTGAACCCGGCGCCAGGCCCAGGCTCTGCAGGTGCGTGGCCATGCGGCGGGTCTGGTCGAGCACTTCGGCCCAGGTGTAGTCGCGCAGCGGGCCTCCGCCCAGGGGCTGGGTCAGGGCGACGCGGCCGGGGGCCTTCTTCTCCCAGTGATAGAGGCGCTGAAGGGCAAGCGAGTCGGGAGTGGCGGTGATGGCCATGATGGGCGGGTGGGCCGCCGGGGCGACCCTGATGCTTGGGAGACCCGCGAGGCTACCGAAGCGCGCTGTCCTGCAACAGCAGGACTTCCCGCAAGCCCGCGCTCGTCGAAACCGGCCGCCGCTGCCTTCAGGCGTCGGCGAGCTCGGCTTCGGCCAGCGCCTCGCCCAGGCGCTGCAAGGCGCGTTGCACCAGGGTGGCGTCGAGATCGGCCTGTGGCGCCAGCGCCTCGGCTGCCGCGGCCACGGTGCCGGGAGCATCGAGCCAGCGCGCGGCGAGCACCGACAGCGCGCAGATCGGACGCTTCGCCAGCGCTTCGGGCAGGCGCAGTTCGGCCTGGGCCGCGACATGATGGCGAACGCTGGCCACTGCCGCGGCGCCCAGGCCCCAGCTCTCGCACAGCGCCGCGCCCAGCGCGTCGTGGCTGACACCGAAGCCGGTGTGTTCCAGCTGGACCAGTTCGGTGTCGTTGCGCGCCGCGCGCAGCATCGCGCGGTAGTGTTCCGGCGCGTGCCTGAACAGCACGGCTTTGCCGCATTCCTCGAATAGTCCGGCCGAATGTGCAGCCCAGGCGTCGAGCGAGAGCGCCGAGGCCAGCCGCCCCATCAGCAGGCCGCGCCGCGAAGCGCGCTGCCAGATCGGGTCGAGTTCCGGCGCGGGCGGAAAGGCGGCGCGCAGGCCCATCTCGAAGGTGATGGCCGCCACCTCGCGCATGCCCAGGTAGGTGATGGCCTGCTGTACGCTTTGCACCCTCCCCTTCAGGCCATACAGCGACGAGTTCACCGCCTTCATCACCGCCGAGGCCAAGGCCATGTCGGTTTCGATCAGGGTCGATGCCGCCTGCAGGTTGATCTCGTCGTCGGCCAGCAGCAGCGACAACTTCACCAGCGCCTGCGGCTGGGCCGGGATGTCGATGTCCAGGGTTCGAAGTTCGGAGTTCACGGACATGGCAGCGGGGCGAAGCGTGGGTGCGCCATGCTAGGCCGCCAGAACGCTGAGCTTCGGGCTGCAGTGGCGGGTGAAGACCTGCCAGTTCTTCGATTGCCTGCAGCAGCGGCTGCACGGACACAAAAAAAGCGCCTGCGGTGCGGCGCTTTCGACCGGACGGCTCGTGGCCGGCGGTGATGTGTCTTGCGCAGCACCGCCTTTTGGCTGACTGCGGCCTTGTGAAGGCCTTTTTGCGACCCGATGACGGGCCTGCTTGTGATGTCTCCTCTGACCTCCGCCCGACGCCAGGGTGTCACCCGGCGGTGCGTGATGCACGAATGTAGTGCGGCGCCTCTGCATCCGGCCATCAGGACTAACCCGTCGCGTCGCGCTGCCTTCAACGCGCGAGGTGGCTGCCGAGTACCGGAAACAGCTTCATCAGACCGTCGGCAAGCAGTTCGACGGCCATCGCTGCGAGGATCAGGCCCATCAACCGTGTCATGACGTTGATGCCCGTGCTGCCCAGCACACGGGCGATGCGCCCCGACGCCGAAAAAACAGCATAGGTGGCCAGGCCAATGACAACGCCGTAGCCCACCAGGACGCCCAGTTCCCAGAGGTGGCGGGTCTTTTCTGAATAAATCACCATGGTCGAGATGGTTGCCGGGCCGGTGAGCAGCGGAATCGTCAGTGGCACGACGGCGATGCTGGCGCCGGCATCGACCTTCTGGTCGCCCTCTTTCACGTCGTCGGGCTTGGTGTCGGCCGGCTGCGCGTTCAGCATGGCCAGAGAGCTGATCAGCAGCAGGCAGCCGCCGCCCACCTGGAACGATGCCAGCGAGATGCCGAAAAACTCGATGACCTTCAGTCCGGCCAACGCGCTGACGGCGATGACGACGAAGGCCGAAAACGCGCTGATGCGCATCGTGCGCATGCGCTGCTCGCGGCTGAAGTTCTGGGTGAAATGGATGAAAAACGGCACGACACCGATCGGGTTGACGATCGCCAGCAGGGCGATGAGCGGCTTCAGAAGGTCCATGGGGTGATCGTAGGTGCCACGGGCTGGCGTCGGCGCCCCGCCTTGGTGCGAAGGAAGAACGGGCCTCGTCGGCGCCCTGGCGCTTCGAGGGTTTGTTCGGGGGCATCAAAACAACAATTGACCATTTCGAAGCTTTACACGCTCGGGAAACTGAACTTCATAATACGGAGTCTGTGTCTGGCAGCCGCACCTTTCGCCTGATTGGTTCACGCAGGGTTGAAGCTCCACATGGTTACTTTTGGATTTCGATAGAGGGCTCCCCGTGGGAAACAAACTGTACGTCGGCAACCTGGCTTATTCGGTCCGCGATGATTCGCTGCAACAAGCGTTCTCGCAATTCGGCAGCGTCACTTCTGCCAAGGTCATGATGGACCGGGATACCGGCCGCTCGAAGGGCTTCGGCTTCGTCGAGATGGGTTCTGACGCCGAAGCGCAATCCGCCATCAATGGCATGAACGGTCAGGCGCTCGAAGGGCGCGCCATCGTCGTCAACGAAGCCCGCCCCCGTGAAGAGCGGCCGGGTGGCTTTGGCGGCGGCGGTGGTGGTGGCAGCCGTGGCGGCTATGGCGGCGGCGGCAGTGGCGGCGGCGGCTACGGCGGCGGCGGTGGTGGTGGTGGTGGCGCCGGCGGTGGCGGTGGCGGCGGTCGCAGCCCCTACGGCGGTGGCGGTGGTGGCGGCGGCCGCAGCCCGTATGGCAGTGGCGGCGGCGGCGGTGGCCGTGGCGGCTACGGCGGCGGTTCCGGCGGTGGCGGTGGCGGTGGCGGCAGCCGCGGCGGCTACGGCGACTGAAGTTCCGGGCCGGCAGTCTGCCGGCCTTCCATCCGAAAGGCATGTGAAGTTCGCGTCACATGCCTTTTTGCATTGCTGCCGGCTTGCTTGTCGTCGCTCTCAGTAGCGTTCGGGTCGCAAGACGGCCACCGGGCTGAAATACATCGCGACATGGTAGTGACGCGCGTAGACGCGCATCACGTGCTCGGCAACGGAATCAGCCACCTCGTCGCTGCAGACGAGCTTGAGTTCGACAGTGCGATCGGCTTCCCATGCGCCTTCGCGTTCGCCGTCCTGGCCGGCGCTGCGCACATCGGAGATCGTCCATGCCTGCACGCCGTGCTGGCGGGCGTCGCTGATCAGCAAGCGCTCGATGGCTGCTTCGGCGACGATGACGAGCAGTGTCTTCGGGTGTCGGGTGGTCATGATGTGAGGAAGCGGGCCAATTCGATGTACATCGGAATCCCGATCACGAGATTGAACGGAAAAGTGATGCCCAATGCCACGGTGATCGACAAGGCCGCATTCGCCTCGGGCACGGCCATGCGCATGGCCGTGGGCGCTGCGATGTAGCTGGCACTGGCGCTCAGCGTGGCCAAGAGCGCGACGCCGCCGGTCGACAGCCCGAGCGCCATCCCCACCCCAGCGCCCAGCAGCGCCAGCACCGGTGGCGCGCCCAGCCCGATGACGAGCACCGCCACGCCGAAGCGTCGCACCTCGGCCAGCCGGCCGCCCGCCACCAGGCCGAGTTCCAGCAGGAACAGCGCGAGCACGCCCTTGAACGGATCGACGAACACCGCTTCGATCGGGCGCACACCGGCGTCGCCAGCCACGGCGCCGATGGCGATACCGCCCAGCAGCAAGAGCACGCTCTTGCCGAAGAGCACGTCGTGGGCCAGCGAGCGCCAGCGCGTGGGCGGAGCCTCCGGGCTGCGGCCGGCCCAACGGGCCAGCAATATGCCGGCGGCCAGGCCCGGGGCCTCCATCACCGCGACCCAGAGCGCGGCATGGCTTTCATAAGGCACGTTGGCGCGCTGCAAGGCCGCCGTCGCGACGGCGAAAGTGACGACGCTGACCGATCCGAAGTGCGCCGCCAGCGATGCCGCGTCCACGCCGGCCAGCCGCAACCAGCGCAAGATCGGGAACAGCAGGAACGGGATGGTGAAGCCGAGCGCGATGCAGGCCAGTATCTGCGGCAGCAGGTCGGCCAGCGGCTGGCGGCTCAGTTCCAGTCCGCCTTTCAGGCCGATGGCCAGCAGCAGATAGATCGACAAGGTCTCGTACAGCGCCTCGGGCAGGCGCAGGTCGCTGCGCACGAGGCGGGCGAACAGGCCCAGCAGGAAAAAGAGGACGACGACGTCAATCATGTCTGTGGGGATGCTGCCAGCCGGCGTGACGGGCCTGCCACTGGCGGGGGTTATCGATCCAGGGTCCGGCGCGGCTTGCGGCCACGCCCGGATGCGAGCCTGTCGAACCAGGCGTTCGGCAAGGCCCGCATCAGTTTGGCGACCACGCCCATCTGCCAGGGTATGACGGCATAGCTGCGGCCCGCACCGATGGCACGCATGGCGCGTTCGGCGAAGTCTTCGGCACTCATCAGGAAGGGCATCGAATACGGGTTGCGCGCGGTCAGTGGCGTGGCGATGTAGCCCGGCAGCAAGGTCACCACGCGGACCCCGCTGCCGCGGCATTCGCCACGCAGGCTTTCGCAGTAGGCCACGACGCCGGCCTTGCTGGCGCAATAGGCACCGTGACCCGGCAGCCCGCGGATGGCGGCGACGCTGGCAATGCCGACCAGCGTGCCCGAGCGCCGCTGGCGCATGCCGGGCAGGAAGGGATGGAAGCTCGCGGCCAGACCCAGGTTGTTGGTGGCGAAGGTATCGCGCATCACGTCCAGGTCGGCGCGCTCGGCAGTGTCCATGCCGACGCTGATGCCTGCGCTGGCCACCACCACGTCGGGCAGCCCCTGGAGGGCCAGGCATTCGCGCGCCGCGGCAATGATGCTGTCGGGCTTCGCGACGTCGGCGCCATAGATGCAGGCCCTGTCTGCACCCAGGCCTTGGGCCTGGGCCCAGGCTTGAAGGTCGGCCGTGCGCCGGGCCACCAGGGCCAGTCGCCAGCCGGCTCTGGCGTAGCGCGCTGCCAGGGCCTGGCCGATGCCGCTGGACGCCCCGGTGATGAAGATCAGCGGTGCGCTCATCCGGCTGGCTTCCTGCGTCCGTTCATCGCGCGCGCGGCGGCAGGCTCAGCCGCATCGGGCCGCTCAGGTCCAGCTTTTGGGTGGGGTGGTCGTAGACCAGCCCGTTGGCGCGCATTTCCGTGGCGCCATGGGTCACCACCACCGGCTGGTTCGACAACACGCGCTCGGTCACGAGGAAGGCGTGCAGGAACTCGCTGCGCATGACCAGCGGCACGCCTGCGGCGTCGTTGCTGGTGACCGTGGCCTCGCCGATGAGTTGCACCTCGCTGCCGTCGCCATTGGCCACGGCATGGCGAGCCTGGGCCAGCGTGACACGCCCGTCGGGGCTGATGGCGCGGATGCGCACCCCGTCGATCTCGATCCGGTCGGTGGCCGGCAGGTGGCGCAAGAGCGCGCCTTCCAGCCGCAGCTTGAGTTCACCGCGCGCATCGAAGCGTTCGATGGCGAAGTCGGTCATCGTGTAGTCGGGATCGGTGCGAAGCGGCTGTCCCGTCGCCGGGCCGATCGGCCCCGGCGAGTTCTCGACCAGCCACCAGGTGCCCAGCGCCAGCAGCAGCATCAGCAGCAGGGGCAGGAACGACACCAGGGCCCCCAGCGCACGCCTGTGCCAGGCTTCGCGATGCGGCTGGCGCGCCGGCGCCGCCGGCGCCAGCAGCGCCATGGTGGCGTTCGGGTTCACGATGCGCTCGCTTGCCGGTGGCGCACTCCCGGCCGGCCGGACCTGCTGACGCGCTTCTTCAAGCACCGTCCAGGGTCTGCAGATGGCCCTGCAGCAGTCCGGCATAGCGGCCGGCCGCCATCAGCAGCAGGTCGCAGAACTCGCGTGCCGCGCCGTGACCACCCGGCTGGCGGGTGACGAAGTGGGCGATGGCCTGCACCTCCAGGTGGGCGTTGGCCGGAGCACAGGCCAGCCCGGCGCGTGCCAGCAAGGGCAGGTCGGGCCAGTCGTCACCGATGGCCGCGACATCGGGCCATTCCAGTTCCAGCCGGGACAGCAAAGCGTCGGCCGCGGCCAGCTTGTCGCTGGCGCCGTAGACGGCGTGGTTCAGCCCGAGGTCGGTCACGCGGCGCCGCACCGCGGCCGAATCGCGGCCCGTGATGATCAGCGGTTCGATGCCGCCCTGTTTCAACAGCTTCAGCCCATGTCCGTCGAGCGTGCTGAAGGCCTTGAAGCCTTCACCCGCTTCGCCGATGTAGATGCGACCGTCGGTGAGCACGCCGTCGACGTCGAAGATGGCCGCCTTCATGGCCAGCCCGCGGCCCTGGGCGCGCAACAGCAGTTCAGGCGCAAAGCTGAGCACGGGCGTGGCCATCAGATGACCTTCGCCCGCATCAGGTCGTTCGAGTTCAGCGCGCCGACGAGTCGGCCGTCGCCGTCGACCACCAGCACGCTGGTGATGCGATGTTGTTCCATCACGCCGGCGGCGTCTACCGCCAGCGCGTCGGCGCGCACCAGGCGCGGGCCGCGGTGCATCACGTCGGTGGCGGTCAGGGCGCGCAGGTCGGCACCGCATTCGATCAGGCGGCGCAGGTCACCGTCGGTGAAGATGCCCAGCGGCAGGCCTTCGCTGCTGGCCACGGCGGTGAAGCCCAGGCCCTTGCCGGTCATTTCGCGCAGCAGTGCGTTGAAGCTGGCTTCGGGCGCCACCACCGGCACCGCGTCGCCACTGCGCATCAGGTCGTGCACATGCATCAGCAGCTTGCGGCCCAGGCTGCCGCCCGGGTGGGAGCGGGCGAAGTCCTCCTCGCGGAAGCCGCGGGCGTCTAGCAAGGCCACGGCCAGCGCGTCGCCCAAGGCCATCTGGGCGGTGGTGCTTGCGGTGGGCGCCAGATTCAGCGGGCAGGCTTCTTCTTCGACCGCGCTGGATACCAGCCAGTCGCAATGCCTAGCCAGTGTCGACTGCGCCTTGCCAGTCATCGCGATCAGGGTCACGCCCAGACGACGCATCGCAGGCAGGATCGCGGCGAGTTCGTCACTCTCTCCGCTGTTGCTGATGGCCAACACCACGTCGCCCGACATCACCATGCCCAGGTCGCCGTGGCTGGCCTCGGCCGGGTGTACGAAAAACGCGGGTGTGCCGGTCGATGCCAGGGTGGCCGCGATCTTGCGTCCGACATGGCCGCTCTTGCCCATGCCCATGACGATGACCCGGCCCCGGCATTCCAGCATGGCACGCACGGCGCCGGCAAATCCTTCGCCTTGCCGTGCGGACAGACCGAGCAGCGCGCGGGCCTCGATCTGGAAGGTGCGTTCGGCCAGTTCCAGCGCGCGGGCCGCATCGAAGCCAGGGTGCTGGGGCAGCGGCAAGTTCATTCAGGAAACCCTCGAATACGATCGGGCATTCTAGGGATTCCATGGCAAGCACCCTCGAACTCGTCCTGCTCTATCTCGTCGCCGCGGTGCTCGGTGTCGTCGTCTGCCGCTCACTGAAGCTGCCGCCCATGCTGGGCTATCTGGTCGTGGGCGTGCTCATCGGCCCGAACGCGCTGGCCTTCGCGCAGGACAGTGCAGGCGTGAAGTACCTGGCCGAGTTCGGCGTGGTCTTCCTGATGTTCGTGATCGGGCTCGAATTCAACCTGCCCAAGCTCAAGAGCATGCGCACGCTGGTCTTCGGGCTGGGCTTGTCGCAGGTGTTCCTGACCATGGCCGGCACCCTGCTCGGCCACGGCCTGCTCGTCTGGGGCTATGCGTGGGTGGTGGGCCGCGCCTGGGAAATGGACTGGCAGGGGGCGGTGGTGCTGGGCGGCGCCATCGCCATGAGCAGCACCGCCATCGTCGTCAAGCTGATGGCCGAACGGCTGGAGATGGAAAGCGAACATGGCAAGCGCGTGATGGGCGTGCTGCTGTTCCAGGACCTGGCCGTGGTGCCGCTGCTGGTGCTGATTCCCGCCCTGGGGTCTTCGGGCCAGGACCTGATCACGGCGATGGCCCTGGCCGCGCTGAAGGCCACGGCGCTGCTGACCGTGCTGCTGGTCGGCGGCCAGCGCGTGATGCGCTGGTGGCTCACGCTGGTGGCCCGGCGCAAGAGCGAAGAACTGTTCATCCTGAACCTGCTGCTCATCACCCTGGGCCTGGCTTACCTGACTGAACACGCCGGCCTGAGCCTGGCACTCGGCGCGTTCGTCGCCGGCATGCTGGTGGCCGAGACCGAATACAAGCACCAGGTCGAGACCGACATCCGGCCCTTCCACGACGTGTTGCTCGGCCTGTTCTTCATCACCATCGGCATGAAGCTGGACTGGCGGCCGGTGCTCGACCAGTGGTTCCTGGTGCTGGCCCTGACCACGCTGCCGGTGCTGGCCAAGTTCGTGCTGGTGGCGGCGCTGGCCCGCGCCTTCAAGGCCACGCCCGGGGTGGCCCTGCGCACCGGCCTGTATCTGGCGCAGGCCGGCGAGTTCGGCTTCGTGCTGCTGACGCTGGGCGCCGACCGCGGCATCGTGGCGCCCGAATGGGTGAGCCCGGTGCTGGCCAGCATGGTGCTGAGCATGCTGGCCACGCCATTCCTCATCATGCACAGCGATCGCATCGTCAACAGGCTGTCGTCGAGCGACTGGCTGATGCAGTCGGTGGCTCTGACCACGATTGCCAAGCGCGCCATTTCCACCGAAGGCCACGTCATCATCTGCGGCTACGGCCGCAGCGGCCAGAACCTGGCCCGGCTGCTCGCGCCCGAGGGCATTCCTTACATGGCGCTGGACCTGGACCCCGACCGGGTGCGCCAGGCCGCCGCCGCCGGCCAGAGCGTGGTTTTCGGAGATGCCGCGCGCCTGCCCAGCCTGATGGCGGCCGGCCTGGCCCGTGCCGCAGCCGTCGTCATCAGCTACCACGACACCCCCAGCGCGCTGAAGATCCTGCGCCTGGTCCAGGAACATGCGCCCAAGGTGCCGGTGGTCGTGCGCACCATCGACGACAGCGAGATCGACAAACTGCGAGCCGCCGGCGCCACCGAGGTGGTGCCCGAGGCCGTGGAAGGCAGCCTGATGCTGGCCGGCCACGCGCTGGCGCTGGTGGGCGTGCCGATGGCGCGGGTGGTGCGCATCACGCGCGACGCCCGCGACGCCCGCTACGGCCTGCTGCGGGGCTATTTCCACGGTGCCGACGACGACACGGTGAGCGAACTGTCGGAGGCCCGACTGCGCAGCGTCACCCTGCCCGAAGCCGCGCGCTGCGCCGGCCAGACCCTGTCGCAGCTCGCGTTGCATGCGGTGGGCGTGAGCGTGGTGTCGGTGCGGCGGCACAGCGGCGGCGTGATCTCCGCGGCCGACGGCTTGCTGCTGCACGGCGGTGACACGCTGGTGCTGAGTGGTCTGCCCGAGGCGCTGGCGCTGGCCGAGGAAAAACTGCTGGGCGCGCGCTAGGCGGCCCGCGCAATGACCCCATCGCTGCGCTGCCGGCGCCAGCTGCGGGATCATTTGCGGGTGAACCAGCGACGCCTCATCCTGATCGGCGCCATCGGCTTGCCCTTGTCGGCGCGGGCCGACGAAGCCGTGGCCAAGCTGCTGCGCGAGGGCGGCGTCGTGCTGTCACTGCGCCATGCACTGGCCCCAGGCACCTTCGACCCGCCGCAGTTCAAGCTGGGCGACTGCAGCACTCAGCGCAACCTGAACGACGAGGGGCGCGCCCAGGCCCGGCGCATCGGCCAGTGGCTGGCACAGCGCCAGCTGGTTCCGGCGGCGGTGCGCAGCAGCCCCTGGTGCCGCTGCATGGACACCGCGACACTGGCCTTCGGTCGCAGCCAGGCCTGGGCGGCGCTGGGTTCGCCGCGTGGTGCCGACGAGACGACCAACGCCCAGTCGCTGCGCGACCTGGTCGCCGCAGTGGCAACGGCGACGACCCAGCGCGGGCGTTTCGAAGCCTGGGTGACGCACCAGTTCGTGATGAACGGGCTGGTCGGCACGTCCACCAGCACGGGCGAAGGGCTGGTGCTGCGGACCGGCAGCGACGGCCGGCCGCAGGTCCTTGCTCGGCTGGTCGTGGCCTGAGCCTTGCAGCCGCAGGCATGGCGGCACAATCCGCAGTCATGACGCCCGCCCAGACCATCCGTGCCCATATCCGCACCGTGCCCGACTGGCCCGCGCCGGGCGTGCAGTTCCGCGACATCACGCCATTGCTGGCCAACCCGAAGGTCTTCCGCATCCTCATCGACGAGTTCGTGCACCGGTACTTCGACGTCAAGCCCAGTGCCATCGCGGGGCTGGACGCACGCGGCTTCATCATCGGTGCCGTGGTGGCCTACGAGCTGAACGTCGGCTTCGTGCCGATCCGCAAGAAGGGCAAACTGCCGTTCACGACGGTGGAAGAAACCTACGAGCTGGAATACGGCAGCGCCACGGTGGAAATGCACACCGATGCCGTCAAGCCGGGCGACAGGGTCGTGCTCATCGACGACCTGATCGCCACTGGCGGCACGATGATGGCGGGCAAGAAACTGCTCGAACGCCTGGGAGCCCAGGTCATCGAAGGTGCGGCCATCGTCGACCTGCCGGAACTGGAAGGCTCGGCCAGGCTGCGCGCCGCCGGGCTGCCGCTGTTCACGCTGGTGGACTTCGCCGGACATTGAGCCCGAGCCCGGCGGCCCGCCTTGTGGCCTAATCGCGGGCTGTCCAGAAATTTCCCAGCAGAGTCCACCATGGCCAACAAGATCAGAACCGAAGCCGACCGCAAGGCCACCCCGCGTCCGGCGCCCGCTGCCGGGACCAATGCCCGTGTCAACGGCGGCGGCCAGCGCATCAGCCTGGAACGTGGTTCGCACACGCGCAGCAAGAAGAACCCCGGCAAGCGCCCCGGCAAAGGCGGCTGACGCCCCCCGGCGCACGACCGCGTGCGCCGCGGCCGGCCCCGTGTGAATCCACATTGCCGCCGTGCCCATGATCCGAATCACCGAACTCCGGTTGCCGCTGGACCACCCGGCGGCTGACCTGCGACCGGCCGTCCTGGCGCGTCTGGGCCTGGCCGACGACGAGTTGCAGGCCTTCACCGTCTTCAAGCGCAGCTTCGACGCGCGCAAGAGGTCGGCCATCGTCCTGATCTACACGCTGGACTGCGTGCTGGCCCCGGGCGTGGACGAAGGCGCTTTGCTCCAGCGCTTCGAACGCGACCCGCACATCAGGCCCAGCCCGGACACGGCTTACCGCCTGGTCACCCACGCCCCAGCCGATTTCCGGGCCAGCGGCCGGGCGCGTCCGGTCGTCATCGGTTTCGGCCCCTGCGGCCTGTTCGCCGCGCTGGTGCTGGCGCAGATGGGGCTGGCGCCGATCGTGCTGGAACGGGGCCGCCCGGTGCGTGAACGCACCAAGGACACCTGGGGCCTGTGGCGCCAGGGGGTGCTGAACCCCGACAGCAACGTGCAGTTCGGCGAAGGCGGCGCAGGCACCTTCAGCGACGGCAAGCTCTGGAGCCAGATCAGCGACCCGCGCCACCTCACGCGCAAGGTGCTCACCGAATTCGTCAAGGCCGGCGCGCCCGAAGAGATCCTGTTCGTGGCCAAGCCGCATATCGGCACCTTCAGGCTGGTGAGCATGATCGAGAAGATGCGCGCCGACATCGAGGCCCTGGGTGGCGAGATCCGCTTCGGCCAGCGTGTGACCGACCTGCGCATCGAAGCCAGCGCCCTGGGCGGCCGGCGCGTGCGCGGCGTGGTGCTGGCCGGTGGCGAAGAAATAGCGGCCAGCCACGTCGTCATGGCCCTGGGCCACAGCGCGCGCGACACCTTCGTGATGCTGGCCGAGCGCGGCGTCTACCTGGAAGCCAAGCCGTTTTCCATCGGCTTTCGCGTCGAACACCCGCAAGGCGTGATCGACCGCGCCCGGTTTGGCGCCAGCGCCGGCCACCCCATCCTGGGTGCGGCCGACTACAAGCTCGTTCACCACGCCAGCAACGGCCGCTCGGTCTACAGCTTCTGCATGTGCCCTGGCGGCACGGTGGTGGCCGCGACCAGTGAACCTGAGCGTGTGGTCACCAACGGCATGAGCCAGTACAGCCGCAACGAACGCAATGCCAATGCCGGCATCGTCGTGGGTATCTCGCCCCAGGACTACCGTCAGGACGGCAGGAAGAACGGCCCGGTGAACCCGCTGGACGGCATGGCCTTCCAGCGTATCTGGGAAAGCCGGGCGTTCGAACTGGGCGGCGGCGGCTACCTCGCCCCCGGTCAACGGGTGGGCGACTTCGTCAAGCGCCGGCCGTCCACCGCCTTCGACACGGTGCAGCCGTCCTACAAGCCCGGCGTCACGCCCACCGACCTGGCCCAACCCGGCCGCGGCAGCCTGCCCGACTACGCGCTGGACGCCATCCGCGAGGCCCTTCCGGCGTTCGAACGCCAGATCAAGGGCTTTGCGATGCCCGACGCGCTGCTCACGGGCGTCGAAACCCGCACGTCTTCGCCGCTGCGCATCACCCGTGGCAAGAACTACCAGAGCCTGAATGTGGCAGGCCTGTACCCGGCCGGCGAAGGGGCGGGGTATGCGGGAGGGATCATGTCTGCCGGCGTCGACGGGATCGAGGTGGCCGAGGCGCTGGCGGTCGACCTGCTGGGCGTGTCGGCTGCGGGCGACTGACGACGCGGGTCCCGGGCGAATCGCCGGATCTCGGGGATCGGGTCGCGGGCAGAGGGCCCGCGTGCGCGCGCTTCACCCACCGGGCTGGGGAAAGCAGGCTGCGTTGGTCGCGAATTCTTGGCATGTTCTCCGTTAGCCTCGGCAACACGGCGTTTCATCCCGGAACCCGGCCGGGAGCCCCGCATGGAACCGCTGACCGTGACCTTGCGCGCCGCCCATGCCGGAGACCGCAGCGCCGCCGATCGCGCCTACGCCAGCCTCTACCCCGAGCTGCTCGTCGTCGCCCGTGCGCGCCTTCGCCGGCACCAGCCGCACACCCTGCTGGACACCCAGGCCCTGGTGCACGAAAGCTTCCTGCGCTTCGTCCGCGGCGACAAGCTGCAGATCGAAGACCGCCGACACTTCTTCGCCTATGCGGCCACGATGATGCGCCACATCATCATCGACCACGTGCGTGCGCGGCAGGCGGCCCGGCGCGGCGGTGGAGCGCAAAGGGTCACGCTGGCCACCGACATGGGGGCCTCGGCGCTGGCCCAATCCGGGCCCGATGCGGCAGATGTGCTCGACGTCGACCGCGTTCTGGCTGAACTGGAAGCCTTGGACGCGACGCTGGCGCGGGTGGTGGAAATGCGCTACTTCGGCGGTTGCGACGACGCTGAAATCGCCCTGGCCCTGAACGTCACCGACCGCACCGTGCGCCGCTATTGGGTGAAGGCCCGGGCCTACATGCTGCTTCGCCTGCGCGACTGACGTTTCCTGCCAGCGGCGCGTGTCCGTGCCGGGCGCCATGCCGGGTGTCCGCCGAAGCCCGGCGTTTGCGTATGGCGTGCAGAGCCTTCAGGAACCACCATGCAGATCTCCCCGCAACTCTGGCCCCGCGTCTCTCAGCTCTTCGACGAAGGCTGCGAAATCAGCGGCGCTGCTCGCAGCGCCTGGCTGGCGCGTCTGGCCGTGACCGATCCCGGCTGCGCGGCGGCGGTTCGCGAACTGCTGCGGGCCAGCGATGAGGCGCCGGGCGCGCGTGAACTGCGGGCCACCTCGCTCGATGGCCTGCGCTGGAGCGCATTGGACGCCGCTGCCCGTGGCCACGGCCTGGCGGCCGGCGACCGGCTGGGCCCCTACAGCCTGGTGAAGCTCCTGGGCGAAGGCGGCATGGCCAGCGTCTGGGAAGCCGAGCAGACCGCCGGCGTGCTGCGGCGCGTGGCCTTGAAGGTGCTGCACGGCCGTTTGGAGACGGGCAGCGCCGAATGGCGACGCTTCGCCCAGGAGCGCGACCTCCTGGCCGGTCTCGAGCACCCCCACATTGCGCGACTGTACGACGCTGGCGTCATCGCGGCCGGCGAAGGACTGTCCGTGGCCTACCTCGCGATGGAGCTCATCAGCGGCGAGCCAGTGACCGTGCATTGCCAGGCCCGGGGCCTGAACGTGCAGCAGCGCCTGGCACTGTTCGACCAGGTGCTGGCCGCCGTCGGCCACGCCCATGCCCGGCTCGTGGTGCACGGCGACCTGAAGCCCGGCAACATTCTCGTCACGCCCTCGGGCCACGTGAGCCTGCTCGACTTCGGCATTGCCCGCTTGCTGGGTGAAGGCAGCAGTGGCGAAGCGCGCAGCTTCACGCCCGAGACCGCGTCCCCGGAGCAGCTGGCCGGGCAGCCGCTGAGCACGGCTTCGGACGTCTATTCGCTGGGCGTGGTGCTGTACGAACTGCTGACTGGGCAGCGCCCCTACTGCATCGACCTGCAGGCAGCCGATCTGCCGGCCCAGGTGCGCGCCGCCCAGATCGCACCGCCCAGCCGCGCCGGCGCCGATGCCGCCCGCTTCGGCATGAGGCCGCGGCGGCTGCAGCGCGCCTTGGCCGGCGACCTGGACGCGATCGTCGCGCGCGCGCTGCAGCCCGACCCGGCTGCGCGCTACGCCGGCGTTGGCGAGCTGGCCGACGAATTGCGGCGCCACCGCAGCCACCGGCCCGTGGTCGCGCGCCGCGGCGGTGCGGTCTACTGCGCCCGGCGCTTCGCGCAGCGCCACCGCTGGCTGCTGACCGGCACCGCCGCTGTCGCGCTGGCCCTGGGTGGCGGGCTGGCCGTGGCGACGACCCAGGCACGCGAAGCCCGGCTGCAGCGCGACGCCGCACTCGAGCGCCAGCGCGTGGGCCAGGCCCTGCAGGCCTTTGCCGGCGAGATGATGGGCATGGCCGGGCCCGACGGCCAGGCGCTCAGCGCCGAGCAGGTCGTCGACCACGCCGAACGCGTGGCACGCCGAGCCTATGCACAGCAGCCCGAAGTGCTGGCCGAGGTGCTGCTGCTCATCGGGGGCAAGAACACCTCGCTGCAGCGCCCCGATGCACGCCAGCGTGCCTACGAAGACGGCATGCGCCTGGCCGCCGCCAGCGTGCCTGGCAGCGCGCTGCACTGGCAGCTGCAGTGTCGCGCCGTGGCGCTGGATGCCGATGACGCAGCGGCGCGGCTGGTGGCACTGTCGGCCGGCGTACCTCGGGCACCGGCCTACGCCTTGGCACGCTACGACTGCCATTCCTACGCCGCCACGCTGCTGGCGTGGCAGGGCCGCGGCGATGCCGCCGAGGCTCACGCCCAGGCCTCCGAGGACGCACTCGCCGGCCAGCCGCAGGCCCGTGCCGTGCTGCCCGACGTGCACGAGACCCGCGCCGATGTGGCGCGCAGCCGCGGCCAACTGGCGCTGGCCGATGGCCACTACCGCCAGGCCGTCGAGGCCCTGCACGACAGCGGCCGTGCCAGCACCCTGCGCAGCGCCGTGTTGCTGAATTACCGTGCCGTGATGCACCTGGGAATGGGCCGGCCGCTGCAGGCGCTGGGCTTCTCGGAGCAGGCCCAGGGTGTACTGGCCGGCATGAGCGCCGGGGCGGCCATGCCTGGCTACATGCATGCCAACATGGGCACCGCCCTGTTGCAGCTGGGTCGGCTCGACGAGGCCGAGGCCAGCCTGGTGCGCGCCGTGCAGCGCGCGCGCCAGACCGCTTCGGCCCGTTACCTCTTCAATGCGCAGGGGCGGCTGGCCGAGCTGTGGCTGCTGCGCGGCCGCACCGCCGACGCCGCCAGTCTGCTGGCCGAACGCGACCGCAGCCCGCTGGCCGCGGGCGATGCCGGGCTGGCGGCCTCGGCCGCACTGGGCACGGCGCGCCTGGCGCTGGCGCGCGGCCTGCCCGTCGAGGCGGCCGCCCGCTTGCAGCAGGTCTTGCCGTCGCTGCAAGCCAACCCCTTCCAGCGCGCCCAACTCGTCGAAGCCCAGTTGCTGCTGGGCCAGGCGGCTCTGGCCCGCGGCGACCGGCCTGCGGCGCGCGAGGCGGCGTTGCGGGTGCAGGCGCTGGTGCTTGCGCTGGTGCAGGTGCCGTCCGGGCCGCAGCCGCAGCCGCAGCCGCAGCCAACGGCCGAGGCCGAGGCCGAGGCCGGCCTCATGGGCCGCCGGGCGGTGTTCGAACCGTCGCTGCAGGCCGGCCGCGCGGCGCAGCTGCTGGCGTTGTCGGTCGGGCCAGGTGCGCAGGCCGACCCCGCCCTGGCGGCACGTGCACACGCCGAAGCTGCCCGGCACTACGCGGCAACGCTGGGGTCCGGGCATGAAAGCACGCGCGGTGCGCAGGCCGCCGCCGCGGCCACTGCCGCAGCGCAGGCTGCTGCGGCGTCCAGCCCCGCGCCCCGCTGACCCCCCCGGACAGGGGGGCTCCTGGGCGGCGGCCTGTCCGCCGCCAGCCAGCCCGTCCGTACTGCATGGGGTCGAGGGCGCTTCGGCCTTCGGCCCGATGGCGTCACCCAGGAACCTGGCGCGCCATCGCAGAGCGAGCCGCCCGGACAGAACCCCCACGCTGCAGGAACCACCCATGAGCCACTTTGCCCAACCACCGCTGACCACCGCCCGCCGTCGCCCGCGGCGACCCAGCCCGTCCGCCGCCCTCCGCAACACGGTGCCGCGCCACTGGGCGGCGCTGCGCCCATTGGCTGCCGCCGTCGCGCTGGCCTGGCTGACGGGTACAGCCGCCACCGCACTGGCGGCGCCGGCGCAGCCGCACTGGACGGTGGTCAACCTGGGCACGCTGGGCGGCAACTACGCGGCGGCCAGCGGCATCAACAACGCTGGCCAGGTGGTGGGCACGACACGCGATGCCGTATTCGTGTATCTCCAGCCGTTCTTGTACGAAGACGGGGTCATGCGCAACTTGCTTCCCAGCGCCAGCGGCGGCCGGGCCTTCGCCATCAACCAAGCCGGCGAGGTCGCTGGCACCATGGACTTCTTTGCCGTGGGCAACTCTCGCGCCTTCCGCACCATCGACGGCGTCCCCGTCGACCTGGGACTGGCCGCCGGCGACGCGACATCCCTGGGCTTCGCGATCAATGCCCGGCAACAGGTGGTGGGCCAGGGCGTCAGCACAACGTCTTCCCACCCCGTCATCTTCAACCCGGATGGCGTGAAGGTGAACCTGGGGACACTGGGCGGCGTCCAGGGAGCTGCCCTGGGCATCAACGACAACGGCGTGGTCGTCGGCTGGGCGCAGGACGAGGGGAATTCAGACAGGCCTTTCGTCTACCGCAGCGGGCTGATGATCGAACTGCCGGTCTTCGGCGGGACGCTTTATGCCCATGCCACCGCCATCAACAACGCCGGGGAGATCGCAGGCTCGCAGTTTGGCTTCTACTCTGGGGACCTTGGGCGGCGAGCCGTCATCTATCGCGACGACCAGCCGTTCGACCTGGGCTCATTGGGCGGCCGGGATTCGTCAGCGCTGGCCCTCAATCAGGCCGGCCTGGTGGTGGGCAGCAGCTCGACGGTCAGCGGCCAGGCCCGCGCTTTCCTGGCCGTCAACGGCCGCATGGACGACCTCAACAGCTTCAACGGCGTGGTCGATGCCGGGCTCACGCTTCGCGAGGCGCGCGACATCAACGACGTCGGCCAGATCGTCGGCGAGGCGCTGGACGGCAGTGGCAACACCCGTGCCTTCATGATGACACTCGACACCACCGTGTGGCAGGGCACGGCCGGCGGCAGCTGGGCCGCCACGGCCGGCTGGTCGCACGGCGTCGCGCCCAACCGCCACACCGCGGCCTTCATCGACGTGGCCGCCAGCCTCACCGTCACCGGCCCCACGGCCGACACCAGGGTGCGCACGCTGCAGATCGGCGGCCTGGCCGACGGCAACAACGGCATTGCCACGCTCAAGCTGGCCGGTGGCCGGATCGAGGTGCTGGGCGACAACGGCACGCACACCCTCGTCACGACCAAGGGCGTGCTGGCGGGCGAGGGCGTACTGACCGGCTTTGTCGTCAATGACGGCGAGGTCCGGGCCGGCAACCTGACCCTGCCCGACGGCCTGCAGAACAATGGCCTGGTGCTTGGCGCGGCCAGCACCGGCGCGCGGCTGAACACCGACCTGAGCAACACCCCTGCCGGCACGCTGCGTGTCGGCACAGGCGAGCAATTGCTGGTGCAGGGCACCGCAGGCCACGCCAACGCTGGCCTGGTGGAGCTGCGCGCCGGTGGCGAACTCGAGATCAGTGGCGCCTTCAGCAACCAGGCTGGCGGTCAGGTGGTGCTGGGGGCGGGCCATGCCCGGTTCAATGGCCCCGTCAGCAACGAAGCCGGTGGCCGCATCGTGCTCGATGGCGCCAGCCTGCGCCTTGCCGACTCGACCGCGGCCGCCGGCAACGGCGGGCTCGTCAACCGCGGCGAGCTGCTGGTGAGCTTCGGCGGCGGCACCGTCTACGGCCCGGTGACCACGCCCAGCGGCGGCAAGGTCATCCTCTCGGGTCGCAGCGACACCAGCTTCCACGACGTGGTCGATGTCCAGGCCGGCGGCGAGCTGCGCGTGTCCTCGCAGTCGACGGCGGTGTTCTTCGGCGCCGTGACGCAGCGCAGCGGTGCGCTGTTCACCGGCACCGGCACCAAGTTCTACGAAGGCGGCTTGTCGGTCGGCGACTCTGTGGGCGCAGGCCAGGACGCCGGCGATGTGTTCTTCGGCGCGGGCAACCTCTACCTGGCCGAGATCGGCGGCACCACGCCCGGCACCGGCCACGACGCCTACAGCGTCGCCGGCAGCCTGAGCTTCGGCGGCACGCTGGCCCTGGTGTCCTGGGCCGGCTTCACTGGCGAAGCCGGCCAGCGCTTCGACCTCTTCGACTGGGCCAGCCTGCAGGCTGGCCAATTCAGCCACATCGACAGCAGCGGCCTGCTGCTGGCCGATGGCGCCGTGCTCGACATCTCGCGCCTGTACATCGACGGCAGCGTTGGCGTGGTGGCCGTGCCCGAGCCCGGCACCTGGGCCCTGTGGCTGCTGGGGCTGGCGGCGCTGGGCTGGCGCGCGCGCCGCCCTGCCCCCCGCTTTTCCCACCCCTGACCCACTCACCCCGAAGGAAGCCCCATGACGCCGCAGACCTCCTCGATCACGCCCGGCTCGGCCGGCCTCGCCCGTGACAACCCGCTGTTCGACTTCGTGCGGACGATGCTCGGCGCCAACCCGGCCCGGGAAGACGACTCGAACCCCTTGCCGCCCGGCCCCTGGGACCCGGTGATCCGCACCGCGTTGACTCAGGCCGGGCTGGTGCGGGGATTGTTCCTGCCGGACTGGAATCCCGCACCACGTCCTGAGCCCTGGCGCCTGCTCCTGGCCAGCCTGCTGGCGCGTCACCCCGAGGCCTTCGATGCACTGGGCGGCATCACCGGCCCGGGCGATGCCGTGGCACTGAACCCGCAACCGCTGCCGCCTCGCTATGCCTTCCTCGGTGCCTTCGCCCAGGCCGTGGCCGAGCGGGCGAGCTTGCTGGACGAGCTGGCCGCGGCGCTGCCTGGCGTGGTGCGGGAAGGCGAGCAGCAGGGCATCATCATCGTCAGCGGATACATCGATCGGTTTGTCGACGCCTATGCCGCCACTGGGGCGCTGTTGCGCTGGCCGTACCGCACGCCGCGTCCGGCCTGGTTTGCGCCGCGGCTGGATGCGGTGGACCTGGTGGTCATGGCGATCCAGTTCGACAGCGCGGCGGCGCAAAGCCACGGCGCTGCCTCGCGCCACAGTCTGGCCGCGGCCGGCCGGCGCTTTGCCGACGCGGGCCTGTCGCGCCATTGTTGAAAACAGGGCGCTGCAGGCCGCGGCCTACATCTGCCTGAAGCGGCTGGCGAAGGTCTGGCTCACCCGCAGGGTCTCGGGTCGGCCCTTCACGCGCAGCAGCAGGCGGCCGTCGCCATCGCGCACCACGCTGTCCACGGCCATCGCATTGACGATGGTCGAACGATGGACCTGCCAGAACATCGCCGGGTCGAGCTGCTCCAGCAATTCGCGCAAGGGGGTGTGGATCAGCGACTCGCCGTCGGCGCAGGCCACGCGCGTGTACTTCGTATCGGCCTGGAAGTAGCAGACCTGCTCGACGGTGATCAGCCGGATGGCGGCGCCGCGCGCGGCGGTGATCCAGCGCAGATGGCTTTGCGCCTGCCCGATGCGTGCCGCCAGCTGGTCCAGCACGTGCTGCAGCGGCTGCGGCGGCCCCGCCAGCCGTTCCCGCACGCGCGCGCAGGCCAGGGCCAGGCGTTCGGTGTCGATGGGCTTCAACACGTAGTCCACTGCGCCGGCGTCGAAGGCGGCCACCGCATGCTGGCCGTAGGCGGTGATGAAGACGATGTGGCAGCGCCCGCCGACGCGGCGCGCCAGCTCCAGCCCCGACATGCCGGGCATCTCGACGTCGAGGAAAAGCAGATCGGGTCGATGCTGCTCGAAAGCCGCCATGCCGCTGCTGCCGTCACCGACGCTGTCCAGCACCTGCAACTGCGGCCAGACCTCGGCCAGCATGTCCTCGATCTGGTGGCGCAACAGCAGTTCGTCCTCGACGATGATGGCGCGTGTGCTCACCGGGCGGCCTCCGCACTGCTCTCGAAGGCCTTGGGTCTGGGGGTGTTGCGCGATGTCATGGTGTCGGTGGGTTTCGGGTTCCGGGCTCTGGCACGGCCAGTCGTGTCTCGTGGCGGCCGTCGCTTGCCGGCTGCCGCTGCAGCGTCGCAGCCTGGCCATACAGCCGCAGCAGCCTCTGGCGCAGGCCGTCGTGCAGCGCCTGCGTGCTGGCGCCGCCATCGTCGCCATCGTCGGCCAGGCGCAGCAGCAACAGCCCGGCGGCGGACTCGACGTGCAGATGCACCGTGCCCGCGCCCCGGTCCAGGGCGTCGCGAACCAGTGGCAGCAACAGGAACGGTGCAATGGGCCGCTCGCCCAGGCGTTGGGCCAGCGTCACCGACCAGGCGCGCAGCGCCGGGCGTTCGTGGCTGACGATCTCCAGGTAGGCCCGCAGCAGCTCGGCCTGTTGCGCCAGCGTGCCACCGGCGTCTGCCCCCGGGGGCAGCGCGGCGCGCAGGAAGCGGATCAGTGCCTGCAGCAGGCTGCGCCCCTGGCTGGGCACCCGGACAAAGTCCTGTTCGAGCCGGCTCAGCGTCTGGAACAGGAACACTGGGTCCACGCGCGCCTCGGCGCCCTGCAGTTGTTCGGCCAGGACGCGGCGTTCGAGCTCGACCAGTCGCCACTGCGCGCCCGCCAGCGCCTGCTGGCCGCGGCGCGAAGCGGCGTGGCTGGCCAGCGCGCCGCCCCCCATCGCACAGGCCACGGCCAGCATCGGCAGCGACAGCGACCAGCCGCGTGCCAGCCCCTGGAACCAGCCGACGCCGGCCCAGAACGGCCGCATCGGCGACTGCAGGGCTTCGTGCACCCGGCGCAGCACGGTGAACGCCAGCGGCTCCAGCACGAAGGCCGCGAACGACAGCAGCAGCACGCTGGCCACGGCATAGTCGCGCCGCCGCGCCAGGCCGCGGGCTTCGAGCTCGTCCAGAGCCGCCATGACCGGCAGCGCCACGAGCGCCACACCCGTCATCAACACCGTCCAGCGGCTGGCGAACACGGCGTACAGCGCCAGGCGGTTGTGTTCGCTCAGGGTTTCCAGGAAGAAGCCCGCGCGCTGGAATGCCATCAGCAGGCCGAGCAGCAGGCCGACCCCCGCCGCCAGGGCCCAGTGTTGCGGCCGCAGCCGGTGCCGGGCACCCAGGGCGACGGCGACGCGGCCGTGCGCCGGCAGCGTCATCGCGCGGCCCAGGTCAAGGGCAGCCACAGGCTGGCGCGCACCCCACCCGAGGGCTGGTTGACGATGTCCAGCTCGCCTTGCACGGCGGCCAGGCGCGAGCGTGTGTTGGCCAGCCCGCGGCCGCCGCCGGCCCCCAGCTTCAGGCCGACCCCGTCGTCGACGACGGCCAGCTTCAGCCAGCGGCCGTCGGCGCGCGCCTCCAGGCGCAGGGTGCCGCCGCCGGGTCGCGGCGACAGGCCGTGCTTGATGGCGTTCTCCGCCAACGTCAGCAACATCATCGTCGGCAGTTCAGCGTCGAGCAGCTCGTCCGGGATGTCCACCGTCACCGCCAGGCCTTCGCCCATCCGCACCTGCTGCACCTCGGCATAGGCCAATGTCGCCGCGAGCTCGCGGCGCAGCGTGGCGCGGCGGGCGCGCATTTCCGGCAGCGTCGACTGCACATAGGCTGCCAGGCTGCGCAGCATGGCCAGGCCCTTTGCGGGGTTCACCTCGTGCAGGCGCAGCAGATGGGCCAGGGTGTTGAACAGGAAGTGCGGTTCGATCTGCGCCTGCAACGAGACCAGGCGCGCCTCGTCTTCGTCGCGCTCGGCCTGCAGTCGCCGCATGCGCGCGTGATGCAGCGCGCTGGCAGTGTCCCGGGCGCGCTGGTCCCAGGCCAGCAGCAGCGCGATCAGGCCGCCCCACACCAGCGCCTGCGCGGCATACCCGGCGCGGGTCCATGACAACCACTGCCAGGCCTCGCAGCGCGTGCGGACGGCCGGCAGCCTGTCCAGCAGGCACAGGCCGGGCTCCATCCACTGGCCATAAAACAGCGCGCCGGTCAGCACGGCTGCGGCCAGCGCGGCGGCGCGCCAGGCGGGTTGGCGGCCGGCGGTGCTGCGCAGCGCTGCCAGCACCAGGCCCAGCATCGGCAGCAGCAGCAGCAGGTCCAGCGCCACCCGCACGAGCACGTCACCCAGAACGGCAGGCACCGCCTGCGACAGCGGCTGGCCGCGCGGGCTCAAGCGCAACTGCTGTGCCAGGTCGTCGATGCCGATGGCCAGGCCGACGAGCAGCAACAGCCCCAGCGGGAGAGCGTCCAGGGCCATCCAGTGCCGCCGGCGCGGCGGGAAGGCCCGGCTGTCGGCGTCTGCATCACGGTTGCGGTGGGTCGTCACGAGCGCGGCCAGGGGTAAAGGGTGACTCGGAACGCGGAATGCCGGGCTTTCGGCGCAGTGCGGTCGTCATTCCCGCAATGGCCTGTCCGGCCCATCGTGCCGGGCAGCGCCCAGGCAGGCGGCCACTGCTCAGGGTAGCAGCGCTGTGCCTGTCTGTCGCGCCTGGCGTGCCGCCCGCCGCGATCAGAACAGCCGCACACCCACCGTCGTGCCGCACACCGTCTGCAGCACATTGCCGGCAAGGTCCAGCACCTGGGCGCTGATCGTGCCGGTGTTGTTGTTGCCGTCGGCGGCGAGCGTGATCGTCTGCAGCACGCGCTGGCTGCCCGCCGGGCTGCCGTCGGCGTTGTAGCGGTAAAAGCGCCAGTTGTCGGCGTAGGTGCCGTCGCTGCGCAGGCTCCATGCGCCCAGACCAGGGCCGCGGGATGCCGTCGGCGCGTTGTTGGTGTCGGACACCGTACCGCCCCGGTGAAAGGTCTGCATGCCGGCGAAGTTGCGCAGCACCGCGCCGGAAGTGCAGTCCTTGATCGTGACCTGCGACTCCCAGGTGCCTTCGATGCGGTCGGCGCTGCTGGCTTGTGCCATGGCGTCGTCGCTGCCGCCACTGGCCTGGATCAAGGCAGTCATCGCCAGGCTGGGCAGCAGCGCGTAAAGGGCGGCGTGAGTCTTGGAAATTCGGTTCATGTCGGCTCCAGTTGGGGTGTTGGCCCGCGTCCGGTGCGGGCTGGACTCCGGTGTAGCCGCCAGCCGCTGCCATCGGGCAGCGAAGCCGACGAAACGTCCAAACGGCGGTGCACAACCCCTGGAATCGGCTGTGAAACCGGCGCCATTGGCGACGGCTGCGCGCGCCGGCAGGGGGCTGCCATGGGTGCATCACGCCATACCAATCTTGCATGACCCCCCTCCGGGCCGGTGGTTACGGGGCGATTACATTGGTTTGACAATCAGCCCCCCGGCCTCACGGAACGGATGCCTGCGGCATTCGGCCAGGCTCAGCGCCATGCTGGGCCTGACCCAATGCCACATCCACGATTCCTGCAACCTTCCCGGAGACTTTCATGAACCGCCCCGCCCTCGATGGCCTGAAGCTCAACACCCCCGCCCACGTGCAGCACCACCGCCTGGTGGCCTGGGTGGCCGAAATCGCCGCGCTCACCGAAGCCCGCGACGTCTACTGGTGCGACGGCTCCAAGGAAGAGTACGACCGCCTGTGCGCGCAGCTGGTGGCCGCCGGCACCCTGAAAAAGCTGAACCCTGAACTGCGTCCGAAGAGTTTCCTGGCCCTGAGCGACCCCAGCGACGTGGCGCGCGTGGAAGACCGCACCTTCATCTGCAGCGCGCAGCGCGAAGACGCCGGCCCTACCAACCACTGGATGGCCCCGGCCGAGATGCGTGCCCTGCTGCAGACCGGCCAGGCCGACGGCACCCCCGCGCTGTTCAAGGGCGCGATGAAAGGCCGCACGATGTACGTGGTGCCGTTCTCGATGGGCCCGCTGGGTTCGCACATCTCGCACATCGGCGTGGAGCTGACCGACAGCCCCTACGTCGCCATCAGCATGCGCACGATGACGCGCATGGGCCGTGGCGCTCTGGACGTTCTGGGTGCCGACGGCGACTACGTGCCCTGCGTGCACACCGTGGGCGCGCCCTTGGCCGAAGGACAGAAGGACGTGGCCTGGCCCTGCAACGCCACCAAGTACATCGTGCACTACCCGGAAACGCGCGAGATCTGGTCCTACGGCTCGGGCTACGGCGGCAATGCGCTGCTGGGCAAGAAGTGCTTCGCCTTGCGCATCGCCAGCAACATGGGCCGTGACCAGGGCTGGCTGGCCGAGCA